>NZ_JBZUJV010000003.1:0-627558 GCF_058559815.1 Nocardioides sp. WJ219
CCGGTGGCCGAGGACGACGCGGCGAGCACGCCGTTCGACACCCCGGTGACGTTGCCGGCGGTGACCGATGACGCGGCGGGGGCGCCCTCGGCGCCGTTGGTGCCGTCGGCGACGGTGTTCACGAGCGGGCAGGCGGCTGCGGGTGGCAAGACGTTGGTCACCGCTCAGGGCACCTGGCAGGTCAACGGTGACGGCACGGTGACGTTCACCCCGGTGGCGGGCTACGTCGGTACGACGCCGGCGGTGGAGTACCGGATCGTCGATGACAACGGCACGACCGACACGGCGTTGCTGACGGTGACGGTGCGTCCGGGTCCGTCGGCGACGCCGGATGAGGACGAGACGCCGCAGGACGTCGAGGTGACGGTGGACCCGTTGACCAACGACACCCCGGGTCTGCTGGCCGACGGTACGGCGGGCAGCTGGGACGAGACCTCGGTGCGGTTCCTGGCCGCGGGCAACCCGGGCACGGTCTCCGACGGCGGCCGGACGTTGACGGTGCCGGGCGAGGGCTTCTACACCGTCGACCCGGTCTCCGGTGAGGTCACCTTCGATCCCGAGCCGCAGTTCACCGACGTCGCGACGCCGGTGACCTACACGGTCACCGACGCCAACGGCAACGACGTGTCCTCGACGATCACGATCACGGTGGCGCCGATCAGCCCGGTGGCCAACGACGACACCGCGAGCACGCCGTTCGAGACCCCGGTGACGCTGCCGGCGGTGACCGACGACGATGCCGGTGACCCGACGGCGCCGCTGGTGCCGTCGGCGACGGTGTTCACCAGTGGGCAGGCCACCAACGGCGGCAAGACCCTGGCCACCACTGAGGGCACCTGGCAGATCAACACCGACGGCACGGTCACCTTCACCCCGGCCCCCGGCTACACCGGCATGACGGCCCCCGTCGGGTACCGGATCGCCGACGACAACGGCACCACCGACACCGCGTTCCTCAGCGTGCGCGTCGCCGCGGGCCCGCTCGCCGAGCCGAACGTGGACGAGACGCCGCAGGACGTCGACATCACCGTCGACGTCGTCGACGACGACACCCCGGGAGACGGCGAGACCTTCGACCTCACGTCGGTCGTCTTCCCCGCAGGACCCAACCCCGGCACGGTGTCCGACGGCGGCAAGACGCTGACGGTGCCCGGGCAGGGCGTCTACACGATCGACCCGGTCACCGGTGAGATCACCTTCGACCCCGAGCCGCAGTTCACCACCCAGGCCACCTCGGTGACCTACACGGTCACCGACACGGCGGGCAACGACGCGACCTCGACCGTGACGATCACGGTGACGCCGGTCAGCCCGGTGGCCGAGGACGACGCGGCGAGCACGCCGTTCGACACCCCGGTGACGTTGCCGGCGGTGACCGATGACGCGGCGGGGGCGCCCTCGGCGCCGTTGGTGCCGTCGGCGACGGTGTTCACGAGCGGGCAGGCGGCTGCGGGTGGCAAGACGTTGGTCACCGCTCAGGGCACCTGGCAGGTCAACGGTGACGGCACGGTGACGTTCACCCCGGTGGCGGGCTACGTCGGTACGACGCCGGCGGTGGAGTACCGGATCGTCGATGACAACGGCACGACCGACACGGCGTTGCTGACGGTGACGGTGCGTCCGGGTCCGTCGGCGACGCCGGATGAGGACGAGACGCCGCAGGACGTCGAGGTGACGGTGGACCCGTTGACCAACGACACCCCGGGTCTGCTGGCCGACGGTACGGCGGGCAGCTGGGACGAGACCTCGGTGCGGTTCCTGGCCGCGGGCAACCCGGGCACGGTCTCCGACGGCGGCCGGACGTTGACGGTGCCGGGCGAGGGCTTCTACACCGTCGACCCGGTCTCCGGTGAGGTCACCTTCGATCCCGAGCCGCAGTTCACCGACGTCGCGACGCCGGTGACCTACACGGTCACCGACGCCAACGGCAACGACGTGTCCTCGACGATCACGATCACGGTGGCGCCGATCAGCCCGGTGGCCAACGACGACACCGCGAGCACGCCGTTCGAGACCCCGGTGACGCTGCCGGCGGTGACCGACGACGATGCCGGTGACCCGACGGCGCCGCTGGTGCCGTCGGCGACGGTGTTCACCAGTGGGCAGGCCACCAACGGCGGCAAGACCCTGGCCACCACTGAGGGCACCTGGCAGATCAACACCGACGGCACGGTCACCTTCACCCCGGCCCCCGGCTACACCGGGACCACGGCTCCCGTGACCTACGAGATCACCGACGACAACGGCACCACCGACACGGCCACCCTGGTCGTCACGGTGCGGCCCGGCCCGCAGGCCGAGCCCGACGACGGCGAGACCCCGCAGAACACCGACGTCACCGTGCCGCTGCTGCCCAACGACACCCCCGGCCCGCTGGCCGACGGGACGCCCGGCAGCTTCGACCCTGCGACCGTCGTGTTCACCTCGCCCGACGCCACCGCCGGCGGCAAGACGCTGACGGTGCCCGGGCAGGGCACCTACACGATCGACCCGGTCACCGGCGCCGTCACCTTCGACCCCGAGCCGCGGTTCACCGGCCCGGCGACCCCGGTCGACTACGAGGTCACCGACAGCAACGGCAACACCACGGGCTCGACGCTGACGATCACGGTCACGCCGATCGACCCCGACGCCGTCGACGACCGGGGGACCACGCCGTACGAGACTCCCGTGACCGTCGACGTGCTCGGCAACGACACCCCCGGCGACCCGTCGGTGCCGCTCGACCCGACCACCCTGCGACTCGTCGACCCGGCGACCGGCGACCCGGTCACCGAGGTCGTGGTGCCCGGCGAGGGCACCTGGAAGGTCGTCGCCGGCGGCAAGGTCCGGTTCGTGCCCGAGGACGGCTTCGTCGGTCGGGCGACCCCGCTCGACTACGTCGTGGCCGATGCCAACGGCACCGAGGTCACCGCGACGGTCAAGGTCACCGTCGGACCTCCGGGCGAGGCCCTGCCCGACAAGGCGGTCACCACCCCGGGCGACCCGGTCACCGTGCCGGTGCTCGACGACGACGTCGCCGCCCCGGGCGAGGAGCTGGTGCCGGGCTCCGTCTGCCTGGTGCCGGGATCGGCGTCCGGCAAGGTCCGTCCCGGGAGCGAGGCCAGGGCGCGGTGCGTGAAGGAGCACACCCGCCCCGGCGTCGGCACCTGGGTCGTCAACGACGACGGCACGATCACCTTCACCCCGGTGCTGGGCTACACCGGCACCGCGTCGATCGACTACACCGTGCGCGACACGGGCGGCAACACCTACCGCTCGACGCTCGACATCAAGGTCGAGGGCGACGACCCGGTCGTGACGGACCCCGCCGACGAGGACCCCGACGACAACGCCGGCGGCCTCCCCGACACCGGCGGCCCCGCACGGGTGTGGCTGCCGGTGGCCCTCGGGCTGCTGCTGGTCGGGGCCGTGCTCACCGGCGTCGGTCGCCGCCGTCGTCCCGTCGCCGGCCGGTCGTGACCCGAGCGTGAGCCCGCGTGCGCTCGTCGCCGTCGCCGTCCTCCTGGGGACGGCGACGGCGGCCTGCTCCGCGGACGACCGCGACGGCGGACCCACCCCCGCCCCCTCCTCGCCGAGCACGTCCGCCGTCGCTGACCCCGGCGGCACCGAGGCGCCCGTGCTCGGTCCTGGCGACCTGCCCGAGCCGCCCGCGCTCGACCGCTCGGCGGCGGCCGTCGACGACGTCGTCATCGAGCGGTGCACGCGGCCCCGCGCCGGCGGTCGCCACCTCGTCCGCGGCCACGTCGACAGCTCCACGGCCGAGCGGGCCTGGGACTACGTCGTCACCGCGTCCTGGCTCACCGAGTCGGGCTCGATCGTCGCGCGCAAGGTGGTCACCATCGACGACGTACGACCAGGTCGGCAGCAGGCCTGGCAGGCCCGGGTCGACCTGCCCGAGGGCAGCTACTCCTGCACCGCGACCGCACGCCGCGGCCTGCTCGAGCGCGGCTGACGGCGAGACCAGACCCATGACCCCGTCGCCCATCGCCTGCGAGCGGCCGGGCACGTCCCGTCCCCCCGCCCCACCGTCACAGCCGCTGCCCCCCGGCACGCGTGCTGCCGCCCCGCCCGCGTGCTCCCACGCAACAGGGCGCATGGGAGAGCAGGAACCAGCACATGCGTGATCACCGACAGCTGCTCAGGACCGGCCTCCCCGCTGCCCTGGCCGCGACCTTGGTCCTCAGCGTCCTGACCTTCTCGGCCCACGCCGACGACCTCGCGCCTGCGCCGACCTCCGACGCTCCCACGTCCGAGAGCGTCTCCGACCCGGTCGTCCCCGACGGGGCAGCGCCTGCAGACGAGCCGGCGCCCGAGACCGAGACCGAGACCGAGACGGGGCCGGCGGCCCCCACGACACCCGGCGAGCGCGGTCCGACGAGGTCCGGCTCCGTTGCCCGCGCCGATGCCACGGGGTGCAGCTACGCGACGAGCGGGGACTTCGCCGACTCCATCTGCTGGCTCGACATGGCGGGCTACAGCGACGCGACGGCGCGCACCGACGCCGGCCAGCAGATGACCGCGACCCTGCCCGGCGGTTACACGATCTCCTACACGATCACCACCCGCCCGGTCCCCGGACGGGCGGACGTCGCGGTCGAGACCCGCGCCACCCCGATCGAGACCCGCTTCGCCTTCGGCACCGAGGGCTACGCCGGGATCGAGGGCAGGCCGTCCCTCTACAGCCTCAGCCGGGCCGCCGCTGGGCTCGACGTCACCCTCAGCGACATCACGGTGCGGGACGCGGCCGGGGCGGCCCTCTCGTCCTACTCCTTCGTCGCCACCGATACCGAGGACAACGTCGCGGCGGCGGCGGAGTCGCTGCGCTGGACCTCCGACAAGCCGCTCAGCCTGCTCGACGTCCTGTACGACCAGGGCGCGAAGGGCTGCAAGCCCGCCTCGATGACCGGGCTCGGCACCACCACCGTCTCCTGTGTCGGATCGGGCACCGCGAGCACGCAGGGAGCCAAGTCCACCTCCGTCCTGGTCTCGGCCGATGCGCCGACGACCTTCTCGCTCCGCTGGCTGACCAACGCCCGCTCAGGCATCGCCTTCGGCATCCAGACCTCGTCGATCGAGGTGGTCAAGCGCGTCGAGGGCCGTACCCGGCCCGTCGACTCGTTCGACGTCTCGGTGACCTCGCCGTCCGGAGCGGTCCTCGGCAGCGCCAGCACCGGCAGCACCGACTCGGCCACGACAGGCCCGGTCGTCGTGGCCTCGAGCAACGCCGGCGCGTCGTTCACCCTCGCGGAGCAGCCGACGCCGGGGTCCGGTGCCTCCCTGGCCGACTACGACAACACCTGGTCCTGCCTGCGCAACGGCGTCCCCGACCCGTCCGTGCCCGGCGACGATCGCGCCTCGGTGACGATCGCGCCCGGCGTCAGCGACCAGATCCGGTGCACGGTCACCAACCGTGCCCTCCTCGACCTCGGCGACGCGCCGGCGTCGTACGGGACGACGGTGGCCGGGAACGGCGCCCGCCACGCCACGCCCGGCCGCAACCCCGCCACCCACGTGGCGAGCCCGATGCTCGGTGCCCGGGTCGACGTCGAGCCCGACGGACCCGCGTCCGCCACCGCCGACGGTGACGACGTCGCCGGCGTCGACGACGAGGACGGCGTCACCTTCAGCGCCGACGTCTCCGTGCCGGGTCGCCTGGAGACGGTCTTCGTGACGGTCGCCGGGAGCGGGTTCCTCAACGGCTGGATCGACTTCGACCGCGACGGGGTGTTCGAGCCGACGGAGCAGGTCCTCGCCGACACCGCGGTGACCAACGGCGTCAACCGGCTCACCTACAGCGTGCCCACCGGGGCGGCGTTCGTGCCCGGCAGCAGCCACGCCCGGTTCCGGCTGACGAGCGCCGCCGGCCAGGCCACGACACCGTCGGGCGCCGCTCCGGACGGCGAGGTCGAGGACCACGCCCGCGAGCTGTTCGACGCCCGCGGTGCGGCCCTCGACCAGTGCCCGCCGGGCTCGGTCCCGGAGCCGGTGACGACGATCCAGAACCCGTCCTTCGAGTCCCGGACCGGCGAGTTCCAGAACAGCTCGGCCAACAGCATCAACTTCGCCCGCAGCTGGTACGACGCGCACCCGACCGGCGGGCAGTACCACGTCTTCGCACCGACCTTCGACTCCGGACCGGTCCAGGGGACGATGCCGTTCCGGTCCGGCGCCGACGGCTACGGGTTCCTCGGCGGCCACACCTCCAGGGGCTTCGGCAACAACCCCGACGCCGGCGAGGGTGCCACCAACACCCTGGTCTCGGCCCTCGACCCCGGCACCCGCTACGTCGGCTTCTTCTCGATGGGCGCAGGCGGGTACTCCCGACTCGGCTCCGGCTACCTGCAGCTGCTCGGGGTCGGCGACCGCAACGTCGGTTCCATCGCCGGCGGCACCGCAGTCGCACCCACCCCCGACAACACCGAGGCCCTGGCCGTCACCCCCACCGTGGCGCCCGCGGCCGCCGGCACGCGGGCGCAGTGGCGGATCGCGACCTTCGCGTTCACCCCGGCCCGCTCCTGGCCCTACCTCCGGGTCGAGGCCCGCAACGCCGCCCCGGCCGGCAACGGCGCCACCGCGACCCAGGCCTGGATGAGCTTCGACGACTTCCAGCTCTTCGCCTGCGCCCCGGTGCCCCGTGACTCCGGCGACGCCCCGGAGTCCTTCGGCACGAGCCTGGCCGGCGACGGTCCGCGGCACCGCATCGCCGACCACGACGCGGACGCCGACACGTCCTCGCTGATGCTCGGCAGTCGCGTGGACGACGAGGCCGACGGCCTGCCGAGCGCCGCCGCCGACGGCGACGACACCGCGGGGGTCGACGACGAGGACGCGCTGCCGTCGGTGGTGGTCACCCCCGGCGCGTCGACCGCCTCGGTCGACGTGCCGCTGCGCAACGCCACGGGCAGTGCGGCCACCCTCCTCGGCTGGATCGACACCAACGCCAACGGCACGTTCCAGGCAGCCGAGGCGGCCAGTGTCGCGGTGCCCGCGGGCGCGACGAGTGCCACGCTCGGCTGGACCGGGCTCCCGCCGGCCGCCGACGGTGCCCGCCCGGTGGTCCGGCTGCGGCTCACCACGGCCGCCCTCGCCGACACGGCCGCCACCACCGTCGACGAACGCGCGCAGGGCCCCGCCCCCGACGGCGAGGTCGAGGACTCGCTCGCCACGGTGGCCGTGGCGCCGCCGACCTCCTGCACCGACCCGTTCCTCGAGGACTTCGGCACCGGCACCGGCTACGGTCCGCCGCTGCCGGCCGGCCAGACGACGTACCTCTACGAGGGCTCGGCCGCCGTGAACGACGGCGACTACGGCCTGCTCGCCCAGCTGCCGGGGGCTGCCGGCAGCTGGTGGCACACCACCCAGGACCACACCCCGGGCGACACCAACGGCCGGATGATGGTCATCAACGCGGCGTTCGAGCCGGGCCGGTTCTTCGCCAAGACCTTCACCGGACTGGCTCCGGGCACCCGCTACGACTTCTCCGCGTGGATCCTGAACGCGCTCAACCGGACGACGGGGATCCTGCCCAACGTCACCTTCCGGGTCGTCGACCCCGAGACCGGCGCCGCGCTCTCCGAGGTGTCGACCGGCGGCCTCCCGTCGACCACCATCCCGCAGTGGAAGAAGTTCAGCCTCGCATTCACCGCGACGCGACCGACCGTGCGGCTCGAGCTGGCGAACAACGCGCCGGGTGGCAGCGGCAACGACCTCGCCATCGACGACATCGCCCTCGGGGCGGTCTGCGACTTCGGTGACGCACCCGACACCTACGGCACCGTGCTCGCGTCCGACGGGCCGGTCCACGGGCGGGGCGCGGCGCGTCTCGGTGCGACGGTCGACTACGAGGGCGACGGCCGACCCTCGGTCGCGGCCGACGGCGACGACACCACCGGCGCGCCGGACGACGAGGACGGCGTCGCGGTCAACCCGGCGCTCGGCTACCCCAGCGCCACGATCCGCACCGGCATCGACCCGGTCACCCTGCAGCCGGTCGGCAACACGGTCCGGGTCGACGCGTCTGCCGCCGGGTTCGCCAGTGTGTGGGTCGACTGGAACCAGGACGGCGACTTCGCCGACCCGGGGGAGCGGGTGGCCGACGCGCGCCCGGTCACCACCGGCAGCAACGACCTCACCTTCCCCGGCGCCGCCAACCCTCCGGGCATCCGGACCTACCTCCGGGTCCGCTACGCCACCGACGCCGCGGCGCTGCACACCCCGACCGGTCCCGCGGTGGACGGCGAGGTCGAGGACCACCGGGTGCTGGTGGAGCGCCTGGTCACGCCGGCTGCGTGCAGCGCGGTCACCGAGCCGTACTACGCGATGACCTTCCAGGACTTCGGGCCCGTCACCGGCGGCACCGACACCGCGCCCGCGCAACGGCTCTACCGCGACGTGACCGTCGTCCGCGGTCGTCCGGTCGACATGCGCCTCGAGGTGACCGGCGGACGGGTGACCCTCGGCGGCCTGGCGATCGGCACGACCGACGACGCCGGCTGGAACCTGCCGGGCGGCGGCGGCACGCTGCGCTACTCGTTCTTCGAGGCCGGGACGTCCACGCCGATCGCGGTCAACGGCGTGTGGACGTTCAGCGACCTGGACACGGGCGAGCGCGCGGCCATCCGACCGGCCTACCTCACCGGTCACGCCGTCACGCCGGGCAGCCGGGTGACGGTCACCCAGGACGCGTCGTACGTGCGGTTCGCCGGCACCGTGTCCGGCAACTTCGAGCCGACCCAGCGCTTCCAGGTCTGGTTCCGCGACCAGACCGCCCCGGAGATCGCCTGGAACGGCTTCGCCAACTCGGGCTTCGGGGTGGACGGCGACGGCGACGTCGCCGTCGAGTCGTCGTGCGACGACTACGGCGACGCCCCCGACAGCTACGCGACCACGCTCGCCGCCGGCGGCCCGCGCCACACCGTGACCCCCGACCTGCGCCTCGGCGCCTCCTCGGAGTTCGACGGCGACGGCCAGCCGACGCCGGCGGCCGACGGTGACGACACCAACCGCACCGACGACGAGGACGGCGTCGCGCCGCTCACCCTCACCACCGGTGTGGCCGCCGCTGCGAGCGTGACCGTCACCAACGCCACCGCCAGCGCCGCCACCCTCGCCGGGTGGGTCGACCTCGACCGGTCGGGCACGTTCGACGCCGACGAGCGGGTCACCGTCCCGGTCCCCGCCGGCGCCGCCGGTCAGACGTTCGACCTCACCTTCGGCAGGGTCACCACCACCCAGCCGACCGTGGCGCGCTTCCGGCTCTACCCCGGCACGGTCGCCGCACCGTCGCCCGACGGCGCCGCTGCCGGCGGGGAGGTCGAGGACCACCACGCCCCGGTCCGCACCCCCCGGCTCGCCGTGGCCAAGACGTCGACCGCGACCGTCGCCACCCGGGTCGGCGACACCGTGTCCTACACGGTCACCCTGACCAACACCGGCACCGGCGACTTCACCGCCGACAACCCCGCCCGCCTGGTCGACGACCTGACCGGCGTCCTCGACGACGCGGAGTACGGCGGCGACGCCTCCGTCACGGTCGACGGGGCGCCCGCCGGCGCGGCGGCGTACGACGAGCCGCGGATCACCTGGAGCGGCCCGCTCCCGGCCGGCGCCGCGGCCGTGCTCACCTACACCGTGGAGGTCTCCGGCGGCGGCGACGGCGTCGTGCGCAACACGGCCTTCGCGCCGCCCCAGGGCGGCACCGGCACGACACCCCCGTGCGACGCCGACGCCGGTGTGCCCTGTGACACCGAGACGTTCCGGCTGCCGCGGTTGCAGGTCTCGAAGACCGCCGACCGCACCCAGCTCCCGGCGGTCGGTCAGGCCCTCACCTACACGGTGACCGTGACCAACGCCGGCCCCGGCGACTACACCGTCGCCCGCCCCGCCACCTTCGTCGACGACCTCTCCGCGGTCCTGGACGACACCCAGGCGCCCACCGCCGTCACCGCCACCCGTGGGCAGGCGGCGTTCACCGCACCGGAGCTCCGGTGGAGCGGGGCGCTGGCCGCCGGCCAGTCGGCGACCGTCACCTACCGGCTGGCCTACACCGGCCTGGGCGACCGCCAGCTCGACAACCGTGTGTGCGTGCCGACGACCGAGGCCCTCGACCCCACCGACGCCTGCCGCACCGTCGCCGTCCCCGGCTCGGGCCTGCGCCACGCCAAGGACGTCGACCCCGCGTCGGGGACGCCGGTCGAGGTCGACCAGGTGCTCACCTACACCCTGACCTTCGAGAACGTCGGCGGCGTCACGGCCGACGTCGACACCAGCGACGACCTCGCCGACGTCCTCGACGACGCCGTGCTCGAGGGCCCCGTCGAGGCGGACGACGGCCTCACCGCGACCGTCGTCGGTGACCGCCTCGAGATCAGCGGCCAGGTGCCGGCCGGTGCGTCGCGGACGGTCACCTACCGCGTCCGGGTGCGCGAGTGGGCGGCCCAGGGCGACCACGAGCTGACCAACGTCCTGGCCTGCGCCCCTGGCGAGCCGGCCGGCTGCGCACCCGAGACGACCCGCAACCCGGTGCGCCACCTCGACCTCACCAAGACCTCCGACGCCTCCGTCGACGCCGGTCCCGGCGACGAGGTGACCTACACCGTCACCGCCCGCAACGACGGGACCGGCGACTGGACGGCACTCGACCCGGCCCGCCTGGTCGACGACCTCGGCGGCGTCCTGGACGACGCGACCTTCGACGGCACGGCCACCGCGTCGTCGGGCACCACGTCGTACGCCGCCCCGCGGCTGCGGTGGTCCGGCGCGCTGGCTGCCGGCGACGAGGTCACCCTCACCTACACCGTGCGCCTGACCGGTGGGGGCGACGGCCACGTCGACAACGTCGTCTGGCAACCCGGACCGGGCACCCCCGGGCCCACGCCAGACTGCGCGACGGCGGTCGTGCCGTGCGACTCGGTGTCCACCGACCTGCCCAAGCTCACGCTGCGCAAGGTCTCCGACCGGGCGCAGCTGCCGGCGGCGGGCAACAAGATCACCTACACCGTGACCGTCAGCAACGTGGGCCCCGGCGACCACACCGCCGGCCACCCGGCGACGTTCAGCGACGACCTCGCCGACGTCCTCGACGACGCGTCCTTCGACGCCGGGTCGATCACCACGACCACCGGCACGGCCGTCCTCACCAGCACGACGCTCGACTGGAGCGGCGTGCTCGCGTCCGGTGAGTCCGCCACCGTCACCTACACCCTGACCTACGAGGACAACGCGACCGGCGACCACGTCGTCGACAACCGGGCCTGCGTCCCGGCCGCCGAGGCGCTCGACCCGGCCGACGCGTGCCGTGTCGTGCGCACGCCCGGCGCGGGCCTGCGTCAGGCCAAGCAGGTCGACCCGCGCAACGGGACGGCGGTCCGGGAGGGTCAGGTCCTCACCTACACGCTGACCTTCGAGAACGTCGGGCCCGCCGACGCGGACGTCGACACGGTCGACGACCTCGCCGACGTCGTCGACGACGCCGACCTCGACCTCGGCTCCGTCACCGCCGACCCCGGCCTGACGGTCGTCCCCGACGCCGGGGGCGAGCGGCTCGCGGTCACGGGCACCGTCCCGACGGGCGCCACGCTCACGGTGCGCTACCAGGTGCGGGTGCGGACGTTCGCCCAGCAGGGCGACCACCTGGTCACCAACGCGCTGGCCTGCCAGCCGGGTGACCCGGACCCGTGCGACCCGACGGTCACCACCAACCCGGTCCGCCACCTGAGCCTGACCAAGACCTCCAGCGCGACCGCCGACGCCGCGCCCGGTGACACCGTCACCTACACGCTCCGGCTGACCAACGACGGCACCGGCGACTACACGGGCGCCGCACCCGCCGCCCTGGTCGACGACCTCACGGCGGTCCTCGACGACGCCGCCTTTGCCGGCGTCGCCCGGGCGAGCCAGGGCCCCGCCCCCACCTACGAGCGGCCGCGGATCCGGTGGAGCGGCCCACTCGCCGCCGGCGAGACCGTCCGGATCACCTACGAGGTCGTGCTCCGCGGCGGGGGCGACGGCAGGGTCACCAACGTCGCGTGGGCCCCGGTCGACCCCGGGACGCCCGGCCCCACCCCCGACTGCGCCGCGACCACCGACCCGTGCGCGACGGTCGACGACGAGCTCGGCAAGCTGGCCGTGGCCAAGTCGGCCGACCGGACCGAGGTCACCGCCACCGGCCAGGTGGTCACCTACACCGTCGCGGTCGACAACGTCGGACCCGGCGACTTCACCGCGGCACACCCGGCGACGCTCCTCGACGACCTGTCCGGCGTGCTCGACGACGCCGACCTCGTCCCCGGTTCGGTCACCGGGGGCGCGACGGTGAGCGGCGACACCCTCGGCTGGAGCGGACCTCTGGCCGCGGGTGACACCGCCACCATCACCTACGCCGTGCGCTACCTCGCCTCCGGCGACCGCGAGCTCGACAACACGGCGTGCGTGCCCGCGGACGACGCGCTCGACCCCGGTGCCGCCTGCGACGCGGTGACCCTCGCCGGCTCCGACCTGACGCACGCCAAGACGGTCGCCCCGTCCTCGGGGACGGCGGTCGGGGTCGGTGACCAGGTCGGCTACACCTTGACGTTCACCAACACCGGCACCGCGCCGGCCCGGGTCGAGACCTCCGACGACCTCGCCGACGTGCTCGACGACGCCACGCTCGTCGCTCCGCCGGTCGCCGAGACCGGCCTGACCGCGACGGTGGACGGCACGACGCTCCGGGTCGAGGGCGCCGTCCCGGCCGGCGGGACGCTCACCGTGACCTACCGGGTCGCGGTGCGGGCGCTGGCACAGCAGGGCGACCACGTGCTGACCAACGCCCTGGCCTGCGAGCCGGGCGACGCCGACCCCTGCGAGCCCGAGGTCACCACCAACCCGGTGCGGCACCTGACGCTGAGCAAGGCTTCGAACGCCACGCCCGAGACGCGCGTGGGCGACGACGTCACCTACACCGTCACCCTGGTCAACGACGGCGGCCTGGCGTTCACCTCGGGCGACCCCGCCCGGATCGCCGACGACCTGAGCGGCGTCCTCGACGACGCGGAGCTCGACCTCACCTCGGTCACCGCCAGCCGAGGGCCTGACCCCGTCCTCACCACCCCGCTGCTCACCTGGAGCGGTCCGTTGGGCGTCGGCGAGACGGTGACGGTCCGCTACACCGTCACCGTGACGGGCAGCGGCGACGGCGTCGTCCGCAACGTCGCGTGGTCGCCCGACGGGGTCCCCGGCTCAGCCCCCGACTGCGCCGGCACCACCGACCCGTGCGCCACCACCGAGGTGCGGCTGCCACGCACGACGATCACCAAGACGGCGAGCCGCACGACCCTGCCGCGGCGGGGGGAGACGGTCACCTACACCGTCACCGTCGCCAACCCGGGGCCCGGCGACTGGACCGCGACGGCACCGGCGACCTTCGTCGACGACCTCGGCGACGTGCTCGACGACGCGACGCTCGTGCCCGGCTCCGTCGCCGCCACCCGCGGGCGGGCCCGGCTCGCCGCGGAGACCCTGACGTGGGACGGCGCCCTCGCCGCGGGCCAGGACGCCGTGGTCACCTACACCGTGCGCTACACCGGCGACGGCGACCGGGACGTCGACAACGCCGCGTGCGTCCCGGCGGCCGACGTCGCCCCGGGCACCACGGCGTGTGCCGCGGTGAGCGTGCCCGGCTCCGGCCTGAGCCAGACCAAGACCGTCGACCCGGCCACGGGCAGTCCCGTCTCACCGGGCCAGGTGCTGACGTACACGCTGGCGTTCACCAACGTCGGCGGCGTCCCGGCCGAGGTCGGGACCAGCGACGACCTCAGCGGGCTCCTCGACGACGCCGTGCTGGAGGGTGCCCCCGAGGCCGACCCCGGTCTCGTGGTGACGCGGGCCGGCGACCGTCTCGACGTGACCGGCACCGTGCCCGTCGGTGCGACCTCACAGGTGGTTTACCGGGTGCGGGTGAGGCCGATCGGGGAGCAGGGCGACCACGTCCTGGAGAACGCGCTGGCCTGTCAGCCCGGCGACCCGGTCGACTGCGAGCCGTCGAGGACGACCAACCCGGTGCGCCACCTCAGCGTCACCAAGGCCGCCGTCACCGATCCCACCCCCGACACCGGCGACCGGATCACCTACGAGGTCACCGTCACCAACGACGGGGCCGTCGACTACCCGGCCGCGACACCCGCCGGCTTCGTCGACGACCTCGACGACGTCCTCGACGACGCCGTCCTCGACGGTGCACCCGTCGTGACCAGTGGGGCCGCCTCCGTCTCGGGGACGCTGCTCACCTGGAGCGGCGCGCTGGCCCCGGGCGCCTCGGCGACCGTCACCTACCACGTCGTGGTCACCAACCTCGGCGACCACCGTCTCGTCAACGCCGCGGGCGTCCCCGGTTGCACCGACGACGACTGCGCCGACGGCGTCACCACGCTGCTGCCGCACGTCGTGCCCCGCAAGCTGGTCGACCCGCCGAGCGGCACCCCGGTGCAGCCCGGTGACGTCCTCACCTACATCTTGGTCTGGGCCAACGACGGGCCGGCGGCGGGCCGCATCGACGGCGGCGACGACCTGTCCGACGTCCTCGACGACGCCGACCTGACCCGCGCGCCGACCAGCACCGACCCGGCGGTCTCCGCCGTCGTCACCGGCGACCGGCTCCGGGTGACCGGGCCCGTCGGTCCCGGCGGCCGGGTCAGCGTCAGCTACCAGGTGACGGTCCGCGCAGCGGACGGTGGCAACAGGTCACTGACCAACCGGCTCACCCCCGACGTCCCCCAGGTCACCTGCGAACCGGCCGGCCCCTGCGTGCCGGTCGCGCCGCCGCAGACCGCCAACGCGGTCGGGGACCTCGACGACTGGAAGTCCGCCGACCCGCCGTCGGGCTCGCCGGTCGCGCCCTTCAGCCGGGTCACCTACACCCTGCACTTCGCGAACGACGGCACGGGACCCGTCGTGGTCGACCGTCTCGACGACCTCACCGGCGTCCTCGACGACGCCGAGCTGGTCGGGCCGCCGCGCTCGAGCAGCCCCGACCTCACGGTCATCGACCCGGGCGCCACCGGCACGCTGCGGGTGGGCGGCACGCTGGCGCCGGGTGCGGACGCCACGGTCCGCTACGTCGTCCGCCTGCTCGCCCCCGGGAGCGGCGACGGCGTGCTCGGCAACCACCTCCTCGAGCCGGGGCAGACGTCGCCCAGCCGGTGCCGCCCGGCCGACCCGCTCCGACCCGACTGCACGGCCAACCCGGTCTCGCGGGTCGACCTGGACAAGACGGCCGACCCGGGTGACGGTGCCACGGTCAGCCCCGGTGACGTCGTCACCTACACGGTGACGCTGCGCAACCGCACGCGCGCCGCCGCCGCGGCTCCCGCTCCCGTCGACGCCGTCGACCGGATGGCCGACGTCCTCGACGACGCCGACCTCGTCTCGGGTCCGACGTCCGACAGCCCGCGGGTCCGGGCGCGGCGGGCCGGGGACCTGCTCCGCTTCTCGGGCACGCTGCGACCCCGCGAGGTCGTCCACGTCACCTACGCGGTGCGGGTGCACGGCGACGGCGACGGCGACGTGACCAACACGGTCGGCCTGGTCGGCGCGGCCGGCGCCTCTGGTGCCGGCTGCGTGCCCGGGACCGACCAGTGCACGCAGCACGCCGTCACCGACCCCCCGGCCCCCGATCCGGACGACGACGCCCAGGACGGCGTCGTGCTGCCCGGTACGGGCACCCGCGTCGCGTGGTGGGTCCCGCTGCTCGGCGGCGGCCTGCTCCTGGCCGGCCTGCTGCTCCTGCTTCTCCGCCGCCGTCGCGTGGACGGTCGGTAGGTCCCGCGGTCGGCTCGTCCTGGTCCTGGTCCTGGTCCTGGTCCCGGCCTGTGCGGCCCGACCCACCCTCGACGAGGGAGCGGTGGGGTCAGGGCAGGATGGACAGGGACCGGGCGTGCGCCAGGACGGCCTTGCCGTCCAGGCTCCGATGGACGAGGTCGTGGGCGACGTCGCTCAGCTTGCGACCTCGGTCCCTGGCGTAGCGGCGCAGCACCGTGAAGGCGTCGCCCATCTCGAGGTCACCCGTGTGCGCCAGGACGCCCTTGGCCTGCTCGATCACGATGCGGCTGCTCAGGGCGTGCTGGAGCTGGGCGCTGACGGTCGCCTGGTCGGCGGCGGCTGCCTCGTTGACGATGGCCACCCCGGCGACGTGCACCAGGGCCTGGGCCAGCGCCAGGTCGGCGTCGTCGAGGCGACCGGCGCTGGTGCCGAACAACCCGAACGCTCCGATGGTCTGCTCGCGCAGCTTCATCGGCAGGGCGTGCACGGACACGAACCCGGCCTTGCGTGCAGCCCCGGAGAACCCGGGCCAGCTGGTCGAGGCCGCGAGGTCGGGGACCACGATCGTCTTCCCGTCCCGATGGGCGTCGAGGCACGGCCCCTCGTTGCGCTGGATCTGGAAGGTCTCCAGGTCGTGGGTCCGTTCGGAGGACGACGCCGCCAGGTGCAGGACGCCGTCGCCGTCGGCCAGCAGCAGGCCGGCGGAGGCGATGTCGAGCAGGTCGGCGCACTGGGCGGTGAGCGTGGTGAGCATCTCGATGATGTCGTAGCCACCGGCCAGCTCGTTCGAGAGGTTGACGAAGGCCCCGATGATGTCGTGTTCCCTGGTCCTGTTCACGTGCCTGTCCCTCCGGTCCAGCGCTGGTCGTCTCGCTCGAGGTCGAGGCGTCGTTCGACGATGCTCCACGCCACCTGGCTGGCGGTCTGGCCCGTGGCGACGGCGTGCGCGCGAAGACGCACGAGGGCCTCCGCTGCGTCGACGTCGAGCTGCGCGATCAACATGCCGGTGGCCTGGTAGACCTCGATCCGGTCGATCTCGGCCAGCCGCCCCCACGCGTCCTCGCCGTCGGTCATGAGCCTGCTGTCGAGGTCACCCGCCTTGTTGCGGTCGACGGCCAGGGCGTCCAGCAGCGTCAGGGACGCGAGCCTGGCAGCCATCGCCGCCCCGGCGAGTTCCTCCTCGCCCAGGGGCCCGGGTCCCCACCGGAAGAGGTCGAGTGCGCCCACGCACACCGAGGTGACCATCATCGGCATCGCGAAGACGCCTCGGACGCCGTCGCCGAGCGCCGCGTCGGTGAAGCCCGGCCACCGTGACTCCTGGGGGGAGTCGAGATCGGGTGCCAGGACCGCCTTACGGGTGGCCACGGCGTCGAGGCACGGGCCCACGCCGTAGGTGAACTGGTACTCGTCGATGCGCCGGCTGATCTCGTTGCTCGACCCGAAAGTCCCTCGCGAAGAACCCTCGTGGACGATCGACACGGCTGCGCCGTCGACCTCGAACAGCTCCACGCACGCCAGGCACAGCTCGTTGGCGGCGTCGATCCCGGGTTCGACGCCCGCGACCGCGGCGTTCAGCTCAGCGCGCATGACTGCCAGGGATGGCGTCATCTGTCCCCTGCCCTCGTTCGGTCGGTCGGTCGTGGCGAGTTCTGCCCGGTACCCACCTGGAGCCCCGACCCGCGGTCGATCGGGCTGGCACTCACGACTCGTCGGTGGTCGGGCGGTCTGGCGCCGTCCTCGGAAGGCCCCGTCATGTTCGTCGCACAGCACCCATCATCGATCCGTTCGATCCACGCCGGATCCGCGAACGAGTGGTGAGCGGGCAGCCGCTCCGCTAGCCCGCGCCTGCCACAGCGGCCTTGGCCTCGCTGAGGCTCTGGCCGGTCTCGGCGCGCTGGAGCCGGATGGCCTCGGCCATGTTGCCGCCGCGGGCGGCCTCGCGCACGGCCTCGGAGACCCCGGAGCCCGCGTTCGCCATCGGGGGGATGACGGTGTGGATGTCACCCTGGCCGGTCAGCTGCCGGTACATGTGGTCGACTTTCGCCTCGAGCCCGGCGATGCGGTCCAGCGTGTACTTGTCGGTCGTCATGGCGTCACCCTAATCCCGTTCGCGCGCCGGTCATCGGCGCATCAATCCGGCCTCGTAGGCGCGGATGGTGAGCTGTACCCGGTCGCGGGCGTCCAGCTTGGTCAGCAGGCTCCCGACGTGGGTCTTGGTCGTGGACAGCGAGATGTGGTGGGCCACCGAGATCTCGGCGTTGGTCAGACCTTGGGCGACGGCCAGCAACAGCTCGAGCTCGCGTGGGGTGAGCTGGTCGATGCGTTGCCGGCTCTCCTGGTCGACGGGCGCCTGCTGGCTGAAGTGGTCGATCAACCGCCGGGTGACCCGGGGCGAGAGCAGGGCGTCGCCTGCTGCGACCACCTTGACCGCGTGGAGGAGGTCGGCCGCGCGCACGTCCTTCTGCAGGAACCCGCTGGCGCCGGCACGCAGGGCGGCGTGGACGTGCTGGTCGGTGTCGAAGGTGGTCAGGATCAACACCTTGACGTCGGTGGTGACCGGGTCGCTGGTCAGGCGGGACGTCGCGGCCACCCCGTCGAGCCCGGGCATCCCGATGTCCATCAGCACGACGTCGGGTCGGGCCGTGCGGGCGACCTCGAGCGCGGCCAGCCCGTCCTCGGCCTCACCCACGACCTCCAGGTCGGCGTCGGAGGCCATCAGGGCGACGATGCCGCTGCGCACCAACGCCTGGTCCTCGGCCACGGCGACCCGGATGGGTCGCTCGGCGGTGGTCACCGCTCGCCCTCCGTCAGGTCGGCGCCGTAGGGGATGGAAGCACTGACGGTGAAGCCGCCGCCGGCTGACGGGCCGGCCGTGAGCCGCCCGCCGAGGAGTCCCGTGCGCTCGGCCATCCCGGTGAGGCCGTGACCGCCGGAGGCGGGCGCATGACCTCGCCCGTCGTCCTCGACGAGAACTGTGAGCTCGGTGTCGCCGTACTCGAGCCGCACGTCGGCGGCCGTCGCCTGCGCGTGCTTGAGCGTGTTGGTGAGGGCCTCCTGGACGACGCGGTAGGCGCAGAGCCCCTCGGTGGTCGACAGCTCCCGGGCCACGCCGACGGTGGTGCTGGAGACCCTGAGGCCAGCTCCCCGGTAGGTCTCGAGGAGGGGGTCGAGGTCGGCCAACCCGCGAGCCGGCTGGTTGGCCTCCTCGGTCGAGCCCCCCGACGGTGAGTCGTCGCGCAGCAGCGTCAGCATCTGCCGCAGGTCCTGCATGGAGGAGCGGCTCACGTCGCTGATCGTCAGGAGCGCCTGGCGCGCTGCCTCCGGGTCGTCGGCCGCCAGGTGGGCGCCCACGGTCGCCTGGACCGAGACGATGCCGGCCGAGTGGGCCAGTACGTCGTGCACGTCACGGGCGATCCGCAGGCGCTCGTCGATCACGGCGAGGCGGTGCCGGTCGCGCTCGGCGGCGGCCAGCTCCCGCTCGGCCGTGGCCCGCTGCTCCGCCTCCGAGACCAGCGCGTGCAGGGTCGTACGTCGCCCACGGACCAGTCGGCCGAGCCCCCACGCCCCGATGAAGATCACGACCGTCTGCGCCAGGGCGTCCAGGCCGAGGTCGGCCGGGTCGGTGGTCGACAGGAAGGCCAGGAAGACGGCCGTGATCCCCAGGCCCATCGCGGCCTCGCGCCGCGGCCGGTAGCTGGCGACGACGTAGAGCAAGCCGGTGATGACGAAGGGGAACAGGTCGATCTGGTGGTCGCGAGCGGTCAGCACGGTCGTCACGGCGCCGACGGCGCCGAGTGCCACCAGTGGTGCTCGCCGCCACCAGGCGACCGCGGCACACCCTGCCGCGGTCAGGGCGTACGCCGTCGCGTCCGCGGTGCGGTAACCCTCCCGGGCGGGAGCCTCGGCCAGGAGCCAGAGGCCCACGACGGCTACGGCGAGCGCCAGGCACCAGTCCCACACCTGCGGGGGCCGCGCCCACTGCGTGGGCTCCTCCGCGTCGGTCACGGCCCCAGATTAGGGGCTCTGGCGCCGGGGCGTATCGGTCTGCAGGAGGAGGCGCGGAGGGCGATCACTCGGTCGCGAGGACCGCCGGCGGGGCACCTGCGCCCGATGTGGCGCCGGTCCTCCGCGCCCAAGACTCCAGGGCATGACAACTCAGCGAACCATCCCCGATCCCGCCCTGGTGGCCGACCAGCACCGACCCGATCCGGCGGATCGCCCGGTCCGAGAAGCCGCCACCTTCGTCGGGCTCGTGACCGCGATGGTCGTCGGCATCGCCGTGGCGCTGCCCCACGCGAACGCCACCCCGCTGCTCACCTTGGTCACCCCACTCGTCGCCGTCCTGCTGATCACCGTCCTGGCCACACCGCGCGGCGCCCGACGACGGCTGTGGTCGTCGCTGGGTCTGCAGACCTCCGGCCGGCGCAGCTGGCCGGTCGCCGTCGCGGTCTCCTTCGTCGTCATCTTCGTCATCCCGTTCGGCGCGGCCGACCTCCTCGGCAGCGCGCGGTTCATGGAGCCCTCCTCGATCGACGTTCCCGACGCGCTCCTCGACGTCATGGCCGGGCTCGCGATGTTGACGGTGCTGTGCATGGCCGAGGAGATCGGGTGGCGCGGCTACCTGCTGCCCCGCGTGCAGATGGTGCTCGACCGCCCCCGAGCGGCGGTCGCGGTCGGGTTCGTCCACGGGCTCTTCCACCTCCCGCTGATCCTGCTGACCGACACCTACGACAGCGTGGGGAGCCGATGGGTCGTGGCTCCGACCGTCGTCCTCGCCCTGACCGGTGCCGGCGTCTTCTACGCCTGGCTCCGGGATCGGTCCGGCAGCACCTGGCCGGTCGCGGTCGCCCACGGCGCCGTGAACCTCTTCATCGACGGCGCCGGCCTGGTCGTCATCGTGACCCCGGTGGCGCTGGCCCACACGGCCACCGAGAGCGGCGTCGTCACCCTCGCCGCGATCACCAGCGTCGCCGTGCTGCTCCTGGTGCGTCCACGCACCGGGGGGCTGTCCCCCGCGCGCCCCGGCTCCGACCCGACCGGGTCCTGACCGTGCCCTCGACCTGCCACCCCACCAGACCCCGAAAGGGCTCGATCCTCATGCGCACCCTCCTCCCCGCCCTCGCCGGCGCCGCCGTCGTGCTCGGCGGCATCGCGATCCCCTCACCCGCATCGGCCACGGACTTCTCGCCGAGGCCCCACCTCGTCCGTGAGACGGTCCTCGGCCCTCATGGGGACGAGCCGTCGAGCATCACGGTGCTCGGTTCGAGGATCCTGTTCGCCTTGACGACCCCGAAGCTCGGGCACGAGGTGTGGGTCAGCGACGGTTCCACCGCCGGCACCAAGGTCCTCAGGGACATCGGCCCCGGCGCCGACGACGGCTACCCGGGTCAGTTCGCGCTGCTCGGAGGCAAGGCCTACTTCGCCGCCGAGGACGCGACCCGTGGCCGCGAGCTCTGGGTCACCGACGGCACCGCGTCCGGCACGCGGATCGTCGCCGACATCGTCAAGGGCGTCGGCTCCGCGTCACCCAGCGAGCTCGTCGCCACGAGGTCCGCCTTGTTCTTCATGGCCGAGGACGCCGCGGGGCATCCTGCCCTGTGGAAGACCACCGGCAGCGCCTCGACCACGACGAGGGTCGAGGACATCCGGCCCGGCGACGAGCCGCACGTCCACACCCTCACCGCCCTGGGCGACCGAGTCGTGTTCCAGGCCACCGACGACTTCCACGGCAGTGAACCGTGGATCAGCGACGGCACCGCGGCAGGCACCCATCTGCTGAAGGACATCAACCCCGGCGGCGACTCCGACGCGGAGGAGTTCACGGTGCTCGGGAACAGGCTGGTCTTCCGGGCCGCCGGCACGGCCGGCAACGACGAGCTGTGGCGTACCGACGGCACCACGACCGAGCAGGTCGCCGAGTTGAGGGCGGGCAGCCTGGGGAGCCACCCGAGCGGGTTCACCCGACTCGGCGGGCGGCTCTTCTTCCACGCCTACGAGAACACCACGGGCACCGAGCTGTGGAGCACCGATGGCAAGATCGGTGGAGCGCCCCACACGGTGCTTGTCGACGACATCGTGTACGCGGCCAACAGCAGCGCTCCGCACGACCTCACCGCGATGAACGGCCGGATGTACTTCGGCGCGAGGAGCCCCAGCGGCGACAACGAGCTGTGGCGCACCGATGCCGACGGCGCGGGTGCCTCCCTGGTCAAGACGTTCGACGACCCGTCCGGCGTCCTCGGCTACTTCACGGTCGCCGGCGGGCGCCTGTTCTTCAGCACGCGGTCCCTGACGCACGGGCGTGAGCTCTGGCAGACCAACGGCACGACGGGCGGCACGGTGCTCGTCAAGGACGTGAGACCCGGCACCGGCAGCTCCTACGCCGAATCCCTCGCTGGAATCGCCAACACGATCTTCTTCACCGCCGACGACGGCGTGCACGGTCCGGAGCTGTGGGCCTGGACGTTCCGGTCGTCCAGGACCTACGCCGCCGGACGCACCGTCGGCCGATCGGCCGACCGCGGGCACCGCGTCCGGATGAGCGTCCGCGTCCGCGCCACCGGCACCACGCCCACCGGCAGGGTCGTCCTCAAGGAGGGCACGAAGGTCATCGGGACCGCGACCCTGTCCGGTGGCCGCGCCCGGGTCCGCATCACCAAGACCCTCGGCAAGGGCACCCACCGCGTGCGCGCCACCTACTCCGGCAGCCTCCGCGCCAGCTCGTCGCACTCCTCCTCCATCAAGATCAAGGTCACCTGACATGAAGAAGCTCAGCACCGCTACCGCAACCGCCACCACCACAGCCGTCGCCGGCGCCGTGGTCCTCGGCCTGCTCGCAGCCCCGGCCCCGGCCACCGCGACCTCCGCCGACTTCGGTGCGGCACCGCACCTGGTCAAGGACGTCCTGCTGGGCAGCGGCTCCTCCGAGATCGGGGAGTCCGCCACCCTCGGGTCCCGCGTCGTCCTCGTCGGTGAAGCGACCGGCGTGGGTCGCGAGCTGCTCATCAGCGACGGCTCCACGGCCGGCACCCACGTGCTGCGAGACATCTACCCCGGCACGGGGTGGTCCTCGCCGCACGACCTCGTCACCTTCCGGGGCAAGGTCTACTTCGTCGCTTCCGACGGAGTGCACGGCGACGAGCTCTGGAGGACCGACGGCACGGCCCAGGGCACCGCGCTGGTCGCCGACATCGATCCCGGCACCAACGCCTCGAGCCCCGACCACCTCACGGTGGCCGGCGCCCAGCTGTTCCTCGTCGCCGACGGCCCCGGCTCGGCCGGCCGCGAGCTGTGGCGCAGCGACGGCTCTACCAGTGGGACCGCCCTGGTCGAGGACATCAACACGACGGGCCCGGGGGCCTCGTCAGGCATCGAGGAGATCGCGGCGCTCGGCGACAGGGTCGTCTTCGGTGCCCTGGCCAACGCCACCCTGGGCAACGAGCCGTGGATCAGCGACGGCACCGAGGCCGGCACCCAGCTGATCGCCAACGTGAACAGCAAGCCGCTGGAACACTCGCTGCCTCGGGAGCTGACCCAGGCCGGGGACAAGCTGTTCTTCAACGCCTACGATCCCGACACCGGCAACGAGCTCTGGGTCACCGGCGGCAGCATCGTCAACACCCACCGCGTCATCGACCTCAACCCCGGCGACCAGGGCAGCAACCCCGTCGAGCTGGTCCCGTTCGGTGACCGCGTCGTCTTCCAGGCCAGGCGGGCGGGCGAGGGCGCCGAGCCGTGGATCTCCGACGGAGAGCCCGACGGTACGAAGTCGCTCGGCGACCTCCACGGCGGTGCCGCCAGCAGCACGCCGACCGGGTTCACCCGGTACGGGGGCGCGCTCTACTTCCAGGCCGAGGACGCCGCGCACGGCGCGGAGCTCTGGCGCACGCAGGGCACCCAGGGCACGACCTCGCTCGTCCGAGACATGTGCGCCGGTGCCTGCGACTCCGATCCGGCGCACCTGGCCGCGACCGGGTCGGTACTCCTGCTCCAGGCGTACTCCGACGGCCAGGGCGCCGAGCTCTGGTCGAGCAACGGCACCCAGACCGGGACCACGCGACTCAGGGACATCTACGCCGGGCCCGCCGGCTCACAAGCCCAGCCGTTCCACGTCGTCGCCAGCACCGTGTTCTTCCGTGCCGTCGAGAACACCCACGGCCAAGAGCTCTGGGCCCACACGACCCGTTCCTCGACGGTCACGGGCCGCAGCCGCTCGGTCACCCGGCGGGCCGACCGCAAGCGCCGCGTCCACGTCACCGTCAGGGCGCGGGCCGCAGGTGCGATCCCCACGGGCACGGTCACGCTCAGGAAGGGGACCAAGGTGATCGGCAGCGGCACGCTCCGTCACGGCACCGTGAGGATCAGGGTCACCAAGAAGCTCGGCGCCGGCACCACGAGGGTCCGTGCCTCCTACTCCGGGAGCGTGGTCGCCAGGTCGTCGCGCTCGGCTCTCTTCGAGATCCGAGTGAGGTAGCCGACCTACCCGGACGGACAGCCGGGGCACACGGCTCCTCGAGGACATCCGCCCCAGGCACCGGATCGCCGAGCCCTGCGACCCAGCCCCGTCGGCCCGCCCGGGTGCGGGGACGCCACCTGGGGTCGCCCCCGCCTGCCACGACCCGAGCCGCCCGCGCCCCGAGCTGCCCCGCCCTACCCACCCATTCCCCGCACACCAACCACCACGAAAGAAGACCCATCATGTCCAGCCTGACCATCCCGATCATCCTGATCAGCCTCCTGATCCCCGTCGTCGCCTTCGTCGTCATCTCCAGGGCCGCCGGCAGCACCGGCCCCAAGAACAAGATCCTGCGCACTGGCCTCCTCGGCGAGGCCACGGTCCTGGCGATCGCGCCGACCGGCACCATCGTCAACGGCGTCAACTACATGTGCCGCCTGCAGCTGCGGGTCTCGGTCTCGGGCCACCAGCCCTACGACGTCGAGATCAAGGAGCTCCTGCCGATCACCGCCATGGCCGTCTACCCGGCCGGCGCTCGTGTCGCGGTCAGGGTCGACCCGACCAAGCCTGAGCGTGTCGTCCTCGACCGCACGATCGCCCCGGTCCACCCGGCCGCCGGCGCGCACGCCGTGCCGCCCACCCGTCCCGTGCGCTGACCGTCACCACCCGTCCGTCACCACCCGTCCGACCCCCGCCGACGACACCGGCCGGGGTCGTGGCGAGTGCAGCCGGCCGGGTGCGACCGGCGGGCGTCCCGGGCGGCCGTCGTGTCCCGCTGTGGCGCGGTGACGCGTTGCGCCGACGAGCACCGGACCGACGCGGCCCGGCGAACCGTCACGAGGGAGCCATGGCGCCCGCTCTGGCTGAGCAGGCGCTCACTCGGCCGCGCTTCGCCAGCCCGCCCGTCCTCGACCCGACCACCAGGTTCCTCGAGCCGGGCGGATCAACCGCGGGCCACCGCCAGGACCTGCCCGCGGAAGAAGTCGAGCGACGGTCCCCGAGCGTGGACGCTGAAGTCGAGCCCCTCGGGGTCGCCCGGGCGTCTCGCGTGCCAGTCGTGGACGAAGGTGATGCTCAGACCGGGCGCAGTGGGGCGGTAGAGCACCCGTAGCACCGCCCCGGCGACGACCTCAGCCCCCACCACCGCCGCGACGGGGAGGTAGGTGATGCCGTTGCGGCTGCTGGTGAACACCACCTGCTCGGCGCTCACGTGCAGCAGGCCGACGTCGGTGGGGCGCGTGATGCCCGCCCGGAGCACGGCGAGCACCGGGGTGGAGGTCGGCAGGTCGTGGCACATCCGGGCCAGGTCGTCGTCACGAGCGATGCGCTCGGCGTCGGCCGGGTCGAGCGCGGCGAGAGCCCGGCGCACGTCGTCGCGGTCGGGGGCGGGTGAGGACCGCGGCGTCGCCGCGGTGCGTCCGGAGAAGATCCCCACGTCAGTCGGCCTGGGCCATCGCGCGCACCTGCGCGCAGAAGAAGTCGAGCGAGGCCTGCTGGGCCCGGACGGAGAAGTCCAGCCCCTCTGGGTCACCCGGGCGACGGGCGATCCTGTCGTGCTTGAAGGTGATGCTCACCCCCGGCGTCGTCGGCCGGTAGAGGATGCGCAGGGTGGCCGTGGACGGCACCTCGGCACCGACGACGGCGGCCGCCGGCAGGTAGGTGACGCCGCTGTGCCCGCCGGTGAAGACCACCTGCTCCCGGCTGGCGTGCAGCAGTCCGCTGTCGGCAGGGGAGTCGATGATGGCCTCGAGGACCGCGGCGACCGGGACGCTCGTCGACAGGTCGTGGCACATCTCGACCAGCCGACGGTTGCCGGTGATGCGCTGCGCGTCGCGGGGGTCGAGTCCGGAGAGTGCCTGGTGGAGGTCACCGCGGTCGGGCAGCGGCGGCGGCGGCTTGCGGGAGAAGAGGCCCATGCCGCTGACCCTAGGTGCGGCCGGCGGGCCGCGCGAGCACTTCCGCGTGCCGGGTGCGGCCGTGGCCGCCACGTGCCACCAGCGCTCCGTCGAGACGTGCGCGGGTCGATCGACGTACCGGGCACGAGGGTCTCGTCGCGGACAGGCCGGACCGACCAGGCAGGTCGCACGCACGCCGCCTGCCGCAGGTGGCAGGAGGCGGACAAGTCACCAGGCGGCCACGCGCAACCCTGGAGCAGCGGGTTCCCTCGGACCTACCTTCGGGGCCATGCGAACCATCTCGAAGCTCCTGCTGCCACTCGTCCTGCTGGCCCTCGTCCTCACCGGCACCACCGTGCCCGCCCACGCAGCGGTCCCCGACGTGTGGGGCAAGTGGAACCGGGGTGACGTCTGGATCCGTTCGCTCGACTACGTCACCCCGTTCCAGCTCGTGGCCGGCTCGGAGACCGACGGGGTCTACACGGCCGCGACGGCGGCCGGGCCGTGGACCGACATCACGGGCAACCTCCCGGCCCTCGGCCGGCAGGTGCACCAGGCCGCCGGCAAGTCCGGCCAGGTCTTCCTCGCCACGAGCGGGGGCCTCTACCGGGGTCCCGCCACGGGCCTCACCTGGACCAGGCTCGGCGTCGACGACGGCACGCCCCAGCCGCAGCGGCTCGACCAGGGCGGCGTCCAGTCGGTCTACTTCCCGGCCGGCGACGCCACCTCGATGGTCGTCGCGACCGCGGGCTCCGGCGACGACGGCGTGTTCTTCTCCGGCGACGGCGGCAAGAGGTGGAACGAGGCTGCCGGTCTCACCTCCGGCACGTACTACCTCACCGGTGTCGGGCCGCTGATGTACGCCGCGGCGTCGACGGGCTTCTACCGCTCCACCGACGGCGGCAAGTCCTGGACCCTCAGCTCCGACGGCATCCCGCCCGGCGAGACCCCGAAGCGCGTCGCGATCGTGGGCACCCAGCTGATGGCAGCCACCACGAGCAGCGTCTACCGCTCCGACAACGGCGGCCTCACCTGGTACGACGCCGGCGGCTCCGGCGACGGGGCCCTCAACGGCGGCGAGGTCCGCGCGTTCCAGGTCGTGCCCGCGTCGTACTGGAGCGACGGCGTGCCGAAGATGATCGCCGGGACGGCCAACGGCGTCTGGGCCACCCTCGACGGCGGCGAGAGCTGGTCCCGGATGTCCGGCACCAAGATCAACGCACCCGGCGAGGTCCCGATGGGCAACGAGTCGGTCTACAGCCTCAACGTCGGGTTCGGCACCCCAGGTGCCCTCATGGCCGGCACCCAGGGCCACGGCGTGTTCAGCCTGCCGCTGTCACTCGTCGAGGCACCGGCCACGATCCCCGCCCCGAGCGGCACCCCGACCCAAGGTCACACGCTGACGGCCAACGCCGGGGCATGGGCCGGTACGGCTCCGTTCCGTCACCGCTACCAGTGGAAGCGCTGCACCACCACCTCGCCGAACACCTGCAGCCCCATCGCCGGCGCGACCGGCAGGACCTACCACGTCACCAGTGCCGACGTCGACACGTGGCTGCGGGTCGGCGTCAGGACCATCAACATCGTGCAGCCGACGTACTCGGGCGAGGCCCTGTCGGGGCCGCTGGGCAAGATCACCGTCCCGCCCGGCTACGAGCCGACGCCGCCGTCCGGCTACCCCAAGCTGCTCAACGGCGCATCCGCGCCGTGGGGATCGACGATGACGATCGACCCCAGCGACCACCCGACCGAGCAGTGGAAGTCCAACGGCTTCTTCGCGGCGACGACGTTCGACTACCGCTGGTACCGCTGCGAGGCCGACCTCGACCCGTGCGTGCAGATCCCCGGTGCGACGGGGCTGTCCTACACCACGACGGTCGACGACGTCGGCCAGGTCATCAAGGCCACGGTGGTCGGCACCATCGGCGCGTCGAAGTCGGACGAGCGGTTCGCCGGCAGCTCGCTGTCGGTCTACGAGCGCAAGCCGGTCAACACCGCCGCCCCGCGCGTGGTCGGCCCCGCCCACGTCGGCACCAAGCTGCAGTCCACGGCCGGGGCGTGGACGGGCACGAAGCCGTCGTACGCCCGTCGCTGGTTGCGCTGCGACGCCGCCGGGCTCCAGTGCAACGTGACCAACCCCCTGGTCACCACCCCGACCTACACCGTCAGGGCGGTCGACAAGGGCTACACGTTCCGGGTCGAGGTCACCGCCACCGTGGTCGACCAGTTCCAGGCGCGTACGGCGACCGCGACGTCTCCCCGCTCGGCCAAGGCCGCACCCCCGCCGCCCAGCTGCGCGCAGCTGGCTGCGGCGGTCGCCAAGGCCAAGCAGGCGGTGACCGCGGCCAAGAAGGCCCTGGCCCAGGCCAAGAAGACCGGCAAGGCGGCCAAGGTGAAGGCCGCCAAGAAGAAGCTCGGGACCGCCCAGTCGGCCCTGGCCAAGGCCAAGGCCGCGCTCGCGAAGCGGGCCGACTGCTGAGGGGAGCCGCGCCTGGCACGTCGGTGCCGTGGCAGCAGCTGCCCACCGGAGCGCATGGCCTCCGGGCCCACGGTCGACCAGAGTCCGTGGCACACCAGCACGAGGGACGAGGGACGAGGTCAGGATGTCGACGGACGAGCACGGCGCAGCGGGCGGGGTGACCCCGCACCGGCGTACAGCTCCTCGGGTCCCGGGCGAGGCGTCGCCCGCGGCGGTGGACACCCGTGCCCTGCGCACGGTGCTGAGCCGCTTCGCCACCGGCGTCACCGTGGTCACCTGCGCCACCGACCAGGGCACGCCGCACGGCGCGACCGTCACGGCGTTCACCCCCGTCTCGCTCGACCCGCCGCTGGTGCAGGTCGCGCTCAACCGCAGCACCCGGGCCGGTTCCCTGCTCGACGGCCGTGCGTTCGCGGTCAACGTCCTGGCCCACGACCAGGTCGGCCTGGCGATGCACTTCGCCGGCCGCCCCGGTCGCGACCCGGTCCGCTGGGACGACGGCGCGACGGCGCCCGTGCTCGCCGACGCGGCCGCCACGCTGTCGTGCCTGCCGTGGCGCACCGACGACGGGGGAGACCACCTGCTGTTCCTCGGCGAGGTCGTCGTGGCGACGTACACCGACCAGGCGCCGCTGATCTTCCACGCCAGCACCTTCCACCGCCTGGGGATCCCGGACGCCGACGCCACCTGGTCCGGGTCCGCCGACGACCCGAGCGCCGGCTGGTTCGCCGCCGGCGCCCCTTTCCCGACCATCCCGTCCACCACCCACTTCTGAACCCACCGAACCCGAAGGAAATCGCGATGACCGAGCTCGCCGAGCGCCCCACCCCCGCCACCCCGCCGTACGCCGACGGGCCCCCGACGACCAACCCGGCCGCGGACCACCCGGCCAACACGCAGGCCAACTTCGCCTCGCGACCGATGACCGGTGACGAGTACATCGAGTCGCTGCGCGACGGCCGCGAGATCTACCTCGGCGGGGAGCGCGTCGACGACGTCACGACGCACCCCGCCTTCCGCAACCCCGTCCGGATGACGGCGCGCCTCTACGACGCCCTGCACACCGGCCCGTACGTCGACGAGCTGACGGTGCCCACCGACACCGGCAACGGCGGTGTGACCATGCCGTTCTTCCGGACGCCGACGTCGGCCGCCGACCTGCTCAAGGAGCGCGACGCCATCGCGCGCTGGGCGAAGATGACGTGGGGCTGGATGGGGCGCTCACCCGACTACAAGGCCAGCTTCCTCGGCACCCTGCACGCCAACAAGGAGCTCTACGCGCCGTTCCAGGACAACGCCGAGCGGTGGTACCGGGAGTCGCAGGAGAAGGTCCTCTACTGGAACCACGCGATCATCAACCCGCCGGTCGACCGGCAGCTGCCGCCCGACGAGGTCGGCGACGTCTACATGAAGGTCGAGAAGGAGACCGACGCCGGCCTGGTCGTGTCCGGCGCCAAGGTCGTCGCGACCGGGAGCGCGATCACCAACTACAACTTCATCGCCCACTACGGCCTGCCGATCCGCAAGAAGCAGTACGCGCTGATCTGCACCGTGCCGATGGACGCCCCGGGCGTGAAGCTGATCTGCCGCACCTCCTACACCCAGCAGGCGGCGCAGAACGGCACGCCGTTCGACTACCCGCTCTCGAGCCGGATGGACGAGAACGACACCATCTTCGTCTTCGACAAGGTGCTGGTGCCCTGGGAGAACGTCTTCATGTACGGCGACGTCGACCGCATCAACGCCTTCTTCCCGCAGTCCGGCTTCCTGCCCCGCTTCACCTTCCAGGGCTGCACCCGCCTCGCGGTCAAGCTCGACTTCCTGGCCGGCCTGCTGCTCAAGGCGCTCGACTGCACCGGCTCCGGCGGCTTCCGCGGCGTGCAGACCCGGGTCGGTGAGGTGATCGGCTGGCGCAACCTGTTCTGGTCGCTGAGCGAGTCGATGGCCCGCGACCCCGAGCAGTGGGTGGGTGACGCCGTGATCCCCAAGCTCGAGTACGGCCTGACCTACCGGATGTTCATGATCCAGGGCTACCCGCGGGTCAAGGAGATCATCGAGCAGGACGTCGCCTCGGGCCTGATCTACCTGCCCTCGGGCGCGGCCGACTTCAAGAGCCCGGAGGTGCGTCCCTACCTCGACAAGTACGTTCGCGGCTCGGACGGCATCACCGCCGTCGAGCGGGTCAAGGTGATGAAGGCGCTGTGGGACTCCATCGGCACCGAGTTCGGCGGCCGCCACGAGCTCTACGAGCGCAACTACTCCGGCAACCACGAGAACGTGCACGCGGAGCTGCTCCACGCGGCCCAGGCCCGCGGCGGCGTCGACGCGATGAAGGGCTTCGCCGACTCCTTCCTCAGCGAGTACGACCTCGACGGCTGGACCGTCCCGGACCTGTTCTGACCGGCCACGTCGGTCGAGGGGGTGCGTCCGTGCCCCCCGCGGCTCGGTTCGCGCCGGTGACGCTCCTCGCGAGCGTCACCGCCCTCGGGGCCGGGACGGCCTCGGCCCTCCTCGCCCTGCGGGACGTCGGCGCCGCGGGCGGGTCCTGCGGCGCGTACGCCGGCGTCCCCTGCCCGGCCGGCGTCGGTCCCTCGGTGATCGCCGGCGCCTGCCTGGTGCTGCTCGCCGTGGCCGCCGGCGTGCCTGCGGCCCGGCGCCTGGCAGCGCCTCCCCTCGCCGCCGTGCTCTGGGTGCTCGGCGCCGCGGGCGGCGCCTGCGTCTTCCTCGAGGCCGGGCTGCGTGCCGGGGGGTCGCCGTGGTCGGACGTCGCGCTCGGGGTGCTGCTCCTCGCCGTCGGCGCACCGGCGGTGGGGGTCCTGTGGCTGGCTCCGACGGTCCGGCAGCCCCCGGCCTCGTCGGGGGAGGCGCGGCGCTGGCGGCGGTGGCTGGCGGCGTACGCCGCGACGGTCTGCGTCGGGGTCGTCGCCGCCTGGTGGCTATGGTGATGGCCGCGACCGCCGCCGTCGACGCCCACGCCTTCGTCGCCGCCTGGTGGCCCTGGATCGTGGCCGGTTGCGCGGTCGCCCTCACCGCCCTCGCGCTGCGCGGGGAGCGCCGCGAGCTCCGCCGCCTCCGGGCGCAGGTCCTCCGGCACGTCGACGCCCTGCGCGCCGCCCACGGCGTCGCCCCGCTGGTCCCCGACCCCGAGCTCCAGGCCGTGGCCTCGGCCCGTGCCCGACGTGTCGCGACCGGAGGGACGACCGGCTCGGTCGGCACCGAGGTCGTCCACCGCGGTGCGCGCGGGCACGTCGACGGCGTCGCCGCCCGGGTGGTCCGCGACTGGGCGGCAGCACCCGACGTCCTCCAGGTCCTCACCACCCCTGACGCCCACGCCGGCCTCGGTCTCCTCCACCTCCAGGAGGACGCGGGCTGGACGCTGGTCCTGCTCCTCAGCGGCCCGGACCCGCTGGTCGAGTGAGTGCGGGTAGCGCGCCCTTCCCGAGACCACGCCCGGGCACACGCCCGGGCACACGACCGCTGCACGGTGCGTGACGGCGGCTGAGGTGCGACGAAGAAGCCTCGAAGCCCCGCCCCCCTGCACGCAGGGGACGGGGCTTCGAGGCTCGTCGCTCGGGCTCCTCGCCGCCTGGCCGCCTACCCGCGGCGGTGGAGGTCGACGGTGAAGACCGGGAGCAGGGCTTGGGTGACCGGCCCGATGGTGAGCGCGAAGACGACGGTGCCGAGGCCGATCACGCCGCCCATCAGGAGGCCGATGACGACGACGGTGACCTCGAGGCCGGTGCGCACCAGGCGCAGCGACAGGCCGGTGCGCCGGGCCAGTCCGGTCATCAGCCCGTCGCGCGGGCCGCGCCCGAGCTGCGCGCCGATGTAGAGGGCGGTGGCGAGCCCGCACAGGGCCACGCCGAGCAGCATCAGGGCCAGCCGGACGACGAGGGCGTCCGGCGGGTGGAGCAACGGCATGGTCAGGTCGCAGGAGACGCCGACCACGATCGCGTTGGAGAACGTGCCGAGCCCCGGCTTCTCCCGCAGGGGGATCCACAGCAGCAGGACCACGAAGCTGACGAGGACCACCGACTGGCCCAGGGTGATCGGCACGTAGCGGGTCAGGCCGGACTGCAGCACGTCCCACGGGGAGAGGCCGAGGTCCGCGCGGACCATCATCGTCAGCGACGCGCCGTAGAGCACGAGGCCGGCGTACAGCAGCGGGAGGCGGACGCCGAGGCGACCGGCGCGCAGCTGCGCGATCGGTCCCAGGTCGACCAGCGGCGCGGTCGTGGTGATCTCGGCGTGACCGTCGGCAGGGACGCAGGTCGTCCCGCAGGGCTCATCGGTCATCGGTCGTGCTTCGGACACCGGGTCCTCCATCGTCGTCGGTCGGCCGGCGGGACCGCCGGCACGTCGATCGTGACCGCCGCGAAGACCCCGCGCGAGCGGCAAAGACTGCCGTGGCCGACACCTGCCGCAGGCCGTCGCGGGCGGCGCCGTGGCAGGTCGGGGCCGTGGCACCGAGTGCCGTAGCGGGCTCGGCTGGCGCCTGCACAGGATGACCGGCGTCCGCCCCGCCCGACGCAGTCCGAACGAAGGAACCGCGATGTCCCCACGTCCATGCACCCCCGCTCCCCGCCGGGGACCGACCCTCACCGGGGTCCTCGCGATCGTCGCGATCGTCCTCACCACGGGCGGGTCCGCCCTCGCCCTGGGCCAGGCCCCGACCAGCTCGCTCCAGGGTGCCCACGGCCAGGCCGCACCGGCCGCTCCGGCTGCGCCGGCTGCCACCCACCTGGCGCGGCGCTTCACGACCCCGAGGCTGAAGCTCCCTGCCCAGGATGCCGCCGTCACCTACCAGTGGACGCAGCCCGCCCGCACGGTCGACGACCTCTCCGGCACCTTCACCATGTTCTGGCCGGCTGCGTGTGTCCACCACGGCAACGCCGAGGCGCTGGTGCAGATGACGGCCGGGACCCGGGTGGTCTCGAGCGACCACGCCACCGGCACCCACCACGGCAACGGACCTCGGACCAGCGAGGAGGACCGCTACGTCCCGTTCGAGCCGCCCTACGTCCCGCTCTACCAAGGTGAGACCCCGCGGGCCGCCACCGACCAGATGATCCTGCCCCTCGAGGTCTTCCGCTTCGTGAGTGGCGGCAAGCCGGTGAAGCGGTCGATCACGCTGCGCGGTCGCAGCAGCGGCTGCACCGCCGTACCGGGTGCGCCGGCCGCGCCCGCCGAGATGCGCAAGATCGACCTGTTCGTCACCCGGCACGGAGCGCCGTGATGGGGCGCCTGCTGCCGCGCGTCAGGAGCGGGCGCCGACGCCGCCCGACCGGTCGGGTCCCGGCCGGGGGCCGGCGGACCACCACGGCGCGCGAGCAGGCCGTGCTGACCGCACTGGCACACCAGGACCGCCGGTGGATGGTCTAGCGGCACCCCTCGGGGCGGCGCACCACTCCGGTGTCGTGCCCCGCTTCGCGTCGACCAGTCCTGTCCCGCCTCGCCCGAAGGAGTCCACCGTGCGCACCACCCACCGCCCGCGTCGTCGATCGGCCCGCCCGGCCGAGATCGGCCAGGACCTGACCGAGTGGCGCGCCCGGCAGGCCCGGGAGATCGAGTCCGACCTGCGTCGACTCGTGCACCAACCCCGCGGCGGCCGTTCCGGCACTCCGTACGGCGTCGGTCTCGACGACGCCCGGTAGCACCTCGCGGTCCTGAGCGACCGTTCCCGACCGCTCCAGTGCGCGAATCCGCGCGCATCGGAAGTCCCCCACACCAGATCCACGGAGGCACCCATGTCCGACCACGCCCGTACGACGCGCAGACGGCTCCGCCATGCCGGCGCGACCGCGCTGCTCAGCGCGGTCCTCGCCGTGCCCACCACCGCCGCCCCCACCACCGCCGCCCCCACCGCCGTCCGCCCCGACGCCGTGCGGTCCGCGCTCGCCGAGGCCGAAGCCGCGGCCGCGCAGCGACAGCGGACCTCGACCACTCTCGCCGCCTCGGCGGGCACGGCGGTGTCCGGCACGCCCGTGACGCTCGAGGGTCGGATCCGCCCGATGTCCCCCCGACGACGCGTGCAGGTGCAGGTGCGGCTCGGGACGAGGTGGACGACGGTCGCCCCGACGCGCACCGGTGCCGCGGGCATCTTCCGGGTCACCGTCCCGGCCGCCCTGGGTCGCAACACCTATCGCGCTGCCGCCGCGCACGGCCCGGCCCGGACGTCGACGTCTGCGCCGGTCCGGGTCACCGGCCGGCCCGCCGTCGCGCCGACGACCCGCCCCGCCGGGTCGCTGCTCACGGTGCGCGGGGTCCTGGCCTCCCGGGTCGCGCGGCCGGTCCAGCTGCAGGGTGCCGGGCCCCAGGGCGGGTGGGTGCGGTTGTCGACGACCGCCTCGAGACCGGACGGACGGGTGGTGCTCACCACGACGAGTGCCTTCCCGCGGGTACGCGTGGTCGCCCCCGCCACGCGCCGCCAGGGTCGCGCCTACCCCGCGATCGTGAGCCCCGCGGTCGCCACGACCGTCACCGGCACAACGCCCGGCGGGGGCACACCCGGCGCGCCGGTGCTCGACCTCGTCGTGGCTCCGACCGCGGTCGAGATCGGTGCCCCGGTCACCGTCAAGGGGACCCTGGCCCCGGCTGGCGCCGGGCGGGTCGTCACGCTGCAGCGCGAGCAGGCAGGTGGGTGGGTCGACACGACGTACAGCCAGGTCGCCGACGCCGCGGGCAAGGTCGCCTTCACCTTGCTGGCCCCTGCCCCGGCGGGCGTCCACACCTACCGGCTCGCGGTGCCGCCGTCCGCCGGTCTCGACGCAGCCACCTCGGTGCCCCGGACCCTGACGACGGCCGAGTCGACCCACCGGGTCTCCGAGGGTGGCGGCTCGCCGGCCGACGAGGGCTCGGGCGCTCCAGCGGTCTCGGGCGACGGACGGTTCGTGGTCTTCGAGTCCCGGGCGTCCAACCTGGTCGACGGTGACGTCAACGAGGCCAGCGACGTCTTCCTGCACGACCGGCTCACCGGCACCGTCGTCCTGGTCACGCGCGACACCGGCGGGGGCCCCGCCTCCGACGGCAGCCACGAGCCCGACATCTCTGCCGACGGCCGGTTCGTCGCCTTCCAGTCCGATGCGACCGACCTCGTCCTCGGTGACACCAACGAGTCCACCGACGTCTTCGTCTGGGACCGCCTGAACCCCACTGCCACCGTGCGCATCTCCACGGCCTCCAAGCCGGACCAGGGGTCGGTGACGCCGTCGATCTCCGACGACGGCGGGCGGGTCGCCTTCGCGTCCCTCGCCGGCCAGGTCGCCGGCGACAGCAACGGCACCTACGACGTCTACCTCTGGGACCGCGTCGCCGGTCGGCGCCTGGTCTCCCACGCGGGTGGGACCGCCGTCTCCGCCGACTCGGCAAGCCAGCGTCCGGCGCTGAGCGCGGACGGCCGGTACGTCGCGTTCCAGTCGTCGGCGACCAACCTGACGACCGGTGCCACCGACAGCTCCGGCCACACGCAGGTCTACGTCTGGAGCCTCGGCAGTGACGAGACCGTCCTGGTGTCGCGGACCCCGCAGGCCGCCGCACCGTCCGGTTCCGGCGGTGTGGGCGGCGACGGCGCCAGTGCGGCGCCGTCGATCTCGGGGGACGGGTCGCGGATCGCCTTCCAGTCCTCGGCGCCCGACCTCGTCGTGCCCGGCGACGACGACCTCCGCAGCGACGTCCTCCTCTGGTCCCGCGACGCCGGCGGCACCTCCGGGACCCTGTCCGTTGCCTCGCTCGACGCCGCGGCCCAGCCGGCCGACGGTGACAGCGCCGCGCCCGCCGTCTCCGACGACGGCGCGTGGATCGCCTTCGCCTCCGACGCCCCGGACCTGGTCACCGACGACAACAAGTCGACCGTCGACGTGTTCATCACCCCCACCGGGGCCGGGATCGGACGGCTGGTCTCCCGCGGTCGCGCCGGGGTGGCCGACGGCAGCAGCTCGGCTCCTGCCCTGTCCGCAGACGGCCGGTTCGTCGTCTACGAGTCCGACGCGCTCAACCTCGTCACGACCGACGGCAACGCCTTCCGGGACGTCTTCGCCTGGGACCGGCTGCCGTTCCAGCCCTGAGCACGACGCCCATCCACCACCCCCACCCGTGAACGGACCCCCGATGACCCCGAACATCCAGATCCTGCCCCTCGACGCCGCCACCCTGACCGCACTGGCCGAGTGCGACCTCGCTGCCGCCGACCGCACGGCGCCCGTGCCGCTGACGCCCTACCTGGCGTCGGCGGAGTGGGCGGGGATGTGGGACTACCGAGCGCGCCAGGTCGCCGCCGACCCGGACGCCGGGTCGTGGATCACCGGTGCGCTGTGGGACGTCGACCGCGCGCAGGTGGTCGGCCTGGCCGGCTTCCACGCACCACCCTCGGCGGAGGGGACGCTCGAGCTCGGCTACGCCGTCGACCCGGCCCTGCGCCGTCGGGGCTACGCCCGGGCGGCGTTCCGGGCCCTGCTCGACCAGGCGGCGACGGCGCCAGAGGTCCGCGTGCTCCGGGCCACCGTGGCGCCCGACAACGTGGCCTCGCTCCCGCTCGTCGAGGAGCACGGCCTGGTCCACGTCGGTGAGCAGGTCGACGAGGAGGACGGGCTCGAGCTCGTCTACGAGATCGTCCTGCACTGACAGGAAGACGGGTCGTACGCGGCCCGGTCGGCCCCGCGCCGGGGGAACCCCACCACGGTGTGCCCGCGCCGCTCCTCCCTCCCCCCCCCCCCCCCCCCCCCCCCCCCTCCTCCCCCCCCCCGCCGCTGCGTCCGAGGACCGATCGTGGACGTGCCCGCCGGGCGGCCTGCGACCACGGACTTCTGGCACTGCGCTGCCATGGCACCTCGTGCTCTGTCGAGGCCGCGCCGGTCGGGTGAGACTGCTGTCTCCACCACCAGTCAGCAACGGGAGCACGAGATGGGCCTCAACACCGACAGCGAGTTCCTCCTTCCGCACGGCGTCCTGCAGCGGTTCCTGCAGCTGCTCGCCGAGCCCTGGCCCGGTTGGACCGCGGTGCTCGGCGACGGCGGCACGATGGTCGCCGCCGACGCGGACGACGTCCTGCCGGCCGCCACCGAGCTCGGCTTCACCGTCACGCCGGCCGGCACGCACCACGGTCGACCGGGCGACCACCGCGACCCGTGCCTCGACGTCCGCATCCGCGGGTGGGACCTCGCCTGGGTCCAGGTGAGCCTCCTGGCCCACTCCGACTGCCTCGGGCTGGTCGTCGAGGACCTGGTCGCCCGGGCACTCGTCGACACCGCGACCCAGGTGCACCGCAGCTCGCGCTGGTCCTGGTACGTCGTGCCGGTCGAGGCCGCCTGGCTGCGCGCCAACTGGTCGGTGGCGGTCGCCCTCGACGACGCGGGCGCCGTTGTGAGCAGTGCTCTCCCAGCGCCGCGGGTCGCGAGCCTCGACGACGGCACCACCGTCGTGCAGGTGCCGTCGGCACGAGTCGTCGGCGGGGCTGCCGCCCGGCACCTCGACCGTGTGGTCCGCCGCCTCGTCGGCGGCTGGCACCGGGTGGACGGCTTCGCCGGGAGCGGCGCCGTGCACACGATGCCCCCGGGCGACCTCGTCGACGCGGGGGAGGGCCAGACCGGGTTCACCGGTATCGGCCGCGCCCTGGCCTGGCAGCCGCGGCACAGGCCGGCGCCCGCCGACCACGACGCCGCCGCCGCCCCGTCGGGCGTCCAGCTCGCCCCGGCGTCACTACCGACGGCGGTGCCCGCCTGACGCGCCGGTCCACCTGCGGTGACGACCCGCGGTGCGTGTCCCCCGGGGCGCGCGCCGCGGGCTTTCCGTGCGCCACCACGATTCCACCGAATGCGCCGGGGTGAATTCGCACAACCCCTTCTTGGCCGCTTCGTGCCGTGGCAGCGAGGAACTCTGGCGCAGTGGTCAGGAATGCAATCACCATGAGTGAGGACAAGAAGTCCTGAACCCCATCGAAATCCAACTCGAGGAATTCCATCACCATGTCTCAGTATTCCCCCGTGACCACTCCCGCGGCCCAGCACGGGCAGGCCGGACCTCAGCGCCACGCCTACGCCGCGTGGCAGACCCGCGCCCTCGGCGCCCTGATCGACAACGCCCTGCTGATCCCCGCCGTGGTCCTCTACTACGTCGGCGCGGCCCTGAGCGCCCCGTCGGTCTCGACCCGTCCCGACGGCACGCTCGAGGCGACCGGCGGCAGCCCCCTCGGGCTGCCGCTGATCCTGCTCGGCGCCGTCGCAGGCCTTGCGGTCGTCGTCTGGAACGCCGTCCTCCGACAGGGCCGCACCGGCTGCACCATCGGCAAGGCCTTCGTCGGCATCCGCCTGGTCGCGGAGAGCGACGGCCTGCCCGTGGGGCCGCGGAACGCCCTGGTCCGCCAGCTCGCCCACGCCCTCGACAGCATCGGCTACGTCGGCTACCTGTGGCCGCTCTGGGACGAGAAGCGGCAGACCTTCGCCGACAAGGCGATGAGGACCGTCGTGGTCGTCGACCACCCCGGCACCCCGCAGCACTGAGTGACCCGCGACGCCGCGTCGCGGGCCACCGGCTCGCCACACCACGACGTGGTGGCCACCGCACTGCGGCGGCCACCACTCGTGCGCGTGGCGGCACTTCCCGACGGTGTCCGGACGGATTTCTCGTCGAGTACCAGGACCCTGCGAGGAAGTGCGCCCGAATCGCTTCAGGAATTCGCTGGCACCGTATTGCCGTGGCACCTCCTGCGGTGGCGGTCAGGACATTTCGAGGAAAGCATGAGCGTGCGGCCAACCGGTCGCACCCAACAATTCCAGACGTGAGCTCCGGCGTCGTCCGACGTCGTTCCACGTCCACCAGCAAGGAGAAATATCGTGCACATCCGCACCCAGGGCTCGGCGGTCATCGCCGGCCTCGTCCTGCTCGGCACCTTCGGCCCGTGGGGCCCCGACTTCGGGGACATCTCGGTCGAGGTCCCCGGTGGGGGCACCGTCAGCGCGGGCACCTCCCAGGAGTCCGTGACCGACGACGTCGAGGGCATCACCGACGACGGCGTCGCGAAGGCCCTCGACACGATCATCGCCGAGGTCGGCAGCGACGACCCGCAGCTCCTCGACGTCGTCCTCGCCGAGGCCAACGGCCTGGTCGTCACCGTCCAGGCGGTCGACCCCGACGCGCCCGACGAGCTCAACCAGTGGGTCTACAGCCCCCAGGGCACGATCGGCGCCGCGGTCCCGATCGACTACGGCGGCGACCCAGCAGCCCTGGAGCAGAGCGTGTTCCCGGCTACCGAGATCGACACGGTGGCGGTGGAGGACTTCGCCGCCGCGGCCCTCGACGAGAGCGGGATCGAGGACGCGACCGTCGCCTCGCTCACCATCAAGCGGGGCATCGACCCCGAGTCGAACGACGCGGGGATGCTGGCGGCCGTGCGCAGCGACCGCACCAGCGCCGTCGTCTACGGCGACCTGACAGGCGAGGTCACCCGGGTCGTCGCGGGCTGAGGTCCGTCGTGCGCAGCCACCCGGCGCGGGGCGCTCCGGTGCCACCGCCCCGCGTCACGGCCTCTGCCATCATCGAAGGCAACGGCACCGGCGTCGCTCCGTGTGACCAGACCGCGAACCCCGAGGAAGAGCACGTGTCCCCTTCACCATCGCCCCCCCTCGCCGGTCTCGCCTGCCGTGAGCTGCGGCTGAGCGACGAGGAGGGGACGGCCGCGCTGATCGCTGCCTCCGAGCGGCACTTCCTCGGCCGGACGATCACCAGCGCCGTCGACCTGATGGCCCGCTGGCGACGTCCCGGGTTCGAGCTCGGCAGCAACAGCCTGGGCTACTTCGACGGCGAGACCCCGGTCGCCATGGGTGAGCTGGGGTCGTCGGCCGACCTCCTGATCTACGTCTCGCCCGACCGCTTCGGCGAGGGGATGGCCAGCGACCTGGCCGAGTGGGGCGAGGCGCTCGCCCGCCGACACGGCTTCTCCGCGCTGCGCCAGCTGACTCCTGCCGCCGACTCCGTCGGCGCCGCGGCCCTCCGCGAGCGCCGCTACGCGCGCGGCAACACCACCTGGCTGCTCGGCTACGACAGCGGCACTGCTTCGGCGCTCGAGCCCGTCGACGGCATCGTCGTGCGGGCCCAGCGCACCGATGAGCGCGCAGCCACCGACCGGTTCCTCGAGCTGTACTCCGGCGACCTCGGCGTGCGCAAGCCGCCCGACCTCGGCGGCCGGCTCCTGCCGCCGGTCCACGACCCGTGGGAGGCCTCGTCGGAGGAGGTGCAGGTGGCCGTGGCGGACGGACAGGTCGTCGGTGCGTGCGTCGCCGACGACGCCGGCAGCGGCTGCTGGGTCCGCCAGCTCGCGGTCGAGCCCGGACGACAAGGTCGCGGCATCGCCGCGATGCTCCTGGCAGCGACGCTGCGCTCCGCCGATCATCGAGGCCGCGAGCGGGTCAGCTTGACCGTCCCCGCCGGACCCCACATGCCGTCGCTGGTCGGCCGGCCGGCGCTCGACGTCATCGCCGAGCTCTGGGCGTGGGAGCGACCGCTCTTCCTCCGCTAGACCCGGCCCCGCCGGTAACCTGCCTGGCGTGCCGGGCCCCAGCGAGGAAAGCGCGACCGACCGCGACCCGTGGCTCGACGACCGCCACCACGAGCTCCTGCTCCGCATCCTGCGGACACGTCCGTCGTCGGCCCACGGCCTCGCCGGGCTCGCACCCGAGGAGGACGTCCCCGACAGCCTGCGCGCGTTGCGTGACGCAGGTTTCGTGAGCGCGGACGGCGATCGGTTGTCGGCGATCCCGCCCGAGCAGGCCCTGGCACGGCTCGCGAGCGCCGCGTTGGCCCGCGAGCGCGCGTCGCTGGACGCACTGGACGAGCTCGTCCGGCTGCTCCCGTCGCTGTCCGAGACGTGGCGCGCGGGCAGCGTCCGCGAGGCCGGACGGCTCCAGGGCGAGGTGCTGCACGGCAGCGCCGAGTCGTTGATGGAGCGCTGGTTCGAGGTGACGCGGGAGCGCCCACCGATGAGCCCCTGCACCGCCTACGGCGACATCGCCTTCGTGCGGGCCCAGTTCATGCACAACCTCGACGGCATGCAGGCCGCGTTCGAGGAGGGGGGCTACCAGTTCAGGCTGCTCCTGCCGGCCGACCAGGTCGGCGAGGCGGTCAACCGCGAGGCGTGCGACCTGCTGGTCGGGATCGGCGTCGACGTCCGCCTGGCTGCGACGGTGCCCTCCTACCTGTACGTCGACGCAGGGGTGATGGCGGGCGTGCCCCTGACCTGGGGCACCCGGCAGCCTGCCGACGGGATCGTGCTGCTGTTCGATCCCGTCCTGGTCGAGCCCGCCACCTGGATCTTCGAGCGGTGGTGGGCGGCCGCGACGCCGTGGCCGCTGCGGGGGACCGGCTGGGCCCCGGTGCTGCAGCTGCTCGCGAGCGGACTCAGCGACGAGCAGATCGCCGCCACCCTCGACCTGGGGGTGCGCACGGTGCGTCGCCGGATCTCGATGGCGATGGAGCACCACGGGGTCTACTCGCGCTTCGAGCTCGGCATGCGCCACGCCCTCGAGCAGGACACCGCACGCGCCGACGCCTGACCTCGGTGTACCGGGGACCGGGCGTCGGCGGCCCGCTGGTCAGGCCCGCGCCAGCTCGTCGACCGCGCGCTTGGACTCGGACAGGCCGGCGCCGGTGAGCTCCTGGTAGCGCTGGACGGCCTGCATCATCCGGCCCTCGCGCACCAGCACCTGCAGCTGCTCGTCCTGCTGCGCCGGCGGGGCGCCGCGGCCGCCGTCGAGGGCGTCGAGGCGCCGCTCGAGGTCGGTCACGCGGCGCCGGAGTGCGTAGAGCTCTGAGTCGGTCATGTCGTCGTCCGTCCGTGTCGCGGGTGGGCCCGCCTGGGTGGTCGGCGGGCGCTCCCACGATGGGGCCGAGGACGACCGGTCGTCCCGGTCCGACGGGGTCGCCTCGCTGCCGCGGCAACGACCTGCCACGAGGTCCCGAGCGCAGCGCGCTGGCCGGTCCTGGCCGTGGCAGCTTCTGACGTGGCGAGGGAGCGGGTGCGTCCTCCACGGTCGAGGCATTCGCCGCCAGGAGAGGCCTGGGGCGCAGGTCCAGCGGAGGTACGTGATGGTGATCGAGATGTCCGAGTCGTCAGCCGGGACGACGACGAGAGGTGCGCCGTGGCGGGGCGGGAGGATGGCGGCCGGCGTCCTCGCCCTGGCGCTGGCGGTGCCCACCGCGGTCGGGGCTGCCTCGCTTCCCGTCGCCGGTGCCGTCGCCGCGCCGTCCGCCTCGGCGGGCATGGCCGCCGCGCAGGGGACGGGGACGAAGACCACCGTGGCGGTCTCCGCCAAGACGCTGGTCTCGCCGGCGAAGGTCAAGGTCACCGGCTCGGTCCGCCACGGCGTGCAAGGTCAGCCGGTCGCGCTGCAGGTGCGGATCGGAACCCGGTGGGTCGACGTCGCGAAGAAGACGACCAACGCCAAGCGGTCCTACTCCTTCTCGGTCCCCGCTGCGCTCGGCCTGAACCGCTACCGCGTGCGCACCGCCGCCAAGGGTGCGGCGAAGGCGTCCGTCTCCCGCGTGGTGCAGGTGCGCGGCAAGGCGCGGACCACCCCCGCCGGAGCCCGGCCGCACGGGTCGGTGCTCGTCGTCAGCGGTGTGCTGGCGACCCGGGTGGCTCGGCCCGTCGTGCTCCAGGCCTACGCGGATGGCAGCTGGACCCAGGTCGGCAGCGCCGCCTCGAACAAGGCCGGCAAGGTGCAGGTGTCCACGAAGGGCGGCGCGACCGAGGTGCGTCTGGTCGCCCCGGCCGTCGCGCTCAAGGGGAAGTCCTACCCCGCAGTCATCACTGGGCCCGCCGCCGCGCCGGTGCAGCCGGTCGACGCCGAGCTGGTCTCGCGCCCGGCCGCGGGCGGTTCGGGCCAGGCCGGCAAGTTCAGCGCCTCCGCCGACGTGTCCGCCTCCGGTCGCTACGTCGTCTTCGAGTCCGTCGCGTCCGACCTCGTGGCCGGTGACACCAACAACAAGCGCGACATCTTCGTGCGCGATCGCCTTCTCGGGACCACCAGGCTGGTCAGCCGGCGGCTCGGTGGGGAGCCGGCCGACAACGAGTCGCTCGCTCCCTCGATCTCCGACTCGGGCGCCTTCGTGGCCTTCACCTCGACCGCCACCAACCTCACGAGCGTCTCCGACGCCAACGGTCGTTCCGACGTCTACCTGTGGCGCGCCGACACCGGCGAGATCGTGCTGGTCTCGACCGCCCTGCCGAAGATCGGCGAGCTGCCCCGGCCCGGCGACGGAGCCAGCTCGAGCCCGCACGTCTCGGGGGACGGGTCGCACGTGGTCTTCACCACCGTGGCCAACGACCTCGCCGAGGGAGACAACCTCGGTCACAGCAACGTGATGCTCTGGGAGCGGGCGAGCCGGCTCAACACCCGGGTCTCGCGGTCCAACGACAAGCTCGGTTTCCCGCACGGCGAGAGCGGCTCCCCGTCGGTCGCCTCCACCCCCGACGGGATCTACGTCGCCTACGACTCGACCGCGGACGACGTCAACGAGAACGGCAACCCCGGTGCAGCCGACATCGACACCGATACCCAGTCCGACGTCTTCGTGTGGAGCAAGACGACCGGGAAGACGACCCTGGTCAGCACCGACGGGGCGCTCGGTGAGGCCGACGACGACAGCTACGAGCCGACCATCGCCCCCAACGGTCGGTACATCACCTTCGTCTCCGAGGCCGGCGACCTGGAGTCCTGGCTCTCCACCTCGGGCACGTCCAACGTGTTCCGCTGGGACGCGCTCGACACGGGGGGCAAGTCGACGCTCGTGTCCCGGCTCCCCGACGCCGGCAAGAGCAACGGCGCGAGCTGGGGCCCGGACATCTCCGCCGACGGCCGCTACATCAGCTACACCACCGACGCGAGCGACCTCACCGTCCCCGGCTCGGGTCCGCGGCAGAAGGTCGTGGTCTGGGACGCCGTCGCAGCGCTCGACAGCGACTCCGGGACCCGACGGACCGCCCTGGTCTCCGGCGCTCCGGGCACCGTCCCGGACGCCGACAGCAACGCGTCGGCCATCTCCTCGGACGGCCGGTCCATCGTCTACGACTCGCTGCTCGACGACCTGGTCCCGCTGGACTCCAACGGCGCCCGTGACGTCTTCCTGCACCACCGTCCCGGCGCCTAGATCGGGCGCATCACGCCACACCCGCAACAACCCGGCACCCGCAACCCGTGCGGTGATCCCGCCGGTCGACCGAGAGGACAGCACCACCATGAACAAGCTCACCGGGGTCGTCACGGCCCTTGCCGCGTCAGCCGTCGTCAGCCTCGCCGGCCCGAGCCTCGCCCAGGCCCACGACGCCGGGCGTCAGGTCCCGCTCGGGACCGTCGGCGTCACGACAGCCAAGCCGGTCGTCAACAAGCCGGTGGTCACGAAGGCCGAGTACCGCAAGATCACGAAGAAGATGAAGATGAGCCGGGTCCACCAGATCTTCGGCACTGCCGGCAAGCAGGACCTGTTCCTACCGGGTGACCCGGCCGCCGGCGTGCCGGCGACCCAGAACCGCGAGTACCGCACCGGGTCGAAGTACGGCTTCGTCAGCGTGAACTACGTGCAGGTCGGCGGCACCTGGCTGGTCACCCGGAAGGCGGCCTACTGGGGCTGATCTCCGCTCCACGGAGGGACGTCGAGGGCCCAGGTCCTCGACGTCCCTCCTCTCGAGCACGTGCACCCCCACTCCGAACCGGACTACGTCCGGACGTCGCGACGCTCCCTTGGGCCGACCTGCCCCGCGGGTGGGTACCCGGACACGTCGGCCCGCCCCGGGTCGGCCGTGTGACTTGCCGGTCGCGCCGTGCCGACACCAGAATGCGGCAAGCCAACCCGAGCGAGGACCGACTGTGACCCGACCCGACGACACGTCGTGGCTCGATGAGCGCGGCCAGGAGCTCCTGCTCCAGATCCTGCGCACGCGGCCCGCGTCCACCGCCGACCTCATGGCCTCGGTAGGAGCGGGCGACGACGTCGACGCGAGCGTGCGTCTGCTGCGAGAGGCCGGCTTCCTGGACGCCGACGGTTCCGACCTCGCACCCATCCCGCCCGAGGCCGCTGTCGCGACCATCGCCACCGCCGCCCTCGGCCGGCGCCGAGACTCGCTCGATGCCCTGACCCGGTTGGTCCGTCAGCTGCCGTCGATGGCCCGTGCGTGGGACATGGGCGAGACCCCCGACAACTACGAGGTCCGCGGCGAGGTGGTCGAGAGCGGTGATCGCGCGATGGAGCGCTGGTTCAGCCTGACCCAGCAGCGTCCCCCGCTCGACCCCGGCAGTGTCTACGGCGACTTCACCTACATCCACGAGCAGGTGCTGCCGCACCTCGATGCGACCCGCACGGCGATCGAGGAAGGTGGCTACCGGTTGCGGCTGATCCTCCCCGCCGAGCAGCTCGGGGTCGACGCCAACCGGGACGCCGCCGACGCCCTGGTCGCGATCGGCGCCGACGTCCGGGTCGCCACCGCCGTCCCCACCTGGCTCTACGTCGACTCCGGGGTGATGGCGGCGGTGCCGCTGCAGTGGGGATCCCCCACCCCCGACGGGTTCGCGCTGGTCTACGACCCGGCACTGATCGAGCCTCTTGTCTGGTTGTACGAGCGGTGGTGGCAGTCGGCCACCCCCTGGCCGCTCGAGGGCGCGGGCTGGCTCCCGGTGATGCGGCTCCTGGCCCGCGGCCGCACCGATGAGCAGATCGCCGCGATCCTCGGGATGGGCGTCCGCACCGTCCGCCGGCGGATCGCCGAGGCGATGGTCCACTTCGGCGTCTCCTCGCGCTTCGAGCTCGGCGTGCACTGGGCCGGGCGCGCCCAGCCGCACAACCACCTCGCGCTCGACCTCGACATGGGCCAGCTGCCCGCACCGTCGACCCCCGCCCCCGAGTCGACCGACACCGACGCCGGGGCAGTCGCTGCTACGACGGGCTGACCCCGCGTCGATCCGTCGATCGCCGCCCGGGCCGTGGTCGTCACCCGCTCGAGGGGTCCGGTGACTGCCGGCTCGGGAATGGTCTCTGGCAGGCATGTGCCGTGGCATCGAGAGCGCTGGCCCTCGAACGTCAGGCGTCGCAAGATGGAGGCACAGGCACACCGCCCCGAGCCGAGACATGGCACAGAGGTCCCAGACCTTCGCCGACCCAGCGATGAGCACCACGCCGTCGACGGCCCGGAGCTCACCGACGCCGATCTGCCTCGGCCTGCCGCCGGACACGGCGACGGGTCCAGCACGTTCCCCCACCAGCACGAGGGTCTCGTCCCGAGACCCTCGCCTCACAGAAAGGCGAGACGATGAGTCCCGCTTCCAGCACCGCCACGCCCCGCCGCTGGCGCACCCCCGGCGGGGCACTCGTCGCGGCGATCGCCATCGCCGCCACGAGCCTCGCGGGCCCCTCGGCCGGACCGGTCGGTGCGGCCGCTGCCACCCACCCCACCCGCACCACCATCGCGACGTCCTCGACCGCCCCCGCCCCGGGCGGGAAGGTCGTCGTCAAGGGCATCGTGAAGCGCGGCCTCCAGGGTCAACCGGTCCGCCTCCAGGTCAGGTCCGGTGCCACCTGGTCCCCCCTGGTGTCCGGCAAGACCGGTGCCGGCCGCGCGTACCGCTTCACCCTTCCCGCCGCCCCGCTGGGGACCCATCGCTACCGGGTGAAGGCGGGGAAGAAGGGGAGCGCCAGGGGCTCGACCTCACGCGTCGTGACCGTCACCGGACGGCTGAAGGTCACCCCGACCACGCGCGGTGCGGACACCACGCTCGTGGCGTCCGGGGCCCTCGTCACACGCACCGTCCGGCCGGTGGTGCTGCAGGGCCTCGTCGAGGGCCTGTGGACGACGATCGGACAGTCCTCGACGACGGCCGACGGCCGCTTCACCGTGCCGAGCTCGGCCAACGTGGAGGCGGTGCGGCTGGTGGCCCCACCTGTCAGCGGCGCCCCGATCGTCGTCACGCCGCCGGTCGTCACGACGGTGCAGCACCAGGCCCGCAGCCTCGTCTCGCGATCGTCCGACGAGACCCCCGCCAACGTGGAGAGTGAGTACCCCGCCGCCGTCTCGGAGGACGGGCGCTACGTCGCCTTCGCCTCCGGCGCCACGACGTTGAGCGCGCCGGGCGTCGACGACGAGTACCCGGATGCGCTCGACGTCTTCCTGCGGGACCGGTTGCTCGGCACGACCAGCCTGATCAGCGTGGGGCCCGGTGGGACGGGGACGATCGGTTCGAGCACCGACCCGTCCATCTCGGCCGACGGCCGCTTCGTGGTGTTCGCCTCAGAAGCCCGGCTGGTCGCCGACGACCTGGACGACGCCGCCGACGTCTACGAGTGGGACCGCATGACCGAGAAGCTCGCCATGCGGAGCCGCAAGGACAACGACCAGCCGTTCGCGGCGCCGGCCGTCGAGCCGCACATCTCGGGCGACGGCAGCACCATCGTCTTCGCCTCCACCGCGACCGACATCGGGCCGCAGGCCAAGGGCGAGGTGGGCGAGTACAACGTCTACCGGTGGTCCCGCACCCCCACGCCGAGCCGGCTGATCAGCACCCACTACACCAACCCGCTCGCCACGGCGACGGGTCACAGTCATCAGCCTGTCGTGTCCTACGACGGCACGGTCGTCGCCTTCCGGTCGGTGGCCACGAACCTCATCGACCCGGCCACCGGTCCCGGCGCCGACACCAAGGGCAACGTCGACGTCTTCGTCTGGAGCGAGGCCGACGGCATCCGGCTGGCGACCGCGACCACGACCGGGGGTTGGGCCGACGACGACAGCGGTGCGCCTTCCATCTCCGACGACGGCCGGTTCGTGGTGTTCTCCTCCGATGCCTCCACGCTGGTCGGCCCGGGTGTCGACGCGAACAACACCTCGGACGTCTTCCTCTGGGACCGACAGGGCGACACCCGGCTGCTGTCCTACAAGGCCGATGACTCCGCTGCCGGAGGCCCCAGTCGCGAGCCGGTGATCTCGGGCGACGGCCAGCACGTCGCCTTCGTCTCCGCGGCCACCGACCTTCCCGGCTTCGACACCGACCACGTCACCAACCTCTACGTCTGGGACCGGTCCGACGCGTCCCATCGCTCGATATCGACGACTGACGACGGCGGCGGCGGTGGGGTGCACGCCCCAGCCATCAGCCGCACGGGACGCTACGTGGCCTTCGAGTCCACCATCCCCGGCCTCGTGGCCGGTGACGCCAACGGCCACGCCGACCTGTTCGCGTGGGACGGCGCGCTCTGACCGGCCCCGCGGAGGCCCCGTCGTCTGCACGTCCTCGGCGGTACCCTGCGGCGGTGCCTGCACCAAGGCCCAGGCCGGGCACGAGGAGCGCCGGGCAACAGGGTTCGCACGGCGCACCAGGGAGGCAGGCATGACCGACAGCGAGATCGCCGCGGACGACAGGGACGGCGGCCACGACCCGTGGCTCGATGATCGCCGCAGCGAGCTCCTGCAGCGGATCCTGCGAACGCGCGTGTCGTCGGTCGACAGCCTCACCGGGCTCGCCTCCGAGCAGGACGTCGCCGAGGACCTGCAGGCGTTGTGCGCCCTCGGGTTCCTGCGCGTGGACGGGGACCGGTTGACGGCGGTCCCACCGGAGCAGGCCCTCGCGCGGGTCGCGAGGGCCTCGCTGGCCCGCGAGCGCGAGTCGCTGGACGCACTGGAGCAGCTGGTCCAGACGTTGCCCTCGCTGTCCGAGGCCTGGCGCGTGGGGAAGACCCGCGACGTCGGACGGCTCCAGGGCGAGGTGCTCCACGGCAGCGCCGAGGCCCTGATGCAGCGCTGGTTCGAGCTGTCCCAGGAGCGGCCGCCAGTGCGGCCGTGCGCCGCCTACGGCGACATCGCGTTCGCGCGGGCACAGTTCGAGGGCAACGTCGAAGGCATGCGCGCCTCGTCCGAGGAAGGGGGCTTCCAGTTCACCCTCCTCCTTCCCGCGCAGCAGATGAGCGAGGTGATCAACCGAGACGCCGTCGACGTGTGGGTCGGGATCGGCGTCGACGTCCGCCTGGCCGCGACGGTGCCCTCCTACCTCTACGCCGACCCTGGGGTGATGGGGGGCGTGCCCGTGACCTGGGGGGATCCCCGGCCCGCCGAGGGGATAGTCCTGGTGTGGGACCCCGTCCTGGTGGCGCCCACGACCTGGCTCTTCGAGAAGTGGTGGGCCGCCGCGACGCCCTGGCCGCTGAAGGGGACCGGGTGGGAGCCGGTGATGCAGCTGCTCGCGCTGGGACTCAGTGACGAGCAGATCGCCGCGACGCTGGAGCTGGGGGTCCGCACCGTGCGACGGCGGATCTCGATGGCGATGGAGCACCACGGCGTCTTCTCGCGGTTCGAGCTCGGCATGCGCCACGCCGCCGAGCAGGCGCGAGCGGCGTCGGCTCCCGACGCCGGGTGAGCCCGGCGGGCGTCAACGTCGCTGCTGACGACGCTGGGCACCGCGTTCCCTGAACTCCGCCGCGCCGGGTCAAGTCGCGCGCGCGTGGACGCCAGACGGGCCGGCTGATCCGGCGCCCGGGGTGGCCGGCCGGTCGTTGTCACGGCACCGATTGCCGGTTGAAGGGTGCCGGCCCCGCGGCCAGGCTCGTGAGGTCAGCACGATCCGAGACCTGCTCAGAGGTGGATTACCCATGGTCCTGCGTTTCACCAGCCTCATCTTCGCCGTCACGACGTTTCCGGTCGGGGTCGTGTTCCTGGGCGTCTGGGCCCTCAGCGGCAGCTCCGGCGTCTTCTTCTACGTCGGGGCACCACTCGCCGTCGTGGGCGTCTCCTTGGCGGTGGTGTCCGTCGTGACGCACCGCCGCGAGACCGCCCGACGGCGCCGACGACGGACGGGCCTGCGGGTGCTCGCCGACGTCGTCCACGTCCGTCTCGACTCTCGGGTGACGGTCACCAACAACTGGGCGCCAGAGCGCACCAGGGTGAAGCTCGACCTCACGGTCCGCTTTGCCGGGGCCGGTACGCCGGACGGCACGGTGAGCGGGTCGTTCCTCGTCTACCCGCTCAACTGGCCCCAGGCAGGAGTCCAGCTGGAGATCCTCTACGACCCCGCGGATCCTGCGAACTTCGAGCCGGCACCCGGCGCCCTGGCTCGCACCTGGCCCCAGCCCGGCATCGCCCCCGACGGAAGTCGAGAACGCGTGGTCCTGAAGAGGTTCGGGACCGGGCGCTGACCTTCCTCCGCGTGCCGTCTCGTCGGCAGTCACGAGTGGGTGGAGAGATCCGCGTGCTCGGCTTCCCGATGTGGCGTACGCCCCCGCTGGCGCCACGCAGCAGATCAGCTTGCGACCGTCAATGCACGGAACCGGGGCTCGCCGGCGGCGCGCTGAGCACCGTCGTGCCCTGGCGCACGAGCTCGGCGACGACGGGGTGGTCGGTCGCGGCGTCGGTGATGATCCCGCTGACGCTGGTGAGGGGCAGGACCGTGTACGGCGAGGCGGCCCCGACCTTCTCGCTGCTTGCCAGGACGTAGGTCTCGGCTGCCCGGCTCGCGAGGGTTCGCTTCATCGCGGCCTCGTCCGGGTCTCCGGTGGTCAGGCCGGCCTGAGGGTGAACACCGGTGACACCGAGCAGGAAGATGTCAGCCTGTACCCCCTGCGCTGCCTCGGCCGCCGCAGCACCGCAGGTGACCGCCGAGTGCTTGAACAAGCGACCACCCAGCACGTACACCTCGACGGTCGGGTGCTCGACGAGGGCGGCGGCAACGGTGGGGCTGTGCGTGACTACCGTGGCGCCCAGATCTCGGGGGAGGGCGCGCGCGACAGCGAGAGCGGTCGTGCCCCCGTCCAGCAGGACGGTGCCGCCAGGGCGGATGAGCTGCGCGGCCGCGGCCGCCACCCGATCCTTGCTCTCGACGGCGACGCCACCGCGCGTCGCGTAGTCGGCCAGAGCCGGGGATACCGGCAGCGCGCCCCCGTACACCCGTTGGCACAACCCCGCTGCGGCCAGTTCTCGCAGGTCCCTCCTGACGCTGTCCTCGGCGACGCCGAGCTCGAGCGCGAAGTCCTTGGCGATCAGGCGACCGTCACGCTCGAGCCGCGACAGCAGGAGGTCGCGCCGCTGGGCAGGCAACATTTCTACATTTCTCCTTGGTCTTGCGTGTTTGTGCGTATTTGGCTCTAGAGTAGCGCCATGACCAACCCACTGTTGATCCTGATCGCCGGTCCCTACCGCTCGGGCACTGGCGACGACCCCGCCTCGATGGCAGCGAACCTCGCCCGGTTGGAAGAGGCCGCCTGGCCGTTGTTCCGGGCAGGGCACCTTCCCATGATCGGGGAGTGGGTCGCGCTGCCGGTGCTCTCCAGTGCCGGTGCATCCGGACCGCTCGACCCGCTCGCGGAGCAGGTCATGTATCCCACCGCTCAGCGACTCCTCGCCCACTGCGACGCCGTGCTGCGCCTACCGGGGGAGTCCACGGGGGCCGACCAGGACGTAGCCATCGCCGAAGAGCGTGGGCTGCCGGTCTACTACCGGCTCGACGACGTGCCGAGCTGCGCAGCAGTCGCCGAGCAAGCCGCTGTCTCGTGACCACCGCCAGCGATCCTGCACGACCCCGAAGGCGTGGCGTCGGACTGGACGTGCCCGATGCCCGCGGCCGCACAGGCCTGGACCAGGTCGGGCTCGGCCTCACCGGCAACCCCCGCGTGGTGGTGCGTGACGTCGAGCTGCTCGCCACTGCGTGGCACGTCCTGCGGCGCACCGTCTTCGACTACGAGCGTGGAGACGGAAGCTGGACGACCGAACAGCGCGAGACCTACGACCGCGGCAACGGCGCCACCATCTTGTTGTACGACGTGGGGCGTCGGACCGTTCTCCTCACCCGCCAGTTCCGCTTCCCCGCCTACGTCAACGGCCACCCTGACGGGATGCTGGTCGAGACGGCCGCCGGCCTGCTCGACGACGACGACCCGGCCACCGCGATCCGCCGGGAGACCGCGGAGGAGCTGGGCGTCGAGATAGGCCTGCTCGAGCATGTCTTCGACGTGTGGATGAGTCCCGGCTCGGTCACCGAGCAGGTGTACTTCTACGCCGCCCCCTACACCCCGGCCGACCGCACCGGCGCCGGGGGCGGCGTCGCCGAGGACGGCGAGGACATCGAGGTCATCGAGGTCGGCTTCGACCAGGCGTTGCAGGACGTCCGGACCGGACGCATCGCCGACGCCAAGACGATCCTGCTCCTGCAATGGGCCGCTCTGGACGGGCCCTTCCGCTGATCCACGCCCGCAGGGCGCGCGGTCCGGTTGTCCGGGGGCCACGTGCAGAGCGCTCGACGAGGGCCGCAAGCCGTCCTGGCACGCAGTGGGAGCTACCTCGTGATCGTGCGGACGTGGCAGGTGCTGGCCACGTCACCGAGCGGCCGCACCGAACTCTGGAGCAGGGGGTGCCGCTGTACCTACCCCTCTGTGACCGGGCGCCGGACGGAGCCCGACCCACGATGCCGGGAACCCAGGCCGCCACCGCGCGCCCGGGGTGATCGGTGACGCCTGACCTGGGTGGCTACCCGGGGTTGGGACGACCGAGCTGCACGACGCCGGCAGTCGGCCTCGGGTCCGGGAGGTCGCGAGGCACGGGCGGCGCTCCCCTGTCGCGCGGTCCGCCCCGCTCCTAGGGTGGGATCGCGTCGGGGGGAGCAGCTGACGGGTCCGCAGCCGCGGCCCCGTTGCCCGAGCAGGAGGACGCCGTGGCCGACGGGGACGAAGGGCATGGGGCGGGAGGTCGGTCGTGAGCCCCCATCGGACGGCGGACGGTCCATCCCCCGCGTCGCGCCGGGCGTTGCGGGCGGCATGCGCCGGCAACGCGGTCGAGTGGTACGACTTCGCGGTCGTCGGGGCCCTGAGCATCGTCCTGACGCACGTCTTCTTCCCGGCCGGCGCCGACTCCGGTGTGTTGCTGGGGGCCTTCGCGGTCTATGCCACGGCCTTCCTCGCCCGCCCGGTCGGGGCGCTGTTCTTCGGGAGGAGGGGTGACCTGCGGGGCAGGCAGGGGACGCTCGTGGCCGTCATGCTGCTGATGACCGGTGCGACGGCGGCCATCGGGCTCCTGCCGGGGCACGCCGAGATCGGCGTCGCCGCCTCGATCGGTCTCGTCGGGCTGCGGCTGCTCCAGGGGTTCGCCGCAGGCGGCGAGATCGGGCTGGCCGCTGTGTTCATCTCAGAGCACGCCCCGACGACTCGGCGTGGAGCCTTCGCCGCCTGGCACACCACGACCCTGGCCCTGGGCGTCGCGGGCGGCCTCGCCGTCGCGGCGCTCCTGGTCGCCCTCGCGCCCACGAACCCGGGTCCGGACGCCTGGCGCCTCGCGTTCCTCCTCGCCGTTCCGCTCGGTGCCTGCGGGCTGCTCGTCCGGCGACGGGCCGTCGAGAGCCTGGCGTTCCTCGAGGTCCGGCGTGACGGTGCGGTCGGGCCGGTCCGGCTCGTGTGGCACGACCACCGCCGGGGGGTGCTGACGGGGTTCGCCCTCACCGCCGCCGGCTCGCTGTCCTTCAACACGTTCTTCGTCTACCTGCCGAACCACCTGGCGGCCACGACGTCGCGGAGCCTCCCGGCGGCCCTGGTGACCGCCGTCGTCGGGCTGCTCGCGGCGGCGGGCAGCTCACTCGTGCTGGGACGGGTCTCGGACCGGGTCGGCCGTCGACCCGTGGTGCTGTCCTGCCTCACGCTGCTGGTCCTGGCCGTCGTGCCGCTCCTCCTCGCCGCCGTCCACGGGCCGGTGCTGCTGCTGGTGGCCGCGCAGGTGGGGGCGGGGGTCGCGATCGGCGGCACGCTGTCCGTGGCGATGCTCGCCGAGATGTTCCCGACCGACGTGCGCTCCACCGGCCTGGCCGTCAGCGTCGGTCTGGCCACCGCGCTCCTGGGTGGTACGGCGCCCCTGGTCGACCAGGTCCTCTTCACCGCCACCGGGGCCGAGGTGGCGCCCGCGGTGTACGTCATCGCGGTGTGCCTCGCTGCTGTCGGGTTCGTGAGCACGTGGCCGGAGACCGCGTTCGAGCCCCTGCGGGACCGCACGGGCGCGAGGTCCGCCGCCGGCGGGTGACCGCCGCCCACCCCCGGGTCACCCCGCCCGGGTGACGCGGCCGCGGGCCGTGCCAAGCACGGTGACCACCATGAGCAGCGCGGACAGCGAGCTCCTCAGGCTCCGTGAGGAGGTCGCCCGGTTGAGGGCGCAGGAGCACGGCGAGCGTGGCGAGCCCCGGGAGCGCCGGGAGCGCCGGGGCTGGTGGCGGCCGGTGGTGGCGGGAGCCCTCGTGGGACTGGCTGCCCTGCTCGCCCCGTTGTCGGTGCTCGCCACCTGGGCGAACGGGCAGGTCCAGGAGACCGACAGGTACGTCGCCACGATCGGCCCGCTCGCCAGCGACCCCGCCGTGCAGGAGGCCATCGCCGCCCGGGTGGAGGACATCGTGCTCGGCTACCTCGACCTCGACGGCCTCACCGATCGGCTGGTGACGGCGGTCAGCGCCCAGGGACTCCCCGAGGAGGCGGCCGCCACCCTGGAAGCGGCGTCGGGTCCCCTCGCGGCCGGGATCCGTGGCTACGTGTCCGAGCGGATCCTGGCCCTGGTGCGGTCGGAGACGTTCGAGAACGCCTGGATCGAGGCCAACCGCCTCGCTCACGCCGGCCTCGTCGCGGCGCTCACCGGCAGCGGCGGCGAGACCGTCGCGATCAACCGAGGCACCGTCGAGATCGAGCTCGCCGCCCTCATCGCCACGCTCAAGCAGCAGCTGACCGACGCCGGTTTCGGGATCGCCGAGCGCATCCCCGAGGTCAGCGCGACGTTCGTGATCATCGAGTCGTCCGAGCTGGGCACGGTCCAGAGCCTGCTGGGGGTCCTCGATGGACTCGCCACCTGGCTGCCCCTCGTCGCGCTCGGGCTGGTGGCGGGTGCCGTCGCTGTCGCCCGTGACCGTCGCCGGGTCCTCCTGGTCACCGGGTTCGCCGTGGCAGCAGCCATGCTGCTCCTCGGACTGGCGCTCGACGTCGCCCGCCCGATCTATCTCGAGGCACTGCCGTCGAGCGCGTCGCCGGCAGCAGCCGGGGCCGTCTACGACCAGCTGGTGTCGTTCATCCGGCTGGCCCTGCGAGGCGTCCTGGTCGTGGCGCTGACCGTGGTGGTGGCTGCGTGGCTCTGTGCTCGCTCCGGCTCCGGTGCGCGCGCCCGGCGCGGTCTCACGCGCCTGCTGGACCGCCTCCGCGCGGGGACGCACGCGGTCGGCGTCGACACCGGCGGGTTCGGCGTCGCGCTGGGCGAGAACCGGGTGGTGGTCCGCACCGCCGTCGCGGCGGCCGCGGCGGTCCTCTACCTCTCCCTCGACCACCCGACCGGGGGCACCGCGCTCGGGTTCGTCCTCACGGTCGTCGGGGTGCTGTTGGTCGTCGAGGTCCTCTCCCGCTCACCTGGCGCGGGTGATCCGTCCCGACCGACCGCTGACGACACTGCTGCTCGGGAGGGCTCGGGAGGGCTCGGGAGGCCACGGCCGGACCCGCAACGCTCGGTGGAGGAGAGAACATGACACGGTCAGGTGCAGGCTTGCGGGGTCCGGTGGACCTCGCGCTCATCGAGTTCGAGGGCGACGGTCCGTCCGGCGACGTGGCCGACGCCCCCGGTGCGGGTCCTGCTCCGCGAACCGGGCCGCCTGGCTGCGCGGTCCCCGCAGCCGCCGTCTGCACGACGTCGTCGTCGAGCATCCCGGACTCGGCGCGCCACCCGTCCCTGGGCCGCCTCACGGCGCCGAGCGGCCCGAGCGGCCCGAGCGGCCCGAGCGGCCCAAGCGTCGAGCAGCTCGAGGAGCTGGCGGAGCTGTGGAGCCAGGGCGTGCTCGCCGACGCCGAGCTCGAGGCCCGGAAGGCGAGGGTCCTCAGATGAGCAAGGGTGAGCGCGACGTCGAGCGCTTCTACCGGACCGAGGACGTCGTCGCGAAGCTCCGGCGCCTCGCCGACGCGCTCGAGCACGGGACGACGTTCCGGATCATGATCGCGGGCGAGCGGATCCGGGTCCCGGTCCGGGCGGAGTTCTCGGTCGAGCACGAGCGCGACGACACCGAGGAGGAGATCGAGTTCCAGCTCCGCTGGACCCACGAGCCCGTCGACGACGAAGCGGCGGACGACGACGGCGCGGTCGTCTGACCGACGAAGAGCGACCCGCCCAGCACCTGAAGGAGATCAACGATGTGGAAGCCCCTGCTCGTCGCCTGGCTGGTCATCGCCGCCGCCGTCGCCGTGGCGGCCCTCGTCGTCCCGTCGGTCGACGTCGACGGCGGGGTGCTGTCGCTGCTCGGCATCGCCCTGGTCTTCGGGCTGGTGAACGCGCTCGCGCTCCCGGTCCTCCAGCGCCTCTCGCTGCCGTCGAGTCCCCTCGCGCACGGACTCTTCGCGCTGGCCGTCAACGGGGTCCTGCTCGCCGTCACCGCCGGCCTGACCGAGGCGTTGGAGGTCGGCGGCTTCCTGGCCGCGGTCGTGGCGGCGATGGTCATCTCGGCGGTCTCGGCGGCGCTGTCGTTCGCCCTGCTGCGGCTGGTCACCAGGGCCGCGGTCGCCCAGCCGTGACACCCACGAGCCTCGCCGTCGCCACGGACTGGCACCCCCTCACGGTGGCCCTCGTCGCCCTCGCGGTCGCCGCTGCGGGCATCGGGGTGCGTCTCGTGGCCCTGGGCGTCATCCCGGCCGACCGCAAGCCGTCGACCGGCATGGCCTGGCTGCTCGCGATCCTGCTCAACCCCCTCCTCGGGCTCGCTGCCTTCGGCCTGTTCGGGCGCACGCGCCTCGAGCCCCGCCGTCACGCGCGTCAGCGCGAGGCGCACGACCGGATCCTGGTCGCCGCCGGGAACGCGCCCGGGGTCGTCGCCGCGGACGACCGGCCGCCCTACGTGGCGTCGGTGACCCACCTCAACCACCAGCTCGGGGCCCTGCCCCTGCTGTCCGGCAACGACGTCGAGATGATCGAGGACTACGAGGCGTCGATCGCCTCGATGACCGCCGCGATCGAGGCCGCCGAGAGCCACGTCCACGTCGAGTTCTACATCGTGGCCTGGGACGACGTCACCGACGCCTTCTTCTCCGCCATGGTGGCGGCCAGCGAGCGGGGCGTCACCGTGCGGCTGCTCTTCGACCACCTCGGGTCCCGCGGCATCCCCGGCCATCGCGACCTGCTGGCCCGGTTGGCCAGGACCTCCATCCAGTGGCACCGCATGCTGCCCGTGCAGCTGCACCGGGGAAGGTACCGGCGCCCCGACCTGCGCAACCACCGCAAGCTCGTGGTCGTCGACGGCCGCGTGGGGTTCGCCGGATCGCAGAACCTCGTCGAACGCGGCTACAACAAGCCGAAGAACCACGCCGGCGGCCGGCTGTACGTCGAGCTCATGGTGCGGGTCCGCGGACCGGTGGTCGCCGCTCTCGACACCGTGTTCGCCAGCGACTGGTTCGCCGAGACCAGTGAGGCGCTCACGGTGGACGTGTCGCCCGCGCCGCGCGACGTGGGCGCGGGCGTCCTGCGCGACGTGGCCTGCCAGCTGGTGCCCAGCGGACCCGGGTACCCCGCCGAGAACAACCTCCGCATGTACACGACGCTGATCTACGGAGCCACGGACCGGGTCTGCATCACCAGCCCCTACTTCGTGCCCGACGAGTCCCTCCTCTACGCCGTCACGACGGCGGCGCAGCGAGGCGTCGCCGTCGAGCTGTTCGTGAGCGAGCAGGCCGACCAGTTCATGGTCGGTCACGCCCAGGCGTCCTACTACCGGGCCCTGCTGGACGCGGGCGTCACGATCCAGCTGTACCCGGGCCCGTTCGTCCTGCACTCGAAGCACTTCAGCATCGACGACCAGGTGGCGGTGGTCAGCTCGAGCAACATGGACCTGCGCTCGTTCGCGCTGAACTACGAGATCTCCCTGATGCTGCTCGGCCCGGAGGTGGTCGCCCGGCTGCGGCGGGTGGAGGACGAGTACCGGGCGTTGTCGCGGGTCCTGACCCTCGAGGAGTGGGAACGGCGTCCCGGGAGGCTCCGGTACCTCGACAACGTCATGCGCCTCACGGCAGCGCTGCAGTGAACCAGGTGCGGTCCGAGTCGTCCTCGGAGTCCTCGGAGTCCTCGGAGCCCTTGGAGCCCTCCGAGCCGTCCGAGCCGTCCGAGGCCGTCGGGCAGGTCCCCCCGGCGCCTCCCCTCGGGCCACGTGGTCGCGGCTTCGTCAGCCTGATCGTCTACGCCGGGTTGCTCGGCGTCCCTCTCTCGCTGGCGGCCTTCGGCTTCCTGGTCGCGGTGCACGAGCTGGAGCACCTCGTGTGGCACTCCCTGCCGCACGCCCTGGGGTTCGACCAGCCCCCCGCCTGGTGGGCCGTCGCCGCGCTGGGGGTGGCCGGCCTGGTGGTCGGCCTGGCGGTGGATCGGATGCCCGGTCATGGCGGGCACGTTCCCGCCGAGGGACTCGCCGGCGGCGCCGTCCAGCCGGGCGACCTGCCGGGCATCGTCCTGGCGGCGGGGGCGAGTCTCTCGCTCGGAGCGGTGGTCGGGCCCGAGGCACCCCTGATCGCGATCGGCGGTGGGCTCGCCCTCCTCAGCGCGCGCCGGTTCCGCCGGTTCGAGGGAGCCGACCACCAGGCCGTCATCGCGGCCGCCGGGTCCGCGGCCGCGATCTCTGCCATCTTCGGCAACCCCCTGGTCGCCGCGGTCATCTTCCTCGAGCTGATGGGGCTGGGTCGACGTCAGACGATGGTCGTCGTGCTTCCCTCGCTCGTGGCCAGCGGGGTGGGCGGCTTGGTGTTCACCGGCTTGGGCCGCTGGAGCGGACTCGAGATCGGCGCCTTGTCCCTCCCCGACCTGGATCCGACCCGGCTCGCCCTCGGCGACGTCCTGTGGGCCGTGCCGATCGCGCTGACGGTCGCGGTGGGGACCTGGGTGATCTTCCTCGCAGGTCGCTGGACCGCTGCGCTGGCGGCGAGCCGGACCGTGACGGTCACGTTCCTCGCCGGTCTCACCGCGGGCGCGGCCGCCGCGGTGTACGCCGTGTCGACGGGCCGGTCCCCGGCCGAGGTCGCCCTGTCGGGGCAGGCGACGCTGGGTGCGCTCGCCGTCGAGCCGGACAGCTGGACGGCCGCGGCCCTCATCGCGCTGCTGGCGTGCAAGGGCCTCGCCTACGCGCTGTGCATCGGCACGTTCCGCGGGGGGCCGGTGTTCCCGGCCATCCTCCTGGGGGCGGTGGTGGGTGTGCTTGCCGACATGGTGCTGCCCGGGACCGCGTTCGTGCCCAGCCTCGCGGTGGGCATGGCCGCCGGTGTCGGGGTCCTCGGTCTCCCGGTCACCGGTGCCGTGATGGTCGTCCTCCTGCTCGGCGAGGCGGCTACCAGCCAGATGCCCGTCGTGATCCTGGCGGTGGTGACCGCCACCCTGGTGCACGACAGGTTGAGCCCGACAGAGGCTCCGTGACCCTGGCCCGCACACGGTCACCCTGCTCGGGTGATGCTCGGGCAGCCGGCGGGGCGCACGGTGGAGCATGGCGAACACGGACCCGTCCGACCGGGGGGCGGCGACCTACGAGGTCAGCCTCCTGGGCACCCTGCCCGCGGCTTTCCGCGACCCGGGCTCCCCGATGGCGGCCGTCGGCGCCCCGCCGCAGACGGCCCTCTTCCGACGGGTGCGCAGCAGCGCCGAGCTCGACGAGCTGCTCGAACGGGTGCGGGGGACCGGTCTCGAGCTGGTCGAGGTGCACGCGGTCGGCGGAGGGGCGACGCGCGAGGGGGCGGGGCGCGGCTACGAGGTCCGCGTGCGTGGTGAGCTGGGGGAGCACCTGCTCGGCTACCTGGGGTGGGCCCACCAGCTGGTGACCGGTCGGCACGTCGCCCGCGGTCGGGTCAGCGCACGCGAGCTCAACGACTTCGTGGCCGGGTGCAACGAGTGCGGGTTGACCGTCGACCGCGTACGTCGGGTGGACCCGGTGCCGTCCCTCCTGGTGCCTTCGGACTGAGCGGCCGGTCCCGCCGACGACCGAGGCCCGGACGATCAGCAGAGGCCGAGCTCGCGCCCGCGCCGCACCGCGGCGTTGCGACGGTTCACCGCGAGCTTGCGGAAGACGCCCTTGATGTGGGTCTTCACGGTGTTGACCGACAAGAAGAGCTCGAGGGCGATCTCCTCGGTGTCGTACATGCCTGCCATGAGGTCGAGCACCTCCAGCTCGCGCTCGGTCAGCGGTTCGACGAGACCTTGGGTGGCCTTCCTGCGCGGCGATGTCGCGGAGTGCGACACCTCCTCGCAGACCGTGTGCAACGTCGCGACGAACGCGCGGTGCGGTCGCCGCAACGTGGCGTCGCGCTCGACGAAGGCCCGCAGCCAGACCCGGTCCTGGACCAGGGGCCGTACCAGGTGCTGCTCTGTCGCGACCCGCAGCGCGCGGTCGACGAGAGACAGAGCCCCTGCAGCGTCGCCGCGCTTCTCGGAGAGCCGGCCGGCGAGGGCCCAGGCCTGCACCCGGACACCCCAGGGGCAGGACGACAGGTCGTGGGAGACCGCCTCGAGAGCAGCGGACGCACCGCGCAGGTCGCCGATCTGGCGTCGGGCGGCGGCCGCGAGGACACCGGCCTCGGGACGCGCTTGGCGCGCCAGGGGTGTGAGGAGGGTCAGTGCGCGGTGCGACTCGCCGTCGGCGAGCAGCGCCTCGGCCATCGCCGTGACCACGAGACTCTCGAGCCAGCCGCCCTCGGCGACGAGCGCTCGGGCGCCGGCGCCGGCCAGGAGCGACAGCGCCGACCCGGGCCGGTCCTGCAGCACGAGCAGTCGGGCCTCCACGACCAGCCGGGCTGCGCGCAACCACGGTTCGCGGTCGGTGAGGCGACTCTGGGGCAGCCGTTCCAACAGGGCCTTGGTGGCCGAGTCGCGGCCGCGTTCGAGCTCGACCCAGGCGCGGGCCACCTCGGCGTGGTCGACACCCGCCGATCCCGGAGCCCCCCCGCTCGCGGCGGTGACCCTCGTGAGCCGTTCGGCCTCCGCCAGGTTGCCGCGGTAGGCCTGTACCAGGGCGAGCTGGCCCGTGCAGTCGGCGAACGGCGTGGGGTGCGTCTCGCGGACGGATCCCAGGAGCTCGACCCCGTGCGCGAGCCGTTCGGCGGCGGCGTCGGGTCGTCCGCGGCTCATCTCGAGGGAGCCCACCGTGGCGTCCAGGGTGAGGACGAGGGCGCCGATGTCGTGCCGCCGGGCCCGTGCCAGGGCGTCGAGACGCGCCTCCGCCCGGGCAGCCAGCTCGAGACCGGTGTCGGACTCTCCTCGGACCCGGGCCACACCGAGCCCGGAGAAGAGCACAGGGAGGTCCTGGGCGATGGGCATCGTGGCGGCGACTGTCATGGCGACCTGCTCGTGTTCGCGGGGGATCGCCAGTTCCTCACCTACCGGGGTGAGGGCACCTCATCCACCGGGACATCTCATCCGGGTGAGATGTGCGTCCGGTCAGATCAGGTCGCGGCCGCGAGCCAGCTGGACCGCCTCCGACCGCGAGTGGGCTCCCAGCTTGCGGTAGGCGGCGTGGGCGTGGGTCTTGACCGTGTTGGACGACAGGAACAGCTCGCGCGCGATGTCGGTGAGGCTCAACGAGCCCTGGAGCAGGCGCAGCACGTCGAGCTCGCGCGAGGTGAGGGGTTCGAGCACTCCCTGACCGTCGAGGGTCGTCCGCAGGCCCGCCTGGACGGTTGCCAACCGAGCCCGCATGGCGGTCATGCCGTGCGGGAACTGAGCCATCCGCGTGGCGCACTCGTCGGCAAGCTGCTGGGCCTGGGTCACCTGGCCGCAGGCAAGCGCGACCCGGGCGCAGGCGAGAAGGTGGTGCATCGCACCCCAGGGTCCCTGCTCGGGGTTGCGCCGACGCAGGATCAGGCCCTCCTCCGCCGTCGCGGCGGCCTCCTCGGTCCGACCCGCGGCCACCTGCGCCAGGGCCAGCGCGGTGAAGGCCATCGACACCTGTGGCATCGTCCGGAGCCGGTGCCGGGTGACGAGGTCCATGGCGGCACGCGCGAGATCGCCGCTCACCCGGTGCCGGCCCCGTTCGCCCTCGACCAGGGAGAGGTTGGACAGGCTCAGCACGCGGATCGCCGCGGGGGCCGCGTCGTTGTACGCCGCCATCGTCAGGTGGCCTGCCGCCGCGTCGAGGTCGCCGACGACGTACGCGGCGTGGCCGAGCGTCAGCTGGGCGATCGCGTAGAAGGGTGAGTGACCGTCGGTCTCGAGCTGGACGGCTCGGCGTGCGGCCGCCTGCATCTCCTCTGGCCCGCCGTACCCGAACAACGCCTGGATCATGGCGACCGCGGACTCGACGGAGCGGGTCCCGTCCGGGAGGGGGCCCAGGTCGGCGAAGGGCCTGAGCTCCTCCAGGAGGTGCCCGAGGCCGGGCCGGTCCCCGGTCATGGCGGCGATCCACGCGGCCGCGACGTCCGTCAGGGGGTCCCGCTCGCGCGAGGGGGTCCGCACCGCGTCGATCCAGCCCTGGACGGTCGCGACCCGCCCGGCGACGACGTACGACAGCCAGGAGGTGTGCACCAGTGCGGCAGCCGCCTCGACGTCGCCGCCCGCGAGCGAGTGCCGCACGGCGTCGTCGGCGTGACCGTGGGTCCGGAACCACTCGGCCGCGCGGGTGTGCAGCTCGGCCAGCTGGTGCGGGCGGTCGATCTCGAGCTCGCCGCGGGCCACCGCCGCGAACAGGTGGTGGAAGCGGAACCACCGACCCTCGGCCTCGACGGGGACGACGAACAGGTTGCTCCGCTCGAGCTGCTGGAGGATCCGCGCGGACCCGTCCGTCGCCGCGACGTGGTCGCACAGGGGTGCGGTGAACTTGTCGAGGAACGACATGGTGACGATGAAGTCGCGGATCTCCGCCGGTTGCCGGCCGAGGACCTCCTCGGTGAGGTAGTCGCCGACGAAGCGGTTGCTGCCACTGAACTCGCGTACCGCCTCGTCCGGTTCGGCCGAGCCCTGCAGCCACAGTCGGGCGAGGTAGATCCCCACCGGCCACCCCTCGGCGCGCTGGTGGAGGAGGTCGATCCCGTCGGGCGAGAGGTCCACCTGCCCGAGCGCCATCAGCTCGGCGACCTCATCGGCGCGGAAGCCGAGGTCCTGCCCGCGGATCTCGGCGAGCCGCCCGGAGGCCCGCAACCGCCCCAGCCGCAGCGCTGGGTCGGCCCTGGTGACGATCACCAGGTGGCCGTGGGAGGGAAGGTTGTCGATGAGGAGCTCGACCTGCGCGAGACAGGTGAGGTCGGTGACCTGGTCGAAGTCGTCGAGCACCAGGACCACGTCGTGCGACGAACGTGCGATGGTGTCGACCAGGCTCGGGAGCACGACCTCCTCGACGCCGTTGGCGTGCGCAGCGATGAACTCCTCCACGCTCGTCGGCGCGACCGCGCAGCCCGCCCGGTCCAGGGCCGCCAGCACGTGCATCCACAGGCGTCCGGGATCGTCGTCGCGCTGGTCGAGCGAGACCCACGCCCGTCCGTGCCGTGGTCCGGCCGCGAGCCACTGCGCCAGCAGGGACGTCTTGCCGTAGCCGGCCGGGGCGGCCACGAGGGCGACCGGGCGGGTGGCGGCCTGGTCGAGCTGGGCGCACAGCCGCGCGCGGGCGACCCAGTCGTCCTGGACCGGGGGAAAGGCGAGCTTCGACTCCAGCAGGGTGCTGCCGGGGCGGGTCACCCGGGGACCTGCGCGGTCGGTTGGCGGCTGACCATCACCTTCTTCTTCCCGGAGCACCGTGGTGAGCCCACCTAGGTTACGCCCGCAGGGGCGGGGTCTGGCCACGACGCGCACCGTGCCGTCTAGACCGATCGACTCACCCGCGCCGGGTGAGGGTGGGCGGGAACGCCGTCGGACGGCGCTCCCGGCCGCCGTTCGTGACTAGGTTCCCGAACATGGCGGTAGATGGCGGGACCAAGGCGGTCGTGGCGGCGCTGATCGCCAACTCGGGCATCGCGGTGACGAAGTTCGCGGCGTTCTTCCTGACCGGGATCAGCTCCATGCTCGCGGAGGCGATCCACTCGGTCGCGGACGCCGGGAACCAGGCGCTGCTCCTCGTCGGAGTCAAGCGCGCGAAGCGTGCCGCAACGGAGGAGCACCCCTTCGGGTACGGGCGCGAGCGCTACATCTACGCGTTCATCGTCGCGATCGTGCTGTTCACCGTCGGGGGTCTCTTCGCGCTGTACGAGGCCTGGCACAAGTGGCACGAGATCCGGGACGGACACCTCGAGGACCCCGGGCAGTGGTGGTGGGTGCCGGTGGCCGTGCTGTCGATCGCGATCGTCCTGGAGTGCTTGTCGTTCCGGACCGCCATCATCGAGACCAACAAGGTGAAGGGCGACGCGTCCTACGCCGAGTTCGTGCGCCGTGCCAAGCAGCCAGAGCTGCCGGTGATCCTCCTCGAGGACCTCGCCGCGCTGCTGGGCCTGGTCCTCGCACTGGTCGCGGTGATCGCGTCGCTCGCCACCGACAACTACTACTACGACGTCGCCGGCACGGCCATGATCGGGATCCTGCTGGTCGTGGTCGCCGTCATCATCGCGATCGAGACCAAGAGCCTCCTGCTCGGGGAGTCGGCCGGGCCGGAGGTCCAGCGGCAGATCGCGACCGCGATCGAGGAGACGCCCGGCGTGGAGCGCCTCATCGACCTGAAGACCCTGCACGTCGGGCCGGACGAGCTCCTGGTCGTGGCCAAGGTCGGCATGCACGACTCCGCCACCGCACGGGACATCGCGTCCCTCATCGGCACCGCCGAGGACGCCATCCGCGCCGTGACGCCGGCAGCGACCGCCATCTACCTCGAGCCCGACCTCTTCCGGGCCGACCACGCGGCCCACCGCCCGGTCGTCAGGCTGGCACCCAGGGGCTGAGGGCGTTCCGGGTGGTGGTCGAGCGGGTGGCCCGGGTCGGGGGCCTCCCCGCTCCGTGCGCGGATCGCGCTCACGGGACGCCGACGGAGGGGGGCGCGGGCGGGAGAGGCACCGTGATCGACGCCCCGAGGGCGAGGACCGAGCCGCGGCAGGACGGTGCCTCGCCGGCCAGGGCTGTCAGGAAGGCCGGCCCGGGGGTGTCCATCCACCCCCCGGGCCAGGCCTGGACCGCGGGTGGGTGGAGCGTCCCCCAGTGGACCGGGACCGCGTGCCGCGCGGCGACGAGCCGGCACGCGACCGCCGCCTCCACGGGTCCGAGGTGCCCGGGCGAGAGTCGCGGTCCCCACCCTCCGACCGGAACCAGGGCGAGGTCGATGGGGCAACCGGCCAGCGTGACCAGCTCGTCCATCCCGTCGAACAGCTCGGTGTCCCCGGCCACCCACACCGTGCCAGACGGGCCGCGCACCAGGTGTCCGTGGGCGCCGTTGGGCCGGTGCGGCATCGGTCTGGCGTCGTGGACCGCGGGGGTGAGCCGCACCTGCACGTCGCTGTCGGCAACGCGGACCCAGCCCTGCTCGGGCACGTCCCGGGCCTCCAGACCCTTGCGGCGGACCCACGCGGCGTTGGCCGCGCCGGTGATGATCGGCACCGGTCCCAGCATCCGCAGCGACGCCGCCTCGGCGTGGTCGTGGTGCAGGTGCGACAGCAGGACGGCGTCCGTCCCCGCCCAGGCTGCCCGGTCCGGACGCCGGCCGCGTCGGACCAGCAGACCGTTGTGCCGTCGCAGCAGCGGGTCGGCGACCAGACGCACGCCGTCGAGGTCGATGACGACCGTCGAGTGGCCCAGCCAGGTGACCGTGACGCTCACGGGGCCGACCCGGGACGGGGCTGCTCGGTGAGGGCGGTCGACGGCTCGACGGGCGCATGGTGCTCAGGCTCGGTCCACCGGCCCAGCACGGCCCCGACGACGGCGGCGGCCACGAGGACCGACACCACGGCGATCAACCAGGTGACCAGGGTCAGGGCTACCCCGACGACGCCGTACCGCTCGGCGTTCCGCTCGAAGAGCACCGGGAGGTAGAGCGACGTCGCCCACCCCGCGGCGAGCTGGAGGACGGCGCTGACGATCGATCCCACGACGAGGTCCTGCCAGGGAACGCGGCGCGAGAGCAGGAACGACGTACCCACGACCCAGGCGCTGACCAGCACGCCCAGCGCGGCGACGGCGGCGAGCGTCGAGACCACCGGACCTCGTCCCAGGAGCGTGCCGAGGGCGTTCGCGACGATCCCGCCGCCGAAGAGGACCGTCAGTCCGACCGTCCTGCTGAAGGTGCCGCGCACCCCGACGCGTCGCAGGCCCCACGCGGCCTCGAAGGTCCGCTGCGTCGACCTGCTGAACCCGTTCAGCGAGAACAGCAGCAGGAGGACGCTGAACAGGGTGACGCCTCCGGCGGCGCTCGGGGGGTAGGCGAAGAGGAGCTCCACGCCCTCGGCGGCGCTGTCGGTGAGCGACATGTCCTCGATGATGCGTTCGCCCAGCGTGGTGACACCGGCAGCACTGCTGAGCGACGCGACGACGATCAGCAGTGGGACGAGCGCGATGAAGCCCTGCCCGGCGAGCATGAGCACGCGGTCGCGCGCCTCGATGTCCAGGACGAGGTGCACGCACCGGACGGTGAAGACCACCGGTGGGCGGTGCTCCACTCGCTTCCACCCCGACCGGGCCCAGGCGGGCGGCGCCGGAGGGACGGTCACGGCACGACTCGGCGGTTGACGTGCTCACGGAACAGGGACGCGACCACCACGACGTTGAAGACGATGAGGCTGCAGACCACGCCCCGAGCGGCCTGGCCCTCGGCGTGGACGTCGCCGAAGCCGACGGTCGTCATCGTGCTGAGCGTGAAGTAGAGCGCGTCCGTGCGCGTGCTCAACCCGTTCACCTGGCCCGGATCCACCAGGTCGAGGAGGTAGAACGCCAGGGCGGAGCAGATGACGAGCACCGCGAGGAGGACCCCGAGTGCCGTCGTGCCTCGCCGAGCCGTCCCGTAGCGCAGGTCCCTGAGCTCGCCCACCATCACCGCCCCGAGCAGGACCAGCCCGAGCACCGTCAGCAACAGGCTCGCCGCGGCCGAGACGGCCGACTCGAGGCGCAGCGGGAACGCGTAGTAGGCCAGGAGCATCCCCACCGTGGCCCACAGCGGGCGGGTCCAGGCCAGCTGCGACCGGGTCATGGTCGCGTGGCGTCCGGTTCGGCCGGCACCCCACTGAGGAGAGGGCGCAGCCACTGGGACTCCGGATCGGCGTCGACGAGGACCGCCTTGCACAGCAGGCTCATGGGGACTGCGAGCAGCGCACCGATCGGGCCGAGGACCCAGGCCCAGAACACCAGGGAGAGGAAGGTCAGGGTCGTCGACAGGCCGACCGCGTTGCCGACGTAGCGCGGCTGGATGACGCTCTGGATGACGAGGTTGATGAGTGAGTAGACCGCGATGACGGCCAGCATGAGGCCCGGGCCGCCCTCGAGCAGCGCGATCGCCGCCGGTGGCACGACACCGATCACGAACCCGATGTTGGGGATGAAGTTCGTGACGAAGGCCAGCACGCCCCAGACGAACGCCCCAGGCACGCCCAGCGCCCAGAGCGCCGCGGTGTCGATGACGGCCACGATGAGGCCGAAGACGGCCGACACGCCGAGGTAGCTGCGGGTCCCCCGGGCGAAGGACCCCATGGCCTCGACGAGGTGTGGCCGTTCGCCGCGCACCCCCTCGCTCAGCCGGGTCACGTGAGCCCCGTCGAACGCGAGGAACAGGAGCAGGGTCACGACGAAGAAGAGGTCGCCGACGACGGAGAGCACGCCGGACAGGACGGACGTCGCGACGCCGGCGAGGCGGCCGACGTCGAGGGCCCCGACGACGGCGTCCACCTCGCTCGCGCCCATGCCGCGCGCCGCCAGCCAGTCCCCGACGTCCCGCATCATGTCGGCGAACTGCGGTTCGTAGTCCGTGAGCAGCACCGCGAGGCGCCCGATCGACACGACCAGGGCGAGCGTCAGCCCCAGGATCAGCGTGTAGGCGAGGACCAGGACCATGACGGATGCGGCCCAGGTCGGCATCCGGCGCCCGAACGCCTGGCGGAGCGGGTGGAACAGGATCGTGAGCGCCAGCGCGAGCATGACCGGACCGACGATGTGGGCCGCGGACCGGATGCCTGCGACGACGATGACGAGGGCGGCGGCGGTGAGCAGGAGCGAGGACGCACGGGTTCGCGCGGTCATCGGGGCGTCCTCGCCAGGTCGCGGCGATGCCCGAGCAGCTCGAGGATCGCGACCAGGTGGCGGTGGAGCTCGTCGCCCCCGACGATGGGCTCTGCGGGGTCGAGCAGCTGCGGAGGGGCCATCACGAAACCTCGGTCCTGCCAGCCGCCGAGCCCCCCGTGGCACCCCACCAGGGGCTCGAACGCCGCCACGTCCTGGGTGCCGGGATCGACCGCGCTGTTGACGAGGAGGTCGGGTGCCTGGCGCATCGAGGTGAGGGACCGGACCATCGCGGGTGCGTGGGAGCCGAACGGCTGCAGGGGATCGGTGCCGACCACGACCCCGGTGTCGAGGAAGTGGCGTCCACCCGCGCCGATCGCCACGGGGCCGTCGACGGACAGGGCGCTGACGAAGCCGACGCCCGGGTGCCGGGCGAGGCCGGGCACGAGGTCGGGCCAGCGGGCCTCGAGCTGTTCCAGGTGCTGCCTGCGGGGACCGGGGACGTAGACCAGGCCCAGGTTGCCGCTGGCGAGCACGACCAGGTCCGATGTCTCGGCCGGGTCGGGTGCGGACCCCGAGCCCGCGGGTGCGCCGTCCTCGTCCGGCGCGAGCGCGGTGCGCCCGTCCTTGAGGTCCTCGAGCACCGAGTCGACGTGGCCCCATCCCTCCACGCCGTCCTCGAGGCCGGTCGTCCGTGCCTGGGTGAGGGAGGCGCAGAGCTGGCTGAGGTCGGTCCGGTAGCGGCCCGCGAAGGGCTCGCCCTGGGACTGGCCGTGGTCACTGAGCAGCACGAAGTGGTACGGGCGCGGGGCGCGCCGGGTCACCTGCTCCAGCAGGGCGAGGACCTGGTCGAGGCCGGTCAGGACCGCGAGCGACTCGATGCGGGTCCCGCCGGCGTGGTGGGCGATCTCGTCGTAGTCGACGTAGTCGACGTACACGCTGCGCGCGCCGCGCATGACCTCCTCGGAGACCATGACCGTGTTCAGGTCACGCAGGACGCCGTTGCTGAACGCCCGGAGGCCGGCGAAGACCCAGGAACGGTGGACCCGCGGGTGCACCTCCAGGCGACGTTGTCGCAGCGCCTGGAAGCGCTCCCGCATGACCTCGGCACCGGTGCGGGTGAGGCTGCGTACGAGTCCGTCGGGTCGCAGCAGGAACCGTGCGACGACGGCCCGGGTGCGTCGCGACCCACGGGTCACCTCGAGCCTGCTCATCGTGAGCGCGGCTCGAGTGGCGTCGCCGGTGAAGAGGTTGGAGATCGACACGCCGCCGTCGGCCAGCAGACCGTGGCCGGTGCTGGCCCGGCTCTCCATGATGGCGGCGTCCGCCGGGCGGTTCGAGACCAGGACCCGCCCCAGCTCGCGGTCGTACCACCGGAAGGCAGGGACGCCGTCGGCCGTGCCGTGGAGGATCGCCTGCTGGCTTGCGGGGGTCGTGCACGGCATCTGCACGGTCCACTCGTGCACCCGCTGGAGGCCGTCGTCCGTCCACCGGCGCAACGTGGGCATCGAGCCCGACTGCAGCGCCCACTGCATCACCGGGAACGACACCCCGTCGAGCTGGATGAACAAGACTCCTGGTACCTCGGGGTCTGGCACGGCCCCGGCCCGCATGTGCAACAACCCGGCGGCAAAGGACTCGTCCGTGCCGGCACTGAGGAGCCAGGCCAAGGCGGTGCCGACAGCGGCAGCGATCCAGGCCGCGGCGACGGCGGTCCAGAAGGAGTCGAAGGCTGCTCCTGGCACGACAGCCAGGGCGAGGTGCACCACGATCCCCTGGCCGACCATCGCGACCAGTGCCACCGCGAACCACCCGAGGGCGGAGCTGAGGTGGACGAGCAGGGGTCGGACGAGGCCCCCGACGACCCCGGCGACGGCTGCCGCGACGACGAGCGGGGCCCACGACGTGTAGGTGAAGCCAGGAAGCACCCGGGCCGTCAGGAGCAGCGCCGCGAAGCTGAGGCACCACGACACCAGCAGGCGCGCGAGGTCGCCGAGACGCAGGCCCGTCCGCGTGCCGGACGACCGGGCGCGGGGTGCAGGTCTTCCTGCGTCGTCGTGGTCCACGCCGACAGCGTGCAGAGACGGGGGGCGCGACGACTCACCCGCGTCGGGTGAGTCGGAGGAGACCGCCGCAGGCGAACCGGAGTCCTCCAGGCGGGCTCTCCGCGCCGCGCCGGACCCGGCTGACGTGGTCCCGTATCACCCGCGGCGGATGAGTCGTGGTGCTCCGCCGGCGACGATCCTGGGTCTGCCCGACCCGGGCGCCCGCACCTCGCAGGTCCGTACTCGCACAAAGGACTGACATGGACGACTTCTCCTTCTTCGACCTCTTTCTCTCGATGATGTGGTTCTACCTCGTCATCGCGTGGCTGCTGTTCCTGTTCCAGCTCGTCGGCGACATCTTCCGCAGCCGTGACCTGTCCGGGATCCAGAAGGCCGTGTGGATGGTGTTCCTGGTCTTCGTCCCCTTCATCGCGGCCATCACCTACCTGATCGTCCGCGGGGCGGGGATGCACGAGCGCCAGATGCAGGACGCGCTCGCCCGTGAGGAGATGCTGCGAGTGAGGCTCGGTGTGCAGAGCGCAGCCGACGAGCTCGGCAAGCTCGCCGCGCTCCATGCCGGCGGGTCGCTGACCGACCAGGAGTTCGCGGCCCAGAAGGGCCGCATCCTCGCCACGGCGTGAGCCGGCGTCGGGTCACGCCCAGTCCGTGACCCGACGTCCGCCACACGGCCGTCGTGACGCCAGGAGCAACCGGCACACCGGGAGGCAGCACATGACGACGATCGGCTACGAGATCCGGGTCGCGGGGATGATTCCTGATCGACTCCTCGACGACTTCGCCAGTATCTCGATCACGGTGGACCAGGTGGGGACCGTGATGCGGGCGGAGCTGGCCGACGAGGCCGAGCTGCACGGCATCCTGGAGGCCTTGCGGCACCGCGGGCTCGTCCTGGTGGACGTCCGGCGGGAGCACCCGTCCGAACGCCCGGCCGTCCCGCCTCAGGACGAGGGAGCGCGCGAGCCGGAGTAGCCGACCCGGGTAGCGGGTGGATGCAGGTGGTCCGGGTGTCCTGGTGATCGTTTCTCGGCTGTCCGGCGGTCGAACCGTCCGGACGCCCCGTGGCCGGTGGGGTGAAGTCCAGCACCGCACTGCTGCCTGACCTCGGCGACACCCTCGACGAGCTCGCCCCTCGTGGCGTCGGTGAGCCGGGCGAGGCGCTCAACCCCCGGGGTGGTCCACCCTCCGAGGACGCCGTCCCGTCAGCACGTGCCGTCGACGGCCTCGGCCAGCGCGGCGACGGACGCCACCATGGTCTCCACGGCCACGCCGACCTGCGGGATGGTCTGCCCGGTCGGCGTCGCCCTGGCCTCGTCGATCCGCCGGCCCACCGCCTCCGCAGATCCGGTCACCTCCTCGATCTCCGAGGCGTACTGATCCGCTGCGTCCTCCCGAACCGCCTGGAGGTCGGAGTCCACCTGCTCGAAGTTCTCCTGGACCTCGGCGAGAGCCCCGGGGCCAGCTCGACCTCGTTGAGGTCGTCGAGGGACGCGCGCAGGGCGTCGACGCTCGAGCAGACGGCCGGCGGTTCGTCCTCGCCGCAGGCTGCGACCGAGGACGTGGCGAGGATGACGGCGGGCACGGCCAGCCAGGATGCGGGTGCGTGGTGACTCATGCCGTCACGATCCCTGCCGTCGGCGGCCACGGGGATCATCCGTCGCGGGTGAGGCTCGTGGCTGGGCGTCGTTACCGGCGCCTCGGCGCTACCGGTCAGTGCTGCTGCTCGGGCGCCCCGCCGTGCACCGTCACGGCGTAGACGACGAGGACGTCGAAGGCGATCATCAGCACCGACCAGACCGGGTACGCCGCCAGGAAGCCCAGGTTGACCAGGGCGCTGACGAGAGCCAGGCAGACCGCGACGGCCCGGGCCCACGTCGCCCCGAAGAACAGCGCGATGCCGGCCCCCAGCACGAGGGCCCCCAACGCGAGGTGGGTCCACCCCCAGGCGCTGAAGTCGACGCCGACGACGAGACCACCTGGAGAGACCAGGTAGTAGTCCTCGTCGAGCAGTGCCACGAGGCCGGCCACGGCGTGGAACCCGCCGAGCAGGATCATCATCAAGGCAGCGAAGGCGATCAGGCCGTGCCAGCCGTTGCTCGCCGGGTGGGTCGTGCCGCTCCTGCGGTCGGTCGTGCGGTGGGTGGTGGCGCTGTCGATGGCCATGTCCGTCTCCGTTCGTCCGGGTGGGACCTCCAGGATTCGAGAAGGCGGTGCCCGTGGACTCACCCGGCGCGGGTGACGCAGCCCGCGGCGCAGTGGGGCACGGTCGCCACGACAGTGCGGTCCGTCCGATCGGCAGCGCCGTTCGGAGGCGGGCCGAGGAGGAGCACGCCATGGGCGGCGGCAGGAACTGGATCAGCGAGGCACGGCTCTCGGTGTGGGTCTACGACTCGCCCCGGGGCGCAGCCGCAGGCCAGGTCCGGCTCAGCCGCCTGAGCCGAAGGAGCGCCGTCGACATCGCCGACCTCGCCACGGTGGTCTGGGTACGGGGGGCCCACCGCCCTCGCAGCCGGCATCGCACGGACAGCAGCGCGGACCACGTCGCCGGACCCTCGCTCCTGGAGCTGCTCCTGCGCTACCTGGGGCAGGGTCGTGGCGACGGCGACGACGCCGTGGACGACGCGGCGTCGGCCCTCGTGGACCTCGGGCTCGGACTCGACTTCCTGCAGCAGGTGCGGGTCACGCTGGCGCCGGACACCTCGATGCTCCTGGTGCTCTCGCGGGGAGCCGATGCCCACGAGGTGCAGACGGTCATCAGGCGAGGGATGGCGCGTGGTGACATCCAGCTCCTGCACGCACGCCTCGGCCCCTCGGACCTCTCGCCGGGACGCCCATCTCGGTCTCGTCGGTGACCCGCCCGTGGCGCCAGCCGATCCCCGACTGCGCCACGGGCGGGGGTCGAGGTCTCGGACCCGGTCGCGGGTGGGGGCGTGGTCGAGCGCGTCGGGACAGGTCTCGCGGTCGTGGGCCGCGCAGGCGATGAGGCTCGGGCCACCTCCTCGGCAGGGGTGAGTGGTGTCTGGGCCGTCGCGCACCTGTCAGCGATCGATGTCCCCGCACGTCAGCCGGTGCTCTCGGTAGGCCCCGTGGGACTCGAACCCACAACCTAAGGATTAAAAGTCCTCAGCTCTGCCAATTGAGCTAGGGGCCCGGGTGGTCGACGAGGCGTCGTACGACCGGCGCCAGTATCGCAGGCAGCCCGGCGACTCCCACGTCACACCGTCGTCGCGGGAAGTTCATCCGCGCGCGACTGATCGGTGGGCGGGAGGGACTTCCGCTGGGCCGACTGGTTGATAGGGTCGAAGTGCAACAGGTGCACAGTTCCAGCTGGTCTGACGCCTAAGGAGTGTGTGATCCAACGGCGTTTCTGGTTTGTGGTGTGATCCATGGGTCGGAGCGACGTGTCACCGCAGCTGTTGCGGGTCGCCGAGGTGGCGGCTCTCGCCCCGACTAAGGAGAATTGAGCAATGGCTCAGGGCACCGTGAAGTGGTTCAACGCTGAGAAGGGCTTCGGCTTCATCGCGCAGGAGGACGGCGGCGACGACGTCTTCGTGCACTACTCGGCGATCCAGTCGCAGGGCTACAAGTCCCTCGACGAGAACCAGAAGGTCGAGTTCGACGTCACCCAGGGCCCCAAGGGCCCGCAGGCGGAGAACGTCCGGGCCGTCTGATCCGGCTGGTCTTCCGACCACTCACCGAGGCCTCGCCGTCATCGACGGCGGGGCCTCGGCGCGTCCGGGCTGGCCACCGCCTAGTCAGACCGGAACCCGACGACTACCCGGAATGACCATCCTCGATCCTCACCACCACCGCGTAGAGTGGGGGGACAGATCTTTCGGGCGATCGGGGTAGGGGGGACGTATGTACGACCAGTTCGACGTCTCCCTGGAGGACGTCGACCTCCTGGGCGAGGTCGAGCTCACGACCAACCTGATCATCGCCGCGAGCGAGGCCGACGAACGGCTGCCGCTCGACGAGATCGACCGCATCCTCGGCGTCGTGCCGGCGCCGCCGCGCCCCCGCCGCGAGTCCTGACCCGGTCAGCGGCCGGCCGACCCGGTCAGCTCGGTCAGCAGGTCGCGAACAGCACCGGACCGGTGCTGAGGTCGGAGACCAGCGGCTCGCCCTCGAGCGGGTCGAGGTCGAGGGTCACCACCGACTCGTCGGCGCGGACCTCCGCGACGGTGAAGCGGTCGGAGAAGTCGCCGCCCTGACCCGGTGCCGGGCCGCGGGCGAGGGTGGACCGGGTGTCGGCGTTGGCGCGCGCCTGGTCCTGGTCCTCGAACCCCAGGGTGACCCGCACGTCGCCGTCCTCGTCGGCGCCGATGCCGAAGCCGGTGAGCGGGTTGACCCGACCCGCCTCGGCCACCAGTGCCTCGCCGGCAGCCTGGTCGCTGGGGTCGGCATTGGCCATGGCCAGGGCTCCGCACGCCTCCGCGCCCGTGTAGACCGCGGCGGTGAGGGGGTCGCCGAGGGCCTCGACGACCTCGGCGGGCACCGGCTCGGACGTCGCCTCGGCGACCGACGTCGAGGCCGCGTCGGTGCCGGCGGAGCGGTCGCTGGCGATCACCACGCCGGCGTCGTCGTCGAGGACGATGAAGCCCAGCGTGGGCGTGAGATCGGTGGAGACGGGCGAGGTCTCGGCGTCGCGGGTCCAGGTGCCGTCGGGCTCGTCGGGCTCGGCGTACTCGACGGCGCGCAGCGCGTCGGCGACGTCGTCGGTCGAGACGCCCTCGCCGAGCTTCATGACCAGGGACGCGCTGCCGGTGGACTGCGTGAACAGCTCCCACTCCAACGTGGCGGGGGAGAAGCCGAGCGACTGCTGCATCGTCAGCGCCGAGCTCAGCAGCGCACTGGTCGAGGTGAGGTCGGCGTCGTACCCCCGGTCGAGCAGCTCTTGGACCTGGTCGGCGCCGGACGCGGCATCGAGGTCGAGACCGAGCTCGTCGCGGACGCCGCTCCAGTCGGTCCACAGGATCCGCTGGGCGTCGTCGGGGGCGAGCGCGACGGCACCGGACAGCCCGGTCGCGTCGTCGTCGAGCTGCCGGACGACCACGAGCGCGACCCCGGCGAGCACGACGACGGCCAGCGCCGCGGCGGCCACGACCATCCATCGTTTGCGTGTCACGTGCCGCCCGTTCTCCTGTGCGCCGCCTGGTGGTGCGAGAGTAGTCACCGTGCCCGCCCATGCTGCGAAGGACGTGCTCGCCGCCGGCGTCGTCGTCTTCCGTCCCGGCCGTCGTGTGCTGCTGGTGCACCGGCCGAAGTACGACGACTGGTCCTTCCCCAAGGGCAAGCTCGACCCCGGTGAGCACCCGACGGCGGCCGCCGTGCGCGAGGTGGCCGAGGAGACCGGGCTGCACGTGCGGCTCTGCCTGCCGCTGCGCGACCAGGACTACGCGGTCGCGGCCGGGCACAAGACCGTCCACTACTGGACCGGCCGGGTCGTCGGCGACGACGACGTCAGCGGCTACCGTGCCAACGACGAGATCGACGGCGTGCGGTGGGTCGAGGCCGACGAGGCCGCCGAGCTCCTCACCTACGACCGCGACCGGGCGACGCTCGCGGAGGCGTCGGGGAGCCGGCGACGCACGCAGGCCGTGGTGGTGCTCCGGCACGGCCAGGCGCGGTCGCGCCGGGCCTGGCGCCGCGACGACCGGGAGCGACCGCTGGTGCGCGCCGGTGAGCGGCAGGCCGAGCGGCTGGTCCCGCTGCTGGCGGCGTACGGCGTGACCCGGCTGGTCAGCTCGTCCAGCCGCCGGTGCGTGCAGACGCTGCAGCCCTACGAGCGGACCACCGGCTGGGAGCTCGAGACCCGGCGCCGGCTCTCCGAGGAGGACGCCTCGCCCGCCGGCGTACGACGGGTGGTCGAGGACGTCCTGGCCGGCGTCGGCTCCGAGTCCGCGGGCGGTGGGGGCACCGTCATCTGCACCCACCGGCCGGTGCTGCCGGAGGTCTTCGAGGCGCTCGGCGTCGAGGACCCGCACCTCGAGACCGGCGAGATGCTGGTGGTCCACCTGCGCAAGGGCCGCATCCTCGGTTCTGAGCGCCACCTCGCCCGCTGAGTCAAGGGGCCTTGGTTCAAGTTCACCCATTTGTTGCCCAGGTCACAGCACGTCGTCGCCGACTGGGCGATTCGAGTTCACCCCTGGTTCACCATCGACCGCTGATCCGGTCACCTGGCATCACTTCACTCGGTCTCGTCACACACACAGAGATTCAGGAGACTTCGAAGTGAATCGCACTTCCTTCCGCCGGGCGCTCGTTCCTGGCTTCGCCGTCCTCGCGCTCGCCCTCACCGCCTGCGGTGACGGAGGCGGCTCCGGGGCTTCCGAGGAGGTCGAGACCGGCAGCGTCGAGACCGACGCGAGCGGCGACGTTTCCGTCGACGGCTCCTCGACGGTCGGCCCGATGGCCGACACCGCAGCCGAGCTCATCCTCGAGGTGGCCCCCGAGGTCAACGTCACGGTCAACGAGTCCGGCACCGGCGGCGGCTTCGAGGCCTTCTGCGCCGGCCAGACCGACGTCTCCAACGCCTCGCGTCCCATCGACGAGGAGGAGATCGCGGCGTGTGAGGCCGAGGGGATCGAGTTCACCGAGCTCCAGGTCGCGACCGACGCGCTCACGATGGTCGTCCACCCCGACCTCGCCGTCGACTGCCTGACCACCGAGGAGATCATCGCGCTGTGGGGTCCCGACTCCACCGCGAAGAACTGGAACGAGATCAACCCTGAGTTCCCCGACCAGGAGATCACCCTGTTCGGTCCCGGCACCGACTCCGGCACCTACGACTACCTCGCCGCCGACGTGATCGGCGCCGAGTCCGAGACCCTGCGCGAGGACTACCAGGCCTCCGAGGACGACAACGTGATCGTCCAGGGCGTCGAGGGCACCGAGGGTGGGTCCGGCTTCTTCGGCTACACCTACTTCGAGGAGAACGCCGACGCGCTCAAGGCGCTGCAGATCGACGGCGGCAACGGTTGCGTCGAGCCCTCGTCCGAGACCGCCCAGGCCGGCGAGTACACGCCGCTCGCCCGCCCGCTGTTCATCTACGTCAACAACGCGAAGTACAACGACAACGCCGCCGCTGCGGCCTACGTCGACTTCTTCGTCGAGAACGCGACCACCATCGCCGAGACCGCGAAGTACATCCCGCTGAGCGAGGAGCTGCTCGGCGAGACGAAGACCGCCCTCGAGGGCATCGCGGGCTGACCGAGCCCGGTCGCCCGTCGTACGACGAAGTCCCCGAGAGGACAGCATGAGCAGCACCACCATCGAGGCGGGCCCGCCCAGCAAGGCGGGCCCGCCCGGAGGCCGTTCCCTGGAGAAGAAGTCCCGCCCCGGCGAGACCGTGATCATCGGCGTGCTGCTCGTCAGCGCCGTGCTGTCGGTGGCCATCACCTTCGGCATCATCGCGGCCCTCATCAAGCCGGTCATCGACTTCTTCCGGGAGGTCCCGGTCGGCGACTTCTTCGCCACCGAGGGCGACTTCGCCGTGCTGCCGCTGGTCGGCGGCACCGCGATGACGACCCTCATCGCGCTCCTGGTCGCCGTACCGCTCGGCCTCGGCGCGGCGATGTACCTGTCCGAGTACGCCTCGCGTCGCACCCGCAAGTTCCTCAAGCCCACCGTGGAGCTGCTGGCCGGCGTGCCGTCGGTCGTGTACGGATTCTTCGCGCTCTCCTTCGTCAGCCCGGTCATCCTCAAGCGCATCTTCGGCTCCGACCTGCCGTTGCTCAACGCGCTCTCGGCCGGGCTGGTGCTCGGCGTGATGATCATCCCGACGGTCGCCTCGCTGTCCGAGGACGCCATGTCGGCGGTGCCGCAGTCGCTGCGCCAGGGCTCGCTCGCCATGGGTGCCAACCGGATGCAGACGACGTTGCGCGTCGTGCTCCCGGCCGCCCTGTCCGGCGTCGCCGCCGCGGTCGTGCTCGGGCTTTCCCGCGCCGTGGGGGAGACGATGATCGTCGCGCTCGCCGCGGGGTCGCTGAAGAACCTGTCGGCCAACCCGCTCGAGAGCATGCAGACCATGACCGGCTTCATGGCGCAGACCGCCGGTGGCGAGGCGCCGGTCGGCTCGACGTCGTACAACACGCTGTTCGCGGTCGGCATGTTGCTCTTCCTCATCACCTTGGTCATCAACGCGATCAGCATCGCGCTGGTCCGACGCTTCCGACAGGCCTACTGAGATGAACGTCGCCACCACGACGGCTCGCGAGAGCGTCAACCTCACCACCGGCAAGAGCCGCGACCGCAACACGGCCTCGATCGTGTTCCTGGGTGCCCTGTGGTTCTCGCTGTTCTTCGGCGTCGCCGTGCTCCTCGCCCTGATCATCGACACCGCGATCGAGGGCTCCGGACGCTTCGACTCGGCGCTGATCAACAACTACATCTCCCGGCTGAACCCCGACGAGACCGGCTTCCGCGCCGGCATCCTCGGCACGATCTGGCTGATGGTCACGACCGCCTTGCTGGCCGTGCCGGTCGGCATCGCGGCGGCGCTGTACATGGAGGAGTTCGCCGACAACAGCAAGTGGTACAACCGGCTGATCGAGCTCAACCTGCAGAACCTCGCGGCCGTGCCGGCCATCGTCTACGGCCTGCTGGCCGTGGCGATCATGGCGATCTTCAGCGACGCGCGCGGCATCGTCATCGCCGGAGCGCTGGCCCTGGCGCTGCTGATCCTCCCGGTCATCATCATCACCACCCGCGAGGCGGTGCGCGCGGTCCCGCAGGACATCCGCCAGGGATCGCTCGCCCTCGGCGCGACCGTCTGGCAGACCACCTGGCGCCAGACGCTCCCCTCCGCGATCCCGGGCATCGCGACCGGCACGATCCTGGGCCTGTCCCGCGCGATCGGAGAGGCCGCCCCCCTGGTGATCGTGGGGCTCGCCGTCTCGGTCCGTCAGGACCCCAATGGTCTCACCGACACGATCTCGGCCCTTCCGTTCCAGATCTACCGGCTCGCATCGGACCCGCAGGAGTCTTACCAGACGGCTGCCTCGGCTGCCATCATCCTCCTGCTGGTCATGGTGCTCGGGCTCAACGCCATCGCCATCGTCATCCGCAACAAGTTCCAGCGATCCTGGTAGGAGCCCCAGACATGCCCAGCCACCCCGCCACGTTCCGAACAGGTGACGACAACCACGCCATGAGCAGCCGCGAGATCCCCGACCTCTCCAAGGCCCACGAGACCCCCGAGCGCGGTCTCCCCGAGGCCCCGCCCAACCCGGTGATGGTCGCCGACAAGCTCAACGTCTTCTACGGCGACTTCCACGCCGTCCACGACGTCGACCTGCAGTTCGGCCACCACGAGATCACCGCCCTCATCGGCCCGTCCGGCTGCGGCAAGTCGACGGTGCTGCGCTGCCTGAACCGGATGAACGACCTGGTCACCGGCGCCCGCGTCGAGGGCCAGGTGACCTACCACGGCCAGAACATCTACGGCAAGGGCGTCGACCCGATCGCGGTCCGCACCCAGATCGGGATGGTCTTCCAGAAGCCCAACCCGTTCCCGAAGTCCATCTACGACAACATCGCCTACGGCCCCCGGGTCACCGGCATGAAGGTCGACAACATGGACGACCTCGTCGAGCAGGCCCTGCGCGGCGCCGCGCTGTGGGACGAGGTCAAGGACAAGCTGAAGCAGTCGGCGTACGGCCTCTCCGGTGGTCAGCAGCAGCGTCTGTGCATCGCGCGCACCATCGCGACCAAGCCCGACGTGATCCTGATGGACGAGCCCTGCTCGGCCCTCGACCCGATCGCCACCGCCCGCATCGAGGACCTGATGACCGAGCTGCGCTCGGACTTCACGATCATCATCGTCACCCACAACATGCAGCAGGCGGCCCGCGTCTCCGACCGGACGGCGTTCTTCACCGCCCGCCCCGACGAGACCACCGGCAACCGCACCGGCCTCCTCGTCGAGTTCGACCGCACCACGCAGATCTTCTCCAACCCGCACGACAAGCGCACCGAGGACTACATCTCCGGCCGCTTCGGCTGAGCCTGCGAGCTCGTCCTTCTTCTCCGGCCCCGGCCGCGGGATAGTCGTGGACCTTGTGCACACCGTGCGAAAGGTCCACGACTATCGTGCATTTCGGGGGTCTCGGGCTGCCTGTGGATGACGCCGGCGGGGGTGGGCGCTCCGGGCGCACCCTGCGGGGATGCATGGGTGGGTGGCTCCGGGTACGGCGCACGGCGTCGTCGGTCCGGTGCGCACCGACCCCACGGGGGAGCGGGGGCCGACGCGGCGGCAGGCTGCCGACGAGTCGGCCTGGCGCCGTAGCAGCCGCGGGCTGTACGTGCCCGCTCACGTGCCGCTGACCCCGGCCCAGCGCGTCGTGGAGGCGGCCTACCTCGTGCCGCGGTGCGGAGCCGTCACCGGCTGGGGTGCGCTGTGCTGGCTCGGCGGGACGTGGTTCACCGGGATGTCGGCGGCGGGCGACCCGGTCGAGGTGGACATCGCGGTCCCCGCGCACCGGATCAGGTCGCAGGCCGGCTTCCACATGACCGGCGACCGGTTCCGGCCCTCCGAGGCGAGCAACGTCGACGGCATCTGGGTCGCGCTGCCGATCGTGGCGACGTTCTTCGCGATGCGCTACGCGGCGTCGGTGCGCGACGCCGCGGCCGTCCTGGCCATGGCGACGTACGACGACCTGGTGTCGGTGGTGGAGGTGGACGAGCACGCGCTGGCCCACCCGGCGTACACCGGGGTGCCGCAGTGCCGGGACGCGCTGCCCCTGGTCTCGGAGAACTGCTGGTCGCCGCAGGAGCAGCTGATGCTGATCGCCTGGGAGTCCGCGGGTCTGCCGCGTCCGCTGGTCAACCACCCGCTGTTCGACCTGCACGGCCACCACATCGGCACGCCCGACCTCGTCGACGTCCGGGCCGGCGTCGTCGGGCAGTACGACGGCAGCCTCCACCTGGTGGACGGGGCACCCGAGCGCGACCGCGTCCGCGACCGCACGTACGCCGACCACGGGCTGGAGACCGTCATCGCGCGCGCCGGCGACCTCGGTCGCGGCCGGTTCGACGGCGAGCTGCGGGCGGCGTACGCCCGCGCCGGGGCCAGGCCGCACGCCGGCCGGACCTGGACCGCCCATCTCCCGGCGTGGTGGGTGCCGACGTCCACCGTCGAGCAGCGTCGCGCCCTCAGCGCCGAGGAACGTCGGCGCTGGCTCCGCTACCGCGCGGCCTGAGGCCCCACCACCGGGATAGTCGTGGACCTTCGGCACGGGTCGGGCGCGTGCGAAGGTCCACGACCATCCCGCCGGGACCAGCGACGCCCCGTCCGTCAGATGACCTCGACGAAGAAGTGCACGACGTAGTAGCAGAGGGCGGCGGCGGAGGCCGCGAGGGGGAAGGTGAGGACCCAGGCGGTCAGGATGGAGCGGGCGACGCCCCAGCGCACGGCGGAGAGGCGCTTGGTGGCGCCGACGCCCATCACCGCCGAGGTGATGGTGTGGGTGGTCGAGATGGGCGCCTCGTAGACGTACGCCGTCGTGTACAGCACCGACGCGGCGACCGACTCGGCGGCGAAGCCGCGGGGCGGGTCGAGGTGGATGATGCGGCGGCCCAGGGTGCGCATGATCCGCCAGCCACCGGAGTAGGTGCCCAGCGAGATCGCGCCGGCGGCGGCGAAGATGACCCACAGCGGCAGGTCGTCGCCCTCGGAGGCGTAGCCGCCGGCCACCAGGGCCAGGAAGATCACGCCCATCGTCTTCTGGGCGTCCTGCAGGCCGTGGCCGAGCGCCATCGCGGCGGCCGAGATCGTCTGGGCGATCCGGAAGCCGCGGTTGGCCTTGGACGGGTTGGTCCGGCGGAACGCCCACATGATGCCGAGCATCAGCAGGAAGCCCGCACCGAAGGCGAACAGCGGGGACAGGATCATCGGGATCAGGACCTTGTTGACCACGGTGTCCCACCTGACCGTGACGCCGCCGGCGATGGCGGCGCCGCCGAGCCCGCCGATCAGCGCGTGCGAGGACGACGACGGCAGGCCGTAGTACCAGGTGACGAGGTTCCAGGCGATCGCGCCGAGCAGCCCCGACATCACGATCACCAGTGCGTGGACGGGATCGCCGTCGAGCATCTCCTGGGGGAACTCGATGACGTCGGAGACCGTCTTGGCCACCTTCTGCCCCAGGAACGCGCCGACGAAGTTCATCACCGCCGCCAGCAGCAGCGCGACCCGCGGGGTCAGCGCCCGCGTCGAGACCGAGGTCGCGATCGCGTTGGCCGCGTCGTGGAAGCCGTTGGTGTAGTCGAAGACGAGCGCGACGAGGACGACGGCGATCACGATCGCCAAGGTCAGGGACACCGGGTCAGCTCTCCTTGACCGCGATCTGCTCCACGATGTTGGCGACCTTCTCGAACGCGTCGACCGCTGCCTCGAGGGACTCGACGATGTCCTTGAGCTTGAGGACCTCGATCGTCTTGAACTCGCCGGAGAACAGCTTGGCGAGGGTGCGCCGGTGGTTCTTGTCGCCGGCGTTCTCGAGCCGGTTGATCTCGATCCAGAACTCCTCGAGCGAGTGCATCGACTGGAGCTTGGGCATCGCGGCCGCGGTGAGCTCGGCGCAGCGCTGCAGCACCTCGACCTGCTGCGACAGCTCGGCCGGCAGCACCCGGACCTCGTAGAGCAGGATCAGGTCGACGGCCTCGTCCATCTCGTCCATGACGTCGTCGAGCGCCGAGGCCAGGGCGTAGATGTCCTCGCGGTCGAACGGCGTGACGAACGTGCTGTTGACCCGCCGGATGAGGGCGTGGGTCGTCTCGTCGGCGTCGTGCTCGGCGGCTCTCATCCGAGCGGCGACGTCGGCCTTGTCGGAGGTCTCGGACAGCATCTCCGCGAGCAGCGCGGCACCGGTGACGGTGTGCTGGGCCTGCTCGGTGAAGAGGTCGTAGAAGGCCGAGTCGACCGGGCGGAAGCGCAGACCCACGTGAACTCCTGGTGAGGCGGAAGCAAACGGCACCCAGCGTAGGGGGTCGGCGTCGCAGGAGCGCAACCCCGGACGCCCGGCCCCCCGTCAGGGCCGCGTCAGTGCCAGGTGAGGACCAGGTCAGGACGTCGTACGACGCCTCCGCTGGCGCTCGATGAGCGTCTCCTGGAGGTGCACGTCGCCGTCGTTGCGGGCCCAGTCGCCGGCGCTGTCGAGCTGCCACGCGTCGGTGGTCGGGTCGAACGCCAGGTCGAGCAGGCGGCGTACCTCCTCGACGCTGTCGGGGTGGGGCAGGCGCACCAGCACCTCGACGCGGCGGTCGAGGTTGCGGTGCATCATGTCCGCCGACCCGAGCCAGGCGTCGGGCTCGCCGCCGTTCTCGAACCAGAAGATCCGGCTGTGCTCGAGGAACCGGCCGAGCACCGAGCGGACCGTGATGTTCTCCGACAGCCCCGGCACACCGGGCCGCAGGGCGCAGATGCCGCGCACCATCAGCTCGACCTTCACGCCCTCCTGGGAGGCGAGGTAGAGCGCGTCGATGACGCCCTCGTCGACCACCGAGTTGGCCTTGAAGCGGATCCCGGAGGGGCGGCCGGCCGCGTGGTGGGCGATCTCGCGGTGGATCTGGTCGACCAGCCCGGAGCGCACCGAGTCGGGCGCCACGAGCAGCTGCTCGTAGGAGGCGTTGCGCGACCAGCCCGACAGGTTGTTGAACAGGTGCGCGACGTCCTCGCCGATGGCCTCGTCGGTCGTGATCAGGCCGAGGTCCTCGTAGAGGCGGGCGGTCTTGGAGTTGTAGTTGCCGGTGCCGATGTGGGTGTAGCGCCGGATGCCCTCGGGCTCGTCGCGCACCACCATCGCCAGCTTGCAGTGGGTCTTCAGACCGACCAGCCCGTAGACGACGTGGCAGCCGGCCTGCTCGAGCTTGCGGGCCCAGCGGATGTTGGCCTGCTCGTCGAAGCGGGCCTTGATCTCCACGATCACCAGCACCTGCTTGCCGGCCTCGGCGGCGTCGATGAGGGCGTCGATGATCGGGCTGTCGCCGGAGGTGCGGTAGAGCGTCTGCTTGATCGCCAGCACGTGCGGGTCGGCAGCGGCCTGCTCGATGAAGCGCTGCACCGACGTCGCGAACGAGTCGTAGGGGTGGTGCAGGAGGACGTCGTGGCGCCGGGCCGTCTTGAACACGTCGACCGGCGCGGACGACTCGACCTCGGCCAGGCGGGCGTGGGTGGTCGGCACGAAGGCCGGGTACTTCAGCACCTCGCGGTTGAGGTCGGCGATGCCGTGCAGGCCGCGCAGGTCGAGCGGGCCGGGCAGCCGGAAGACCTCCTCGTCGGTGACGTCGAGCTCCTCCTTGAGCAGGTCGAGGACGCCGGACGAGATCGACTCCTCCACCTCGAGCCGCACCGGCGGGCCGAAGCGGCGCCGCAGCAACTCCTTCTCGAGGGCGGCGAGGAGGTTCTCGGCGTCGTCCTCCTCGACCTCGAGGTCCTCGTTGCGGGTGACCCGGAACGTGTGCGCCTCGAGCACCTCCATGCCGGGGAACAGGCGCTTGAGGTGGGCGCCGATGACGTCCTCGAGGGGGACGAAGCGGGCGCCGCGTCCCGAGGGGTCGGAGGCGCCGAGCGGGACGAACCGGTCGAAGATCTGCGGCACCTTGACGCGCGCGAAGTGGTCCTTGCCGGTCTGCGGGTTGCGGATGATGACCGCGAGGTTGAGCGAGAGCCCGGAGATGTAGGGGAAGGGGTGGGCCGGGTCGACCGCGAGCGGCGTCAGCACCGGGAAGATCCGGTTCTTGAACAGCTTCTTGCAGGACTTCTGCTCCTCGGGCCCGAGGTCGTCCCACCGGACCAGCTCGATCTCGTGCTCGCGCAGCGCCGGCACGATCGTGTCGCGGAACAGCCGGGCCTGGCGCTCGCTCAGCTCGCGCGCGGTCTGCCAGATGCACTCCAGCACCTCGCGCGGCATCAGGCCGGACGCCGCCCGGACGGCGAGCCCGGCGGCGATGCGGCGCTTGAGACCGGCGACGCGGACCATGAAGAACTCGTCGAGGTTGCTGGTGAAGATCGCCAGGAAGCGGGTGCGCTCGAGCAGCGGCAGCTTCTCGTCCTCGGCCAGCTCGAGCACCCGCTGGTTGAAGTGCAGCCACGACAGCTCGCGGTCGAGGAACCGGTCGTCGAACTTCTCCACCGCCGCGACCAGCTCGGGGTCGGGCACGTACGGGACGTCGACCTCGTAGGCCTCGTCGGGCACGCCGGTGGCCGAGGTGGCGGAGGCAGAGGGATCCGGCACGATCTCCAGGGACATGGGTTCGAGTCTGTCATCGTCGGGTGAACGCCGGGTGTCCCGTGGCCCTACTCGGCGGTAGGTTTCGTCCGGTGACGATCCAGGACCGTGCCGAGGCCACCCTGCTGCGCGCCACGATGGCGCTGCCCGAGCGGGTGCAGCGCGCCCTCGCCGGGCGGCCGGTGGTCATCGACGGGCAGACGCTCGCCCCCGAGACCCAGCTGATGCTGCGGCTGCAGCGGGTGGCGCGGATCCCGGGTGCCGAGACGCTGCCGGTCCCGCAGGGCAGAGTCGCCATCGAGCACCAGACGGCGATGACGGGCCGCACCCAGCCGATCGGGGCGGTGCGGGAGCTGCCGGTCGACGGGCTGCCCGCGCGGCTCTACACGCCCCGGGGGGCGACCGGCCTGACGCCGCTGCTGGTGTTCTTCCACGGCGGCGGCTTCATGTACGGCGGCCTGGACAGCCACGACGCCACCTGCCGGGTGCTCGCCGAGGGCGCCGGTGTCCGGGTGCTGGCGGTCGACTACCGGCTCGCGCCCGAGCACCCGTTCCCGGCCGCCTACGACGACGCGCTGACGGCGTACCGGTGGGTGACCGCCAACGCCGAGTCCCTCGGCGCCGACCCCGCCCGGCTCGCGGTCGGCGGCGACTCCGCCGGCGGCAACCTCGCCGCCGCGGTGGCCAACGAGGCCGCCCGGGAAGGACTGCCGCTGGCGTTCCAGCTGCTGGTCTACCCCGCCGCCGACAACGAGCGCTCCACCCGCAGCCTCGAGCTGTTCAGCGACGGGTTCTACCTGACGCGGCAGTTCATGGACCTCGCCACCGCGAGCTACCTGCCCGACCACGACACCCGCCTCGACCCCCGGGCCTCGCCGCTGCACGACGACGTGCCCGCCGGGCTGGCGCCGGCGTACGTCGCCACCGCCGGGTTCGACCCGCTGCGCGACGAGGGCGAGTCCTACGCCCGGAAGCTCGCCGGCGCGGGGGTCGCGGTCGAGCTGCGCCGGTTCCCCGACCAGATCCACGGGTTCTTCAACGTCGTGGGGGTGGGGCGGCGCTCGCGCGCCGCCGTCGCCGAGATCGCCGTCGCGCTGCGGGCCGGTCTGGCCTGAGCCTCACAGCTGGGGCCGGACCTCGCGCAGCCGCTCCATGAAGTGGTCGGCGTCGACCATCGACGCGTCGACGTCGACCGGCTCGAGCGCACGTCGGTAGAACCGCACCCGCCACGAGGAGTCGCCCGGCCGGCCCTGGACATCGATCTTGACCCCGTCGCTGCGCAGGTCGAAGCGCCTGGTGTGGTCGCCGCTGGTGACCACGACGAAACCGTCGACGACGTCCGCCGACCGTGGCACCGCCCGGGTGCGGTGGGCCGCCCAGGCGAGCGCGGCCGCTACCGCGAACATCACGCCCCCCGGCAGCGCCAGGCTGCCCCTGACCAGCACGGTCATCACGCCCCCCAGCAGGGCGACCACCGCCATCGCCAGCAGCGCCAGCGGCAGCACGGACGGGTCGCCGCCCTCGCGGAGTGGGCCGCGGGGCCGCGCCGGGGGCGCGCCGTCGAAGAGCGTGAGGTGGTGGGGGTCCGCCTGGCCGCCGGACCCCGCCGCGTCGAGGCGCCGCTGCGCGTCGGCGAGCTGCTCGGCCAGCTGCTCGGCCACGGTCTCGGCCTCGAGCGCGCGGCGCTCGAGGACGTCGCGCTCGCGCCGCAACGCGGCCACCTCGGCCGCGAGGCGAGCGTCCTCCGGCCCGCCCGCCGGGTCGGTCACAGGCCCGGACGCCACTGCCGCACCGCCTCGGTGAACTTGGGCGGGTCGACGGCCGCCGCGGTGATCCGCAACGGCGACCCGCTCGGCCGCGCCACCTCGACCGCCCAGTCGCGGCGACCCGGTGCGCCGACCATCTCGACCTCGGTCTCGGGCGAGGCGAGGGCCACCGTGTCGTGGGTGGCGCCGTAGTCGACGGTGAGGGTGCCGTCGCCCGCGAGGTGGACCCGGCTGGGCCGGCCGAGCCGCCGGTAGACGAACAGGGCCGCCAGCACCCCCACCGCGCCGATCGCGGCGGCACGCAGCGGCTGACCGTCGAGCTCGTCGAGGAGACCGAGCACGAACAGCGAGACGACGCTGGCGGCGAAGACCACGACGCCCACCCAACCCGCCCAGCCGCGCCGGACCGACTCGTACGGCTCCTGGCGGGATCCCCGCGCTGGCTCCGGCTCGGGCTCTGGCTCTGGCTCTGGCTCGGGCTCTGGCTCGGGCTCGGGCTGGGGCTCTGGCTCGGGCTCGGGCTGGGGCTCTGGCTCTGGCTCTGGCTCCGGCTCAGGCTCCGGTTCCGGTTCCGGTTCCGGTACGGGTTCCGGCTCGGGCCGCGCCGGACGGGGCGGGAAGGCAGGGGGCATCGCCGCGGCCCGGGCCGCCTCCACCCGCTCCGCGGCGGACCGCCGCACCTTCTCCAGCCGGCGCGACAGCAGCGAGCGACCGCCGTCGGTGACGGGTTCCGGCTCTGGCTCTGGCTCTGGCTCTGGCTCCGGTTCGGGCTCCGGTTCGGGCTCCGGTTCGGGCTCCGGTTCGGGCTCCGGTTCGGGTTCGGGTTCGGGTTCGGGTTCGGGTTCGGGTTCGGGTTCGGGTTCGGGCTCGGGTTCGGGTTCGGGTTCGGGCTCTGGTTCGGGGTCGGGTTCGGGCTCGGGTTCGGGTTCGGACTCTGGTTCGGGGTCGGGCTCCGGCTCGGGGTCGGGCTCCGGCTCCGGCTCCGGCTCCGGCTCCGGTTCGGGATCGGACTCCGGCTCCGGCTCCGGCTCCGGTGCCGGCTCGGCCGCGGGCAGGGCCGCCAGCAGCTCGTCGGCGGCGCGTCGCTGCGCCACGAGCACGGCGAGCTCGGCCGCCCGCTCCTCGGCCTCGACGCGGGCCCGCGCCTGCTCCTCCAGCGCCGCCTGGGTCCGCTCGAGCTGCTCGCGGAGCGCCTCGACCTCCGTGATCGACGACAGGGCCGCGGCCTCGGCGGTCGCACGCGCCTGGGCCGCGTCGGACGCGGCCGCCGCGGCGTCCGCCCGGAGCTCCAGGGCGAACCGGAGCTGGGTCAGCTGGTCGTCCTCGGCGGCCGTCCGGGCCTCCTCGAGCTCGGCCAGCCGGGCCGCGGCGGCCGCCCGCTCCTCGCCGTCGTCGGCCAGGACGAGCAGCCGCTGCTGGGCGGTGAGCGCCGCGCGTACCTCGTCGAGCTCCTGGCTGGCCGCGCGCGCCGTCCCGACCTGCTGGGCGGCCAGCTCGTCGGCGGCGCGCGCCCGCGCGTCGGCGGCAGCAGCAGCGCGGGTGGCGGCCCGCAGCGCCTGGCGGGCGGCCTCCTCCGCGCGCTCGGCCAGCTCGGCCGGCGAGGGGACGGCGTCGGGCGGGGGAACGGGATCCGGCTCCGGTTCCGGTTCCGGCTCCGGGGACGCGGCGCGCCGGCTGTAGGCCGCGACCCGCGACAGCACGTCCTCCTCGGACGGGCCCTCCGCGGGCGCTGCCTGCTCCGGCCGCCTGCCGAAGAGCCGGCGGCGCGGACGGTCGGCGCCGCCACGCACGTCGTCCGGCTCGGGGCTCATGCGGCGGATGTTACTCAGGAGCAACGCCACCGGTGGCCGGATCGTCCGGACGCGTCACCGGGTGTACTGCACGTGCGTGTCGACGTCGGCGTGCTCGAACCCCAGCGACGCGTACAGGTGCACGGCCGGGGTGTTGTCGGACTCGACGTAGAGCAGCACCTCGGCGACGCCGAGGCCCGCCAGGTGCCGCAGGCCGGCCAGGGTCACGACGCGGCCGAGTCCCCGACCCTGGGCGGCCGGCCCGACCGCGACGACGTACACCTCGCCGTGGTCGGCGTCGTGCTGCTTGGTCCAGTGGAAGGCGACGACCGACCCCGACTCGTCGACGGCGACCAGCAGGCCGGCGGGGTCCCACCACGGCTCCGCCATCCGTTCGGCCAGGCCCTCCTCGTCGAGGGCGCCCTGCTCGGGGTGGTGCGCGAACGCCGCGGCGTTGACCGCGAGGACGTCGGCCGCGTCGCCGTCGCGGAACCCGCGCACCGTCACGCCCGCAGGCGCGGCGACGTCGGGCAGCGCCAGGGACGTCGGGCGGCGCATCACCCACAGGTCGCGGCTGCGCGCCCACCCGTGCCGCGCGGCGAGGGCCGCGGCGCCGGGGTGGTCGCCGTGCGACCAGGCGCGGTCGGCCGGCCCGGCGCCGTCCAGCAGTCGCTCGCCGACGCCGCGCCGGCGGGCCTCGGGGGCCACCGCGAGCGTGAGCTCGCCGTCACGCACCAGCGCGAAGCCGTCGTCGTCCACGAGCAGCGAGGCCCCCTCGACGCCGTGGTGCTTCAGCGCGAGGGCCGCGGCCTCGTCGAGCGGGTCGTTTCCGTCGGCGGCCACGCACGCCGCGCGCACCCGTCGTACGACGTCGAGCCGGGGGTCGCTCATCAGTAGACCAGCGCCTGGACGCCGTCGCGGAGCACCAGCTCGGTGAACGCCACCGCCCCGGCGATCCGGGCCCCCTCGACCAGGTCGGCCTCGGTGAGCGAGCGGCGGGCGGCGCACTGCGAGCAGACCGTCACCGACCCGCCGGCCCGCACCGCCTCGAGCAGGTCGGCGGCCGGCGAGGCGTGCTCCAGCCCGAGGTCGGGGCAGCGGCCGGCGACGCCGAACCACACCGCCTCGCCGGTCAGCCACAGCGAGACCTCGGCGCCGGACGCCACGGCCGACGCCGCCACGGTCAGGGCCTGGTTGGCGCGCTCGGGCGCCTCGGCGCCGCTGGTCAGCTTCACGGCGAGATGACGCATGCCCCGAGCGTAGGTCCAGGAATGGGGGGACGTCGCCGGGGGTTCTGAGAGGGTGGAACCCATGAGCAGTCCCCTCCTCGACCTGCCGGGTGCGGTGGCCGGCAACGGCGTCGACGCGCCGGTGGCCGCCCACTACGGCTCGTTCCACGGCGAGCAGCGCGTGCTGGAGTCGGGGGAGGGTTTCGTCGACCTGTCCCACCACGACGTGCTCCGCATCGCCGGCCCCGACCGGCTCACCTGGCTGCACTCGATCACCACCCAGCACCTCACCGGGCTGCAGCCGGGCGTCGAGACGCAGGCGCTGGTGCTGAGCCCCCAGGGCCACGTCGAGCACGAGCTCCGCGGCACCGACGACGGCGAGGCGCTCACGGTCTGGACCGAGCCCGGCCGCGCCGCCGCGCTCGTGGAGTTCCTCGAGCGGATGAAGTTCATGATGCGCGCCGAGATCACCGACGTCACCGACCGGCTGGCGCTCACCTGGCGCCCCGCGACCGGCCACCGGCTGGTCCCGCGCGGTGAGCTGACGACGTACGCCGCCGCCACCGAGCCGGCCGCCGGCCTGTGGGCCTACGAGGCGCTGCGCATCGCCCGTGGCGAGCCCCGCTTCGGCATCGACACCGACCACCGCACGATCCCCAACGAGGTCGGCTGGATCGGTCCGGCCGTCCACCTCGACAAGGGCTGCTACCGCGGCCAGGAGACGGTCGCCCGGGTGCACACGCTCGGCCGCCCGCCGCGCCGGCTCACGTTGCTGCACCTCGACGGCTCCGAGAACCGCCTGCCCGCGGCCGGTTCCGACGTGCTCCAGGGCGAGAAGGCCGTCGGGTTCGTCGGCTCGAGCGCCCGCCACCACGAGCTGGGCCCGATCGCGCTGGCCCTGCTCAAGCGCAACACCCCGGTCGACGCCGAGCTGATGGTCGACGGCGTCGCCGCCGCCCAGGAGGTGCTCGTCGACCCCGAGGTCGGGCTGCACGTCCGGCCCAAGCTGCGCTGACGGCGCGGCGCCCGGCGCTCAGGCGTCCTGCGACTCCCGCGGCGACACCCGGTCGGCGTCCTTGGCGGCGTTCTTCTCCTTGGCCGGCAGCACGAAGCGGTAGCCGACGTTGCGGACGGTGCCGATGAGGGTCTCGTTCTCGGGGCCGAGCTTGGCGCGCAGGCGCCGGACGTGGACGTCGACGGTGCGGGTGCCGCCGAAGTAGTCGTAGCCCCACACCTCCTGCAGCAGCTGCTGGCGGCTGAAGACGCGGCCGGGGTGCTGGGCCAGGAACTTCAGGAGCTCGAACTCCTTGAACGTCAGGTCGAGCGTGCGCCCCCCGATCTTGGCGGTGTACGTCGCCTCGTCGACGACCACCTCGCCCGAGCGGATCACGTGCGCGTCGGGGTCGGCGGCGTTGCGCGCGGCCACCAGGCGGCCGATCGCGAGCTTGATCCGGGCCTCGAGCTCGGCGGGGCCGCAGGTGTGCAGCACGACGTCGTCCATGCCCCAGTCGTGGTTGACGACCGCGAGGCCGCCCTCGGTGACGAGCAGCAGCACCGGGACGTCGGTGCCGGTGGTGCGGATCAGCCGGCACAGGTCGCGGGCGCCGGCGAGGTCCTGCCGGCCGTCGACGAGCAGCAGGTCGGACTCGGGCGCCTCGAGCAGCGCGCTGCCCTCGGCGGGCAGGATCTTGACCGAGTGGCCGAGCAACGACAACGCCGGCACCACCTCGGCCGAGGGCTGCAGGGCGCTGGTCAGCAGGAGCAGGGCACTCATGGTGGGTCTCCTCACCGCAGGGCGGCTGTCGAGGCGAAACACGTCGTCGGGCTCCGGCCGGATTAACTGCTGAGGAAGAATACCGAAACGTGAGGGACACAGGGACCGGAATGGACCGAACTGAGACGCAGGTCATCCACGTCCGCTACTGGGCCTCGGCGCGCGCGGCCGCCGGGGTCGACTCCGAGGACGTGCCCGTGGAGGCGCCGATCACCCTCCTCGAGCTGGTCGGACGCCTCGTCGCGGCCCACCCCGGCGGCCGGCTGCCCCAGGTGCTGGAGGCGTGCTCGGTGCTGCTCGGCGACCGGCCCGTCGCGTCGCAGGACCCGGCCGTCGTGCTCGTCGAGCCGGGTACGACGGTGGAGTTCCTGCCGCCGTTCGCCGGCGGCTGAGGTGGGTGGCGGCGGAATGGTGGCGCCCGGCCGACCGTTGAGGCCGTCATGAGCTCCGGAGCCTGGGTCGCCGTCGCTGCGGTCGTGGTGGCGATGACCTTCGGGTGGTGGCGCCTGCGCGTCGACGGCCGGTTCCGCGAGACCGAGCCGCTCGAGGCGAACACCGAGACCCCGGACGAGACCGTGTCGGTCCTCGCCGGCACGCCGTGGGCCGACGCCCTGGGGGAGCGGGCGACGCTGCTGCAGTTCTCCTCGGCCTTCTGCGCGCCGTGCCGGACGACGAGGGTCGTGCTCTCCGACGTCGCGGCCGCGCACGCGGACGTCGCGCACGTCGAGGTCGACGCCGAGCAGCACCTCGACGTCGTACGCCGTCTCGGCATCCTGCGCACGCCCACCACGGTCGTGCTCGACCCGCGCGGCCGTGAGCTCGGCCGGGCGGCGGGCGCGCCCACGCGGGACCAGGTGGAGCGGTCCCTCCCCGGTCGCTGAGCGCGCGCGTCCCACATCATGGACGCGACGTCCACGGAACGAGACGCCCAGGGGAAGGAACCGGTCGCTGTCCGTACTGTTCTGATCATGTCGACGACCTGGCTGACCAAGCGCCGAGCGGTGGATCACTGCCGCACGCGCTCGGCCTTGTGTCGCGCGCGCTGACCTTCGACTGATCCAGTCGTCGTCCCGTCACCCACCACCCGTGGGTCCGTCCGTCAGCCCACCTCGGCAGGAGAGACCGTCATGTCCACGCCCGGACAGCAGCAGGGGATCGACCCCCGCGGCCCCCAGCTCACCGCGTCGCTCACGGCGCTGGTGCTGCTGGCCGTGCTGCTGACGCCGTCGCCGGTGGCGCCGGCGCTGCTGGCGGTCCAGGCCGTGCTGTTCGCCTGGGGCGCGGTCGCCGGGGTCCAGCACACGCCGGTCGCCTGGCTGTTCCGCGCCGTGGTGCGTCCCCGGCTCGCCGCACCCGACCACCTCGAGGACCCGGCGCCGCCGCGGTTCGCCCAGGCGGTCGGCCTCGTCTTCGCCGTGGTCGGCCTGGTCGGCCACGCCGTCGGTCTCGAGGCCCTGGCTCTCGGCGCCGTCGGGCTCGCCCTCGTGGCGGCCCTGCTCAACGCGGTCTTCAGGTTCTGCCTGGGCTGCGAGGTCTACCTGCTCACCCGTCGTCTCCGACCCCATGCCGCTCCGGCAACCAACTGAAAGGCACCACCACATGACCCGCGAGAACGCGCTCGTCTCCACCCAGTGGGTGGAGGACAACCTCGACACCCCGGGTGTCGTCCTCGTCGAGGTCGACGAGGACACCACCGCCTACGACAAGGGCCACATCCGGGGGGCGATCAAGCTCGACTGGACCACCGACCTCCAGGACCAGGTCCGCCGCGACTTCGTCAACAAGGCGCAGTTCGAGGCGCTGCTGTCGGGCAAGGGCGTCTCCAACGACGACACCGTGGTCCTCTACGGCGGCAACAACAACTGGTTCGCCGCCTACGCCTACTGGTACTTCACCCTCTACGGCCACCCCGACGTCAAGCTGATGGACGGCGGACGCAAGAAGTGGGAGCTCGACTCCCGCGAGCTGACCGACGAGGCGCCCTCGCGCGAGACCACGTCGTACGTCGCCCAGGAGCAGGACACCTCGATCCGCGCGTTCCGCGACGACGCGGTGGCCGCCATCGGCGTGCAGAACCTGATCGACGTCCGCAGCCCCGACGAGTACGCCGGCCGCCTGCTGGCCCCGGCCCACCTCCCGCAGGAGCAGTCGCAGCGCGCCGGCCACGTGCCGACCTCGCTCAACGTGCCGTGGAGCAAGAACTGCAACGACGACGGCACCTTCAAGTCCGACGCCGACCTGAAGAAGCTCTACGACGAGGTCGGCATCGACGACTCCAAGGACACCATCGCCCTGTGCCGCATCGGGGAGCGCTCGTCGCTGACCTGGTTCGTGCTCAAGGAGCTGCTCGGACACCAGAACGTCAAGAACTACGACGGCTCCTGGACCGAGTACGGCTCCCTGGTCGGCGTCCCGATCGCCCTCGGCGACGAGCCCGGGGAGGCCTGAGATGTGCGGAGCCACCGAAGGCGGCCTCTCCCTCGACGGCGTCAACGTCGCCAAGGAGGCCGTGATCCAGGGCCAGGTCGTGCGTGCGGGCGAGCCCGTCGGCAACGCCTACGTCCGCCTGCTCGACCGCACCGGTGAGTTCACCGCCGAGGTCCCCACCTCGGCCACCGGCCACTTCCGGTTCTTCGCCGGCGAGGGCCAGTGGACCCTGCGCACCCTGGCCCCCAAGGCCGACCCGGTCGACAACCAGGTGCACGCCGCCATCGGCAGCGTCGCCGAGGTCACCGTCGCGCTCGTCTGAGCCACCACCACGCTGACCCGTCGTACATGTACGACGGGTCAGCGTCGTCCTGCCCGACCACCGTCGGGTGGTCACCGCTCCAGCAGCGCCGTGAACGGCCCGTCGTTGACCGACGCGACGGCCATGTCGGCGCCGAAGACGCCGCGCTCGACGTGCGCGCCCAACGACACCAGCGCGTCGCAGACCGCGTCGTACGCCGGCTCGCTGACGGGGCCGGGGGCGGCGGCCTCCCAGGTGGGCCGGCGGCCCTTGCGGGCGTCGCCGTAGAGCGTGAACTGGCTGACGACCAGCACGGGCGCCCCGATGTCCGACGCCGACCGCTCGCCGTCCAGGATGCGCAGCCCCCAGATCTTGCGGGCCGTCCAGGCGACCTCGTCGGGTCCGTCGGTGTGGGTCACGCCGAGGTAGACCAGCAGCCCGGGTCCGTCGATCGCGCCCACCACCGCCCCGTCGACCGTCACCGACGCCGACGTCACCCGCTGCACCACCGCTCGCACGCCAGCAGTGTCGTGCCTGGCACGATGACGCGCATGTCCGACGCGCCCACCCCACCCACCGTCGTGCCGCCCGAGGCCCTGCTCGTCACCGTCGCCCCCACCGGGGCCGAGACCAGCAAGGCCGACTGCCCGCAGCTGCCGACCACGCTCGCCGAGCTCGTCACCGCCGCCCAGGAGTGCGAGGCGGCGGGTGCCGCGATGGTCCACGTCCACATCCGCGACGACGACCACGCCCCCAGCCTCGACGGGCAGCGGCTGGCCGACACCGTCGGCGCGCTGCGCGAGGCCACCGACCTCGTCGTCCAGCTCTCCACCGGCGGCTCGGTGCACGACCCGCTCGACCGGCGCCTGCAGGTGCTCGACGCCGCGCCCGACTCGTGCAGCCTGACCATGGGGACCACCAACTTCGGCGACGACGTCTTCAGCAACCCCTGGCCGTTCGTCCGCGACCTCTACCAGCTCAGCCAGGAGCGCGAGGTCGTGCCCGAGTTCGAGCTGTTCGACCTCGGCCACGTCGCGGCCCTGACCCGGCTGCTGAAGACCTACGGCCTGCCCTACGGCGGCAAGGTGCACTGCGACTTCGTGATGGGCGTGCCCGGCGGCATGCCCGGGACGGCGGACGCCCTCGTGGCCGGGGTCGCGGCGCTGCCGCCCGAGGTCACCTCGTGGGGTGCCACCGGCATCGGCCGCACCACCCTGGCGGTCGGGCTGGCGGCCCTGAGCAAGGGCGGCCACCTGCGGGTCGGCATGGAGGACGTCCTCACCCTGGCGCGCGGCGTACCGGTCGAGAGCAACACGCAGCTGGTCGAGCGGGCGGTCGCGATGGGTGGGCTCGCGCAGCGGCGCCCGATGACCACGGCCGAGGCGCGCGCGCTGCTCGGCATCCGCCCGGCGGCCTGAGGGCGGCAGTGACCGCGCCATAGACTCACTGACCATGTTCGAGATCCCCGACAACCTCCATCCCCAGTGCGCCCCGGTCGTGTGGCTGCTGGGGGCCTGGCGCGGCAACGGGCACGGTGACTACCCCACGATCGACGGGTACGAGTTCGGCCAGGAGCTGGTCTTCCAGCAGGACGGGCGGCCCTTCTTCCACTACTTCTCCCGCTCGTGGATCCTCGACGCCGAGGGCAACACCGTCCGCGAGGCCGCCCAGGAGACCGGTTTCCTGCGCTGCCTGCCCGAGGGCAAGCTCGAGCTGGTGCTGTCGCACAACACCGGCTTCACCGAGATCTGGTACGGCGTCGCGGAGGCCGGGAAGATGGAGCTGCGCACCGCGGGGGTCAGCTACACCGAGACCGCCAAGGAGGTCACCGCCGGGCACCGGCTCTACGGCAACGTCGAGGGCGACCTGCTCTACGCCTACGACATGGAGGCCATGGGGCACCCGCTGCAGCCCCACCTGTGGGCGAGGTTGCAACGTGCCTGACGCCGACTGGCGCGTCGAGCTGCGGGCCCGGGGCTACCGGCTGACGCCGCAGCGCGAGCTGATCCTCGGGGCCATCGACGACCTCGGCCACGCCACGCCCGACGAGGTGCTGGCCCACGTGCAGGAGCGGGCCTCCTCGGTCAACGCCTCGACGGTCTACCGCACGCTCGAGGTGCTCGAGGACCTCGGGCTGGTGCGCCACACCCACCTGACCGACCGGGCGCCGACCTACCACTCGGTCACCGGCCACGAGCACTTCCACCTCAAGTGCCGCGGCTGCGGCGCGGTCGTGTCGATGGACGTCGAGCAGGCGCGGCCGCTGACCGACCGCCTCGAGGGCGACCACGGGTTCGTCGCCGACGTCGGCCACCTCACCGTGTTCGGCCGGTGCCGCGACTGCCGGGACTGACCACGTGCGACGCACCGACGAGGGGCCCGGTCCGTGTGGACCGGGCCCCTCGTCGTACGGGCTGCGACGGGTGGGTCAGCTGCCGGAGTTGATCATCCCGGCGCCGACGGTGATGCCGGTGGCCTCGTCGATCAGGATGAACGAGCCGGTGGTCCGGTTCTGCGAGTACGGGTCGCACAGCAGCGGCACCGTGGTGCGCAGCTGGACGCGGCCGATCTCGTTGACCCCGAGCTCCTTGGTCTCCTGGTCGCGGTGCAGCGTGTTGACGTCCAGGCGGTACTGGATGTCCTTGACCAGGGCACGGGCGGTGCGGGTGGTGTGCTTGATGGCCAGCTTCTGCCGCGGCTTGAGCGGCGTGGTGGTCATCCAGCAGACCATCGCGTCGATGTCCTGGCTGGGGACGGGGGCGTTCTTGACGCGGGCGATCATGTCGCCGCGCGAGACGTCGACGTCGTCCTCGAGCCGCACCGTGACCGACATCGGCGGGAACGCCTCGGTGATCTCGCGGTCGAACAGGTCGATGCCGGCGATCTTGGAGGTCATCCCCGAGGGCAGGACGACGACCTCGTCGCCCGGCTTGAGGACGCCGCCGGCGACCATGCCGCCGTAGCCGCGGTAGTCGTGGTGCTCGTCGGACTTGGGGCGCACGACGTACTGCACCGGGAAGCGGACGTCGACCAGGTCGCGGTCGGACGCCACGTGGACGTGCTCGAGGTGGTGCATGAGCGTGGGACCGGAGTACCAGCCCATGTTCTCGGAGCGGTTGACGACGTTGTCGCCGGCCAGCGCCGAGATCGGGATGACCACCAGGTCGGGGATGTTGAGCTTGGTCGCGAACTGGGTGAACTCGGCGTGGATCTTGTCGTAGACCTCCTGGGAGAAGTCGACGAGGTCCATCTTGTTCACCGCCAGCACCAGGTGGGGGACCCGGAGCAGCGAGAGGATCACCGCGTGCCGGCGCGACTGCTCGGTGAGGCCCTGGCGGGCGTCGACGAGCACCAGGCCGAGGTCGGCCGTCGAGGCGCCGGTGACCATGTTGCGGGTGTACTGCACGTGGCCCGGCGTGTCGGCGATGATGAACTTGCGGTTGGGCGTCGCGAAGTAGCGGTAGGCCACGTCGATGGTGATGCCCTGCTCGCGCTCGGAGCGCAGACCGTCGGTCAGCAGCGCGAGGTCGGTGTAGTCGTAGCCCTTGGCCGCGCTGGTGGCCTCGACGGCCTCGAGCTGGTCGGCGAAGATCGACTTGGAGTCGAGCAGCAGGCGCCCGATCAGGGTCGACTTGCCGTCGTCGACCGAGCCGGCCGTGGCGAAGCGCAGCAGGTCCATGTTGGTGGTGGCGGACTGGTCGCTCATCAGAAGTAGCCTTCCTTCTTCCGGTCCTCCATGGCTGCCTCGGAGAACCGGTCGTCACCGCGGGTGGCGCCCCGCTCGGTGAGCACGGCGACGGAGATCTCGTCGATGATCTCGGGGATGGTCGAGGCGGTCGACTCGACGCACCCGGTGAGGGTGATGTCGCCGCAGGTGCGGAACCGCACGGTGCGCTCCTCGACGACCTCGCCGGCGCGCAGCGGGTTGAGCGGGGTCTCGCTCATCAGCATGCCGTCGCGCTCGAAGACGCGACGCTGGTGGGAGAAGTAGATCGGCGGGATCTCGATGCCCTCGCGGCCGATGTAGTCCCACACGTCGAGCTCGGTCCAGTTGCTGATCGGGAAGATCCGCATGTGCTCGCCGGCATGAAGGCGCCCGTTGTAGAGGCTCCACAGCTCGGGACGCTGCATCTTGGGGTCCCACTGCCCGAACTCGTCGCGGTGGGAGTAGACGCGCTCCTTGGCCCGCGCCTTCTCCTCGTCGCGGCGCCCGCCACCGAAGGCGGCGGTGAAGCCGTGCTCCTCGATGGCGTTGAGCAGGGTGCCGGTCTGCATCCGGTTGCGGCTGGTCTTGCCGTCGTCGATCACCGCGCCGCTGGCGATGGCGTCGTCGATGCTGGCCACGACCAGGCGGACGCCGAGGCGGTTGACCCAGTGGTCGCGGGTCTCGAGCACCTCGGGGAAGTCGAGGCCGGTGTCGATCTGCATCACCGGGAACGGGATCTTGGCCGGGAAGAACGCCTTCTCCGCCAGCCGCAGCATGACGATGGAGTCCTTGCCCCCCGAGAACATCAGGACGGGCTTCTCGAACTCGGCGGCGACCTCGCGGAAGATGTGGATCGACTCCGCCTCCAGCTGGTCGAGCTGGCTCAGCCGGTAGTCGGCATGCGTGGTGGTCATCGGTGGTGGGAAGGCCTCTCGCGGGAGTGCGTCTGGACGCAGGGCAACCGTCATCGTGCCACGGTCAGGAGCCGTGGGTCGAAGCGGCGAGTATGTCGACCGGGCCACAGTACTTCAGTCGCCCCCGGAGGCGGGCGGTCGTCTCGCGCGGGTGGTCGCGAGACGGGCGTGGCCGCCCTCCTCGGCCATCCTGGGTCGGTGCGGCTGCACCCGTCGATGGCCTGACGAGGCGTCCTCGCCGAGGGACGGGCCGTGGGTCACGGGCCCTGCCGGGCCCACCCCACGCAGCAGGCGCCGAGGCCGACCACCCAGGCCGCCAGCACCAGCAGGTCGCCGGCGTGCAGGCCGTGACCGGGGCTGAACGTGACGATCAACCGGGTCGCCTTGAAGGTGTCGCCGAGCACCAGTGCCGCGGCCAGCAGGGTCAGGGCGAGGGCGGCGCCGAGGACGAGGGCGCGTCGGGGCATCAGCCGGGCACGGCGCCGATCGCCACCCGGGCCTCGCCGGTCAGCGAGATCGGGCCGTCGGCGTCGGAGACGAAGACCGACTCGCCCCGGGTGGCCCGCACGGTCGCGCCGTCGGCGGTGCCGACCTCGACCGCGCCCTCCAGCACCAGCACGCACCGCGGTCCGGCCGCCGGGACCCGGGGGAGCGGCGTACGCCCGACGGTGAGGCAGAACTCGGCCACCGGCGGCTCGATGTAGCAGTAGTCGTGGGCCTTCTCCGAGGCCTCCCAGCGCGGCGGCGGCATCGGGGTGAAACCTGTGACCTCGAGGAGCTCGGGGACGTCCAGGTGCTTGGGGGTCAGGCCCGCGCGGAGCACGTTGTCGGAGGACGCCATGATCTCGATGCCGAAGCCCTCGAGGTGGGCGTGGACGACGCCGGCGTTGAGGAACATCGCCTCGCCGGGCGCGAGCAGCACGTTGTTGAGCAGCAGGGTGACCAGCACGCCGGGGTCGCGCGGGTACTGCTCGACCAGGTCGCCGACCCGGGCGAACGCACGGGCGGCCTCGGCGCCCGTCGTCGCGTCGTCCGCCCGGTGGACGGCGGCACGGGCGGCGACGCCGACATCGCGCAGGAGCTGCTCCAGGTCGGGTCCGTCCAGGGCGAGGGTGTCGGTGACGACGTCGCGCAGGGCCTGGAAGGCCGGACCCGTCTCGAGCCGGTCGGCGACCTGGTCGGCCCACGCCACCCCGAGCTGGCGCAGGATCGCCACCGACCGGTGGACGTGGCGGAAGCCGGCGAGGCTCTCGAACGGCGTGATCGCGAAGACCAGCTCGGGCTTGTGCCAGCTGTCCTTGTAGGTGCGGTGGCCGGCGTCGACCGGGACGCCCGCGTCGTTCTCGCGCCGGTGGCCGGCCCGGGCACGCTCGTCGTTGGGGTGCACCTGCAGCGACAGCGCCTGCTCGACCGCGAGCACCTTCATCAGGAACGGCAGCCGCTCGCCGAAGACGTCGCACACGCGGTCGCCGAGCACGGCGACCGGGTCGTCGGCGACCACGTCGTTGAGGCGACGGCCGTCGGGCAGGCCCGAGGGGTCACCGTCGTGGGCGCCGATCCAGAGCTCGGCCTCGGGTCCGCCGCTCGGCGGTCGGCCGAGGAACTCCGCGAGCCGGGTCGTCGAGCCCCACGCGTAGTCGCGCACGGCGTTGTGCATCAAGAACACGGGTCAGCCGTGCTTCTCGGACCCGGTGCGGTCGGCGTAGGTGGTGCCCTCGAGCTCGGCGACGGAGGGGGCGCCGTACATCGGCAGGCCCTGCTCCTTGCGCAGGACGCCCCAGACCAGCGGCACCAGGAGGACCATGCCGATGCCGACGGCGGCGACGAAGTAGGCCTGGTTGTCCTCACCGAACGGCGTCCAGCCGGCCTTGCCGAGCAGCGCGATGCTCGACATGGTGAGCACGACGACGATCGCGCGCCGGATGAACGACTGCGGCACGCGCGGGGCGATGCGGCTGCCGAGGATGGTCCCGGGCACCGAGCCGATGAGCAGCGGGATCAGCAGCTCCCAGTCGAGGCCGTGGATCGCGATGTTGGAGATGGCGGCGGCGAGGACCAGCGGGACGGCCTGCACCAGGTCGGTGCCGACGAGCTTCACCGCGGACAGGCCGGGGTAGAGCATCAGCAGCGCGACCATGATCACCGAGCCCGAGCCGACGCTGGTGATGCCGACGAGCAGGCCGCCCAGGGCGCCGACCAGCAGGGTGGGGATCGGGCGGATGTGCGGGTTCTCGTCGCCGAGGAACCCGCCGGAGCGGACGCGGCGCAGGTTGAGGTAGAGCCGCGCGGCGTAGGTCGAGGCGGCCAGCAGCAGCGCGACGCCGATCGAGAACTTCAGGACCCGGTCGAGCTGGTCGGCGTCGTCGGTCATCGCCTTGACGGCGTAGGGCCCCAGCAGGGCCATCGGCACCGAGCCGATGATCAGCCACTTGGCGAGCTCGAGGTTGGGCGAGCCCTCCTTGGAGTGCACCACCGCGCCGCCGGTCTTGTAGACCGCGGCGGCGGTGAGGTCGGCCGCGACGACGGCCGCCGCCGACTGGTGCGGGGCCAGGAAGAGCAGCGCGGGGGTCATCAGGGCGCCGCCGCCCATCCCGGTGAGGCCGACGACGATGCCGACGAAGAACCCGGCGGCCAGGATGCCCAGCGCGGTGGTGGTGAACAGGTCCATCAGGGGGTCCTCTCGGGTGCGGCGAGCCGCGGGACGGTGACGCGCAGGTCGAGGTAGCCGCGCTCGGCGAGGACGTCGAGCACGTCGCCGAGGGCGTCGTCGATGCTGCGGCCGGTGGTGTCGACGCGGACGTCGGCGTCGTCGGGCTCCTCGTAGGGCGAGGAGATGCCGGTGAACTCGGGGATCTCGCCGCGACGGGCCTTGGCGTAGAGGCCCTTGCGGTCGCGCCGCTCGCACTCCTCCAGCGGCGTGGCCACGTGCACCAGGAAGAACGCCCCGCCGGCCTCGTCGACCATCGCCCGCACCTGCTGGCGGGTCTCGTCGAACGGGGCGATCGGGCTGCAGACCGCGACCCCGCCGTGCCGCGAGATCTCGGCGGCCACCCACCCGATGCGCCGGATGTTGGTCTCGCGGTCGGCCTTGCTGAACGTCAGTCCGGCGCTGAGGTGGTGGCGCACGACGTCGCCGTCGAGGGTGGTCACGGTGCGGGTGCCCTGCTCCAGGAGCCGGTCCACCAGGGCCCGGGCCAACGTCGACTTGCCGCTGCCGGACAGGCCGGTGAAGAACAGCACCAGGCCCTGCCGGTCGGGATCCGGCCGGTCGGCGTCGAGGATGTCGTCGAGCTCGGCCAGCGGCTCGCCGGCGTCGACCAGCCCGACGACGGGGTCGCCGGCGGCGTACGTCGTGACCACGCGGACGCCGAGCTCGTGGTCGGCCTCGGCGTCGCCGTGCGCGGCCAGCGGTACGGCGACCACCGCGGCGTCGAGGTCGGCCGCGACGCGCAGCGTGGCCCGCAGCAGCGCGACCGGGGACAGCTCGGGGGTGCCGTGGCCGACCAGGGCCAGCAGCACGACCGGGCCGAGCGCGGCCAGCTGGTCGTGCTGGGCGTCGGTGACCGGTCCGGTGACGGGCACGAACGTGCGGCCGGCGTGCTGCTCGCGCACCTGGGTGGGGGAGAGGTGGAGCCGGCGGAAGGGGCCGTGCTGGGCCGACGTCAGCGGCGCGACGCGGCGGCTGCCGTCGTCGTCGACGAGGTGGACCAGTGCCAGCGGCAGGCCCTCGGGGTCGACCAGCTCGACCGTCGGCTCGGCGGCCAGCGCGGGCGGGAGCGCGAGGGTGATCGGCGAGCCCGGCACGTCGAAGGACGCGAGGGGGGCGAGCGCGCCGGACGCGAGCAGCTCGAGGTCGTCGAGCTCTCGCGGCGAGGGGTGGTGCTGAGGGCTCGACACGGAGGTCATCCTGCCAAACTCGGGTCGATAACCTGACTTCATGGCTCAACCCGAGATCGTCGCCGAGATCGTCCGCTCCGGTTTCGTGGAGGGCCACCACCGCGGGTCGGTCGTCGCGCTGGCGGCCGACGGCTCGGTGGCGTGGTCGGTGGGCGCCGTCGACGTGCCCATGCTGCCGCGCTCGTGCAACAAGCCGCTGCAGGCGCTGGCGATGGTGCGCCTCGGCCTCGACCTGCCCCCCGACCTGCTCGCCCTGGCCAGCGCCTCGCACTCCGGCGAGGACTTCCACCTCGACGGCGTGCGCCGGATCCTGGCCTCCGCCGGGCTCGACGAGGCGGCCCTGCAGACCCCGCCCGACTGGCCGCTCGACGACACCGCCCGCGAGGCGGCGATCCGGGCCGGACGGGTGCGCGACCGCATCTCGATGAACTGCTCCGGCAAGCACGCGGCGATGCTCGCCACCTGCGTGCTGCGCGGCTGGGACACCGCGACCTACCTTGCCCCCGACCACCCTCTCCAGGTCGCCGTCGCCGACACGTTCGCCGAGCTCACCGGCGAGCCGGTGGCCGCCGTCGCCGTCGACGGGTGCGGCGCCCCGCTGCTGTCGGCGTCGCTGGTCGGGCTGGCCCGGGCCTTCCGCGCGCTCGCGGTGGCGCCGGCGGGCGACTCGGCCGAGCGCCGGGTGGCCGAGGCGATCCGGTCGTTCCCGGCGTACGTCTCGGGGACGACGCGCGACGAGCTCGCGCTGCTGACGGCCCTGCCCGGCGCGATCGGCAAGGCCGGCGCCGAGTCGTGCTACGCCGTCGCCCTGCCCGACGGCCGCGCCGTCGCCCTCAAGACCGACGACGGGGCGCCGCGGGTGCGGCCGGTGCTGATGGCCGCCGCACTGCGCCGCTCGGGCATCCACGACCCGGCCGTCGACGCCACCGGCGTGCTGCCGCTGCTCGGCGGCGGCGTGCCGGTCGGCGAGATCCGCGCGGTGATCTGACCTCCGCACGACGCCGACCCTCGGTGGGTACCCACGCTGGTCGAGCCGGGCGAGCGCCAGCGAGCCCGAGTCGAGTCCCGGCGAGGGTAGGCACCCTGCGGAGGTCTCGACTCGCGGAGACTTCGTCCCCGCGCGGGAGCACTGTGAACAAGGCCACGCTTGCTGAGTTTGCATTTTGCTAGCAGCAGCTAGCACAGTGGGGTCATGGGCAAGGGCATGGTGGGACAGACCGTCGAGTCACTCGGCGACTACCTCAAGGAGCAGCGGCTCGCGTCGCGGCTCTCGCTGAGGCAGCTCGCCGCGCAGGCCGGCGTGTCCAACCCCTACCTGAGCCAGATCGAGCGAGGTCTGCGCAAGCCCTCGGCCGACGTGCTGCAGCAGATCGCCAAGGCGCTGAGGATCTCCGCGGAGCAGCTCTACGTCCGCGCGGGCATCGTCAGCCCCGAGCCCGGAGCCGGCGGCACGGTCGAGATCGCCGTCCTCGGCGACGACGGGCTCACCGAACGGCAGAAGCAGTCACTCCTCGACGTCTACTCCTCGTTCCTGGCGCTCAACGCGTCGGAGCGGACCGAGGACGTCGAGCCCAGCACGCCCGCCCCGGAGACTCCGGCGGCGGACCTCACCACCCAGGAGAGCTGATCCATGGCCAAGACCAAGATCGACTTCAAGTCCCTCGACATCCCCTCCGTCGCGCGCACGCCCCTCTACGCCGGCGTCGGCGCCGGTGACCTCGCCGTCACCGCCGTCAAGGAGTACGTCGCCGACGTGCAGAAGAAGCTGACCGGCGCGCAGCGCACCGTCAGCGACTTCGACGCCGCCAAGCTGCGCGACCAGGCGCTCGAGCAGGCCCGGGCCCGCCGTGCCGCCGTCGAGAACCGCGTCGCCGACCTCCAGGCCGAGGCCCTCGCCCTGCCGACCCGGAGCCAGACCGTCGCCCTCGACTACGTCGGCACCGTGACCACCACCTACGCCGACCTGGCCAAGCGCGGCGAGGCCGTCGTCCGCGGCACCAAGCTGCCGTCGACCGCCACCGTCGAGGTCAAGGTCAACACGACCAACCCCGCGGCCAAGCAGGGCACCCGCAAGCCGGCCGTCGCCAAGGCGACGCCCGTCAAGCCGATCACCCGCAAGGCCCCGGCCGCGAAGAAGGCCACCACCGCGCGGAGCACCACCGCCAAGGCTGCCACCGCCAAGAAGGCCCCGGCCCGCAAGACCGCCGCGAAGAAGGCCTGACCACTCCCCGGCAGCGCCCGGGCCCCCGCAGGTATGAGCTGCGGGGGCCCGGGCGCTTCGTCGTCTAGTCTGTGGCCGCCATGAACATCTTCGAGATCGAGGTGACCGTCCGGCTCCTCATCCTGCTCGCCGTCATGACGGTGTCGATCTTCGCGTTCGTCAACTCGCTGCTCTACTCCGCCGAGGCCTACGACGCCGCGGGCAAGCTCACCAAGACCACCTGGTGCACGATCCTCGGGCTCGGCGTCGTGCTGCAGTTCGTGCTGATCTCGCTGCCGCTCGTCGGCCTGGTGCTGTTCATCGCCGCGCTGGTCTACCTCGCCGACGTGCGCCCCGCCCTGGCCGGTCTCCGCCGCCGCTGACCGCCGACGGTGGTCGAGGAGGTTGCGCTGGCAACCGTCTCGAGACCACCTCAGCCGGGGCGTCGTACGGCGGCCGATCACGACGGTGGTCGAGCCGCGGGGACGAAGTCTCCGCGAGTCGAGACCCCCGCAGGGTGCGCGCCTCGCCGGGTCTCGACCCGGGCTCGACCAGCGTCAGTCCACGTCGTACGACGGGCCGGTCACCGACGGTGGTCGAGGAAGGCGCGCTAGTGCCTGTCTCGAGACCACGCGCTCAGGCGTCGGCGAGGTCGGCGCGGCGGGAGCCCCGCCCGGCGGGGCGCTGGTGCACGCTCGGGACGAAGGCGGTGATCGCGACCCCGACGAACGCCGCGACGGCGCCGATCAGGAAGCACAGCTCGTAGCCGCCGCGACCGGTGGATCCGGCGAGGACGGTGGCCATCACGGCCGAGGCGACGGTGGTGCCGACCGAGCGCATCAGGGCGTTGACGCCCAGCGCCGACCCGGCCTCGGCCGGCGGGGTGGAGGCCATGATCAACGCGGGCATGGCGGCGTACCCGATGCCGACGCCGGCGCTGGCGACCACCGAGGCGACCAGCAGCTGCCAGGGGGCGTCCATCAGCCAGAAGGCCACCAGGTAGCCGCAGCCGAGCACCGAGCCGCCGACCATGAGGGTCAGCCTGGCGCCGTACGTCGTCATCAACCGGCTCGAGACCGGCGCGAAGAACAGCATCATCAGGCCGCCGGGAGCCATCCACAGGCCGGCCTCGAGGATGGTCTGGCCGAGGCCGTAGCCGGTGGAGGTGGGCAGCTGGAGGAGCTGCGGCACGACGATGGCCTGCGCCATCATCCCGAAGCCGATGGCGACGGCCGCGATGTTGGTGAGCAGCACCGGCCGCCGCGACGTGGCGCGCAGGTCGACCAGCGGCTCGTCCTGGCCGAGCTCGAAGACGGCCCAGGCGAGGAGGGCGACGACGCCGATCGTGATCGAGGCGAGCGTGCGGCCGTCGAGCCAGCCCCACTCGCGTCCCTTCGAGACGCCGAGCAGGACGCCGACCAGGCCCACGGCCAGGCCGACCGCGCCGACGACGTCGATCCGACCGCCGACGGCGTCCTTGACCCGCGGCACGACGGTGACCAGCCCGACCATGAGCACGACGGCGAAGGCGGTCGACATCCAGAACAGGGCGTGCATGTCGAAGGTCTGCACGATCCAGGCCGACAGCGGCAGGCCGATGGCGCCGCCGACGCCGAGGGTGGCGCTCATGGCGGCGATGGCGGTGTTGGCCATCTCGGGCGGGACGACCTCGCGGACGAGCGCGATCGCGACCGGGATGAAGCCCATCGCCAGGCCCTGCAGGGCGCGGCCGACCAGCATCGGCTCGAGGGTGCTCGACAGCGCGCAGACGACCGAGCCCACCGCGAGGATCCCGGCGCTGGAGATCAGCACGACGGGCTTGCCGAACAGGTCGCCGAGCCGGCCGCTGATCGGCATGGTGACGGCGGCCGCCAGCAGCGTGATGGTCACGACCCACCCCGCGTTGGACGGCGACGTGCTCAGCAGCGCGGGCAGGTCGCCCTGGATCGGGATGACCAGGGTCTGGGTGAGCGAGGCGCTGAGGCCGCCGAAGCAGAGCGTGATGACGGTCAGGAGCGCGCGGGAGTGCGGGGTGGACACGGATGTGTACGGTACACATCGGATCCGGATCTGGCACCATCGGGGGACCATGGACACCGCTGCCGACGCCGACCTCGCCGACGTCACCGCATTGGGCCACGAGCTGCTCCGGCTGCAGCGCCGTCGCCGGCACGTCTACGACGGCGTCATGCTGGAGAACTCGGCCTTCCGGTTGCTCTGGCTCCTCGACGACGGCGAGCCGCGCACCCTGCGCCAGCTGGCGGGCGACCTCGACCTCGAGCAGTCGACGGCCAACCGGCAGGTCCGGGCGGCGATGGCCGCCGGCTGGCTCGAGCGCCTCGACGCGGCCGGGGCCGCCGGCCACCTGCACCGTCCGACCGAGGCCGGCGCGGAGGCCTACCACCACGACGCCCTGATCCGCGCCGGGGCGATCCGGGCGGCGCTCGACGAGATGGGTGCCGAGCGGGCGGCGAGCCTGATCGAGGGTCTGCAGGCGCTCAACGACGCCTGGGACGCGGTGATCGCCCGCCACCCGTGAGGGCTCCGGGTCAGGCGGTGCTGGGCTCCGTGGCGCGCGCCAGACCGGGACCGACCGGGCAGCCGGGGGCGAAGGTGCCCAGCGTGTCCGGGGCGGGCGAGGCGGCGTAGCTGCGGATCCGCGGGGTGTCGATGGCCAACCGTGCCGTCCGCCGCGGCGGCAGCAGCGCGACCAGCCGCCCCCGGGCGCGCAGGGCGCCGGCCGAGAGGCGCCGCACCAGCGGTGCCGGGGCGTCGTACGCGAACGCCTGCAGGAGCGGGTCGTCCATCAGGGCCCGGCTGAACAGTCGTACGCCGGGCCCCGCGAGGCGGGGGTAGAACGAGACCATCAGCTCCAGGGTCGCGTCAGCCACCCGGCGTCCGCCGTCGTCGTGGGCGAAGTGCGCGCGCTCGTGGTCGTCCATCAGGTCGGCGAACTGCTCGTAGGTGCCGGGCAGGTCCTTGATCGCCATCCGGCGTCCGAGCGCGCGGTAGTAGTGCACCGACGCCGCCACCTCGCCGTCGGTCAGCGGCCGCCAGCCGAAGTCGTCGAGCCACCGCTTGGGCACCACGACGAAGGTGGCCAGCACGTAGCGGAGGTCGTCGTTGCTGATGTCGTACATCGCGTGCATCTGGTTGATCCGGCGCACCCCCGCCCGCCCCTCCGGGCTGTCGAACCCGTGCACCAGCGGCGCCTCGAGGAGCAGTGCGGTGTCGTCGTACCGCTGCTGGCAGGCGGTGGTGAACTGCCCGGTCTCGTCGAGCAGGCGCCCGATGCTCGGCACCGCGTAGGTGCGGAAGAGCGCGAAGCTCAGCGCCTGGGTGATGTCCCAGGGGAAGTCGAGGGTGGCGAGCGCCCGCACGATCTCGACGCAGTCGGCCTCCGGGTCGAGCCCGGCGCTGCGGTCGACGGACTTGTACGGCGGGACGCGCATGGGTCGAGGGTAAGCCCGGTGGGCTAGTTGCGTACAGGGTGAATGTTTGTGCGGGGGCGGATGTGTCGTTCCCGTTCGATCGCGCGGCAATGGCAGGTTGTGCGGCGCCGGACGTGTCGTTCTCGTTCGATCGCGCGGTAACGGCAGGTTGTGCGGGGCCGGAAGTGTCGTTCCCGTTCGATCGAACGGCAATGACAGATTCCATGGCGTCAGAACTGTCGTTCCCGTTCGATCGCGCGGTAACGGCAGTCACGGACTCAGCCACTCCCGACCAGGGCAGCCGCTCCCTCTCGACCGCCCACCCACCACGGGACGACGAACGTGGAGCTGCTGACACGCACGAGGCCCGCCCGGGAACAACCCGCGGCTCGACCGCCGTCAGCGACGGAGCGGCGTCAGGATCCCGCTCGCGCCGACGAGACCGCGGCGGCCGACGCTGGCCGTGCCGATCACGACGGGGCCGTGGGCGGTGGTGATGTCGGCCGGCAGGCCCTTGCGCCGGGTCTCCCACAGCCGGCCGCCGGCGTCGTCGGTGCGGACGTCGTAGTCGCGGAGGGTGAGGTGGAGGCGATCGCCGTAGAAGTCGAGGACCAGGGCCGTGGTCAGGCCGTACTGGAAGGCGCCGCCGTGGCTGACCTGGATGATGCCGTCCCGCTCGACGAGCTGGGTGTCGTGGACCTCGCCGCTGAGGTAGAGGTCGACGCCGTGGTTCTCGAGGACCCGCCAGAGCTGGGACCTCGTGCCGCCCTCGTAGTGCAGCGCGCTGGAGGCGCGGCTGCGCACCGGGGCGGCGATCGGTACGTGGCCCTCGACGACGATCCACCTCACGCGGTCGCGCTGGGCACGGGCCAGGACGCCCTTGAGCCACCGCATCTGCTGGCGGTCGACGCGGATGCGGGCGCGCTCGCGGGTGAGGTCGAAGACGTCGAGCGAGACGATCTGCAGGTCGGGCGTGGGGCGGCCCGCGAACGCCGTACGACGGGCCGGGCCGCGCGGGCGGTCGGCGAAGCGGGGGCTGCCGTCGGGCCTGCTGGTGAAGGCCCGCGCGAACTCGCGGCGCGCGGTCGGGGCGAGCAGCCGCTTGACGGGGGTGAACGGGTTGTCGCCGAACTCGTGGTCGCCGACGCTCGGGATGACCACGAGCCCGCGGTCGTCGAAGCGCTGCTGCCACTGCGGGTAGTAGGTGCGTGCCGCCCGGCGCAGCGCGGCCTTCCGCTCGGCCAGGGTGCCGACGCGGCCGAAGGTGCCGGTGCCCTGGTCGTCGAACCCCCAGCGCCCGTTGACCAGGTCGCCCGCCACCAGGACCGCGGCCGGGTCGAGGGCGGCCCAGTCGTCGAGGACGCCGGCCAGCGCGTCCTCGTACGCCGGGCTGGTGCCGTTGGCCGAGCGCTGCGGGTCCCACCGGGCTGGGCCGCCGCCGAGGTCGCCGACGTCGGCGTTGAGGAAGTCGGGGCTGGAGACCAGGCGCAGGTCGGGCTCGAGCGGGGCGCCGCCGACGACGTCGCGCTCGGGCAGCGCGGCCTGCTGGACGTCGTCGCCCACCCGGACGACGACGTCGCCGCCGACGCGGGTGCCGGCGATGCCGTCGACGACCGCGGTGAACGACAGCGCCTCGACGTCGCGGCGGAGCGCGCACACCAGGGTGCGGCCCTCGAGGTAGGAGCTCCTGGTGCGGACGCTGCTCGTGGCGCAGGGTCGCGGGATGGCCACCGGGTAGCCGTGGCGCAGTGCGACGGCGACGAGCTCGGTGCCGGGGGCGAGCTCGACCCGGCCCTGCACGAGCGCGCCGGTGGACGCGGTGGCTGCGCCGTCGACCCAGGTGGGCTGCGCGAGCGGCTCGGCGGAGCCGGCGCCGAGCCGGCCACCCTCGGGGTCGCCCCCGCACGAGGCGACCAGGACGGCCGCGGCGGCCAGCGCGAGCGCGACCCTGCCGGGGCGAGTCGGACACCGCGGCGGCACGGTGCTCATGGCGTCCTCCCCGGTCGTGCGGGCGGGCGCCGACGCTCGGAGGGCCCCATGACCGGCCGCCAGCCTAACCGCGGGCGCCGCGCGCCCGGCCGATCACCGCGGTCGCGTCGCGCTCGGGATCCTCCGCCACGGCCGGCTGCAGCCCGGCCGCCGACATCAGGTCGAGCGTCGCCGGCACCTGTGGCGGGGCGACCTCCACGACGAGCAAGCCGCCGCGGGCCAGCCACGAGCCCGCGCCGACGGCGACCCGTCGGTGGACGTCGAGCCCGTCCCCGCCGCCGTCGAGGGAGACCCGGTGCTCGTGGTCACGCGCCTCGGACGGCATCTGGTCGAGCTCGCCGGTCGGCACGTACGGCGCGTTGACCATCAGCACGTCGATCCGCCCCCGCAGGTCGTCGGGGAGGGCGTCGAACAGGTCGCCCTCGTGCACCCGGTCGGGCGGCAGGTTGGTCCGGGCGCAGGCGACCGCAGTCGGGTCGAGGTCGGCGGCGTACCCGTCGAGGTCGGGACGTCGTACGGCGAGCGCGGCCAGCAGCGCACCGGTGCCGCAGCACAGGTCGACGACCGTGCCGTCGGGCGGCGCGAGCCGGTCGGCGAGGTCGACCAGCAGCAGGGTCCGCTGCCGCGGCACGAACACGCCGTCGGTGACCGCGACCCGCAGCCCGTCGAAGCCGGCCCAGCCGAGGAGGTGCTCGAGCGGACGCCCGGCGACCCGCTGGACGACCAGCGCCTCGAGACCGGCGGGGTCGCCGGCCGCCGCCTCGGTGAGGAGGGCGGCCTCGTCCTCGGCGTACACGCACCCGGCTGCCCGCAGCCGCTCGACCAGGTCCACGACGTCGATCCTAGGAGAAGTAGAACGCGTTACAGTTCTGCGGTGCCCGTGCCCGACGTCCTCGCCCCCGCCGCCCTGGGGCCGGTGACCCTGCGCAACCGCACGGTCAAGGCCGCGACGTTCGAGGGACGCGCGCCGCACGGCCGGGTCACCGACGCGCTCATCGACTACCACCTCGCCGTCGCCCGCGGCGGCATCGGGCTGACCACCGTCGCCTACCTCGCGGTCGCGCCCGAGGGCCGGACCCACCGCGAGCAGGTGGTGGTCGGACCCGACACCGCCGCGGGCCTGGCGCGCCTGACCGCCGCGATCCACGAGACCGGGGCCGCGGTCGCCGGCCAGGTGGGGCACGCCGGACCGGTCGCCAACGGCCGCTCCAACGGCGTCCGGGCGCTGTCGGCGAGCCGGATGCCGAGCCCGCTGTCGATGCAGGTGGTCGGGTCGGCCTCCGAGCGCGACCTCACCCGGATCACCCGCGCGTACGTCGCCACCGCCCGCACGCTCGTCGACGCCGGCTTCGACGTCCTCGAGCTGCACATGGCGCACTCCTACCTGATCTCCTCCTTCCTCGCCCCCGGGCTGAACCGGCGCCGCGACCGCTGGGGCGGCTCGCTGGTCAACCGCGCCCGGCTGGCGCGGCAGGTCGCCCGCGCCGTGCGCGAGGAGGTCGGCGACGAGTGCGCCGTGACCGCCAAGGTCTCCCTCGGCGACGGGTTCCGGGGCGGGGTCACCACCGACACCGGGCTCGAGGTGGCGCTGCTGCTCGAGGCCGACGGGCACCTCGACGCCCTCCAGCTCTCGGGCGGGTCGTCGCTGATGAACCCGATGTACCTCTTCCGCGGCGACGTACCGCTCCGGGAGTTCGCGGCGTCGATGCCGCCGCTGGTGCGGTGGGGGATGCGGACGCCGATGGGTCGCTCGTTCCTCAAGCACTACGACTTCGAGGAGGCCTACTTCCGCGAGAAGGCGCTCCGCTTCCGCTCGGCCCTGGCGACGCCGCTGATGCTGCTCGGCGGCATCAACCGTCGCGACACCATGGACCAGGCGATGGCCGACGGCTTCGACTTCGTCGCCATGGGCCGTGCGGTGCTGCGCGAGCCCGACCTCGTCAACCGCCTCGCCGCCGGGACGACGTCCGTCGGCGCGTGCATCCACTGCAACCGCTGCATGCCGACCATCTACTCCGGGACGCGGTGCCCGATCGTCACTGCCGGCTGAGGTCCGGGGTGGGGTGGGTGGGCCCGCCGGTGGCATGTAACTCACCGTCCGGACGACTTACCCGCCCGAATGCGGGCGGGTAGGTGCACCGAACGGTGAGTTACTGGCGCCGCCCCGCCCGACCCTGGCGCGGAACTAGAACGTGTTCTACCCTGCGACCCATGCCCCAGGTCGTCCCCGAGAAGCCCCTGCGCGTCGTCGTCTGGTCCACCGGCACCATCGGCCGGCACGCGATCGCCGGCATCGACGCCCACCCCGACCTCGAGCTGGTCGGGGTGTGGGTGAGCAACCCCGCCAAGCACGGCAAGGACGCCGGCGAGCTGGCCGGGCTCGGCCGCGAGCTCGGCATCGCCGCCACCACCGACCGCGACGAGCTGATCGCGCTGGCCCCCGACGCGATCGTGCACACCGCGATGGCCGACGACCGCGTCTTCGAGTGCATCGACGACCTGGTCTCGTTCGTCGAGGCCGGCATCGACGTCGTCTCGAGCGGACCGGTGCTGCTGCAGTGGCCCGAGCAGATCCTGCCGCCGGACATGCTCGCCCGCATCGAGGACGCCTGCGCCCGGGGTGGCGCGTCGATGCACGTCAACGGCATCGACCCCGGGTTCGCCAACGACGTGCTCCCGCTGGTGATGACCAGCCTGAGCCAGCGGATCGACGAGGTCCGGGTGATGGAGATCTGCGACTACTCCACCTACTACCAGCCGGTGGTGATGGGCGACATGTTCGGCTTCGGCCGGCCGATGGACGAGGTCGGGATGCTGTGGCACCCCGGGATCCTGAGCATGGCCTGGGGCAGCGTCGTCCGCCAGATCGCCGCCGGCCTCGACATCACCCTCGACGAGCCGCTCACCGAGGACGTCGAGCGCCGCCCCGCTGCCCGCGACACCGCGTCGGTCTCCGGCGACATCGCCGCCGGCACCATGGGCGCGGTCCGGTTCCAGCTGGTCGGCACGGTCGACGGCGTGCCGCGCGTCGTCCTCGAGCACGTCACCCGCACCGACGCGAGCGAACACCCCGACTGGGAGCAGCCGCCCGCCGGCACCGACGGCTGCTACCGGGTCCGGATCACCGGCGAGCCGATGATGAACGTCGACTTCACCCACCACGGCGAGCGCGGCGACCACAACGTCAGCGGGATGATCACCACCGCCCAGCGCCTCGTCAACGCCCTGCCCGCCGTCGTCGCCGCCGACCCGGGCATCGTGCGCGCCCTCGACCTCCCGCTCGTCACCGGGCGCGGACTGGTGACCGGGAGCCGCAGGTGAGCATCCTCGACCGGTTCGCGATCCCCGACCACGTCGCGATCGTCACCGGCGCCGGGCGAGGTCTCGGCGCCGCGACCGCCGTCGCGCTCGCCGAGGCCGGCGCCGACGTCCTCATCTCCGCGCGCACCGAGGCGCAGCTCGACGAGGTCGCGGCGCAGGTGCGCGCCACCGGACGGCGGTGCGTCACCGTCGCCGCCGACCTCAGCGACCTCGACGCCGTCGCCGGCCTCGCGCAGACGGCGTACGACGAGCTCGGCCGGGTCGACGTGGTCGTCAACAACGTCGGGGGCACCTTCCCCAAGGAGTTCCTGCGCACCAGCACCCGCTTCCTCGAGGAGTCGTTCTCGTTCAACGTGAGCACTGCTCACGCACTGACCCGCGCCGCGGTGCCGCTGATGCTGCGCGACGACGACGGCTCCCAGAAGTCGGTCGTCACGATCAGCTCGATGATGGGGCGCACCGCCGACCGCGGCTTCGTGGCCTACGGCACCGCCAAGGCCGCGCTGGCCCACTGGACCAGGATGGCCGCGCAGGACCTCGCCCCGCGCATCCGCGTCAACGGCGTCTACGTCGGGTCGATCATGACCAGCGCGCTCGAGTACGTCGCCGGCGACCCGGCGCTGATGGGTCAGCTCGAGGGCGGGACGCCGCTCGGCCGGGTCGGCGAGCCGGAGGACATCGCGGCGGGCGTGCTCTACCTGTCGAGCCGGGCCGGGCAGTACGTCACCGGCAAGATGATCGAGGTCGACGGCGGCATCCAGCAGCCGACCCTCGACCTGGGGTTCCCTGACGTGTCTGGTCCTGATGCCAGCGGTCCCGACCTGACGGCGTAGGTTCCGGCGGGTGGCCCACGACCCCGGAACCCCCACCGCGCGTGCCGTCTCGCCCGACTCCGGCGAGCACTGGGCGGCCGAGGGTGCCTGGGAGGTCGCGCCCGGGATCCACCGCATCCCGCTGCCGCTGCCGATGGACGGGCTCCGGGCGGTCAACGTCTACACGATCGCTCACGACGACGGCCTGACCCTGGTCGACGGCGGGTGGCACATCCCCGTCGCCCGCGACCTGCTCGACAAGAGCCTGCGCGGCATCGGGTCGGGCTTCGGCGACATCAAGCGGTTCCTGGTGACCCACGTGCACCGCGACCACTTCACGATGGCCACGGTGCTCGGCCGCGAGCTCGGCATCGACGTCGCTCTCGGGCTCGGTGACAAGCCGGCCCTCGACCTGCTCAACAACACCGAGGACCTCACCGAGAACCCCTTCCACGCGGTGCTCCGCTCGGCCGGGGCGGGCGTCATCGCCGAGGAGTGGGAGCGGCTGCAGGACGCCGACGAGGACCAGCGCGCGCTGTGGCAGTTCCCCACCTCCTGGCTCGACGGCGACCACGAGATCGCTGTCGGCGCCCGCACCCTCGACGCCGTGCACACCCCCGGCCACACCCCCGGCCACTTCGTCTTCGCCGACCGCGCCGACGCGCTGCTCTTCGCCGGCGACCACGTGCTGCCCACGATCACCCCGTCGATCGGCTTCACGGTGCCCCCGACGGCACAGCCGCTCGGCGACTTCATGGCGTCGCTCACCAAGGTCCGCGCGCTCCCAGACCTGCGGGTGCTGCCGGCCCACGGCCCGGTCGCGCCGTCGACCCACGCCCGGGTCGACGAGCTGCTCGCCCACCACGAGACGCGCCTGGCCGACAGCCTCGCCGCGGTCGACAGCCCCGCCGGCTCGACGGCGTACGACGTGGCGCGCCGGCTCGGCTGGACCCGCCACCTGCACGCCTTCGACGGCCTCGACTGGTTCAGCCGGGGGATGGCGGCGATGGAGACCAAGGCCCACCTCGACCTGCTCGTGGCCCGTGGCGCGCTGGCCGCCGACGAGCACGCGGTGGACACCGACGGCGTGAGGTACTCAGCCCCGCAGGCGTGACCCCGCGGTGGGTTCGGCGCGGATGACCTGCAGGGTCTGGAGCGCCGTGGCCTCGTCGTCGCGGCGTACCCGGACGACGACCGCCACGTCGGTGCGCACGGGCAGCATCGGGAAGGTGTTCTCCTCCGCCAGCGTGGTCAGCGCGAGGAGGTCGTCGTCGGCGGTCGGGGTGCCAGCGGGGTGGACGGTGACCCAGAGGTGCTGTGGCCCGCGGGGTGCGTCCTGCTCGGGCAGCCCGTCCTCGGCGTACGGGCGGAGGGGCTCAAGCAGGTGGACGTCGTCCCAGGCGAGCATGGTGTCGTTAGCCGTCGGTCCGTGCTCGCGCCAGGCCGGGCCGCCGTAGAACGCCGCCAGCGCCGCGGCCCTGGCGGGCATGTCGGCGAACGAGCGCAGCCACACGAACCGGTCGGGCCGGTCGAGGTCGAGGAACTGACCGACGACGGTGATGCCGCACTCCTCCTGGGTGTGCACGAGCTCGCGGTCGAAGACGTCGACGAGGTCGTCGGTGCGACCGGGCTTGAGCGTGTACTGGCGCAGCTCGAAGACCGTCACGACTGCTCCTCGCTCTTGCGCATGGGCAGGTGCGGGATGCCGTCCTCGATGAACTCCGGACCCGTCACCTCGAACCCGAAAGCGGCGTACCAGCGCGCGAGCGGCGCCTGGGCGTCGAGGACGACGTCGCGCCCGGCGCAGACCGCCAGCGCGGTGTGCATCAGGATGTCGGCCCGCCCCTGCCCCCGCGCCTCCCGCGCCAGCAGCACCCGCCCGATCCGCCACCGGTCGCCGTCGTCGAGCACCCGCGCGTAGCCGACCAGGTCGCCGTCGGTCGTCTCGAGCAGCACGTGGCGCGTGTCGTCCTCGGGGTCACGTCCGTCGAGGTCGGGGTAGGGGCAGTCCTGCTCGACCACGAACACGTCCTGCCGCAACCGGGCGACGTCGTACACCTGGGTCGCGGTGAGTCCGGTGAACGGCAGCGCGTAGCACCTCATCGCAGGGGATCCTCCGTCTGGGACGCGTCGGTCGGGCTCGGCACCCCACCACCCTGGCACGCCGCCGATCGACGCCGGTCGAGGAGGTTGTCGCCGGCGCCGAACCGACGCTGGTCGAGCCGGCCGGCGCCGGCGCCGAACCGACGCTGGTCGAGGAGGTTGTCGCCGGCGCCGAGCCGACGCTGGTCGAGGAGGTTGCGCTAGCAACCGTCTCGAGACCACCCCTCCGGGAGGATCCGCGTGCACGGCGGGGGCGGCGGGTCAGCCGAGTCAGCCGACGCAGCCTTCGGCACCAGCGGGGTCCACGGATCATCGGGGTCCTCGGCACGCTCGTGCTCGACGTCCCACGGCATCACCGGCTGCTCCCGCCGCGGCGGCTGGCTGTCGGAGTGCCCTGGAAGCAGGTCCTGCGCCACCGCCCGGCGGGCAGCCCAGCACCGGCTCGCGAGTGTCGGCAGCAGGTCCGTGCGCCCGTCGATGAGTGCCTCCCGCTTCCTCCTGCCCCACCCCTGGACCCGCTTCTCGAAGTCGAAGGCGGCCCGGATCGACGAGAACTCCGCGGCCCAGACCAGCTCCACCGGACGACGGTGCCGCGTGTACGCCGCACCGTCGCCGTCCTGGTGCTGGGCGAGCCGGCGTTCGAGGTCGATCGTGCTGCCGACGTAGTAGGACCCGTCGCGGCAGCGGAGGATGTAGGCCCAGGCCATGACGGTGACGGTGCACCGCGGCGGGTGCCGGCGCCAGTGGTGTGGGCGCGCCTGTGGATGACGGTGGTTTCGAGACGGCCGTGGCCGGCCTCCTCAACCACCGTGGCGAACCGTCGCCGTCGAGAAGGTTGCGCTGGCAACCGTCTCGAGACCACCGGCGGCGGGGTGGTTTCGAGACGGCCGTGGCCGGCCTCCTCAACCACCGTGGCGAACCGTCGCTGGTCGAGGGAGTTGTCACCGGCGGCGACCGACGCTGGTCGAGGAGGTGCGCTGGCAACCGTCTCGAGACCACCGGCGGCGGGGTGGTTTCGGGACGGCCGTGGCCGGCCTCCTCCACCACCGGATGGGGGCGTCACTAGAGTGGACGCAGAAGACAGGGGAGCACGCGAACGTGCTGAGAGTGCGGGGAAGCCGCAGACCCTCCGAACCTGCTCCGGTTAAGACCGGCGAAGGGAGTCCAGATGAGGTACTCGTGGCGCGCATCCGTGGCGGTGGCGGCGGTGGTGCTGACGACGTCGTGCAGCCTGACCGGGGGTGGCGACGAGCCCGGCGGGGGTGCGAGCGGGGGTACGCCGACCGAGGTCGTGCTGCTCACGCACAGCTCGTTCAGCCTGCCCGACGAGCTGATCGCGCAGTTCGAGGCCGACAGCGGCCTCGACCTCGAGATCCGCAGCAACGGCGACGCCGGGGCGCTCACCAACCGGCTGGTGCTGACCAAGGACGACCCGGCCGGCGACGTGGTGTTCGGGGTCGACAACGCCTTCGCCAGCCGGGCGCTCGACGAGGGCGTGTTCGCGCCGGTCGAGGTGACCTGGCCCGCGGGCGTGGAGCAGTACGCCCTGGTGGGCGACGACGAACGCGCGCTGGCGCCCGTCGACAACGGCAACGTGTGCGTCAACGTCGACACCACCTGGTTCGAGCGCGAGGGCGTCGAGCCGCCGACGACGCTCGACGACCTGACCGACCCGGCGTACGAGGGCCTGTTCGTCACGCCGTCGGCGGCGACCAGCAGCCCCGGGCTGGCCTTCCTGCTCGCCACCATCGCCGAGTACGGCGACGGGTGGACGTCGTACTGGGAGGAGCTGATGGCCAACGGCACCACCGTCGCCAGCGACTGGACCGACGCCTACCAGGTCGAGTTCACCCGAGGTGGCGGCAAGGGCGACCGGCCGATCGTGACGTCGTACGACTCGAGCCCCGCGTTCACCATCAGCAAGGACGGCGCCACGAGCACGACCCGCGCGCTGCTGGACACCTGCTTCCTGCAGGTCGAGTACGCCGGCGTGCTCGCCGGCGCCGCCAACCCCGACGGCGCCGAGCAGGTCGTCGAGTGGCTGCTCAGCCCGGAGGTGCAGGCCGCGCTGCCGGACAGCATGTACGTGTTCCCGACGGCCGACGGCGCTGAGGTCCCGGCCAGCTGGGCCCAGCACGCGCCGCGCCCGACCGAGCCGCTGGCGGTCGACCCGGAGGAGGTCACCGCCAACCGCGACGACTGGCTCCAGACCTGGAACGAGATCGTCACCCGGTGACCCGGACGCCCGGATGACCCGCCGGACCGCCTCGCTCCTGGCCCTGGCGGCCCTCCCGGTCGCCGTCCTCGGGGTCTTCTTCGTGCTGCCGGTGCTCGGCATGCTCGAGCGCGGCCTGTGGCCCGACGGCGCCTTCGACCCCGGCGGCGTCGCCGAGGTGCTGACCCGGCCCCGGACCCGGCGGGTGCTGTGGTTCACGGTCTGGACGGCGTCGGTCGCGACCGCGGCCGCCGTCGCGCTGGGGCTGCCGGCGGCGTACGTCCTGCACCGGCTGCGGTTCCCCGGTCGGGGGCTGGTGCGGGGGCTGCTGCTGGTGCCGTTCGTGCTGCCGACCGTGGTGGTCGGCGTCGCCTTCCGCCAGCTGCTGCGCGAGGGCGGTCCGCTGGGCGGGCTCGGCCTCGACGGCACGCCGGCCGGCATCATCACCGCGCTGGTCTTCTTCAACGTCGCCGTGGTGATCCGCACCGTCGGCGCCACCTGGGAGGGTCTCGATCGCCGCCCGGCCGAGGCCGCCGCGGCGCTGGGAGCCGCACCGCTGACCGTCTTCCGCACCGTGACGCTGCCGGCACTGCGCCCGGCGATCGTGTCGGCGGCGAGCGTGGTGTTCCTCTTCTGTGCCACCGCGTTCGGCGTCGTGCTCACCCTCGGCGGGTCGCGCTACGCCTCGGTCGAGACCGAGATCTACCTGCTCACCGTCGAGCTGCTCGACCTCCCCGCGGCCGCCGCGCTGTCGATCCTGCAGCTGGTCGTGGTGGTCGCGCTGCTCGCCGTGGCCGGACGCGCCCGTCGTACGCCGGACGCGCAGGTCGCCCGCGCCGTCGCCCGCCCCGGCCGACCCACCCGTCGCGACGCGGTCCCGCTGCTGGTCACGGCGGGACTGCTCGTCGCCGTCGCCACCCCGGTGGTCACCCTCGTCGTCGGGTCGGTGCGCCGCGACGGCCAGTGGACCCTCGACTTCTACCGCGCCCTGAACGGCACCGGTGGCAGCGACGGCGACGTGCTCGTCGTCTCGGTGACCGAGGCGCTCGCCAACTCGCTGCGCACGGCGGTCGACGCCACCTGGATGGCGCTGCTGCTCGGCCTGCTCGTCGCCGTCGCGGTCACCCGACGCTCGCGCACCAAGGCCGAGCGACGGCTGCGCGGCTCACTGGACGGGTTCTTCATGCTCCCGCTGGGGGTCTCGGCGGTGACGCTGGGCTTCGGGTTCCTGATCGCGCTCGACGAGCCGCCCCTCGACCTGCGCGACTCGGCGCTGCTGGTGCCGATCGCGCAGGCGCTCGTGGCGCTCCCGCTGGTGGTGCGCACCCTGGTGCCGGTCCTCGCCGGCATCGACGACCGCCAACGACAGGCGGCCGCGTCGCTCGGCGCCGGCACGCTGCGCACCCTCGCCACCGTCGACCTCCCGGTGCTGTGGCGGCCGCTGCTCGCCGCCGCCGGTTTCGCGTTCACCGTGTCGCTCGGCGAGTTCGGGGCGACCTCGTTCCTGGCCCGCGACGACTACCCGACGATGCCGATCGTGATCTTCCGCCTGATCGGACGGCCCGCCGAGCTCAGCTACGGCACCGCGTTGGCCGCCTCGGTCGTGCTGGCCGTCGTCACCGCCGTGGTGATGCTGGCGGTCGAGCGGCTGCGCGTGCCGGCGCTGGGAGCCTGGTGACGTGGTGACGACGTGCTGACCCTGACCTCCGTCGACGTCGAGTACGACGGCGTCCCCGCCGTCGTCGACGCCACCCTCGAGGTGCCCGACGGCAGCGTCGTCGCCGTCCTCGGCCCATCGGGCTGCGGCAAGTCGACCCTGCTGCGGGCCGTCGCCGGGCTGGAGCAGCCGACCCGTGGCACCGTGGCGTGGGACGGCGACGACCTCGCCGGCGTGGCGACCCACAAGCGCGGGTTCGCGCTGATGTTCCAGGACGGCCAGCTCTTCCCCCACCTCACCGTCGCCCGCAACGTCGCCTACCCGCTGCGGCTGCGACGCGCACGCAACACCGCCGCCCGCGTGGTCGAGCTGCTCGCCCTCGTCGGCCTCGAGGGGTACGCCGACCGCCTGCCCGGCACGCTCTCGGGCGGCGAGCGGCAGCGGGTGGCGCTGGCGCGCTCGCTGGCCGCCGACCCACGGCTGCTGCTGCTCGACGAACCGCTCTCGGCGCTCGACGCCGGCCTGCGGGAGCGCTTGGCCGGCGACCTGCACGCGATCCTGCGCGCCGCCGGCACCACCGCGCTGATCGTCACCCACGACCAGGAGGAGGCGTTCGCGCTCGCCGACCGCCTCGTCGTGATGCGCGAGGGTCGCATCGTCCAGCAGGGCGAGATCGCCGACGTCTGGGCCCGCCCGGTCGACGAGGCGACGGCACTGTTCCTCGGTTACGCCCGCGTGCTCGACGGGGCGGCTGCAGCGCTCGTGCTGCGCGCCGCCGGGCTGAAGCCGGCGCCCGCCGTCGCCGTGCGACGCTCGGCCCTCGGCCTCGACCCGGGCGGCCCGCTGGCCGGCGTCGTCCGGACGGTCCGGGCGACGCCCGACCAGGTGCGCCTGGTCGTCGACGTCGACGGCGTGGGCGACGTCGACGCGGTCGCCGGGCCCGGGACCCACGCCGCCCCGGGGGAGCGGGTGACGCTCTCGGTCGACCCGGCCCGCACGGCGGTGATCGGGCCCGGCCACTCCTAGGATGTGCGGGTGTACCGTCGCGCCGTCCTCACCGCCATCGGTGTCGCCGCGGCGACCGGCCTGCTGGCCTTCCTCATCGCCCAGCGCTACGACCAGCCGCTGCTCGACCCCGAGGGCTCGTTCCTCGGCCCGTCGTGGGTGCGGCTGCCGCTGCTGCTCCTGCTCTGCCTGACCCTCGACATCGTCCCGCGGATGCTCTGGCACTCGCGGCTCCGCCGCAGCGCGATGGGTCCCGTCGTCCGCGAGCGGCTGCGCACCCACTGGACCCGCGACCGGATCGTCCTGGTGGTCCTCGGCGTCACGTGCTTCTACGTGACCTACGTCGGCTACCGCAACCTCAAGTCGGCCCTGCCGTTCGTGCGCGACTTCGACGACGCCTCGCAGATGTTCGACCGCGAGCTCAACAACGTCGACCGCATCCTGTTCTTCGGCCACCCGCCCGGCCCGGTGCTCCACGACCTGCTCGGCACGTCGGTCGCCGCCCACGTCCTCTCGACCATCTACCTGCTGTTCGTGCCGATGGTCCCGCTGATGGTGATGGCCTGGATCATCTGGTCGCGCCGGATCTCCTTCGGCTACTGGTTCGTGGTCTCCCAGTGCTTCGCCTGGGCGATCGGGACGGCGTCCTACTACGCGCTGCCCACGCTCGGGCCGGCGTTCCACTACCGCTCCGGCTACACCGACCTGTCCCAGACCGGCACCACCACCCTGGTCGACTCCCTCGACCGCAGCCGCGCCGCAGTCCTCAACGGGTCCTACGACGGCAGCAGCGTGGAGGGCATCGTCAACTCCGTGGCCGGCTTCGCGAGCCTGCACTGCGGCATCACCCTGCTGTGGGCGCTGATGGTGCAGTTCACGGTGCGCAGCGTCGTGCTCAAGCGGATCTTCTGGGTCAACTTCGGACTCACGGTGATCGCCACCATCTACTTCGGGTGGCACTACCTCGCCGACGACGTCGCCGGGATCATGCTCGCCCTCGTCTCCTTCTACCTCGGCGGGTTGGCGACGGGGCAGCGGTTCAACCGCCACGGAGGCCGATCGGGACCCGTCGACGACGTCGACGACGTGCCCGCCGTGGAGCGCGGCAAAGTCACAACGATGTAGTTCTCGGCGCGGCGTCAAGTCGACACGCCGAACGGGTTGTGACTTCTGCAGTCTTCTGTTTCGGTTGTGACTCGTGAGCCTCCTGTTGCCTGTGCGTCCAGTGCGGACCGTCGTCGTCGTGTCCCTCGCCGCGCTCGTGTGCGGTGGTCTGACCGCGGTCGCCAGCGCGGACGACGACCGCACGCCGACCGGGCGCGAGGTCCGCGAGGCGCGGTCGTCGGTGGCGGCCGGGCAGCGCGACGTCGCCGCCGTACGCGCCGACCTGGCGGCGGCGCAGTCGCGGGCGACGAGCGCCGAGATCGCGGCCGCGCGGGCGGCCGAGACGTTCAACGGCGCGCGGTACGCCGCCGGCATCGCCCGCGAGGAGGCCGCGGCCGCGCGGGCGGCCGAGAGCGCGGCACGCGCCGACGTCGACGAGCTGCGCGAGGTGTACCGGCGCTCGGTGCGGAGCAGCTACACCTCGGGTGGCGACCTCGACGCCTACGCCTCGATGCTCCGGGCCGACGGGGTCGGTGAGCTGCTCGAGCAGATCGGTGCCACCCGCATCGGCCACGAGGCCCTCGCTGACCACGGCGACGACCTCGGCGCCGCGGAGGACCGTGCCGAGACCGCCCGCGAGGACGCCGAGGACGCCGAGGCCCGCGCCGCGGCCGCCGAGGAGGCGGCGCGGACGACGCGCGACGACGCCCAGGCCGCGGCCGACGCCGCCGTGGCCGAGGTCGGGGCGGCCGCCGTCCGGCGTGACCAGCTGGTGGCCGAGCTCGCGGTGCTCCAGGACGTCAGCGTCCGGCTCGCCGCCCGGCGCCAGGCCGGCATCGAGCGTCGCGCCGCGCTCGCCGCGGCCGAGGCGGCCCGCGCCGAGGCGCAGCGCGAGCGGCAGGACGCGCCCGCTGCCCCCGAGCCCGCGGCGCAGCCAACGCCGCCGCCGACGCCGGAGCCGCCGCCGGAGCCGACCGGTCCCGCGCCGACCGCGGAGCCGGACCCGGAGCCGGAGCCGGAGCCGGAGCCGGAGCCGACCGAGGAGCCCGCGCCGGAACCGGAGCCGGCTCCCGACCCGGCGCCCGCCGCGAGCGGCCTGGCGGCGGCCGCGATCGCCTTCGCCCGCGCACAGATCGGCGAGCCCTACCAGTGGGGCGCGGCGGGCCCGGGCTCGTGGGACTGCTCCGGGCTGACGTCGGGCGCGTGGGCCGCGGCCGGGGTCACCCTGCCGCACTACTCCGTCGCGCAGTACGAGCAGTCGACCCCGATCAGCGAGGGCGACCTCCAGCCGGGTGACCTGGCGTTCTGGGGCGACTCGGGCGACCCGTCGTCGATCTTCCACGTCGCGCTCTACGTCGGCGACGGCATGATCGTGCACGCGCCCCGGACGGGCCGGCCGGTGGTGGAGGAGTCGCTGCACTACTGGATCCCGCCGACCCACTTCGCGCGCCTCTGAGCCCGGTCGCGACGACCGGGGTCCGGGTCAGAACGACCGGGATCCGCGTCACGACGACCGGACGCCACGTCGCGACGACCGGGATCCCGGTCGCGACGAACCGGATCCGCGTCGCGACGACCGGGATCCCGGTCGTGACGATCGGCACGCCGATCGCGCCCGAGAGGGGGGTGGCGTCCTGCCTACTGGCCGGTAACGTAGGGGTCATGGCGAGCGACACCGTGGTACCCGCGACCGACGACCACCCCTCCAACGCGCCCGGAGCGGGCCCGACCGACCCGGCCGACGCGCCGCCCGAGACGTCCGGCCCCCGCCGTGACGGCTACGTCCAGCCCGTGGTCGACGTACCGGCGCTGACCGGGCTGCTCGACGGCACGTACGCGGAGGTGCGGCAGCTGGTGCGCGACCAGCTCGCCGACCACGCCCAGGTGCTCGTCGACGCGGAGGAGATGTCGCGCACCGAGTTCCGCGACCGGGTGCGCGACGTGGTGGTCGAGATGGCCGCGACCGGCCAGACCGGGATGGGGTTCCCGCAGGAGCACGGCGGCGGCGGAGACATCGGCGCCTCGCTCGCGGCGTTCGAGACGCTCGCGCTCGGCGACCTGTCGGTGCTGGTCAAGGTGGGCGTGCAGTTCGGGCTGTTCGGCGGTGCCGTGCTGCAGCTCGGCACGCAGCACCACCACGACCGCTACCTCGCCGACATCGTCAGCGGCCGGTTGATGGGCTGCTTCGCGATGACCGAGACCGGGCACGGTTCGAACGTCCAGGCCCTCGGCACCGTGGCGACGTACGACGCCGCGACCCAGGAGTTCCTGGTCGAGTCGACCCGGCCCGATGCCTGGAAGGACTACATCGGCAACGCCGCCGCCCACGGCGAGCTCGCCGTGGTGTTCGCGCAGCTGGTCGTCGGTGGCGAGAGCCAGGGGGTGCACGCCCTGCTGGTGCCGATCCGGGTCGACGGCGAGCCCGCCCCCGGCGTCCGGATCGAGGACGACGGGCTCAAGATGGGCCTCAACGGCGTCGACAACGGACGGCTGTGGTTCGACGGCGTCCGCGTGCCGCGCGAGGCCCTGCTCAACCGGTTCGCCGACGTGACCCCCGAGGGCGTCTACGTCAGCGACATCGAGAACCCCAACAAGCGCTTCTTCACCATGCTCGGCACCCTCGTGCAGGGTCGGGTGTGCGTCGGCGGGGCGGCGATCAACGCCTCCAAGGTCGCGATCACGATCGCGACGAAGTACGCGCTGCAGCGGCGCCAGTTCGAGGCGACCGGCACCCACGAGGAGCTGCTCCTCGACTACGGCCTCCACCAGCGACGGCTGTTCCCCCTGCTCGCCCGCACCTGCGCGCTGCACTTCGCGCAGGAGGTCGTCGCCGCCCAGGTGCACGAGGTGTTCTCCGGCGCGCTCGACCCCGACGCCGACCCCGACCTCGCCCGCCGCGAGCTGGAGTCGCGCGCGGCCGGCACCAAGGCGCTGGGCACCTGGCACGCGACCCGCACCATCCAGGAGTCCCGCGAGGCCTGTGGCGGCGCCGGCTACCTGGCCGAGAACCGGTTCGCGGCGCTCAAGGCCGACACCGACGTGTTCACCACCTTCGAGGGCGACAACCACGTGCTGATGCAGCTGGTCGCCAAGGGCCTGCTGACGGCGTACTCGAGCGAGTTCGAGGAGATGGACCAGTTCGGGATGGTGCGGTTCGTCGCCGGGCTCGCCGTCGAGACGGTCATCGAGAAGACGAACGTGCACAAGCTGCTCGAGCGGATCAAGGACGTGCTGCCCGGCGGCGCCGACCGGTGGGACCAGGAGGCCGGACTGCTCGACCCGGAGTACCAGCTGGCGATGTACCGGTTCCGCGAGGAGCACACGCTCGCCGGCGTGGCGCGCCGCCTCAAGCGCGGCATCGACGGCGGGATGAACGCCGGCGAGGTGTTCTCGCGGGTGCAGGACCACGTCATCGCGGCAGCCCACGCCCACATGGAGCGGCTGGTGCTCGAGGCGTTCGTGGCCAAGACCGCGGCGATGCCGGACGGGCCGAACAAGGTGGCGCTCAACCTGCTCTGCGACCTGCACGCGCTGCACGGCATCGAGGCCGACCGCGCCTGGTTCATGGAGCACGGGCGCCTCTCCTCCCAGCGCAGCAAGGCGATCAGCCGCGAGGTGGCGTCGCTGTGCCGCAAGATCCGCCCGCTCGCCGGCGACCTCGTCGACGGGTTCGGCATCCCCGTCGAGATGCTCCGCTCGCCCGAGCTGATCGGGTAGCCGTGAGGCTGCCCGGCCTCGGCGGGTGGGGCGACGACCCGCTCTGGGCGACGGTCTACGACTGGACGGTCGAGCACCCGCGCGTCGGCGGGTTGCTCTGGCGCGTCGGCGTCCAGAGCGACCTGCGCCTGCTGTACGCCGCGACGGCCGAGATCGGTGGCCAGCCGGCGGGCGCGCGGGTGCTCGACGTGCCCTGCGGCGGCGGGGTCGCGCTGCGTGGGCTGCGGCCGGGCCAGGGCCTCGCCTACGTCGCCGCCGACATCGCCCGGACGATGCTCGACCGCACCACGGACGCCGCCCGCGAGCGCGGCGTCGCCGACCAGGTCGAGCCCCGGGTCGCCGACGTCGGGGACCTGCCCTTCGACGACGCGTCGTTCGACCTCGTCGTCACGATGACCGGGTTGCACTGCTTCCCCGACCCGGCGCGGGCCGTGGTCGAGATGACGCGGGTGCTGCGTCCCGGAGGCGTGATCACCGGCAGCGCGGTGCTCAACGACAGCGGCCTGCGGCACGAGCCGCTGCGGCGCGTCGGCCGCCTGGCCGGGCTGATCGGCCCGTCGTGCACCGGACCGGAGCTGCTGGCGTGGCTGGCCGGGCAGGGTGTGCCCGAGGCGACCCTCGAGCGGTCCGGCGCGATCGGCTACTTCCGCGGCGTCAAGGCCTGACCGTCGCGGTTCAGCCCGGGGGCAGGTGCTCGACCGGGCGGCCGCCGTGCCTCGCGACCGCGTCCAGCAGCTGCGGCAGTGCCGGCAGCGTGCGCGCGCCGCGCGGCAGCGAGGTGCTCCGCAACGACCACTCGTTGACCGGTGACCGTGCCGGCAGCGCAGCGGAGACGACGACGAGCGTGCCGGGCGCCGAGGGCGCCGTCCCGACGCGCTCGACCTGGGGCCAGGAGACCTGCCACCCCCGGCCGAGCCGCTGCCGCTTGTCGAGGCCGTCGGGCCCGACGACGACCGTCACGTCCACGGCCGACGTCCAGACGACCGCGACGAGGAGGCAGAAGACGGTGATCGGCAGGGACGAGGTGACGCTGAACCACCCGTCGCCCACGTCGGCGAGGGCGAGCAGGACCGAGGCCGCGCCGGCCAGCGCGGCCACCCACGTGACCGCAGCAACGACGGACGCCGTCCGGTCGCGGTAGCGGAGCGTCACCGGTGGCCCTGGCTCAGTGAGCGGTGCCCTCGGTCTTCGCGCGCTCGAACGACGCCATCACCTCGGCCTCGGCCTCGGTACGGCCGACCCAGTCGGCGCCCTCGACGGACTTGCCGGGCTCGAGGTCCTTGTAGACCTCGAAGAAGTGCTGGATCTCGAGCCGGTCGAACTTCGGGACGTGGTTGATGTCGCGCACGTGCTCCTGGCGGGGGTCGGTCGACGGCACGCACAGCACCTTGTCGTCGCCGCCGGCCTCGTCGGTCATCCGGAACATCCCGATCGCGCGGCACTTGATCAGGCACCCCGGGAACGTCGGCGCCTGCAGCAGCACGAGCGCGTCGAGCGGGTCGCCGTCGAGGCCGAGGGTGTTCTCGATGTAGCCGTAGTCGGCGGGGTACTGCGTCGAGGTGAAGAGCATCCGGTCGAGGCGCATCCGCCCGGTCTCGTGGTCGACCTCGTACTTGTTCCGCTCGCCCTTGGGGATCTCCACCAGTACGTCGAACTCGAGCACGTGCATTCCTCCGGACAGGTTCGGGTCAGTAGCGATCTGGACGCGTCAGGCCGACGGGGCCGCCGCGTGGTGTGCACGACAGTCTCGCGCACAATGTCCTGGTTCGCGCACCAGGGAGGAACTCGATGGCCAGAGGTGACGCAGGTAACGGCTCCTCGCCCCTGCGCGGGACCCTGACGCTGGTGCTGTTCCTGGCGCTCGTCGTCGGCGGGGTGGCCGTGTGGCGCTACGACCTCGTCGACCGCCTGCGCGACGGCGACGACGGCGGGACGACGGCTCCGCCCGACCCCGCCACCGTCGCGCCGCCGCGCGGCGTGGAGCTGCCCGAGGTCGTGGCGCCGCCGGCCGTGGCCCAGGCCTCGGACGCCTCGCGCCGGGTCGACCCGGCCGCCGTGCGCCGGGTGCTCGAGCCCTACCTGCGCGACCGCGACCTCGGTCGGCACGTCCTGGCCGAGGTGGCGCCGCTCACCGGGGGGCCCGCCGTGTTCACCTCGGGAGGGGCCGACGACACCGCCATCCCCGCCTCCACCACCAAGGTCGTCACCGCGGCGGCCGCGCTCCTCGCCCTGGGGCCCGACCACGTGTTCACCACCGAGGTACGCCGCCAGGGCCGACAGGTGACCCTCGTCGGTGGCGGCGACCCGCTCCTCGAGCGCGGGCCCCTCGACGCGGGGGAGCCCTGGCCCTACCCGGCCCGCGCCGACCTCGACGCCCTGGCGGCCGAGACCGCGACCGCGCTGCGTGCCGACGGCGTACGCCGGGTGCGGCTCGCCTACGACGACTCGTTGTTCTCCGGGCCGGCCGTCAACCCCACCTGGGAGCCCGACTACGTCCCCGACGCCATCGTCAGCCCCACCACGGCGCTGTGGGTCGACCAGGGCCGGTCGCCCACCGGCTTCGGCCGCGTCGCCGACCCGTCGGCCGAGGCCGCGCAGTCCTTCGCCGCCGCCCTGGCCGCCACCGGCATCGAGGTCCTGGGGACGCCGGCGCCCGCCGCGGCGCCCCGCACCGAGGCCGTCGCCGCCGTCGAGAGCGCCCCGCTCGGCCGGATCGTCGAGCGCCTCCTCGACGTCAGCGACAACGAGACCTCCGAGGTGCTGCTGCGCCACGTCGGTCTGGCGACGTCGGGGGAGGGATCGATCGAGGCTGGCCGCGCCGGCGTACGACGTGTGCTGCGGCAGGCCGGGGTGTCGATGGGCGCCAGCATGCTCCACGACGGCAGCGGGCTGTCGCGGGCCAACCGGGCCGACCCGACCACCCTCGTCGGGGTGCTGCGCCTCGCGGCGTCACCGGACCGGCCCGACCTGCGTCCGGTCCTGACCGGGCTGCCGGTCGCCGCGTTCACCGGCTCGCTCACCGACCGGATGAGCGAGGGCCCGCCGGCCGGCCGCGGCCGGGTGCGCGCCAAGACCGGGACCCTCACCTCGGTCCGCTCCCTCGCCGGCCTGGCCACCCTGCCCGACGGCACCGTCGTGGCCTTCGCGCTGATGGCCGACCGGATCCGGGTCCCGCTGTCGACCGAGGCGGAGACCGACCTCGACACCGCCGCCGTCGCCCTGGGGGCGTGCGCCTGCGGCCGGTGACCGACCGACGCTGGGTGCCTTCCCTCGCCGGGTCTCGACCCGGGCTCGCTGGCGCTCGCCCGGCTCGACCACCGTGGGTCGCCGACGGTGGAGGCCACCGCAGCGTGCGCACCCCGCCGGGTCTCGACCCGGCTCGACCACCGTGGGTCGCCGACGGTGGTCGATGAGGTTGCGCTGGCAACCGTCTCGAGACCACCGCAGCGTGCGCGCCGCGCCGGGTCTCGACTCGGCTCGACCATCGTGCGGGTGCCGGTTCCCCCTCGGCCGGCGCACGTCGTACGGCGCGCATCGCCCCTCCCGGTAGGTTCGCGGCATGAGCCAGTCCGACCATCCGCGGTCCGACCAGATGGTCGACTGGGACCTCGCGGTCCGCATCGCCTCCCGCCTCGCCGGTGACGGCCCGACCGTCTCGGCGGGGGAGGCGGCCGACGTGGTCGCCGAGCTGCGCGCCGGGGCCGAGCGGTCGACGGGGCTCGTGCGCGAGTTCACCGGGCTGGTCGCCGCCGACCACACCGCGCCGGTCCTGGTGGTCGACCGCGCCGGGTGGATCCAGGCCAACGCCGACTCGTTCCGCCACATCGTCTCGCCCCTGGTCGACAAGCTGACCGAGAAGAAGCCGCCCTCGGGCCTCGCCGTAGCCGTGGGCTCGCGGGTCACCGGCGCCGAGGTCGGCGGCCTGCTCGGCTTCCTGGCCGGCAAGGTGCTCGGCCAGTTCGACCCCTTCCACGCCCCCGACGGGCGGCTGCTGCTGGTGGCCCCCAACATCGTGCACGTCGAGCGCGAGCTCGGCGCCGACCCGAGCGACTTCCGCCTGTGGGTGTGCCTGCACGAGGAGACCCACCGGGTGCAGTTCACCGCGGTGCCGTGGATGCGCGACCACCTCTTCTCCGAGGTGCAGGCGCTCTCGGCCACGGTCGGGCCCTCCGGCCTGGAGGAGATCGTCAAGCGGCTCTCGGAGTCGCTGCGCAGCGGCGTCGGCAGCCTCGGCAAGAACGGCATCGTCGACCTGGTCAGCACGCCCGAGCAGCGCGAGATCCTCGACCGGGTCACCGGGATGATGTCGCTGCTCGAGGGCCACGCCGACGTGGTCATGGACGGCGTCGGCCCCTCGGTCATCCCCTCGGTCGCCGACATCCGCCGCAGCTTCACCGAGCGCCGCAAGGGCGTCGGGGGCCTCGACCGCGTGCTGCGCCGGCTGCTCGGCCTCGACGCCAAGATGGCGCAGTACCGCGACGGCGCCCACTTCGTCCGCTCGGTCGTCGACAAGGTCGGCATGGAGGAGTTCAACGTCGTCTGGGAGCGCGCCGAGCACCTGCCGTCCAAGGCCGAGCTGTCCGACCCCGAGGCGTGGGTCTCGAGGGTCCTGGGTTGACCCTGGACCCGGCGGTCGCCGTCGTACGTCGCGCCGTCCGGCCCTGGGTCGGCCCGCCCCACGCCGAGGTCGTGCTGGTGGCCTGCTCCGGGGGTGCGGACTCGCTGGCCCTCCTGGCCGCGGCGGTCGCCGAGGCGCGCCGGGTGCCGGTCAGGGTGGTAGGCGCCGTGGTCGACCACGGACTCCAGGACGGCTCGGCCGACCACACGGCCCGGGTGGTGGCGCAGATGGTCGGGCTGGGCGCCGACGAGACGGCGTCGGTCCGCGTGCAGGTCGACGCCGGGGGGCTCGGCCCCGAGGCGGCCGCTCGCGAGGCGCGCTACGACGTCCTCGACCAGATGGCGCGCCACTTCGGGGCGGTCCGGGTGCTCCTCGGGCACACCCTCGACGACCAGGCCGAGACGGTCCTGCTCGGCCTCGCCCGGGGCAGCGGTGGTCGGTCGATCGCCGGCATGCGCACGGGGTTCCAGCGCGACGACGCGGCAGACGCCCCGCACTTCGTGCGCCCCCTGCTCGGCGTCCGCCGCAGCCAGACCGAGGCCGCGTGCCGGGCTGAGGGCGTCGACTTCTGGGTCGACCCGCACAACGCCGACCCGCGCTACGCCCGGTCCCGCGTGCGACACAGGGTCCTGCCGGTGCTCGAGCGCGAGCTCGGCCCCGGCATCACCGAGGCACTCGCCCGGACCGCCGAACAGCTGCAGGCAGACAACGAGACCCTGGACTCCCTGGCCCGGGCCCGCTTCCGCGAGCTCTACGACGACGACGCCGGGTTCGTCGTGTGGGGCCTCGAGCCCCTGGAGCCGGCGATCCGCGACCGGTTGCTCCGTCTCGCCGCGCTGAGCGCCGGCTGCCCGCCGTCCGAGCTGACCCTCGTGCACGTGAGGGCGCTCCTGGCGCAGGTGCTCAACGACCGCAACCTGCCCAAGCAGATCCAGCTCCCCGGCCACGTCACGGCCGTCCGCGAGGGCGACGTGCTGAGGTTCGTGCGCGCACCACTAGCCTGATCGGCATGGACGCCTCCCACGTCGACGACGACCTCCTCCACGTCCTCTTCACCGAGGAGCAGATCGTCGGGAAGGTCGGTGAGCTCGCGGCCCGCATCGAGGCCGACTACGAGGGCCAGGACCTCCTGATCGTGGGCATCCTGCGTGGTGCCGTGATGGTGATGGCCGACATGGCCCGGGCCTTCACCCGCCACGTCGAGATGGACTGGATGGCGGTGTCCTCCTACGGCTCCGGCACCAAGTCGAGCGGCGTCGTCCGGATCCTCAAGGACCTCGACACCGACATCTCCGGGCGGCACGTCGTCATCGTCGACGAGATCATCGACACCGGCCTGACCCTGTCGTGGCTGACCTCCAACCTCTCCTCGCGCAACCCCGGCAGCGTCGAGATCTGCACCCTGCTCCGCAAGCCGGAGGCGCTGCAGATGCCGGTCGAGGTCAAGTACGTCGGCTGGGACATCCCCGACGAGTTCGTCGTCGGCTACGGCCTGGACTACCGCGAGCGCTACCGCAACCTGCGCGACATCGGCACGCTCGCCCCGCACGTCTACAGCTGACCCCCGGCTCACACCCGGCCCACACCCGCCTGGCACCCGGTCGTACGCCGGCCCCGGTGGCCCGACGCCGCAGCGCTTCCCACCTCCCTGAGAGGATGGGACCCTCCCCGGCGACCTGTACCGTCGAGGGTTCAGTCGTGCTAGTGCGGAAGTGTGGTCGTGAAGCGGATTTTCAAGGGTCCCTGGGTCTGGATCGGGATCGCGGTGCTCGCCGTGGTCCTGGCGCTGCAGTTCCTCGCGTCCGGTGGCGGCTACGACGAGGTCCCGACCTCGCGCCTGCAGTCCTACATCGCCGAGGACCAGGTCGAGGAGATCAAGTTCATCGACGGTGAGCAGAAGATCGAGGCCACGCTCGTCGACGGTGCCCGCGAGGACGGCGACAAGGTCGCCTCCTACTGGGTCCTCGGCCAGCAGCAGGGCCTGATCGCCCAGGCCGAGGCGCAGCTGGAGACCAACGACGGCAGCCTCGAGAAGCTCACGTCCGAGAACCCGCGCCCCAGCGCGCTGACCAGCATCCTGTTCACGCTGATCCCGTTCGTCCTGATCATCCTGCTGTTCCTGTGGCTGATGAACAGCGTGCAGGGCGGTGGCGGCCGGGTCATGCAGTTCGGCAAGTCCAAGGCCAAGCTGATCTCCAAGGACATGCCCAAGACCACCTTCGCCGACGTCGCCGGGTGCGACGAGGCGATCGAGGAGCTCGGCGAGATCAAGGAGTTCCTCCAGGAGCCGACCAAGTTCCAGGCGGTCGGCGCCAAGATCCCCAAGGGCGTGCTGCTCTACGGCCAGCCCGGTACCGGCAAGACCCTGCTCGCCCGTGCGGTCGCCGGTGAGGCCGGCGTGCCGTTCTACTCCATCTCCGGGTCCGACTTCGTCGAGATGTTCGTCGGCGTCGGCGCGAGCCGGGTGCGCGACCTGTTCGAGCAGGCCAAGGAGAACGCGCCGGCCATCGTCTTCATCGACGAGATCGACGCCGTCGGGCGTCACCGCGGCACCGGCATGGGCGGCGGCCACGACGAGCGCGAGCAGACCCTCAACCAGCTGCTGGTCGAGATGGACGGCTTCGACGTCCGCGGCGGCGTCATCCTGATCGCGGCCACCAACCGGCCCGACGTCCTCGACCCGGCGCTGCTGCGCCCGGGCCGCTTCGACCGCCAGATCTCCGTCGATGCCCCCGACCTCGCCGGCCGCACCCAGATCCTCCAGGTCCACGCCCGGGGCAAGCCGCTGGCGCCCGACATCAACCTCGAGAACACCGCCCGCCGCACGCCCGGCTTCTCCGGTGCCGACCTGGCCAACGTGCTCAACGAGGCCGCGCTGCTCACCGCGCGCAACAACGCCAAGATGATCGACGCCGCCGCGCTCGACGAGGCGATCGACCGCGTCATCGCCGGCCCGCAGCGTCGGACCCGGCTGATGAGCGAGAAGGAGAAGCTGGTCACGGCCTACCACGAGGGCGGCCACGCCCTCGTCGCCGCCGCGATGCCCGGCACCGACCCGGTCCACAAGATCACGATCCTGCCCCGCGGCCGCGCCCTGGGCTACACGATGGTGCTGCCCGACGAGGACAAGTACTCCCAGACGCGCTCGGAGCTGCTCGACAAGCTGGCCTACATGCTCGGCGGCCGGGCGGCGGAGGAGATGATCTTCCACGACCCGACGACCGGCGCCGGCAACGACATCGAGAAGGCCACCAGCCTGGCCCGCGCGATGGTGACGCAGTACGGCATGACCGAGCGCCTCGGTGCGATCAAGCTCGGCAGCGACAACAGCCAGCCGTTCCTGGGTCGCGACCTCGGCCACTCCCGCGACTACAGCGAGGACGTCGCCGCGATCGTCGACGACGAGGTCAACAAGCTGCTCACCACCGCCCACCAGGAGGCGTTCGACGCCCTGGAGGACAACCGCGACGTCCTCGACGCCCTGGTGCTGGCGCTGCTCGACAAGGAGACGCTCGACAAGGAGCAGGTCGCCAAGATCTTCGAGGCGCTGCGGATGCGGCCCCAGCGGCCCGCCTGGACCGGCTCGCCCACGCGCAACCCCTCGGCGATCCCGCCGGTCGAGATCCCGCAGGCGATCCGCGACCGGGTCGCGGCCAACGGCATCCTGGCCAAGCCGCACGAGGGTGGCGTCGTGGTGACGCCGCCCGGCCCCGGCGGCGACGTCCACGGCGACCCCGGTCTCGGTGGACTGGGCGGGGGCAGCGAGCCCACGCCCCCCGCGCCGGGCTCCTGAGGTGGTCGACCCCATCGGTCGGGACGTGGTCGACCCCGCCACGGTCCCCGACTTCGACCACGCCCGGGCCGAGGCGGCGGTGCGCGAGCTGCTGATCGCCATCGGCGAGGACCCCGACCGCGAGGGCCTCACCGACACCCCCGCCCGGGTTGCCCGCGCCTACGCCGAGCTCACCGCGGGGCTGCGGCAGCGGCCCGAGGACGTGCTCACGACGACGTTCGACCTGGGTCACGACGAGATGGTGCTGGTGCGCGACATCGAGCTGTGGTCGATGTGCGAGCACCACCTGGTGCCGTTCACCGGCGTCGCGCACGTCGGCTACATCCCCGCGGGGAACGGCAAGATCACCGGCCTGTCCAAGCTCGCCCGGCTGGTCGACGTCTACGCCAAGCGACCGCAGGTGCAGGAGCGGCTGACCACGCAGGTCGCCGACGCGCTGACCCGGATCCTGGAGGCGCGCGGCGTCATCGTGGTGGTCGAGGCCGAGCATCTGTGCATGACCATGCGCGGGGTCAAGAAGGCCGGCGCCCGCACGATCACCTCGGCGGTGCGCGGCAGCATGCGCACCGACCCGGCGACGCGCGCCGAGGCGATGGCGCTGATCCACCGGTCCTGAGCCGTGGCCCGGTCGTTGCGGCGCATCGCGTCGATGCTCGAGGGCGCCGCCACGGTGGCGGTGGTGGTCGCCGACGACGCCCTCGACGTCTCCGCGCTCGAGGCCCCCGGCCGCACGCTGCGGGTCCACGTCCACCAGGGCGACCCGGTCGACCTGCACGAGTCCCTCGCCGCCCACGGGCACGTCGACGCGGTCGTCGACCTCGCCCGCGGCCGGGGCGCCGCCAACCGGCTGCTGCTGCTCCTCGGCCACCTGCGTCGCGGCGGGACCCTGCTGGTGGCCGTCCCCTCACGTCCCGCGGCCCGCGACCGCCTGCTCGCGACGCTCGACGACGTACGCCGCCTGCGCGCCCGCGACCTCGACCCGCCCTCGCGCCGCCGCGACCTGCGTCCCCAGGAGGAGCGCGAGGCGCACGCGCTCGCCGCGTCGGTCGAGGACCTCCAGGTCGACGACGACCTCGTGGTGGCCCGGACGGGTGTCGAGACCTGGAGCGTCGTGCCGGAGGCCCGGTTCGACGCGTTCCTCGAGACCGCGCCCCACCTGGGCCGGGTGGTGCACCGGCGGCCCGGCGCCGTCCGGGCGAGCCAGGCGCCGGCGCGCAGCAGCTGGACCGAGGAGGTCCCGCTGCGGGTGCACGACGCCCCCCACCTGTCGCTGCGCTCCTACGACGACGTCGTGGTGACGCCCCGGATGATCGCGCACACGCACGACGTCGTGCTCCCGCAGGCCTTCCGCAACACCGAGCGCAAGCGGCCCTTCACCCCCGCCCTGACCGACTGGTCGCGCTGGGCAGTCCGCGTGCCGCCCGAGCTGGGTGCCGACGCACCGCCGCCCGTCCCCCTGCCCGGCACCTGGTTCCACCTCGACAACCTGCTGCGCGGCCACTTCGGCCACGCGCTGACCGAGCAGCTCTCGCAGCTCTGGGCGTGGCCCGAGGTGCTCGCCCGCCACCCCGACGCCGGCGTGCTGGTCACCACGGCGGCCAAGCCGCTCGGCTCGTGGGAGCTCGACCTGCTCGAGGCGGCCGGCGTGCCCCGCGACCGGGTCCACGGCACGCCGGTGCCGGTCCGCGTCGACCGCCTCCTGTCCGCCACCCCGGGCTACGTCATCCTGCGCCACATCCACCCCTCGCTGCGCGAGCTGTACGCCGCCACCGGCGACGTCCTCGAGGCCCGCTCCGGGCTCGAGTCCACGCCGCGGCGGCTGTTCGTGACCCGTGGGGGCGACAAGCGCCGCTGCCACGAGGCCGCCGAGGTCGAGGCGCTGTTCGTGCGGCACGGCTTCACCGTCGTGACGCCCGAGGAGCACCCGCTGCCCGACCAGGTCGCCATGGCCCGCCACGCCGAGGCCGTCGCCGGCTACGGCGGTAGCGGCATGTTCCACCTGCTGCTCGGGGGCCGGCCCCGGCCGATGATGGTGGTCTCGCACACCGGCTACCACGTGTGGAACGAGAAGGCGATCGCGGCGCTGTGGGACCACCCGCTCACCGTGGTGCGCGGCACCCCCGACGTCACCACCGAGCACTTCTCCGTGCGGGCGATGCACTCCGACTACCACCTCGACCTCGCCGCCGAGGGCCGGCTTCTCGTCGAGGCGCTGCGCGAGCTGAGCTGACCACCCCTTAGGGTCGGCGCATGCGTCGTCACGCCCTGCTCGCTGAGCTCCACCGGCTGCTGGCCCCGCGCAGCTACCTCGAGATCGGGGTCAACATCGGGGGCAGCATGACCCTCTCGCGCACCCGCTCGATCGGCATCGACCCCTACTACTCCCTCGAGCGCGAGATCATGTGCGACGTCCACCTCGTGCGCACCTCCAGCGACGAGTTCTTCGTGCGCGAGCACCCCCTGGCCCACTTCGACGAGCCGGTCATCGACCTGGCCTTCATCGACGGCATGCACCTGGCCGAGTACGCCTTCCGTGACTTCGTCAACGTCGAGCGCTACACGCACCCGGGGACGGTGATCGTGATCGACGACATGCTCCCGCGCGACGCCCCCGAGGCCCGGCGCGACCGGTCCGTGCGTTCGGGCAGCAGCGCCTGGGCCGGCGACGTCTACAAGATCCTCGGCACGCTGCGCGAGATCCGCCCCGACCTGGTCTGCCTCGAGGTCGACACCGCCCCCACCGGCACCGTGGTCGTGCTCAACCCCGACGCCGCCAACCTGACGTTGGTCGAGGCGGCCGACGACGTCGTGGAGTCCTACGTGACCCCCGACCCGCAGGACGTGCCCGTCGAGCTGATGGACCGCCGCGGTGCCCACGACCCCCGCACCCTCCTCGACCTCCCGGTCTGGGCCGAGCTCGCCGCCGCCCGCACCCTGCCGGTCGACGAGGCGCGGACCCGCGTCGCCCAGGCCGTCGCCGGCCTCCGCTGACCGGGTCGTCGTACGGAGGCCCGGCCCGCGGGGGCTCGGGGTGCGGTCAGCGGGGGGTGGGCTCGGGCAGGCGGGTCTCCGGCTCGGGCCCCGCGAGCAGGGCGAGGGGCTGACGAGCGGTGTCGGTGACGAGCAGCCGGGCCTGGAGGGGCACCAGCGGGCCGCCCTGGGTGATGCGCAGGGCGAGGTGCCAGACACCGGGGGTCGCCTGCGCCTCGGGGATGTCGGCGACGAGGCGTGGCCGGGCGCCTGGGGTGACCGTGACCGGCACCCGGAACGGCGTGCGCTCGCCCTTGACCTCAGGGCGCAGGCGCAGCCAGACCGGGCCCCTCGTCAGGCCGTCGCCGGCCTCGCTGCTCAGGTCGTCGGGCAGGGTCAGGACGACCCGGATGACGTCGCCGAGGCGCCGGGCGTAGCTGTCGACGGCTTCGATCGCGGTAGGCACGGCGCAAGCGAACCACACCGACCGTGCGTACCGGTCGTCACCTTCTCCCCGTCCCGGTCGAGCCGCGCGTCCGGGACGACGGCATCTCGCGGTCTCCCGCACCGCCCAGGAGGTCCGCCGTGGGTGGCACCTGCTGAGGAAGGGGCCACCCCGGGATGGCGGTCGTCGACCACGTCGACCTCCGCGGCCGACCTGGCTCCCGGCCCGAGCCGGTAGGTTCCCGGCCATGGCCGGCGCTGTGGTGGTGATGGGCGTCGTCAACGTCACCCCCGACTCCTTCTCCGACGGCGGCCACCACGCCGACACCCGCTCCGCGGTCGCCCACGGGCTCCGGCTCCTCGCCGACGGCGCCGACGTCCTCGACGTCGGCGGCGAGTCGACCCGGCCGGGTGCGACCCGGCCGCTGGTCTCCGAGGAGCTCGACCGGGTCGTGCCGGTGATCGAGGCGCTCGCGGCCGAGGGCGCCCGGGTCTCGGTCGACACGATGCGCGCCGAGGTGGCCGCGGCGGCGCTGGCGGCCGGCGCCACCATCGTCAACGACGTCTCCGGCGGGCTCGCCGACCCCGCCGTGCTCGCGACGGTGGCGGCATCGGGCGCGACGTACGTCGCCATGCACTGGCGCGCCCACAGCGACCGGATGGCCGACCTCGCGACGTACGACGAGGAGGGCGGCGTGGTCGCTGCCGTCCGGCGCGAGCTGGGGGAGCGGGTGGCCGCGGTACGGGCCGCCGGGATCCGCGATGACCGGGTGGTGCTCGACCCCGGGCTCGGCTTCGCCAAGCGCGGCGAGCACAACTGGCAGCTGCTCGCGGGGCTCGACGAGATCGCCGCACTCGGCTTCCCGCTGCTGGTGGGGGCGAGCCGCAAGTCGTTCCTCGGCGCGCTGCTGGCCGAGGTGGACGGCACCCCCCGCCCTGTCGACCAGCGCGAGGTCGCCGGTCACGCGCTGACGCTGGTGCTGGCCCAGCGGGGCGTGTGGGGGGTGCGGGTGCACGACGTGCGAGGCACCCGTGATGTGCTGCGCGTGTGGGAACGGACGTCCGGATGAGCGGCACCGACGAGATGGCCGTGCGCGGCATCGAGTGCCGGGGCCACCACGGCGTCCTCGACTTCGAGAAGCGAGACGGGCAGACGTTCCTGATCGACCTCGTGCTGGGCCTGGACACCCGGCCCGCGGCGGCCTCGGACGACTTGCACGACACCGTCGACTACGGGAGTCTCGTGGCCTCGGTGAAAGCCGCCGTGGAGAACGATCCGGTCGACCTGATCGAGACCCTCGCCCAGCGGATAGCAGACGTCTGCCTCTTGGATGGTCGTGTTCAATGGGCGCGGATCACGGTCCACAAACCCGAAGCCCCCATCGACGCGACGTTCGCCGACGTCGCGCTGACGATCACCCGAGAGCGCGAGGTCCCCCGTGACTGAGACCCCCAACCCGAACATCGTCGACGCCGACACCCTCACCGGGGAGATGCGTCCGATCCGCCGGGTGGTCATCGCGCTGGGCTCCAACCTCGGCGACTCGATGTCGAGCCTCCAGGGCGCCGTCGACGCCATCGCCGACACCCCCGACGTGTGGGTCACCGGGGTGTCCCCGGTCTACGAGACCGAGCCCGTCGACTCCCCGGCCGGCTCGCAGAACTTCCTCAACGCCGTCCTGCTCGCCGACACCACGCTCGCGGCCAACCGGCTGCTCGAGCGTGCTCTCGCGGTCGAGGACGCCTACGACCGCGAGCGCAGCGACGTCCCCAACGCGCCCCGCACCCTCGACGTCGACCTGATCGTCGTCGGCGACCGGCGCAGCGACACCGAGACCCTGCAGCTCCCGCACCCGCGGGCGGCCGAGCGGGCCTTCGTGCTCAAGCCCTGGTTCGACCTCGAGCCCGACGCCGAGCTGCCCGGCTACGGCCCGATCGCCGAGCTGCTCGCCAAGACCGGGGTCGACGGTCTCACCCCCCGCGAGGACCTCGCCCTCGACGTCGAGTGACCGCCGGGTGACCGCGCACGGCCCGGAGGGCGGTGGCACCCTGCGCCCGACCCACCCGCCGGTGCTGGCGGGCTGGGCGGTGGCCGGCCTCGTGGTCGGCTGGCTCCTCCACCCGTTGACCGAGCGCACCGGCACCCCGCCGATGGTCACCTGGGCGCAGCCGTTCGGGCTGGTGCTGGTGGCGGCGATCGTGGGCGGGACCGCCTGGTCGACGTGGCGCACCCTCCACGTGCGCCGCGAGCTGCTCGAGCCGCACCGCGCGGTGAACCGCCTCGTGCTAGCCCGGGCGTGCGCCTACGTCGGCTCGCTGGTCGGGGGCGGCTACCTCGGCTACGCCGTCAGCTGGCTGGGCGACGCGTCCCCGCTGGCTGATGAGCGCCTCGTCCGGTCGGCGGTCGCGGCGGTCGGTGGACTGCTCGTGGTCGTCGCATCGCTGCTGCTCGAGCGCGCGTGTCGCGTCCGTTCCGACGACCCGCCGGACTAGCGTTCGCCCATGACCTCCCCGGCTGGCCCCGCCCGTCCCGGTCCCGCCACGCGGCGCCGGCAGCGCTCCACCCGTGTCGCCGTCGCCGGCGGCCTCCTCGTCCTGGCCGTCGCGGCCGTGGTGGTCGCGGTCGTGAGCGGGTCGTGGCTCGTCGCCACGGTCGCCGCAGCCGCCGCCGCCGTCCTGGGCGCCTCTGCCACCCGGATCACCTACACCGAGGTCGCCGACACCCGCCGCGCGTGGGCGCGCGACCGCGCCGAGCAGGCGACGGCGTACGCCGCCCTCACCGAGACGCGCACCACCGAGCAGGCGCTGTACGTCGCCGACACCAGTGGCCGGATCGCCCGCCACGAGGCCACCATCAGCCGGCTCGAGGGCCGCCTCGCCGACGCCGCCGCCGAGGTCGCCGCCACCCGCGCCGAGCTCGCCGCCGAGCAGGACAAGGTGCTGGCCGTCGAGCGCGCCTCGGCCGAGGAGGTCGAGCGGATCACGGCCCGGCTCGGCGACGCCGAAGAACGGGCCGCGATGGCGGTCGTGCAGGTCGCCGAGCTCGAGCAGGAGCTCGACGTCGTCCAGGCCGAGCTCAGCGCCTGGCAGAACACCGGCGCCGCCCTGCGTCGCAAGCACGCCTGAGCCACCCCTGCCGCTCGCCGGCATCGGTCACGCCAGCCGCCCCTTCCGCGACCCCCGTCGACCGCCGCTCAGCCGCGTGACCGGCGCCCGAGGCCCGGCAGCCGCAACCCCGGTCGCCGCTCGGCGTCCGCGGCCGGTGTCTCCGCGGCCGCGGTCTCCTCGGACGGCAGCTGTGCCAGCAACGAGGCGATCCGGGCGTCGCGCTTCTCGAGGCGCTCGGCGAACTCCTGCTTGACCTCGCGGGCCGTCTGCGCCCGGGCATCGCCGAGGATGCCGGCCGACATCCGGTACAGCGCGGCGTACTCGTCGCGGAGCCCGGCGACCGCGTCGACGAGCGCGGGGTCGTCGGGGGCGCGGACCAGGCGGGTGGCAACCTGCCAGGCCCGCTCGGCGAGGTCGACCAGCGGCGCGCCGACGTCGAGCTCGTCCCACGTCGACACCGAGTGGTTGAGGGAGACGTCGAGGAAGTCGTCGACCTCGTGCGGTCCCCCCAGGTCGCCGAGGCCGAGACCGAGCTGCGCGTCGACGCGGCCCAGCGCCGAGCGCCAGTCGGTGACCAGCTCGTCGTACAGGACGAAGCAGCGGGGCAGCGACCGGGTGACGCGCTCGGTCTCGAAGAGCGAGTTGAGCCAGGCCGCCACGTTGGTCGTCTCGCGCAGGTGCCGGACGTCGTCGCGACGGCCCGCCTGGTGCTTGGAGTCGCGCGAGCGCACCACCTCGGTGGGGTGGCGCAGCATCGTCAGGGTGGCCAGCTCGGCGCCGGCCGCGGCTACCGCGCGCTGCCACAGCGGCAGCACCCAGAACGCGCGGGTCTCCTTGACCAGGATCACCTCGCCCGGCTCGCGCTGCTCCACCTGCTGGCGCATCCAGTCGGTGAACCGCTGCTCGCGCCGGGGTGTGAGGCTGTCGAGCGCGATCGCCGCGGCCTCCGGCCGGGCGTCCACGTCGCGCAGGAGCGGCTTGAGCCACCGGGCGTGGAACGTGGTCGGCCACGACGACTCGTAGTAGCCGCGCGGGTTCCACTCGTCGGCCTGCTTCTCGGGCTGCGGGATGTGCAGCCCGAGCCGCTTGAGCGAGCCGGCGACGCTGCTCGTCCCGCTGCGTCCGGCGCCGGTCACCACCACGACCTTCGTCACGGGAAGACCCTACGCGTCCGGCACCGCTGCCCCCCGCGGAGGGAGGACGGGGCAGAATCGGCTCTCGTGCCGACCGACGAGTCCCGTTTCGAGCCCGACCCCGAGGAGATCGTGGGCGACGAGCCCGCGGGTCTCCCCGACGGGTGGGTCGTCGGTACCCCCGACCCCGCCGACCGCGTCGACCTCGCCCGGCTGACCACCCTGCTCCGCGAGCACGAGCGGCACGGCCGCGGCTGGGCCGGCGCCGGCGTCGACGACGTCCTGGTCGAGGTCTCCGAGGCCGGGCTGCGCACCCGCGAGAACGTCGTGGTCCGCGACACCGACGGCCTGGTGCGGGCCTGGGGCAGCGTCCACGACCGCGCCGGGGGGCGGATGCTCCTCCTGCACGTGGTCGAGCGCGACCTGGCACCGGCGGTGGGTCGGGCCTGCTCGGACCTGCTGGTCGAGTGGGCGGTCGGCCAGGCCGTCGCCGTGGGCACCGCCCGCGGTCTCGACGTCCAGCAGGTCGACACCGGCGCCTTCGCCGGCGACGAGCGCCAGGCGCGCTGGTTGACGGCGTCCGGCTTCACCAAGGTGCGCACGTGGTGGCAGATGTCGCGACCGGTGCGCCCCGACGAGTCCGACCAGGTGCCGTCGGTCGACGAGTGGAGCGACCGTGGCGTGCGGTTCCGGCAGGTACGTCGCGCCGGCGACGGCATGCCCGACGAGACCGACCTGCGGGCGGTCCACGACGTGCTCGAGGAGGCGTTCCGCGACCACTTCAACTCGTGGGAGGAGACCTTCGACGAGTTCCTGAGCCGGCTGCGCGAGGACCCTGGCCACCGCTGGGACCACTGGTGGCTCGCCGAGCTCGAGGACCCCGCCGAGCCGGTCGGCGCCCTCGTCGGCACCGTCTCGGAGTCGAGCACCGGCCCCGACGGGTCCTACGTCTCCTACATCGGCGTCCGCGAGGCCGCCCGGGGCCGCGGCGTCGCCAAGGGCCTGCTGCGCACGATCATCGCCGACGCCGCCCTGCGCGGTCGCGACCGTGTCGGGCTCGAGGTCGACGCGGACTCCTCGACCGGTGCCGACGGCCTCTACACCTCGATGGGGTGGGAGACGTCGTACGTCACCGAGTCGTGGCACCGCGACGTCCCGGTCGCCTGAGGGCCTGAGGGCCCCGTCAGCCGGTCGCGAGCGAGGCGCGCAGCGCGCGGTGCACGCCGTCGGGCGTCAGCACGCCGACGAACTCGGCGCCGTCCTTGACCCCGATCATCGGCCGGTCGTCGCGCAGCAGCGCCGCGAGCGCCTCCTCCAGGGAGGAGTCGAGGTCGATGGCCGCGCCGAGGTCGCCGGCCTTGATGCCGTCGACCGGCTCGAGGTGCTCGCGGTGGAGCCGGGTGACGGTCAGGCGGCGCAGGCCGCGGGTGGAGCCCACGAAGTCGGCGACGAAGTCGTCGGCCGGTCGGGCGAGCAGCTCGGCGGGGGTCGCGTGCTGGGCGAGCCGGCCGCCGACGGCGAAGACGGCGACCCGGTCGCCCATCCGCACGGCCTCGTCGATGTCGTGGGTGACCAGCACGACCGTCTTGCCGAGCTCGCGTTGCAGGCGCAGGAACTCGTCCTGCAGGCGCACCCGCACGACCGGGTCGACGGCGCCGAACGGCTCGTCCATGAGCAGCACCGGCGGGTCGGCGGCCAGGGCGCGGGCCACGCCGACGCGCTGGCGCTCGCCGCCGGAGAGCTGGTGGGGATAGCGGTCGGCGTACTGGCGCGGGTCGAGACCGACCATCTCCAGCAGCTCGTGGGCGCGCTTGCGCGCGGTCGCCCTCGACTCGCCGTACAGCAGCGGCACCGTCATCACGTTGGCGCCGATCTTCTGGTGCGGGAACAGACCGACGGCCTGGATCACGTAGCCGATGCCGCGGCGCAGCTTCACCGGGTCCTGGCGGGTGACGTCGACACCGTCGATCTCGATGGCGCCCGTGGTCGGCTCGATGAGGCGGTTGATCATCTTCAGCGTGGTCGACTTGCCGCAGCCCGACGGTCCGACCAGGCACACCAGCTCGCCGCGACGCACGTCGAGGTCGAGGGCGCGCACCGCCGCGGTGCCGTCGGGGTAGGTCTTGCCGACGCCCCGGAGACGAATCATCACTTCGTCGCGCGACTCGGTTGCCCGGGAGCCGGTAGGTTCCATGCGGTGACCCTACTGGCGGCGGCCGTCGGCACGGCGGCCCGCGAGCCGAAGTGCTACTCGCGCGACGTCAACGCGTGGTTCTGCACCGACTACCTGCGGGACCGGCAGGACGAGATCGTCGACGCGACCGTGACCCACCTCCAGATCACGGTCGCGGCCGTGGCGCTCGGCCTGGCGATCGCGTTCCCCCTGGCACTGGTCGCCCGGCGCTTCCCCCGGCTGGAGTCCTCGGTGCTGGGGTTGAGCACCTTCGTCTACACGATCCCCTCGCTGGCGTTGCTGCCGCTGCTGGTCCCGCTGACCGGGCTCACCGCCACCACCGTGGTCATCGGGCTCGGCCTGTACTGCCTGACGATCCTGGTGCGGGCGCTGCTCGACGGACTGCGCTCGGTGCCCGCGGAGGTCGTCGAGTCCGCGACCGGCCTCGGCTACGGCCGGGTACGGCTGCTGCTGCGCATCGAGCTGCCGCTGGCGATCCCGGTCCTGGTGGCCGGCCTGCGGGTGGCCACCGTCTCGACGGTCGCGCTGACCACCATCGGGACCGTCGTGTCCGAGGGCGGCCTCGGCACGCTGATCGCCAACGGCAAGAACACCGAGTTCAACGCCGAGCTGATGACCGGCGCCGTGCTGTGCGTGCTGCTCGCGCTGGTCCTCGACCTCGTCCTCGTGCTCGTCCAGCGCGGCCTCACGCCGTGGAGTCGGGGGGTGCGCAGCGCATGAGCGACGTCCTCTCCTTCCTGTTCGACGGCGCCAGCTGGGCCGGCCCCGGCGGGCTGGGGGAGCAGCTGGTCGAGCAGCTGCTCCTCACCGTCACCGCGCTGCTCCTGGCGCTGCTGGTCGGGCTGCCGCTCGCGCTGTGGCTGGGCCACCTCGGCCGGTTCGGGTTCCTGGCGATCAACGTCTCCAACATCGGTAGGGCGGTGCCGACGTTCGCGCTGCTCGCCCTGCTGGCGCGCTTCTCCTGGCCCGGATCCGAGGAGTTCGGGCCCTACGGACGCGCCGGTCTCGCGACGCTCCTGGCGCTGCTGTTCTTCGCCCTTCCCCCGATCATCACGCAGGCCTACGTCGGCGTCCGCGAGGTCTCCGCCGACGTCAAGGAGGCCGCCCGGGGCATGGGGATGTCAGGCACCCAGCAGTTCTGGCGGGTCGAGCTGCCGCTGGCGCTGCCCCTGGTGATGTCGGGCGTGCGGCTGGCGCTCGTCCAGGTGTGGGCGACGGCGACCATCGCCGCGCTGGTCGGCGGCCCGGGGCTCGGCAACGTCATCCGGCTCGGCTTCGCCAACGTCGACCGGCGCAGCGAGGGCATCGCCGGGGCGCTGCTCGTCGCGGTCGTCGCGCTGGTGCTCGAGCTGCTCGCGGCGCTGGTCCAACGGCTGGTCGACCCGGTGCCGCGGGCCGCTCGTGGTGGCGCCGATCGGGGAATGTCGCCGGTCGCCTCTACCGTTGCACCTGCGGCACCCCGCAACAGCTGAGCCCCGATCCACCGGACACGCGTGGCCACCAGGCCACGGGACACAGAAGGTCACCGTCATGAAGCTTCGTCGCACGCTCGCCCTCGTCACCTCGCTCAGCCTGATCGGACTCACCGCCGCGTGCGGCGACGACGACTCCGGGTCCGACTCCGGGTCCGGCGGCGGGGGAGGTGGAGGGGGGACCGCCGTCACGGTCGCCACCCAGGCCTTCCCCGAGGCCGAGCTGATCGGCGCGCTCTACGACGAGCTGCTCTCCGCCAACGGCTTCGAGGTGACCGTCGAGTCGGTCGACACCCGCGACGCCTACTTCGGGATCTTCCCCGGCGACGTCGACATCGTCCCGGAGTACCTCGGCGCCTACGGCGAGGCGCTCAACCTCGACGCCAACGGCGAGGGGGCCGAGCCGGTCGCCACGAGCGACTCCGAGGAGACGCTGGCGGCCGTCGAGCCGCTCGCCGCCGACAAGGGCGTGACGCTGCTCGACCTGTCCGAGGCCAACTCCCAGAACGCCTTCTTCGTCACCCAGGAGCAGGCCGACTCCGGTCTCGCTGCCCTCTCCGACCTCGAGGGCGAGAGCGTGGTCCTGGCCGCGGCGCCCGACTGCGAGGGCCGCGCCGACTGCGAGGGCGGCCTCACCGGTACCTACGGCATCGACGTGACCGAGATCCTGCCGCTCGGCTTTGCCTCTCCCGAGACCTACACCGCGGTCAAGGACGGCGAGGCCCAGCTCGGCCTGACCGGCACCATCGACCCCAACCTCGACGACGAGGGCCTCGTGCTCCTCGAGGACGACCGTGGCATCCAGCCCGCGCAGAACTACGTGCCGGCCGTCTCCACCGACTTCCTCGAGGCCAACGCCGAGGTCGAGGGCCTGCTCAACGACCTGATGGCCGCCCTCGACAACGACGCCGTCAACGAGCTGCTCGGCCGGGTCACCCGCGACCGCGAGCAGGCCGAGGACGTCGCCAGCGACTTCCTCGAGTCCGAGGGCCTGCTCTAGCAACCGGTTCCGGCCGGCGCCGGCGTGCGGCGCCGGGCCGAGGTCGGCGGACCTGTCGTTCCGCGCGATCGAACGGGAACGGCAGGTTTGGACCCAGCGGATCTGTCGTTCGCGCGCGATCGCACGGCAACGGCAGTTTTGGGGCCAGCGGATCTGTCGTTCCCGCGCGATCGCGCGGGAACGTGGCTCGCCGACCCGGAGAACTCAGGTCTCGGTGTCCTTCAGCGCCAGGGCCGCGTGGTCGACGGTCGCCGGGTCCAGGCCCGGCACGTCGATCCGCGGCCCGCGGGCGTCGTCGAGCACCCGCGGTACCCGCTCGCCCGGGGGGAGCGCGGCGACGTACGACATCACCAGGGCGGCGTCGTCGCGGCGGCCCTGCTCGACCAGCCAGCCGGTGAGCCGGTGCACCGGCGGCAGGCCGCTGTGCGCCAGCGACCGGGTGCCCCACAGCTCGCGGACGCCCGAGGCGAGCAGCGCCCACCACTCGTCGTCGGCGTCCGGGATGTGCAGGAAGTAGCGGTGCAGGTCGCCGGGCAGCACCAGGTCCTCGAAGACCCGGGTGACCTTGCCCGAGCCGTAGTCGAGCACGCTGTCGCGGCTCATCCGCTTGGTCACCCACCGGTCCTCGAGGTCGGCGAGCGAGGCGCGCTGCTGGGTGATCGAGGTGCCGTCGGTGCGGATCCGCCAGTGGTAGACGACGTCGGGCACGATCCCGAACCGGCGGGCCCGGAGGTAGGCCTGGGTGGTGGTCGGCTGGTCCTCGTAGCGGTGTCCCTCGAGCCACGACAGCCCGGCGGCGTCCCAGAAGTCGCGGCGGAACAGCTTGTTCCAGGCGAAGACGTCGCCGAGGACCTCCGGCTGCTGGTCGATCACCAGCGCAGCCCGGGTGCGGTGCAGCCGGCGCATCCACGGCGGCTGCACCAGCTCGCGCTCGGCGCCGGGGTGCCACCAGGCGATCGACCCGGTCACGAAGTCGCAGCCCGAGCCGGCGAGCTGCTTGTGCAGCACGTCGTACGCCGTGGCCGGTACGGCGTCGTCGGAGTCAGCGAACGTGACCAGCGGGCCGGTGGTGTGGCGCAGGCCCTCGTTGCGAGCCGCGCCGAGGCCGTGGTTGGCGGTGTGCACGACGCGGACCCGGGCGTCGCGGCCGGCGTAGTCGTCGGCGATCGCGCCGGACCCGTCGGTCGAGCCGTCGTCGACGACCACGACCTCGAGGTCGGGCCAGGTGGAGGCGAGCACGCTGTCGAGGCACTCGGCCAGGTAGGCCTCCACGTCGTAGACCGGCACGACGACGCTGATCCTGGGGGAGGAGCGCCGTCGCAGTCGCATGCGGCGAGGTTAGTAGGCTCACCGACCGTGACCGACTCCAGCGCCGTCGACCAGCAGAGCCCGCGGACCGTGCTCTTCGTGGCCGGTGCCGGACGCTCCGGCACCAGCACGATGGCCGGGCTGATGAAGATCCTCGGCCTGCACGTGCCCCAGCCCGAGGTGGCCGCCGACGCCTCTAACCCCAAGGGCTTCGGCGAGCCGCAGTGGGTGGTCGACCACCACGACCGGCTGCTCAGGGAGGCGCTGGTCCAGGTCTCCGACAGCCGCCCCGACGCGTGGTTCGACACCGGGCGGATCAGCACCCGCGAGCCCGAGCGGATCGCCACCGCCGCGTGGCTCGAGGAGCACCTCGCGGTCGCCCCCGAGCTGGTCGTCAAGGACCCGCGGCTGAGCTGGTTCCTCGGCCTGTGGCGGGTCGCCGCGATCCGCACCGGCGCACGGCCGGTCTTCGCCACGATGCTGCGGCCACCGGCCGAGGTGGTCGGCAGCAAGCAGACCTACTACGCCAACAAGCTCGGCGCCGCCCACCTCGCGGCGTCGTGGCTCAACATGCTGCTCCACACCGAGCGCGGCACCCGCGACTCCACCGGCGGGCAGGCGCGCGTCTTCGTCCGCTACGCCGACCTGCTCGACGACTGGACCCGGGTCACCATGGACGTCGGCGAGCGGCTGCAGCTGCAGCACGTGCTGCACGCCAACAGCGAGCAGATCCGCGACGGCCACCGCTTCGTCGACCCGTCGCTGCGACGGATGACCCTCACCCTCGACGACCTCGGCCTCCCGGCCCGGCTGCACGAGCTGGTCGGTGAGACCTGGACCGAGCTCAACCGCCTCGCCGACCCCGGCGGCGACACCCCCGAGGCGCACGCGACCCTCGACCAGCTGCGGGAGGCCTACACCGACCTGTACGCCGAGTCCGCCGCGATCTCGCGCTCCTCGGTGGTGCACGCCGAGCACCGGCTCAGGCGGCAGGGCCCGGGCCCGGCGGCGCCGGCTGCTCCCGGGTCTCCGGGGGCTCCGGGGGCGGCGCCTGCTGCGGCGAGCGTCGTCGACCGCATCCCGCACGGTGTGCGCGCCGCGATCCCGCCGTCGGTGCGCCGGGGCCTCCGTCGCGCGGCCGGTCGCGAGCGCGCGTGACGGCCCACGCCGGGCAGACCGGCCTGCGCAACCTCGAGGGCCACACCGACTTCGACATCACCTGGCCCTGGACCCGCCCCGGCGGGCTGCGCGCGGGCAGCACCGCGGTGCTGCGGGTCAAGGACGAGGCGCCGTCACTGCCGTGGGTGCTGCCGCCGCTGCTGCGCGCCATGGACCACGTCCTCGTCGTCGACAACGGCTCGACCGACGGGACCCCCGAGGTGGCCACCGCGACCGCCGAGCAGGCCGGGCTGGCGCACCGGCTCACGCTGGCGTCGTACCCCTTCGCCGTCGCGCGCGCCGGCGCCGAGCACCGCGCCGTGCACGAGCTGTCGGTGCACTCGCTGGCCTACTTCTACAACTGGTGCTTCGCCCAGGTCGGCACCCGCTACTCATTCAAGTGGGACGGCGACATGGTGCTCACCGCCGAGGGCGAGGCGTCGCTGGCCGACCTCGCCTGGCAGGTCGGTGACGTGCAGTCGATCATCCGGGTGCCGCGGCACGGCCTCTACCTCGACTCCCGGTCGCCGCAGCGCGGGTTCCTCGACCTCGGCCTGCGCAACGCCGAGGAGTGGGGCTTCCCGATCGGGCCCGACTTCGTGTTCACCAAGGCCTTCGAGTGGGAGGTGCGCACCACCCCCACGCCGGTGCTCTCCATCGGGCTGCCGCACGGGCTGTGCGTGGAGCTGAAGTACCTCGACGGCGACGAGTTCGCGCACTGGACCGACCCGGCGTCGTTCGCCACCAGCTACCGCAACAAGCGCAAGCGCCGCGAGTGGGAGGTCTTCCACGCCCTCAACGCCGGCACCGTGCCCGAGGGCGTCCACGAGATCGTGGCGCCCGACGGCGTCCACGTCGTCGACCACGTCACCCGCACCTGGCTGCCGCGCGCCCCGCGGCCGCTACAGGTGGGCACCGTGGTCACCTCCGACGACGTACGCCGCTGACGGGACCCCGCGACGCCGCGCCAGGCGACGTGCGTCACGTCACGTTCCGGGGACAGGCCGGAAATTCCGGGGCTAGGCTCGGCGTTGTTCTGCTGACAGCACCACGAGCCTGTTGTCCGGTACCCGTTCGCGGGACTGGAACGAGGGAGTTCGACATGTTGCACGACAAGAGCACGCCCGCGCGCCTGCGCATCGGCGTGGTGGGCGCCGGACGCGTCGGCGCGGTCGTCGCCGCAGCCCTCCGGGCCGCCGGTCACGAGGTCGTCGCCGCCGCGGGCGAGTCCGACGCCTCCCGCGGGCGCATCGCCGCGCTGCTGCCCGGCGTACGCATCGACAAGCCGAGCGCGGTCGCGTGCGCCAGCGACCTGCTGCTGCTCACCGTGCCCGACGACATGCTGGGCAACGTCGTGCAGGTGCTGGCCGACAGCGGGTCGCTGCACGAGGGCCAGTACGTCGTGCACACCAGCGGCCGGCACGGCCTCGCCGTCCTCGCTCCCGCGATCGCCGTGGGTGCGCGGCCCGTGGCGCTGCACCCCGCGATGACGTTCACCGGCACCGCCGTCGACCTCGACCGCCTCGCCGGCTGCGTGTTCGGCCTGACGGCCGAGCCCGAGGAGCGCGACCTCGCCACCGCCCTGGTCGCCGACCTCGGCGGCCGCACCCTGTGGGTGCCGGAGTCGCGGCGCGCGCTCTACCACGCCGGCCTGGCGCATGGCGCCAACCACCTGGTCACCCTGGTCACCGAGGCGATGGAGATCCTCGCCGCCGCCGGTGCCGACGACCCCGCCGCCACCCTGCGGCCCCTGCTCACCGCCGCCCTCGACAACGCCCTCGACCACGGCGACGCCGCCCTCACCGGCCCGATCGTGCGCGGCGACGTCGGCACCGTCCAGGCCCACCTCGACGGCATCCTGGCCGAGGCGCCCACGACGCTGCCGTCCTACCTCGCGCTCGCCCGCGCCACCCTCAGCCGGGCCGTCACCGACGGCCGGCTCCTGCCGATCCGGGCCCTCAAGATCCGCGAGGTCCTCGACGAGGCCGCGGCCGAGGCTCGGCCCGTGCGCCGCTACACGTGAGCGCCGTCCCCCGCCTCGTCCCTCGCCTGGTCACCACCCGCTCCGAGCTCGTCGACGCGCTGTCGGCGCGCCGTCGCGCGGGCGAGCGGGTCGGGTTCGTGCCGACGATGGGCGCGCTGCATGACGGCCACGCCAGCCTGATGGCGCGGGCCCGCGCCGAGGTCGGGCCCGGGCCGCTGGTGGTCTCGGTGTTCGTCAACCCGCTGCAGTTCGGTCCGGGGGAGGACCTCGACCGCTACCCGCGCACCCTCGCCGCCGACCTCGAGGTGTGCGGCGCCCACGGCGTCGACGTGGTGTTCGCGCCGGCGGTCGAGGAGGTCTACCCCGCTTGGCCGCCTGCCGTCACCGTCGACCCCGGGCCGCTCGGCGACGTGCTCGACGGCGCCAGCCGCCCGGGACACTTCACCGGCGTGCTCACCGTGGTCGCCAAGCTCTTCGGGCTGGTGCGCCCCGACGTCGCGGTCTTCGGGCAGAAGGACTACCAGCAGCTGGTGCTCATCCGGCGGATGGTCGCCGACCTGTGCCTCGGGGTCGACGTCGTCGGCGCCGAGACCGTCCGCGAGCCCGACGGCCTCGCGCTGTCGAGCCGCAACGCCTACCTCGACCCCGACCAGCGGCGCGCCGCGCTCGCGCTGAGCCGGGCCCTGCGCGCGGCGGCCGCGGCGGCGGCGTACGGCGTGACGGCGGCGGTCGACGCCGCCCGCGCCGAGCTGGACGCGACGCCGGGGGTCGACCTCGACTACCTCGAGCTCACCCTGCCCGACCTCACCCCCCTGCCCGCCGAGGTCGCCCCCGGTACCGAGGCCCGGGCGCTGGTTGCGGCCCGGGTCGACACCACCCGTCTCATCGACAACCTGCCGCTGACCCTCGGAGGGAACCCCTGATGCTCCGCACCATGATGAAGAGCAAGATCCACCGCGCCACCGTCACCCAGGCCGACCTGCACTACGTCGGCTCGGTCACCGTCGACCAGGACCTCCTCGACGCCGCCGACCTGCTGCCCGGCGAGCTCGTGCACATCGTCGACATCACCAACGGCGCGCGCCTGGAGACCTACACGATCGCCGGCGAGCGGGGCAGCGGCGTGATCGGCATCAACGGGGCCGCCGCCCGGCTCGTGCACCCAGGCGACCTGGTGATCCTCATCGGCTACGGCCAGATGGAGACCGCCGAGGCCCGCACGCACCAGCCCCACGTGGTCTTCGTCGACGCCGGCAACAAGATCATGGGCACCGGGCTCGACCCGGCCGAGACGTTCGGCGACCCGACGCTGCGCCGCGGCGACCTCGCCGCGCACTAGCATCGCGGGATGCCCACCGCCGTACGTCGTGTCCCGGGGCGCCTGGCCGCGCCCGAGCCAGGCTGGACCACGTCGGCCGACGTCGTCATCGTCGGCTCCGGCATCGCCGGCCTCACCGCGGCGCTCCGGCTCCGCGACCACGTCGACAAGGTCCTGGTGGTCACCAAGGACGAGCTCGCCGCCGGCTCGACCCAGTGGGCGCAGGGCGGCATCGCCGCCGCGCTCGGCCCGGGTGACACCCCCGAGCAGCACGCCGTCGACACCCTCGTCGCGGGCGCCGGGGCCTGCGACGCCGACGCCGTCCGGGTGCTCGTCGACGAGGGCCCCGACGCCGTCCGCGAGCTGATCGCGCTCGGCGCCGTCTTCGACCACGACGCCTCCGGCGCGATCTCCCTGACCCGCGAGGGCGGCCACCACCGCGACCGGATCGCCCACGCCGGCGGCGACGCCACCGGTGCCGAGATCCAGCGCGCCCTGATCGCCGCGGTCGAGGCCGCCCCAGAGATCGAGGTCGTCCCGCACGCCCTGGCCGTCGACCTGCTGCTGGCCGACGACGGCGGTGTCGCCGGGGTGACCCTGCACGTGATGGGGGAGGGGCAGCGCGACGGCGTCGGCGCCGTCCGCTGCCGCGCGGTGGTGCTGGCCAGCGGCGGCCTCGGCCAGGTGTTCAGCCAGACGACCAACCCGTCGGTCTCCACCGGCGACGGCATGGCCCTCGCGCTGCGCGCCGGCGCGACCCTGCGCGACCTGGAGTTCGTGCAGTTCCACCCGACGGTGATGTACCTCGGACCGCAGTCCACCGGGCAGCAGCCGCTCATCTCCGAGGCCGTGCGCGGCGAGGGGGCGTTCCTCGTCGACTTCGAGGGCGAGCGGTTCATGCAGGGCGTGCACGAGCTGGCCGACCTCGCGCCGCGCGACGTCGTCGCCAAGGCGATCATGCGACGGATGCTCGACACCGGCCACCCGCACATGTGGCTCGACGCGCGGCACCTCGGCGCAGAGTTCTGGGAGCGGCGCTTCCCGACCATCCTCGCCACCGCCCGCTCGCACGGCGTCGACCCGGTGACCGCGCTGATCCCGGTCGCGCCCGCCTGCCACTACGCCTCCGGTGGCGTGCGCACCGACCTGCACGGGCGCAGCGACGTACCCGGCCTCTACGCCACCGGTGAGGTCGCCTGCTCCGGCGTCCACGGCGCCAACCGGCTGGCCTCCAACTCGCTGCTCGAGGGCCTCGTCTTCTCGCGGCGGATCGCCCACGTGCTCCCCGACGAGCTCCGGCCGTGGAGCGAGCCGGCACCCGACGCCCGTACGGCCGGGCTGGTCTCCGGCGAGGCACGGGTCGAGCTGCAGGAGGTGATGACCGCGCAGGTCGGCGTGCTGCGCGGGGCCGCGGGCCTCGCCGAGGCCTCGGCGGTGCTCGACAAGCTGGGCGGTCAGACCTCGACCGTCGTCGACCTGGCCGCCTGGGAGACCACCAACCTGCTGACCATCTCGGCGGCGCTCACCGACGCCGCCACGCTGCGCGAGGAGACCCGCGGCTCCCACTGGCGCGACGACTTCCCCGAGCGCGACGACGCGCGCTGGGCCGGTCACGTCGACACCGTCATGACCGACGGCGTGGCCGCGGTGACCTTCCACCCGGCCCCGGCCACCGACGGAGGCGCGTCGTGATCGTCCGCACCCCGATCGCCGACCTCTCCCGCGAGCTGGTCGACGAGCTCACCCGCGCCGGCCTCGACGCCGAGGCCGTCCACGACCACGTCGTCCGCGCCTTCGAGGAGGACCTCCCGGGCGGTGCCGACGACGCGACGAGCTCGGCGATGCCGCAGATGGGCCACGCCGTGGCCGACATCGCCGCGCGCCAGGACGGCGTCGTCGCCGGCCTGGCGGTCGCCGAGCTGGCCTTCCGCTACGCCCTCGACCAGGAGGTCGAGATCACCGGCCGGGTCGCCGACGGCACCCACGTGCGCCCCGGCGACGTCGTGATGACGGTGGCCGGGCCAGTCGCGGGGGTGCTGACGGCCGAGCGGACCGCGCTGAACTTCGCCTCGCACCTGTCCGGGGTCGCGACCGCCACCTCGCGCTGGGTCGCGGCGCTGGAGGGCACCGGCGCCCGGGTCATCGACACCCGCAAGACACTGCCCGGCTGGCGCGCCCTCCAGAAGTACGCCGTGCGCTGCGGCGGCGGGGGCAACCACCGGTTCAGCCTCGCCGACCGCGCCATGGTCAAGGACAACCACGTGGTGGCCGCCGGCGGCGTGGTGGCGGCGTACCAGGCCGTGGTCGCGGCCCAGCCCGGCCTGCGCGTCGAGGTCGAGGTGACCGACCTCGACCAGCTCGAGCAGGTGCTCGAGGCGGGCTGCACCGAGGTCCTGCTCGACAACATGAGCAACGAGATGATGACCGAGGCCGTGCGCCGCACCGCCGGCCGTGCCGTGCTGGAGGCGTCCGGCGGCCTCACCCTCGAGCGTGCCCGCGCCGTCGGCGAGACCGGCGTCGACCTCATCTCCGTGGGGGCGCTGACGCACTCGGTGGTCGTCTTCGACCTCGGGCTCGACTTCCGGGACGCCTGATGCCCCTGCTCGCGGCCGACATCGGCAACGCGCACACGGTGCTCGGCCTGATCGACGGTGGCGTCGTGTCGGCCGACTGGCGGGTCTCGACCGACGAGCGTCGTACCGCTGACGAGTGGGCGGTGCTGATCCGCGGGCTCCTCGGCCGCCGGCTCCACTCGATCGACGGGATCGTGGTCTGCTCCACGGTCCCCGCGGCCACCCTCGCGGCCCGCGACATGCTCGGTCGGCATTTCTCCCAGACACCCCACCTCATCGTCGAGCCCGGGGTCCGCACGGGTATTCCGGTGCTGATGGACAATCCCCGCGAGGTCGGCACCGACCGCATCGTGAATAGCCTCGCGGCCGCCACCGAGTACGCCGGTCCGGCCATCGTCGTCGACTTCGGTGGCACCGCCACGACTTTCGACGTCGTGAATGCGGCTGGACAGTACGTCGGGGGATCCATCAGCCCCGGTATCGAGATCTCCCTCGAGGCGCTCGGCCGCCGCGGCGCCCAGCTGCGCCAGGTCGAGCTGGTCCGGCCGCGGTCGGTGATCGCGAGGAACACCGTCGAGGCCCTGCAGTCGGGCCTCGTCTTCGGGGTCGCCGCCCAGGTCGAGGGCCTGGTCGAGCGGATGATCGACGAGCTCGGCGCCGATCCGGACGACGTCTCGGTCATCGCCACCGGATATCTCGCCCCCCTCGTCGTCGACGAGTGTGACTGCTTCACCCACGTCGATCCGTGGTTGACCCTCAAAGGGTTGGAACTGGTGTTCCGACGTAATTCCTGACCGTCTCGGTGCCTATGCCATAGTGGGCATTTCTGAATTACCCCCACGAGCATTGAGGAACACCCCTGATGGCACAAAAGGTCAACATTGTTCTCGTCGACGATATCGACGGCAGCGAGGCCACCGAGACCGTGACTTTCGGCCTCGACGGCACCACCTACGAGATCGACCTCAACGACACCAACGCCCAGGCGCTGCGCGACGCGCTCGCCGGCTACGTCGGCAACGCCCGCAAGGTCGCCGGCACGCGGCGCAGCGGCGGCCGCCGCTCGACCTCGTCGTCCGCGGCGTCGTCGGCCAACGCCTCCGGCACCTCCGCCGCGGAGATCCGCGAGTGGGCCCGCTCCAACGGGTTCGACGTCCCCGAGCGCGGCCGGATCCCCGGCAACGTGCGCGAGGCGTTCGACGCCGCGAACTGACCTCGGCACCGGCGGCAGTGGGGGCTGCCGGCGCCGACGGGTTCGCTTTCGCTCCGGGTCATCTCTCGGCCCGGGGGTTTCGACTCGCTGTGCGCGACCTCGTTCCGCGGTCGCGCGCTCGCTCGACCTTCACACGCGACGGGATCGACCTCCTTCGTCGGTCGGTCCCTGCGTGTTCGCTGATAGCGGACGGCGTTGGGGTGCATCGGGGAACGCGTAGGCTGGCAGCGGGGTTGTACAACCCGTACCCCTCCCTCCACCCAGGAGCGGACGGGGACCCCAAGGGACTTAGAGGAGTAGCGCATGTTCGAGCGGTTCACAGACCGAGCTCGCCGGGTGGTCGTGCTGGCCCAGGAAGAGGCCCGCATGCTCTCCCACAACTACATCGGCACCGAGCACATCCTGCTCGGTCTCATCCACGAGGGCGAGGGCGTGGCCGCGAAGGCCCTCGAGAGCCTCGACATCTCGCTCGAGGCCGTGCGCGCCCAGGTCGAGGAGATCATCGGGCAGGGCCAGCAGGCGCCGTCCGGCCACATCCCCTTCACGCCGCGCGCCAAGAAGGTGCTCGAGCTGTCCCTGCGCGAGGCGCTGCAGCTCGGTCACTCCTACATCGGCACCGAGCACATCCTGCTCGGCCTGATCCGTGAGGGCGAGGGCGTCGCCGCCCAGGTGCTGCAGAAGCTCGGCGCCGACCTCAACCGGGTCCGCCAGCAGGTCATCCAGCTCCTCTCGGGCTTCCAGGGCAAGGAGTCGACCGCCGCGGCGGCCGCCCAGACCGGCGGCGGTGACGCGCCGTCGTCGTCGCTGGTGCTCGACCAGTTCGGGCGCAACCTGACCCAGGACGCCCGCGAGGGCAAGCTCGACCCGGTCATCGGGCGCGAGACCGAGATCGAGCGCGTCATGCAGATCCTCTCGCGGCGCACGAAGAACAACCCCGTCCTCATCGGCGAGCCGGGCGTCGGCAAGACGACCATCGTCGAGGGCCTGGCCCAGGACATCGTCAAGGGCAACGTGCCCGAGACGCTCAAGGACAAGCAGATCTACACCCTCGACCTCGGCGCGCTGGTGGCCGGCAGCCGCTACCGCGGTGACTTCGAGGAGCGCCTGAAGAAGGTGCTCAAGGAGATCCGCACCCGCGGCGACATCGTGCTCTTCATCGACGAGATCCACACCCTCGTCGGGGCCGGTGCGGCCGAGGGCGCGATCGACGCCGCCAGCATCCTCAAGCCGATGCTGGCCCGCGGCGAGCTGCAGACCATCGGCGCGACCACCCTCGACGAGTACCGCAAGTACCTGGAGAAGGACGCCGCGCTCGAGCGCCGCTTCCAGCCGATCCAGGTCGCCGAGCCCTCGATCGCCCACACGATCGAGATGCTCAAGGGCCTGCGCGACCGCTACGAGGCGCACCACCGCGTCACGATCACCGACGAGGCCCTGGTCTCCGCGGCGACGTTGGCCGACCGCTACATCTCCGACCGGTTCCTGCCCGACAAGGCCATCGACCTCATCGACGAGGCCGGCTCCCGCCTGCGCATCCGCCGGATGACGGCCCCCGCCGACCTGCGCGAGTACGACGACAAGATCGCCGAGGTGCGCTCCCGCAAGGAGGGCGCCATCGACGGCCAGGACTTCGAGGCCGCCGCGCGCCTGCGCGACGAGGAGAAGCAGCTCATGCTGCGCAAGACCGAGCGCGAGAAGCAGTGGCGTGCCGGCGACATGGACGAGGTCGCCGAGGTCGACGAGGAGCTCATCGCCGAGGTCCTCGCCGTCGCCACCGGCATCCCGATCGTGAAGCTCTCCGAGGAGGAGTCCACGCGGCTGCTCAACATGGAGGAGGTCCTGCACAAGCGGGTCATCGGCCAGGACGAGGCCGTCAAGGCGATCTCGCGGGCCATCCGGCGCACCCGTGCCGGGCTCAAGGACCCCAAGCGCCCCGGCGGGTCGTTCATCTTCGCCGGCCCCTCCGGCGTCGGCAAGACGTGGCTGTCCAAGACGCTGGCGGACTTCCTGTTCGGCGACGAGGACTCCCTGATCCAGCTCGACATGTCGGAGTTCAGCGAGAAGCACACCGTCTCGCGGCTCTTCGGCTCGCCTCCCGGCTACGTCGGCTACGAGGAGGGCGGCCAGCTCACCGAGAAGGTGCGGCGCAAGCCGTTCTCGGTGGTCCTCTTCGACGAGGTCGAGAAGGCCCACCCCGACATCTTCAACAGCCTGCTGCAGATCCTCGAGGAAGGGCGTCTGACCGACTCGCAGGGCCGGGTCGTGGACTTCAAGAACACCGTCATCATCATGACGACCAACCTCGGCACCCGGGACATCAACAAGTCGGTCCACCTCGGGTTCAACCAGAGCGGCGACGCGGCGGGCTCCTACGAGCGGATGAAGAACAAGGTCCAGGACGAGCTGAAGCAGCACTTCCGGCCCGAGTTCCTCAACCGTGTCGACGAGATCGTCGTCTTCCCGCCGCTGACGCGGGAGCAGATCGTCCACATGGTCGACAACATGGTCGCCTCGGTCGAGCTGCGGATGCGCGACCGCGACATGCGCATCGAGCTGACCCAGGCCGCCAAGGACCTGCTGGCCGAGCGGGGCTTCGACCCGGTGCTCGGTGCCCGGCCGCTGCGCCGCACGGTCCAGCGCGAGATCGAGGACTCGATGGCCGAGAAGATGCTGTTCGGCGAGGTCGGTCCCGGTCAGATCGTGCTGGTCGACGTCGAGGGCGAGGGTCCGACCGCGACCTTCACCTTCAAGGGCCAGAAGATGGGCGAGATGCCCGACCTGCCGCCGCTCGAGACCGCCGACATCGGCGCTCCCGACCTCGGCAAGGCCCCCGAGGACGGACCGGTCGACATCAAGAAGGCCAGCCCGACCACCGAGACCGAGGGTGGCGCCGCCGGAACCGGTACCGGCACCCTCTGACCCACCACCACGCCGACCCGTCGCATCGTTGCGACGGGTCGACGTGTTTTTCGCGCTGACCCGTCGCATCGTTGCGACGGGTCAGCGTGGTCAGGGCAGGGCGTAGGCGTCCGGGCCGACCCGGGCGACCAGGGCGTCGGCGAGCAGGCTGTCGAGGCAGCGGGTGCGCTGGACCTCGTCGGCCCAGGTGGCGTCCAGGGCGCTGCGGTGCACCGGGCCGTCGCTGTCGCGGAGCACGGCGAGCAGCCGGCCGCGGCACTGACGGTCGGTGCCGGCCCATGCCTGCGCGCGGCGGGCCGGGCCGTCGTACGCCGGGTGGCCGGCGAGCCGCCAGGCGCACCGGTCGGACACCGGGCAGGCCGGGCAGCGGGGCGCGGCGGCGGTGCACACGAGCGCGCCCAGCTCCATCACCGCGACGGCCCAGGTGGCGGCGGTGGCGTCGTCGTCGGGCAGCAGGCCGGCGGCCACGTCGCGCTCGGCGCGGGTGACCGAGGTGCCGGGGAGCTCGACCCCGGTCACCGTCCTGGCGAGCACCCGCCGCACGTTGGTGTCGAGCACGACGTGACGCCGGCCGCAGGCGAAGCTCGCCACCGCCGCGGCCGTGTAGTCGCCGACGCCGGGCAGCGCGAGCAGGTCGTCGTAGGAGTCGGGGACGACGCCGTCGTGCCGCTCGACGATCGCGACCGCCGCCCCGTGCAGGCGCAGCGCGCGCCGGGGGTAGCCGAGCCGGCCCCAGGCCCGGACCGCCTCGCCGGTGGGCTCGACGGCCAGGGCCGCGGGCGTCGGCCAGCGCTCGAGCCACGCCTCGTGCACCGGGATCACCCGGGCCACCGGCGTCTGCTGCAGCATCAGCTCGGAGACCAGCACCGACCACGCCGAGGCGTCGGGACGGCGCCAGGGGAGGTCGCGCTGGTGCTCGTCGTACCAGGCGAGCACGGGCTCGTGGAGCGACGACGCGGGCACCGGTCCATTGTCCGTGCGGTGTGCCTCCCGCGGTCGGGGCGGGGTGCTCGTTAGCGTGCTGACCCATGTCGACACGCGGATCACAGCCCCCCGCGGTCTACCGTCGACGCCGCCTGATGGTGGCCGGCACGATCGTCGCGCTGGTCGTCGCGGGCGTCGACCTGGTGCGCGACGACGACGGGTCACCGTCGGCCGGCACCACCGCGCAGCAGGTCGTGGCGACGCCCGAGACGTCGCCCACCGACGAGCCCGACGACCGCCGCAAGCGGCCGGGCGGGCGCAAGAAGCAGCGGCAGCAGGAGAACGACACCCCTCCTCCCGCGCCCGAGCCCGAGCCGCCGGACCCGGTGGGCACGTGCGAGGACGACGACGTCTCCGTCGTCCCGGTGATGGCGCCGGCGCTGGCCGGCCGCTCCGTGCTGGTCACGCTGACCCTGCGCACGCTGACGGCCGAGGCCTGCACCTGGCAGCTCAGCCGCGGGCACCTCGCCTACAAGATCACCACCGGAGCCGACGACGTCTGGTCGAGCGCCCACTGCCCGCGCCAGGTGCCGACCGACCTCGTCGTGCTCCGGCGCGACTTCCCGACGACGTACCGCCTCGCGTGGAGCGGTCGCGCGTCCAGCGTCGACTGCCCCGACACCATGGACTTCGTGCCGCCGGGGGAGTACGCCGTGCAGGTCGCCGCGATCGGGGGCGAGCCCTCGGAGGTGGTGCCGTTTACGCTCGGCGACCCCGCCGACGCCGTGGTGGCCACCGAGCCGCTGGGCCCGCCGCTGCCGGGCGCCGACGGCGTCGCGACGACGGGCGACGGCGAGCAGGACGAGAAGAAGAACGAGAAGAAGAACAAGAAGAAGAACAAGAAGGGCAAGAAGAAGCAGGGCGAGGAGGGCGGGAAGCAGCGCGGGCAGGACGCCGCGCCGGACGACCAGCCCCAGGGCACGCCCTAGACGTAGCGTTCGAGGATCGTCGACTCGGCCAGCCGCGACAGGCCCTCGCGCACGCTGCGCGCGCGCAGCTCGCCGACGCCGTCGACGATCTGGAGGTCGTCGATGCCGGCCGAGAGCAGCTTCTGCAGGGTGCCGAAGTGCTCGACGAGCCGGTCGACGACCGACGCCGGGAGCCGGGGCACCTTGGCGAGCAGCCGGTAGCCGCGGGGTGCGACGGCGCCGTCGAGGAGCTCGGCGGCACCGAGGCCGAGGACCCGGGCGGCCGAGGCGGGGTCGACCAGCTCGGTGGCCGAGAGCGCCTCGAGCCGGGCGAGCAGCACCTCGGGGCTCTTGGTACGCCGTCCGGCCGGCACGTAGTCGCGGATCACCAGCTCGCGCTCGGCGTCGACGCCGGTGATCAGCTCCTCCAGCTGCAGGGCGAGCAGCCGGCCGTCGCTGCCGAGCTCGAGCACGTAGTCCTCGATCTCGCGGGCGATCCGGGTGACCATCTCGAGCCGCTGGGCCACGACCGCGACGTCGCGCACGGTGACCAGGTCCTCGATCTCGAGCGCGGAGAGGGTGCTGGAGACCTCGTCGAGGCGGAGCTTGTAGCGCTCGAGCGTGGCGAGGGCCTGGTTGGCGCGGGAGAGGATCTTGCCGGAGTCCTCGAGCACGTGGCGGGTCTCGCCGACGTAGGCCGCGATGATCTGCATCGACTGCGACACCGAGATCACCGGGAACCCGGTCTGCTTGGCCACCCGGTCGGCGGTGCGGTGGCGGGTGCCGGTCTCCTCCGACGGGATCGTGTGGTCGGGCATCAGGTGCACGGCCGCGCGACTGATCCGGGTGAGGTCCTTGTCGACGATGATCCCGCCGTCCATCTTGGCCAGCTCGCGCAGGCCGGTGGCGGTGAACGGCACGTCGAGAGCGAAGCCGCCGGTGGAGATCGACTCGACCGTGCGGTCGTGCCCGATCACGATCAGGGCGCCGGTGCGGCCCCGCAGGATGCGCTCGAGCCCATCGCGCAGCGCCGTGCCCGGGGCGGTCTGGGCGAGGGTGGCGCGCAGGCGCAGCTGCTCCTCGCTGCGGCCGTCGGTCATGGGGGAACCCTATCCGTCGTCGACCACCTCCAAGGCGTGCTTGGTGCGAGAGTCGAGATGGAGCAGGTGCAGGGCGGACCGGACGTCGCGCACCTCGACCACCCGCATCCCGTCGACCACCCGGTCGCTGCGCACCGAGCGGGGCCCGGCCGGCTCGTGACGGCCCGCGGCGGGCGCCGGCACCACGGCCATCTTGAACCCGAGCCGGGACGCCTCGGCCAGGCGCTGGGGCAGGTCGCGGACCCGGCGCAGCTCGCCGGCCAGCCCGATCTCGCCCATCGCCACCACGCCCACCGGCGGCGGGGTGACGAAGGTGGCCGAGGCCAGGGCCACTGCGACGGCGAGGTCGCTCGCCGGCTCGGAGAGCCGCGCCCCGCCCACGGTGGAGGCGAACACGTCGTGGGAGTGCAGCCGGATGCCGACGTGCTGCTGGAGGACGGCGAGCACCATCGCGATACGGGAGCCGTCGAGGCCGGACACCGTGCGGCGCGGACGTTCGAGCGGGGACGGGGTGACCAGGGCCTGCACCTCGGCCAGCAGCGGGCGGCGTCCCTCCATCGTCACCGCGACGCAGGTGCCGGCGACGCGGCCGTGCAGGTGCTCGACGAACAGGCCGGTCGGGTCGGCGACCGCGGAGATGCCGTCGGCGGCGAGGTCGAAGCACCCGACCTCGTCGACGGGGCCGAACCTGTTCTTCACCGCGCGGACCATCCGGAAGCGGCTGTTGCGGTCGCCCTCGAAGTGCAGGACGACGTCGACGAGGTGCTCCAGGACGCGCGGGCCGGCGATGCCGCCGTCCTTGGTGACGTGGCCGACCAGCACCGTCGCCAGCTCGCGGGTCTTGGCCACCCGCACCAGCGCGGCCGAGACCTCCTTGACCTGCGTGATCCCGCCGGGCACACCCTCGACGCCCGCCACGCTGATGGTCTGCACGGAGTCGACGACGAGCAGGTCGGGGCGGACCTGCTCGATGTGGGTGAGCACGGCGCCGAGATCGGTCTCGGCGGCCAGGAACAGCTCGTCGTGGACGCCGCCGGTGCGGTCGGCGCGCAGCCGCACCTGGCTGGCCGACTCCTCACCGGTCACGTAGAGCACCCGGCGCCCGCTGCGCGCCGTCTGAGCCGCGACCTCGAGCAGCAGGGTGCTCTTGCCGACACCGGGCTCGCCGGCCAGCAGGATCGCCGCGCCCGGCACCAGGCCGCCGCCCAGGACCCGGTCGAGCTCGGGGACGCCGGTGCCGCGGGACGCCATCTCGGAGACCTGGACCTGACCGATCGGGACCGCGGCGCTGGTGACCGGGCCGGCGGCGGTGCGCATCGTGGGTGCGCTCGCCTCGGCCACCGATCCCCAGGCCTGGCACTCCCCGCACCGGCCCACCCACTTGCCGGTCTCCCACCCGCACTCGGCGCAGCGGTACTGCGGGCGGGGAGCGCGTGCCGTGCTGGTCTTGGCCATGACGTGAACGCTAGACGCGGGTACCGACAGCCGGCCGCCCGACACCCGGGTGACACCCGGCAGCCAGATGCTGGCCACTCGGCCGACGGGGCGCCGTACGGATAGACTCGTGTTGGATCGTTCCAGAGGGGAGACCAGCGTGGACCGCAACGGCCGGATCTCCGGGTCCCGCGCCTCGTCGTTCGCGCCCACCCTCGCCGACGTCGCCGAGCGCGCCGGGGTCTCGCGCCAGACCGTCTCCAACGCCGTCAACAACCCCGACCTGCTGCGCAACGACACGCTCGCGCGCGTGCTGGAGGCGATCGCCGAGCTGGGCTACGTGCCCAACCGGGCGGCGCGCAACCTGCGCACCCGTGCCTCGCACCTGGTCGGGCTGCGGATGAGCCCGGTGCAGGAGGGCACCGCCAACGCCGCGATGGACCGCTTCGTCCACTCGCTCGTGTGGACCTCCCGCGAGGCCGGTTACCACGTGCTCCTGTTCTCCGGCGAGGGCCCCGACCCGCTCGAGGGCTACGACGACCTGCTCCGGTCGACCGCCGTCGACGCCTTCGTCGTCACCGACACCTACCTCGGCAACCCCCAGGCGGTGTGGCTGCGGGAGCGGCGCGCGCCGTTCGTGGCCTTCGGCCGGCCCTGGGACGACGAGGGCGCGCGGCACCCGTGGGTCGACGTCGACGGCGCCGCCGGCACCGAGCTCGCCACCCACCACCTGCTCGACAAGGGCCACACCCGGATCGCCTGGATCGGCTGGCGCAAGGACTCCTTCATCGGCGAGGACCGCCGCTCCGGCTGGAGCCGCGCCCTGCGCGAGCGCGGGCTGTCCACCACCGGGATGGCCTCCCGCGTGGAGGACACGGTGTGGAGCGGCCGCGAGGCCAGCGCCGTCCTCCTCGACGAGGCGCGCCCCTCCGCCTTCGTCTGCGCCTCCGACACCCTCGCGATGGGCGTCCTGCACACACTCGCCGAGCGCGGCCTCCACCCCGGCCGCGACGTCGCCGTCGTCGGCTTCGACGACTCCCAGGTCGCCCAGGTCGTGCACCCGGGCCTGACCTCGGTGCGTCAGCCGCTGGAGGAGGTCGCGATCGCGGTCGTGCGGTCGCTGGAGGACCTGCTGGCCACGCCGTCGTACGTCGGTGAGGGGCTGCTGCTCACGCCGACGTTGACGGTGCGCGGGTCGAGCTAGGTCTCTTGGGAGCGGGCTCTCGGGGTCGGGCTCTCGGGGTCGGGCTGGGCGCAGGGCGGGTCCGGGCGGCCGGCGCGGACCTCAGGGTGGAGAACTGCCGGTTCGGGGGCGAGATTTGCCCGTGAAGTGCAGGTTTCCCCGGTGCACCGGGGAAACCCGCAGGAGCTGCAGCCCCACCAGTCACACAGCTCCCAACGGCACCACCTCCCAGGCAAGACCCGAACTTCCCGGGCAATGCATTGCCTGGGAAGTTCAGACTTCCCCGGTGGACCGGGGAAACCTCGCACCCGCCCCGCCTCAGAACCCCCGCGACCACACGTTGACGGCGTAGTCGACCTCGAGCCCCTCGTGGTGCCGGAGGACCTCCTCGGCGACGGACGGCTTGAGCTCGATCCGCACCACGGCCTCCAGGTCGGCGCGAGAGGTGAACCGCCAGCCCATGTCGACGGGGGTGCGGGTCCAGCCGCGGGTGACCCAGAACCGCTCGATCTCGGACGGCGGCGGCAGGTGGGGGTAGCCGCGGCGGAACCAGGCGCCGAACGTCGAGCGGGAGCCGTCGTTGTCGATGATCATCGCCGTGCCGCCGCGGCGGACGACGCGGTCGAGCTCGGCGAGGCCGGGCTCGCAGCCGGGGCCGAAGAAGTACGCCCAGCGCACGTGCACGACGTCGACGGAGCGGTCGGGGAGGGGGACCTGCTGGGCGGTGCCGGGGACGACGCGCACCTGCGGCAGGCCCGCCGTACGACGCCGGGCCAGCGCGACCAGGCCGGGGTGGGGCTCGACGCCGATCACCGAGCCGGCGGTCTCGGCGAAGCGGGGCAGGTGGAAGCCGGTGCCGCAGCCGAGGTCGAGCACGGTGCGCCCGGACCAGCCGTCGGGGCCGGCGAGCGACTCGAGGGTCGACCAGAGGCGGCCGTCGGGGTCGACGGCGCGGTTCTCGACCTCGTAGGTCGCGGTGTGCTTCCAGATGTTGGGGCTCGGGACGGCCCCGGGGAGCGGGCGGTTCAGGGGGAGGTCAGATCCGGACCAGGCCGCCGGGGGTCATCACCTGGGCGGCGAGGATGCCGGGGGTGCCGTGGGGTGCCACCCAGTCGACCTTGATGTCCTCGAGGGGCGCCTCGACGGTCTCGCCGAGCCACTCGCTCACCCGCTGCGGGTCGCCGGCGATCTCGAGGCAGGCCAGCGAGAACGTGTTGTCGGCACCGGCCGAGGGGTGCAGCTCGGCGGGGCTGTCCCACTGGATGAAGAACGGCAGCTGCGGGTCGGAGAGCAGGCCGTGGACGCCGATCTGCTTCCAGGTCAGCTCGGTCCCGTCGGGCCGGTGGCGGTTGCCCTTGACGGCCTCGCGGCCCAGGCGCTGCTCGACGACGCTGATGTCGTCGACCGCCACCACCCAGCCGAGCCAGCCGCCGCCGGCGGCCGAGCGGGTCTTGACGGCCTGACCGAACGGCGCCTTGTCCGACGCCGGGTGGTCGAGAGCCTCGACGACCTCGAGGTAGGTGTTGTCGGCCATCGGCAGGATCCGGTTGCGGGTGCCGAAGCGCGGGTGCACCCCGCCGTCGACGAAGTGCCGCCCGAGGAGGTGGCCGATGCGCTCCGCCGTGGCCTCCAGACCATCGGGACCGGCAGCGAACGAGAGGTGGTCGAGGCGCATACCGATCATTGTGAGCAGAGCGGGTACCGGGTCCGTCGCCGGGGGTGGGTTTTCTTGACGTCGAGAGGTCAGTGCGCCCGGGAGGCCGGATGGATGGCCAGCGCCGAGCGGGACCGCAGGTGGGCGTCGCAGTGCGTCACCAACTCGTCGTACGCCGCCTGCCCCATCAGGGCGACCAGCTCCGGCGCGGAGGTGAGGTAGAGCGGCTCGGGGGCGACGTGCGCCTCGGTGTTGCCCGAGCAGTACCAGTCGAGGTCGTGACCGCCCGGGCCCCAGCCGCGACGGTCGTACTCGCCGATCGACACCTCGGTGTAGGTGGTGCCGTCCTGCCGCTCGACGTCGCGGAACGTGCGCCGGAGCGGCAGCTGCCAGCAGACGTCGGGCTTGGTCTCCAGCGGGTTCTTGCCGAGCACGAACGCCAGCGCGTGCAGGGCGCAGCCGGCTCCGCCCCCGCCCTTCGCGGGGGCGAAGTCGGGGCGGTTGTGGAAGACGCAGGCGGACTGCCCGTCGACCTCGAGGGTGCGGGTCTTGCGGTCGCCGTCGTCGTCGGTCTCGATCCAGTCGTCCTGCTCGACCGGGCGGCCCGGGTGGAACTGCCACAGCGTCTCGTCGAGCATCCCGACGTAGCCGGAGACCCGGTCCTCGTCGTCCTGGTCGGAGAAGTGGGCGCCGAGCGTGCAGCACCCGGTGTCGGGCGACTCGGCGTAGATGCCCTTGCAGCCCTGGCCGAAGATGCACTGGTAGCTGCTGGTGAGCCAGGTGAGGTCGCAGCGCAGCACCTCGGTCTCGTCGGCCGGGTTGACGAACTCCACGAACGCACGGGGGAACACCAGGTCGACCTCGGGCACCCGCAGAGCCTACGGGTGGGCGGTGCCGTCGTCCTCGCGCCGCTCGGCGGTGGACGGTCGGCGGGCCCGCTCGGCGCGCAGCTCGTCCTGCTTGCGACGGCGCCTGATCTCGGCCCGGGCGAGGAAGAACGCCAGCACGACCGGCCAGACGAAGCGCACCTTGTCGAGCAGCCAGGCCAGCCAGCCGGGCGGTTCGGGCAGCGACCAGTCGGGCCAGGGGATCGACGGCCAGGGGATCGAGGGCCACGGGATCGACGGGAGGTCGGGCCAGGGGAGCGACGGCAGTGACCAGTCGGGCCACGGGATGTCGACGGCGAACCGCACGACGACCAGGCCGAGCAGGAGCGGTACGACGACGCCGGCCGTCCCGGCCGCCACCCGCTGCGCCTCGTAGCGGCGCGGGTGCTCGCGGATGCGCGCCTCGTGCACCGCGGCGGGGGAGCCGTGCTCGGGCTCGAGGTCGACGCCGCCGAGGCCGAGGGCCGCGTCGACGTCCTCGCCCGGGGCGTACCAGGTGGCCCGCCGCGGCTTCCCGAGCGCGCTGAAGCGGAGCGTGACCCGGCCGTGGTCGGCGGCCCCGGGCACGTCGTCGTCGGGCGTGAGCTCCACCTTGTCCTCGCCGGTACGACGCTCGGCCACCAGCTCGCCGTCGACCCACCAGCGCAGGTGCTTGCGCCACCCGCCGGTCTCGGCCTCGACCCGGTGGAAGGTGCCATCGGTGACGATCTCCCAGACCTGCGCGACCATGGCACCGACGCTAGGAGCGCCGACGGTCGAGCGGATCGTGCGCGAGTCGCGACCGGCCCCGACTTTGGTCGCGCCCGTCCCGGTACGGTGGGAGTCATGCGCCTGGGAGTCCTGGACATCGGCTCCAACACCGGGCACCTCCTCGTCGTCGACGCCCACGGCGGCGCCGCGCCGCTGCCGGCGTACTCCTACAAGCAGCCGCTGCGGCTCGCCCAGCACCTCGCCGGCGACGGCGCCGTGTCGCGCACCGGCATCGACGCGCTGACCCGCTTCACGGCCGAGGCGCTGGTGGTCGCCGAGGACAAGGGCTGCGAGGACATGCTGTCGTTCGCCACCTCGGCGGTGCGTGACAGCGCCAACAGCGACGACGTCCTGGCCCACGTCCGCGACCGCACGGGCGTGGAGATCGGCGTGCTGTCGGGCGAGGACGAGGCACGGCTGACGTTCCTCGCCGTACGCCGCTGGTTCGGGTGGTCGGCCGGTCGCCTCGCGGTCTTCGACATCGGCGGGGGCTCGCTCGAGATCGCCGGCGGCGGCGACGAGCGCCCCGACGTCGCCTGGTCGCTGCCGCTCGGCGCGGCCCGCCTGGCGCGCACGCACTTCGCCGAGCGTCCCGACGAGGGCCGGCTCAAGACCATCCGCAAGGGCATCCGCGCCGAGATCGCCCGCGACGCCGGCAACCTGCTGCGTGCCGGCGCCCCGCACCGGGCGGCCGCGACCTCGAAGACCTTCCGGTCCCTGGCCCGCATCTGCGGCGCCGCGCCGTCGACCGAGGGCAGCCTGGTGCCGCGCACCCTGCCCCTGCAGTCGCTGTGCGAGTGGATCCCCAAGCTGGTCGAGATGGACGACGACGAGCTCGCCCACCTGCCGGGCGTCTCGCCGAGCCGCACCCACCAGATCGTGCCGGGCGCGCTGGTCGCCGAGGCCTGCATGGACATCTTCGACCTCGAGGAGCTCGAGATCTGCCCGTGGGCGCTGCGCGAGGGCGTCATCCTCGAGCGCATCGACCAGTTCAGCGTCGCCTACGTGCCCGCCGTCGCCCCGAGCGCGGTGCGGTGAGCCGCATCGGGCTGTCGACGGTCTCGGTCTACCCCGAGTCGACGGCGCACGCCTTCGCCTACGCCGCCGCGATCGGGTACGACGCCGTCGAGGTGATGGTCGGCATCGACGCGCTCAGCCAGCAGACCTCGGCCGTCCAGCAGCTCTCCGAGCACCACGGCGTCCCGATCTGTGCCGTGCACGCGCCGTGCCTGCTGTTCACGCAGCGGGTCTGGGGCACCGAGCCGTGGGGCAAGCTGGAGCGCTCGGCCGAGATGGCCGCGGAGGTCGGGGCGGGGACGGTGGTCGTGCACCCGCCGTTCCGCTGGCAGAAGGAGTACGCCCGCGACTTCGTCAACGGCATCGCCGCGCTCGAGAACTCCACCGGCATCCGGTTCGCCGTCGAGAACATGTATCCCTGGCGGGCCACCAGGAAGCGCGGCGCCGAGATGTACCTGCCCGGCTGGGACCCGTCCGAGGAGCCCTACGCCAACACCACCATCGATCTCAGCCACGCCGCCATCGCCCGGTCCGACGTGATCGAGATGGCCGACCGGCTCGGCGAGCGCCTGTGCCACGTGCACCTCACCGACGGCAGCGGCTCGGCCAAGGACGAGCACCTGGTGCCGGGCCGTGGGGTGATGGGCGCCTCGGCGTTCCTGCGCCACCTCGCCACCACCGGGTTCGACGGCGAGATCGTGCTCGAGATCAACACCCGCCGGTCCACCGACCGTGCCGAGCGCGAGGCCGACCTGCGGGAGTCGCTGTCGTTCGCCCGCGAGCACTTCACCGTGGCGACCGGCTGAGCGGCTGAGCGGCTGACGGGCTGACCGGCTGGCGGGACCTGTCGTTGTCGTGCGATCGAACGGGAACGACATATTTCGGCGGTCGAAATCTGCCGTTGCCGTGCGATCGCGCGGCAACGGCAAGCCTGCCCCCAGGCGGCCCTCCCAGAACGTGTCGAGCCCCCGCCGGCGCGGACGCACCTGGTGTGACGGTGCGGCCGGTGTGGGTGGCCCGGTGGCGGGACCTGTCGTTGCCGTGCGATCGAACGGGAACGACACACTTCGGCGGTCGAAAACTGTCGTTGCCGTGCGATCGCGCGGCAACGGCAACGGCAACGGCAAGAGCGGCCCCGGGCCCCGACGCGGCGGCGACGTCGAGCGGTCCGGGCTACGAGGCGAGCACGAGGGGGAGGACGTCCTCGACGGCGATGGTCACGAGCCCACCACCCCCGTCTCGTACGCCGTGACGACCAGCTGGGCGCGGTCGCGTGCGCCGAGCTTGAGGAACAGCCGCGAGACGTGGGTCTTGGCGGTCAGGGGCGACAGCACGAGCTCGGCGGCGATCTCCTGGTTGGACAGGCCGCGGCCGACGAGGGCGAGGATCTCGCGCTCGCGCGGGGTGAGGTCGGCGAGCCGGCTCTGGTCGGGCGCGACGGCGACCGGCGGGGTCGGCGCCGGGGTCCCGGCGGCGACGTAGGCCTCGATCAGCCGCTTGGTCACCCGGGGGGCGAGCAGCGCCTGGCCGTCGTGCACGAGCCGGACGGCCTCGATGAGCGCCTCGGGCTCGACGTCCTTGAGCAGGAACCCGGCGGCGCCGGCCCGGAGCGCACCGAAGACGTACTCGTCGAGCTCGAAGGTGGTCAGCACCACCACCCGGGTGGCGGCGAGCCGCGGGTCGGCGGTGATCCGGGCGGTGGCCTCGAGCCCGTCGACGCGGGGCATCCGGATGTCCATCAGCACCACGTCGGGCGCGAGCCCGACCGCCTGGTCGACCGCCTGGGCGCCGTCGACGGCCTCGCCGACCACCTCGATGTCGGGCTCGGAGTCGAGCAGCGCGCGGAAGCCGGCGCGGACCAGGGTCTGGTCGTCGACGAGCAGCACCCGGATCGGGGTCACGGGGCACCCACCGGCAACGACGCCGAGACCCGCCAGCCGCCCTCGGCGCGGGGTCCGGCGTCGAGCGTGCCGCCCACCGCGGCCGCCCGCTCGCGCATGCCGCGGACGCCGTGGCCCGCGCCGGTGCGGTCGAGCGGGGTGGGACCGACGCCGCCGTCGTCCTCGACCTCGATCACCACCACCTCGCGGGTGCCGTCGTCGCGGCGGGACACCCGCACCCGCGCCGTGGTGGGTCCGGCGTGCCGCAGCACGTTGGTCAGTGCCTCCTGGACGATCCGGTAGCCGGTGGCGCCGACCGCGGCCGGCAGCTGCTCGGCGTCGGGATCGATGCTCACGTCGAGGTCGACGCCGGCGGAGCCGAGGCCCCCGCGCAGGTCGTCGATCTCGGCCAGGCCCTGGGTGGGCAGCACGGGCGCCGCGCCGTGCGGGTCGTGGGGGTCGTCGTCCTGGCGCAGCAGCCCGAGCATCGCGCGGAGGTCGCCGAGGGCCTCGCCGCTCAGGTCCTTGATCGCCCGTAGCGTCTTCCGCGCCTGCTCGGGGTCGCGCTCGAGGAGGTGGGCGCCCACCCCGGCCTGCACGTTGATCGCGACCATCGCGTGGGCGACGACGTCGTGGACGTCGCGCGCGATCCGCAGCCGCTCCTCGCCGACCCGGCGCAGCGCCTCCTCCTCGCGGGTGCGCTCGGCCGACTCGGCGCGCTCGAGGAGCGCGGCGGTCGCCGTACGCCGGTCGTGCGCCGCGGTGCCGAGTGCCAACGGCACGACGACGAGGGCCAGGTTGCGCAGCGTGTCCCAGGTGAGCAGCCCGTGCGGGCTGTGGACCTGCAGGATGGCCAGGACGACGGGCATCCCCGCGGCGGCGGCGAGCAGCGCCGCCCGCCGTCCGTGCTGGCGGGCCAGCTCGAAGGCGCACACGACGGCCGGGATGCCGATGGTCTGGTAGATGCAGGCGGGCGTGACGAGCGCGAAGACCAGCACCATGGCGACCACGAACGCCGCCACGGGCCGGCGGCGGGCCGCCAGCACCGGCAGGGCGACCAGCACGATCGCGAGCACCGAGGTCGCCGACGGGTCGTTCTTGGGCGAGCGGTCGAGCTCGACCAGCATCGAGGTCAGGCACAGGACGAACGCGACCCCGTCGAGGACGGGATCGCGGTAGGTCCGCCACGACGACAACCGGGTCACCCTCCGACGGTAGCGGCGGGTGACCCGGTGGGGCGTCGTCCTGGGGGAGTACCTCAGGCGGGGACGGACTGCTTGTCGTCGTCGGCGGCGGTCACGACGGGCTCGCCCTCGCTGAGGCCGATCTTGTCGTGGACCCGGCGCAGCCACATCGGCGACCACCAGTTCCACTTGCCCAGCAAGCCCATCAGCGCCGGGACCAGCAGCGACCGGACGACGAACGCGTCGACCAGGACGCCGACCGCCGTCGCGACGCCGATCTGCTGGATGAAGGAGATCTCGCTCGTGCTGAACGCCCCGATCGCGACGGCCAGCAGGATCGCCGCGGCGGTGACGACCGACCCGGTGCGGCTCAGCCCGACGGCCACCGCCTCCCGCTCGGAGAGCCCGGACTCGCGGGCCTCCTTGATCCGCCCGAGCAGGAAGACCCCGTAGTCGGTGGACAGCGCGAACACGAGCGCCGCGGTCACCAGGAAGTCGGTGGGTTCGATGCCGCCGTTGGGCGTGTAGCCGAGCAGGTCGGTGAACCGGCCGTCCTGGTAGACCCAGGTGATCGCACCCAGCGCGACGCCGACCGTCAGGGTGTTCATCACGACCGCCTTCAGCGGCAGCACCACCGAGCCGGTCATCAGCCACAGCACCAGCACGGTGAGCAGCACCAGCAGCCCGGCGGCGAGGGGGAGCCCACCCGCGATCGCGTCCTGCTGGTCGATGAACTCCGCGGCGGGTCCGGCGACGAGCGCGTCGGTGCCGGTCTCCTCGGCGAGGTCGCGGACCTCGCCGACGACGGTCCGGGCGTCGTCGCCGGCGGCGTCGCCGCCGACCTCGAGGTCGAGCTGCCAGGTGCGCTCGTCGAGCGACACCGGCTCGGCCGGTGCGGTCACGCCGGGCAGCTCGGCCGCCTGGCGGGCGAAGTCGGACACGGCGGCCTCGTCGTCGCCGGTGATCGCGACCGTCACCGGCGTCGTACCGGTGCCGCCGTAGGACGTGGCGATCGTGTCGGAGACGATGCGGGCGCTCTGGCCCTCGGGCACGACGCTGGCGTCGATCGGCGTCCACTCGGCGCGCAGGGCCGGGGCGGCCAGGATCACCATGATCGCGGCGGTCGCCAGCGCGACGAGGCCGGGCTTGCGCATCACCGCGTGGGAGAGCCGGTACCACCGGCCGGCCGCGGCACCCTCGCCCGAGCGGCGCCGGCGGGCGAGCTTGGCGCCCCACAGGCCGAGGAGCGCCGGCGTGATGACCAGCGAGGCGACCGCGGCGACGACCGCGACGATCGCGCCGGCCATGCCCATCGACTTCAGGAAGCCCATCGGGAAGACGGTCAGCGTGGCCAGGGCGACCGCGACGGTGGCCGCGGAGAAGGCGACGGTGCGGCCGGCGGTGCGCATCGTGGTGAGCACCGCACCGAGGGTCGGGCCCTGACGGGCGAGCTCCTCGCGGTAGCGGGTCAGCAGGAACAGCGAGTAGTCGATCGCGAGCCCCAGTCCGAGGCCGATCACCAGGTTGAGCGCGAAGATGCTGACGTCGTAGACCTGGTTGACGCCGGTCAGCACCAGGAACGTGCCGAGCACGGTGGCGACGCCGACGACCAGCGGCAGCACGGCGCCGCGCCTGCCGAAGATCAGCAGCGCCAGGACGAGCAGGATCGGGAACGCCAGCGTCTCGGCGCGGGCGAGGTCGTCCTCGACCTGCCCCCCGATCTGGAGGCCGGCGACGGCGCCGCCGCCGACGGTCACCCCGGGGGTGTCGGCGAACGCGTCGATGGCCTCCTGGGCGACCTCCTCGTCCTCGGCCGCCGCCGCGACGGTGGCGACCACGAGGGCCGACGAGCCGTCGGGCGCGGCGCCGGCCGGCACCGCGGAGACGACGTGCTCGATGTCGGCGAGGCGCTCGGCCGCGGCGGTCACCGCCGCGTCGCCGGTGTCGGGTGGCGTCTCGACGAGCAGGACGATGCTGGGCGACGGCTCCAGGCCGCTGGCCGTCTCGATGCGCTCGACGGCGCGGACCGAGTCGGCGTCGCCGGGTGCGAACCCGCCGTCAGAGCTGAGCGCTCCGGCGACCGGGCCGCCGAACGCTCCGGCGGCGAGGATGAAGAGGAAGACGGCCACCAGGGCACGTCGTGGGTGGGCGTGGAGGGCGCCGATGGCGCGGGCCACGGGACGGGGGTCCGGGACGGGGAGGGTGGGTGCTGTGGACATGCCCCGAGCCTCGTCGCCGGACGGGGTCGGGCGCGTCGTGCTGCGGGAGTGGGTGCGGGTGTGCCCGTGGTGGGACCTACTCCCGGCGGCGTACGTCTGGGGGCATAGACGGCCCGGTCGGGTCGGCACCGAGCGGTGGTCTCGAGACGGCCGTGGCCGGCCTCCTCGACCACCGTCGGTGACCCACGCTGGTGGAGGAGGGCCGCCAGGCCCGTCTCGAGACCACCCCCGACGCTGGTCGAGCCGGGCGAGCGCCGGCGAGCCCGGGTCGAGTCCCGGCGAGGTGCGCTCGACGTCCGCGACCACCGTCGGGGGGTCAGGGTCCGCGACACGTAGCCTGGACCCATGTCCCTGCTCCGCCAGCCGATCCTGCTGCTCGCGCGCAGCGGCGGCGTCAAGAAGCTCGTCACCACGCTGCCGGTGACCTCCGGTGTCGTGACCGGTTACGTGCCCGGTGAGACCACCGCCTCGGCCGTCGACGCGACGGCGCAGCTGGTCGAGGACGGTCTCTCGGTGACCCTCGACTTCCTCGGCGAGGACACCCTCGACGCCGACCAGGCCGACGCCACCGTGGCGGCGTACGTCGCTGTGCTCAAGGAGCTCGCCGACCGGGGGCTGGCCCGCGAGGCCGAGGTGTCGGTCAAGCTGTCGGCCATCGGCCAGGCGCTGCCGGAGGTGGGCGACAAGCTGGCGCTGGAGAACGCCCGCACGATCTGCCGCGCGGCCCGCAACGCCGGCACCACGGTCACCCTCGACATGGAGGACCACACCACGACCGACCGCACCCTGGCGGTGCTGCGCGACCTGCGCAAGGACTTCCCCGAGACCGGCGCGGTGCTGCAGGCCTACCTGCGCCGTACCGAGGCCGACTGCCGCGCGCTCGCCCACGAGGGGTCGCGGGTGCGGCTGTGCAAGGGCGCCTACCACGAGCCCGAGTCGGTCGCCTTCCAGGACAAGATCGACGTCGACAAGTCCTACGTGCGCTGCCTCAAGGTGCTGCTCAGCGGCTCCGGCTACCCGATGATCGCCACCCACGACCCGCGGATGATCGCCATCGCCGCCTCCTTGGCCAGCCGCTACGGCCGCTCGCCCGGCACCTACGAGTACCAGATGCTCTACGGCATCCGCCCCGAGGAGCAGCGCCGCTTGGCCGCCCAGGGCGAGAGCGTGCGGGTCTACGTGCCCTACGGCGGCGAGTGGTACGGCTACCTGATGCGCCGGCTCGCCGAGCGGCCGCAGAACCTGACCTTCTTCCTGAGGTCGCTGGTCTCGAAGAAGTAGGTTCTCCCCCCATGGGCACCGACAGCGGCACGGGCACGGGGACGGACAAGCGGACGGCGATCATCGGGGCCGGCGTGATGGGCGAGACGCTCCTGTCGGGGCTGGTCCGGGCCGGACGTCGCGTCGACCGGTTGCTGGTGGGGGAGAAGCGCCCCGAGCGCGCCCTCGAGCTCGAGGAGCGGTACGGCGTCGCGGTCGTCTCCAACGTCGAGGCGGCGGCGCAGGCCGACACCCTGGCGCTGGTCGTCAAGCCCCAGGACATGGCCGACCTGCTCGACGAGATCTCCCCGTCGCTGCGGCCCGGGCAGCTGCTCGTCTCGCTCGCCGCCGGCATCACCACCGCCTTCATCGAGTCGCGGGTGCCCGAGGGCGTCGCCGTGGTCCGGGTGATGCCCAACACCCCCGCGCTCGTCGACGAGGGCATGGCCGCGATCTCGCCCGGCTCCCACTGCGACGACGCGCACCTGGCCGAGGCCGAGGGGCTGCTCGACTCGGTGGGCCGGGTGGTCCGCATCCCCGAGCGCCAGCAGGACGCGGTGACCGCGATCTCGGGCTCGGGGCCGGCGTACATCTTCTTCGTGGTGGAGTCGATGATCGAGGCCGGCGTCCACCTCGGCCTGCCGCGCTCCACCGCGAGCGAGCTGGTCATCCAGACCCTGGTGGGCTCGGCCAAGATGCTGCGCGAGACCGGCACCCACCCGGCCGTGCTGCGCGAGCAGGTCACCTCGCCCGGCGGGACGACGGCCTCGGCGCTGCGCGAGCTGGAGATCCACAGGGTCCGCGCGGCGTTCCTCGCCGCGATGGAGGCTGCCCGCAACCGGTCGCGCGAGCTGGCCGAGGGGTCCTGAGCGCCCGTCGATCAGGCGGCGCGAGCGGCCTCGACCAGCTCGACGGAGACGTCCCACAGGCGACGGGCGTCGTCGGGGTCGAGGGCGTGGGGGAGCACGCCGTGGATGCCCTGGAGCTCCTCGACGACCTCGGCCTCGTGGCAGTCCTCGAAGTAGCGACCCCCGACCCCGGCGACGAGCGGGGACGCGGCGAGGAGGACCGACGTGGCGGCCCCCTGCTCGGGGGTCTTCATCCGGAACATCCCGGCGGCCTCGGCCTGGCTGGCCTGCTGCTCGGCAGCGGCGCGCTTGTCGGCGTCCCAGTGCCGCTGCAGCGGGGTCCAGATGCCGCCCGGCATCAGGGCGTTGGCGGTGATGCCGTCGCCGGCCCAGCGACGGCTGGCCTCGACCGCGAACAGCGAGTTGGCCGTCTTGGACTGGCCGTAGGCCAGGCCCGGGTCGTAGTCGCGCCGCTCGAAGAAGAGGTCGTCGAAGACGATCGGCGAGGCGGCGTGGCCGCTGGAGGAGACCGAGACGACGCGGGCGTCGCCGGCGGCCGCCAGCGCGGCGTGGAGGCCGGTGGCGAGGGCGAAGTGCCCGAGGTGGTTGGTGCCGAGCTGCGTCTCCCAGCCCTGGGCGGTGGTCCCGCGCGGGGTGTCCATCACCCCGGCGTTGTTGACCAGGATCGCCAGCGGACCCTCCCAGGCGGCGGTGAAGGCGTCGACCGTGGTCAGGTCGGCGAGGTCGAGGTGCGCCACGGCGACGTCGTCGCGCCCGCTCGTGCGTGCGATGTCGTCGGCGACGCGCTCGCCCGCCGCGGGGTCGCGGACGGCGAGCGTGACCTGGGCGCCGGCGTGCGCCAGGGCCCGGGCGGTCTCGACGCCGATGCCCGACGCGCCTCCCGTCACGATCGCGCGGCGGCCGGTGAGGTCGACGTCGGCGACGACCTCGAGGGCGGTGGTGGTGTCGTCGAACGGGGTCTGGATGCGAGTCATGCCCCCAACGTACCAACTAGTTGGTTGGCTGTAGGCTCGGGGCGTGCGAGACGGCAAGCTGAGCAGGGAGCGGTTGCTGCGGGCGGCGACCGAGGAGTTCGCCTCCCACGGCATCGCGGGCGCCCGGGTCGACCGGATCGCCACCGCCGCCGGGGTCAACAAGGCGCAGATGTACGGCTGGCATGGGTCCAAGGACGGTCTCTTCGACGCGGTCTTCACCCACCACCTCGACCGGATCGTCGACGCGGTGCCGTTCGACGCCGACGACCTGCCGGGCTACGCGGTCGCGCTGTACGACTCCTACCTCACCGATCCCGAGCTGGTCCGGCTCGCGAGCTGGAACCGCCTGGAGCGGGTTCCGGTGGGCGCGCTGCTCACCGGGCACGCGTCGCTCACCGCGCCCAAGCTCGAGGCCATCGAGCGGGCGCAGGCGGCCGGACGCGTCGTCCCCGGCCTGCGGCCCGACGACGTCTACGCCCTGGTGATCGCCCTGGCCGGCACGTGGTCGCCGGTCAGCGCCACCTTCACCGCCTCGGCGGCCGACCCCGAGGCCGACCACCGGCGGCGTCGGTCCGTGCTGCGCGACGCCGTGGCCCGCGCGCTCGTGCCGCCCGGCTGACCTGGGACACGCTCCGCCTCAGTCCTCGGGCAGGTCGGCGAAGGTCTGCTTCATCTCGCGGTACCAGCCCAGCGACTTCTTGGGGTGGCGCCACCGCTTCTTCATCGCGTCGCGAGCGTCCTGGTGGGTGGCGTCGCCGGCCTTCTCCGCCTCCTTCAGGTGCCGGTCCTGGGCGTTGATGACGTCGTCGGCGCTCTCGCCCCGGTGCGCGAGGTCGCAGGGCCCTCCCAGCGCGCGGCAGGTCATGGTCTTCACGGTCGTCCTCCTCCTGTGCGGGCCGGCGGCGGGGTGCTGCCGCCGGGTCGGTCGGTGTGCTCCGTGGTGTTGACGATCGGGGGCGCCCGGGTGTGACCGGTCAGCCGCGGACGTCGCCGCCGTCGCGGCGTACGACGCGGGCCAGCACGTCGGGGTCGGCGCGGAACGTGATGGCGCGCACGAGTCCGTCGGCGACGGTGAAGTCGAAGACCACCCGGGCCGCCCCGCGGTTGAACCACGCCGCGGCCGGCCGGTCGCCGACGTAGACCGGGACCGCAGCGCTGGCGCTGCCGTTGAAGAACGCCGCCACCTCGCCGCGGCCGTCGATCCGCTCGGGGGTGCCGACCAGCACGGCGGCGTCGTCGGCGCCCACGACGGCGTCCGGGGCGAGGAGTCGCAGCAGCCGGTCGAACTCGCCGTTCCGGGCGGCGTCCATGAAGGCGTCGACGACCTCCCAGTCGGCCAGCCGGTCCTCGGGACGCGGCTGGGCGACCTTGGCCCTGGCCCGCGACGCGAGCTTGCGCGCGGCCGCCGGGTTGGTGTCGAGGACCGCCGCGATCGTGGGGAACTCGAAGCCGAAGCTGTCGTGGAGCACGAACGCGACCCGCTCGCGGGGCGTGAGCCGGTCGAGCACGACGTGGAGGGCGAGGCCGACGGTGTCGGCGAGGGCGACGTCGTCGGCGGGGTCGACCGCGGTCTCCTCGGGCTCGAGGTCCTCCACCGGGACGGGGGTGCGGGCCCGCAAGCGGTCCAGGCACAGCCGGGTGGTCACGGTCGTCAACCAGGCCGGGAGGCTCTCGATCTCGGTGTCCGTGCGGTGCAGGCGCAGCCACGCCTGCTGCACGACGTCCTCGGCCTCGGCCGGGTCGCCGAGCACCCGGCTCGCGATCCCCACCAGGCGCGTCCGCTCGCCCTCGAACACCTCGGTCTGGTCCACGGCCCCACCCTTCCACCCCGGCTCGGTCGTCTCCCTGACGTGCGGGCGCAGGCCGGTGTGACCGGCGCGGCTCCCTGCACGGCCGGGCCGTGTGGTCGCGACATCCATGGCAGGCTGAGCCCCGTGTCGTTCTTCGAGGCGCTCGGCGCCGTCCTGGACACCGTGGGTCGCTCAGGTGGTCGTCGCCCGCGCGAGGAGTTCGCCCTGGTCATCGGCCTGGAGGCCGCGACCAGGCGACACCGGTGGAAGCTCGTCCGCCGCGGCGACGGGCCGGCCCGCGACGTGGTGGTGACGTGGGTCATCGCCCCGGAGGGTGCCGAGAAGCAGGTCTCGCTCGGGGAGGTCGTTCCCTCGCTGGCGCAGTTCCTCGACTACGTCTCGGACGCCTCCCGCAAGGGCCTGCCGGAGCTGGTCGCCCGGATCGCCTGGGTCGGCGTCGACGGGGAGGCGCGGACGACCGTCATCACCTCCCGGCGTTCGATCTGAGGAGCCCTAGGAGCCGCCGCGCAGCCCCCGGACGACGGTGAGCAGGTCGTCGACGATGCCGCGGACGACGGGCAGCCGGGCGATCCGCACCAGGCGGCCGACGAGGGGTGCGACGCCGGCGACCAGCTCGCGGCTGCGGGCCTGGCCGGGGGAGCGGTCGTGCACCCAGAACAGCACCAGCCCCATCTGCAGCAGCCACAGCAGCTCGGGCAGCTCGTCCCGCAGCGCAGGGGCGACCTTGAGGTCGGCGCCCTCCACCACGGCGCGGTAGAGGCCGGTGCTGGCCTCGCGGGCCGGCTCCGACTCGGGGCTGAAGGGCGAGAGCGGGCTCGTCGGCTCGGCGGCGTTCTTGAAGAACTGGCCGGCGAAGCCGTGGCTGGGCGCGGCGACGTCGAGCCAGGCCTCGAGCACCCCCCGCAGCCGCGCCTCGAACGCCGTCTCGCGCGCCAGCACGGGTGCGGCGGCGGCGGCGTGCTCGGCCTGGATGCCGTCGTAGTAGGCCTGGATCAGGTGTTCCTTCGAGGCGAAGTAGTAGTAGGCGTTGCCCACCGACACCCCGGCCTCCTGGGCGATCGCCCGCATCGTGGTGGCGTCGTAGCCGTCACGGCGGAACAGCCGCATCGCGGCGTCGGCGATCGTGGTGCGGGTCTGCTCAGCCTTCTTGCCGATCCGCGTGGCTGCAGGTTCCGGCACAGTGGTCAGGGTATCCACCTCCCCCCGGACCAGTCCCGAGCAGATGACGGACGCCGGCCGCGGTCGCCGCGGCGCCCCTCGCCATCGGCAGCCACGCCGGGCGGGCGAGCCGCTCGGCCATCGTGCGGAACCGCCGGGTCGCCCACAGGCACATCACCCAGGCGTGCTCGTGGGTCCACACGGCCCCGCAGTCGCCGACCACGGTGATCTCGCGCAGCGTGCGCGCGTGGTCGAGGGTCGGGAACAGCGCACGCGCCTCCGGCGACCCCGCGGGCACCAGCCGCAGCGGCACCAGCACCGGCTGGACGACCAGCCAGTCCCGGAACCGCGAGCACAGCGGGCACCCGGCGTCGTAGAGGACGGTCAGGGCGCTGGTCACCTACCGCCGCCGCTCACCGGCCGGGGGCGGGGTGGATCGGCGCGCCGAACGGGGCGACGTAGCCCTGGGGCGGGACCGGGGCGCCGCGGAAGGAGTCCATCCGCTGCCGGCGGCGCATCGCGCTGAAGACCCACACGTTGAGGAAGTGGATGACGCCGAGCACCAGGGTGACGACGCCGACCTTGACGCTGAGCTGCTCGAGCAGGCCGCGCAGGTCGCCCACCTCGTCGCCGCTGCGCAGGTAGAGGCTCACGAACCCGAGGTTGATCAGGTAGAAGCCGACCACGAGCAGCCGGTTGACCGCGTGGGCGAGCTGGTCGCTGCCGGTGAAGACGTCCTCGAGGAACACCTGCCCGTGGGTGGACAGGGTGTGCGCCACCCAGATCGTGAGCGGGACGGCGATCAGCAGGTAGGCCACATAGGTGGCGACGGTCCAGTCCATGGTGGGGCTCCTGTGCGGGTCGGCAGTGTTTGAACGTGTTCAAGAAAGACCCTACCGCGTTCTTGAACGTGTTCAAACCCCGTGTCCGCGACGGATCGCCGGTCGATCACAGACCGATCGCGGCCGCCGCCGCAGCCAGCACCGGCGCGGTCACCGTGCGGGCGCGTTCCGCGCCCCGGTCGAGGACCGCGGCGACGTGCGCGGGGTCGTCGGCCAGCTCGGCGTACCGCCGCTGGACGGGTTCGAGGACGGCGACCACGGCGTCGGTGACGGCGCGCTTGAGCGCGCCGTACGTCGTCAGCCCCGCGGCCGACCCGCCGCAGGCCTCCAGCACGTCGAGCAGGTTGGTCACCCCCGGCTTGGCGACCCGGTCGCGTCGGACCGCCCCGGGTCCCACCTCGCCGTCGGTGACCGCGCGCGCCACCTTGCGGCGTACGACGTCGGGCGGGTCGAGCAGCCGCACCACCCCGGCGTCGCCGGCGGACGTCTTGCTCATCTTGCGCGTCGGGTCGGCCAGGTCCATCACCCGCGCCCCCACTGCCGGCACGACGGCCTCCGGGACGGTGAAGACCGGCCCGTAGGTGGTGTTGAAGCGGATCGCGAGGTCGCGGGTCAGCTCGAGGTGCTGGCGCTGGTCGTCGCCCACCGGGACCTGCTCGGGGCGGTAGAGCAGGATGTCGGCGGCCATCAGCGCCGGGTAGGTCAGCAGCGACGCCCGCGTGGACCGGCCGGCCCGGGCCTTCTCGCGGTACTGGACCATCCGGCCCAGCTCGCCGGTCGTGGCGACGCACTCGAGCAGGTAGCCCAGCTGCACGTGCGTCGGCACCCGGCTCTGCACGAACAGGGTGCTCTCGTCGAGGCCGACGGCCAGCAGCGTCGCCGCCTGCTCGGCGACCGTGGCGCGCAGCACCGCGGGGTCGTGGCGCACGGTGAGGGAGTGGAGGTCGGCCAGGCCGTAGAAGCAGTCGGCGTGGGCCTGCTCGGCGGCCATCGGGCGCAGCGCGCCGAGGTGGTTGCCGAGGGTGAGGTGGCCGGTGGGTTGCAACAGCGACAGCCGGCGCGGGCGGGTGGCGGTGGCGGTGGTGCTGGGTCGGGTCATGGCGGTGCTCCTGGGGTCGGGGTCGCCCACAGGTGCGTGCCGAAAAGCAGAACGGCCGCCCGAGGGCGGCCGGTTCTGGTGGGTGCGTCAGGGCATCCAGAGGGTGGTCCGCCGGGTCAGGCGGGCCACCACTGGGTCGAGCGCGTCGTCAGCACGCGCCGATCCTGTCACGGCAGCCGGGCGGCGACCACCTCGTCGAGCACGCCGAGCGGCAGCGAGCCCGAGTCGAGCACGGCGGAGTGGAACTTCCTGACGTCGAACGCCGCGCCCTGGCGGGCCTCGGCCTCGCGGCGGATCCGCTCGATCTCGACCCGGCCCACCATGTAGGAGCAGGCCTGCCCGGGGGTGACGACGTAGCGGTCGACCTCGGGGCGCACGACGCCCTCGGCGAGCGGGGAGTTTTCCACCATGTACTGCACGGCCTGCTCGCGGCTCCAGCCGAGCGCGTGGAGGCCGGTGTCGACGACGAGGCGGCAGGCGCGCATCGAGTCGGCGGCGTACATGCCCATCCGGTCGACGGGCGCGGAGTACAGCCCCATCTCGTCGGAGAGCCGCTCGGTGTAGAGCCCCCAGCCCTCGGCGTAGGCCGAGTTGTGGAGGTGCTTGCGGAACTCCGGGATGCCGTCGAGCTCGGCGGCGATCGCCAGCTGCAGGTGGTGGCCGGGGATGCCCTCGTGGAAGGCCATCGCCTCGAGCTCGAAGGTGCCCCACGAGCCGGGGTCGTCGATGTTGATGAAGAAGGTGCCGCCGCGGCTGCCGTCGCCGGCCGGCGGGAAGTAGAACGCCTTGGCGCCGGTCATCGTCGACTCGACGGTGCACGGGGCCTGGGGGAGCACCTCGAACCAGTCGGGCATCGCCGCCCACGCCCGTGCCATCGCGACCTCGGAGGCCTCGACGAGCTGCTCGCCGCGCTCGAAGTGGAGGGCGGGGTCGGTGCGCATCGCCGCGAAGATCTGGGTCAGGTCGTCGGTGCCGACGACGTCCGGGCCGAGCGAGCGGTACTCCTCGGCCAGCTTGGCCACGGTCGCCAGCCCGAGGTCGTGGATCTCCTGGGCCGACTTGTCGGTGGTCGTGTAGTAGCGCAGCAGCGCGGCGTACGACGCCTCGCCGTCGGGCAGGGCGCCCAGGCCGCAGCGGTCGTCGGGGCGGGCCTGCGGCAGCACCTCGTCGCGCAGCACGTCGCGGTAGACGCCCATCGCAGGCCGGATCTCCTCGGCGACGACGGCCTCGATGCGCTCGCGCCAGGCCGTCTCGTCGACGCCGGCCGGGGGAGCCGGCACCCGTCCGAGCACCGGGTCGTCGGCGACCGGCCCGGCGAGCACGGCGTCGATCTGGGCGACGGTGTCGGCCGCGGCGAACGCCGCCGGCGTCCGGCCCGCGGCCAGGCCCTCGCGGAACCGCTCGGCCTCCTCGCGGTAGCCGCGCGCCACCCCGCGCAGCTTGTCGACCAGCGCCTCGGCGACCTCGGCGTCGGGCAGGGCGAGCATCCCGGTGATGATCGGGACGACGACCTGGGGCCCGAAGATCGGGTCGGCCGCGATCTCGGCCATCCGGGCGGCCAGCCGGTCGGCCGTGGCGGTGGCCGTGTGGTGCAGCACCGAGCGGGTGATCCGCTCCTGGGGGTCGAGCGCGCCCGGGTCGATCGTCTCGGCGTCGTCGGCGAAGGTGCGCAGCGCCTCGATCTGCCGGTCCTCCGCCTCGCGGGTGGCGTCCTCGTAGAACGCCGCGTAGCGGTAGGTGCCGAGCAGGTGGGCGTCGGTGGGGTTGGTCTCGAGGTGGTAGTCCCAGAAGGCCTCGGCGAGGTGGGCGAGGTCGGTGCTGTGCTGGTCGGCGTGCTGGTCGGCGTGCTGGTCGCTCATGCTGCCGACCCTACGGCGGGTAGTCGCCGCCGCCCGGCAGCGGCGCGAAGACCACCAGCCACCAGATCCACCCCGCCTGGCCGATGATCCCGGCCACCACCCAGAACGTCGTGCGCAGCTGCCACCACCGCGGCTCGGGTCGGTGGGCGCCGACGAGCAGCACCGCCAGCGGGAACAGCGGCAGCAGGTAGCGGAAGATGCTGGTGTGGCCGTCGACGACCGCCACCAGGTAGAGCGAGTACGCCGCCGCCCAGACCCGCAGCCGCAGGTCGAGCCCGCCGCCGAGCCGGGGGACCAGCATCAGCAGCGCCAGGACCGTCGGCACCACGATCCCGAGCGCCGGCAGCACGAACACCTTGTCGTGGGTCTCCCACGCCCACGAGACCGTCTGGCGCCACGGCTCGAGCACGTCGATCGAGTCCTCGCCGCGCCAGGCGGTCATGGTGGCGGGGTAGGCGTCGCGGCGCTCGGCGCCGATCGCCGCGATGGTGGTCCACAGGGCGCCGGACAGGCCGGTGGCGCCGAACGCGCCGACCATCGCCACCTGCTCGCGGCGTCCGAGCGGGCGTTCGCCGCGGGCGCGCCACCGCAGCCACAGGGCGGCGACGACCACGACCACCAGCGGCAGCGCGATCGGCCGCGTCAACCCGAGCACCAGGGCGCACGCCCCCGCGAGCCACCACCGCTCGCGCACCAGCAGCAGCAGGAACGTGACGAGCAGCAGCATCGAGAACGACTCGGTGTAGGCCATCTGCAGCACCGGCGCGACCGGGCACGCCGCCCAGACCGCGACCGCCGCCAGCGCGACGTGCTCGGTCCGCGGGGTGCGGGGGAGCGTCTCGACCAGCAGCCGCGCCATCACCATCGCCGCGCCGAGACCCGCGACCAGCGACAGCAGTGGCGCGACCGTGGCGAAGTCGGAGCCGAGGACGGCGGCGACGAACCGGACGGCGTACGGGTAGACGGGGTAGAAGGCCCACGCGTTCTGCTCGACCCGGCCGTCGGGGCGCAGGGGCAGCTCGTCGGGGTAGCCGTTGTCGACGATCTCGCCGTACCACCGGGCGTCCCAGTTGAGGGTCAGGGTCAGGTCGTCCTCGGTCGGGCCCTCCACGCCCGGCTGCACCCCGGGGTAGAAGCCGGCCTGGTCGGCGGCCTGCTCCATCAGCAGCCAGGTCACCAGCCGCAGTGCCAGGTAGACCGCCGCGGCGCGGACCCACAGCGGCAGGCCGGAGACCGACGCGGGTCGGGTGGAGCGGCGGTGCTGGGTGCGCTCGGCCGTCCCGGTCATGGCGGTTAGTGTCTCAGGGATGCAGCGGCGTCCTGGCCCGGCCACCGTGGTCTTCGACCCGAGCCTGACGGCGTACGACTTCGGGCCGACGCACCCGATGGCGCCGGTGCGCGTCGATCTGACGATGCGGCTCGCCGAGGCGCTCGGGGTCGTCGGCCCGCGCCTGCTCACCGTCCCCGCGCCGATGGCCGGCGACGACCTGATCGCCACGGTCCACCAGGACCGGATGGTCGAGGCCGTGCGCCGGGCCGCGCCGGACGACCACGTCGGGCTCGGCACCGACGACAACCCGGTCTTCGACGGCATGCACGAGGCCAGCGCCCACGTCGTCGGCGCCACGGTCGAGGCGTGCCGGCGGGTCTGGTCGGGCGAGAGCCTCCACAGCGCCAACGTCACCGGCGGCCTGCACCACGCGATGCCCGACCGGGCCAGCGGGTTCTGCGTCTACAACGACGTCGCCGTCGGCATCCGCTGGCTGCTCGACCAGGGCGCCGAGCGGGTCGCCTACGTCGACGTCGACGTCCACCACGGCGACGGCGTCGAGGCCGTCTTCCGCGACGACCCCCGGGTGCTCACGATCTCGCTGCACGAGTCGGGTCAGTTCCTCTTCCCCGGCACCGGCGCCTCCGGCGACGTGGGCGGCCCCGGCGCCGAGGGGTACGCCGTCAACGTGCCGCTGCCGCCCGGCACCGGCGATGCCGGCTGGCTGCGCGCCTTCCACGCCGTCGTACCGCCGCTGCTGCGGGAGTTCGCCCCCGACGTGCTGGTCACCCAGCACGGCTGCGACTCCCACCGCGACGACCCGCTCGCCGACCTCGAGCTGACCGTCGACGGCCAGCGCGCGGCGTACGTCGCCCTGCACGACCTGGCCCACGAGGTCGCGGGCGGTCGCTGGGTGGCCACGGGCGGGGGCGGGTACGCCGTCGCCGACGTCGTGCCGCGCGCCTGGACGCACCTGCTCGCGGTGGTCGCCGGCGCCCCGCTCGACCCCCGCACGCCGGTCCCGGCGGCGTGGCGCCACCACGTCGAGGAGCTGCTGGGCACGCGCGGACCGGCCCTGATGACCGACCTCGACCTCGGGCCCGACGGGCCGCGCTGGCGACCCTGGGAGGACGGCTACGACCCCGGTTCGTGGCTCGACCGGAGCGTCCACGCGACCCGGGTAGCGGCCTTTCCGTACCACGGGCTGGACCCCGCGAGCTGGTAGCCACGCCGCCGGCTCACAGGTTTCACCGGCAAATCCTTCCCCACGCGTCACATCAGGCCCTATTGTCCTCTCGTTGCGCCCGTGTCATCACCGGTGGGGAAGCTGGTGGCGGATGCAGAAGAAAGCTGGTGCCCCATGAGCTCGTCCGGTGGCCTGTCCGACCCGAAGTTCCTCACGATCGCCGAGGTGGCCGCGCTGATGCGCGTCTCCAAGATGACCGTCTACCGACTGGTGCACGGCGGTGAGCTCCCGGCCGTGCGCGTCGGCCGTTCCTTCCGTGTCGCCGAGGAGGACGTCGACGAGTACCTGCGCAAGTCCTTCTACGACGCCGGCTAGCGGCCGGCCACCCCACGACATCCGACGCCGTCCGCACCCTGCGGTGGTGTCGAGACGGTTGCCAGCGCAACCTGCTCGACCACCGTGGGTCGGTGGCCCACGCGCGACCACCGTCGGTGACCCACGCTGGTCGAGGAGGGCCGCCAGGCCCGTCTCGAGACCACCGGCGACGCGGGACCGATTCCGCCGTGTGATCGTGCGGCCGTTAGGCTGGGCGCCTCGCCCGGGTCTTCCGGGTGCACTCGAACGTGGAAGTTGGTAGTCGTGGGTTCCGTCATCAAGAAGCGCCGCAAGCGCATGGCCAAGAAGAAGCACCGCAAGCTCCTGAAGAAGACGCGCGTCCAGCGTCGCAAGCTCGGGAAGTAGCGCAGGCTCCCTGCCATGGCCGGCGGCGACAAGGTCGTGCTCGTCACCGGGGTCTCCCGCGACCTCGGCCGCCGGTGCGCCCGCGCGATCGCCGACGACCCGTCCGTGCGTCGGGTCATCGGCGTCGACGTGACGCCGCCCCGCGGCGACATCGGTGACGTCTCCTTCGTCCGCGCCGACATCCGCAACCCCGTCATCGCCAAGGTCATCGCCAAGGAGGACGTCGACACCGTCGTCCACATGAGCGTGATCGCCACCCCCGGCAGCGCGGGTGGTCGCGGCACGATGAAGGAGCACAACGTCATCGGGACGATGCAGCTCCTGGCCGCGTGCCAGAAGGCGCCGAGCGTGACCGACCTGGTGGTGAAGTCGACCACCACGGTCTACGGCGCCAGCAGCCGCGACCCGGCGATGTTCACCGAGGACATGAACCCCCGTGGCGCACCCCGCACGGGTTACGCCAAGGACGTCGCCGAGGTCGAGGGCTACGTGCGCGGCTTCGCGCGGCGCCGCAGCGACGTCCGGGTGACGATGCTGCGCTGCGCCAACGTGATCGGCCCCCACGTGGTGAGCCCGCTGACGTCGTACTTCCGACTGCCGGTCGTCCCGACCGTCCTGGGCTACGACGCCCGGCTGCAGTTCCTGCACGAGGACGACCTGCGCAGCGTCCTGCAGCACGCGGTCGCCACCGACGTACCCGGCACGTTCAACGTCGCCGGGTCCGGGGTGCTGATGCTCAGCCAGGCCGTACGCCGCCTCAAGCGCCCCGCGGTCCCGCTGCCCGGGTTCGCCGTCGGCAGCCTGGGCTCGGCCCTGCGCTCCGCGCGGGTCGCCGACTTCTCGCCCGAGCAGCGGTCGTTCCTCACCTACGGCCGCGGCGTCGACACGACCCAGATGCGCGAGGTGCTCGGCTTCGAGCCGCGCTACACCACCGCCGAGGCCTTCGCCGACTTCGCCGCCGGCCTGACGCCCACCGGCGGCCACGCCGACCGGGTCCTCGGCGGGCTGGCCGACCGGCTGCCCAGCACCCCTCCCGCCTCCACCCCGTCGCTCGTCGCGGCGCCCGGGGCGCCGTCCGGACCCGGTGGTCCCCGTGGGTGACGCCGAGATCATCCCGATCGGCACCCGCGGCAAGCCCGGTCGCGGCACCGGCAAGGCGCCGTCGTCGGCTGCCCGAGGCCTGGCTCCTGGCGCGCGACCCCCCGCCGCGGAGCGCGAGCAGCCCGAGCCCGCCACCGAGCCCGCCACCGAGCCCGCGCCGCCGACCGACGACGTCGCGTCGGCGTCGGTCGTGACGACGTCCTCGACCAGCGTCACCGAGCGCCACCCGCTCCGCGGCATCCCCACCGCGGCCTGGCTCTCGGCGTTCCAGGAGGCCGCGCTCGAGGTCTTCGGCGACCAGTGGGAGCCCCGGCTCGCCCAGTTCCTCGCGTTCCTGCGCCGCCGGGTGACCGGTGACTACGTCGTCGACGAGTACGGCTTCGACGCCGAGATCACCGAGCGGTTCTTCATGGCCGTGCTGCGCCCGATCGCCCAGCAGTGGTTCCGCATCGAGGTCCGCGGCATCGACAACATCCCCACCGTGGGCGGCGCACTGGTGGTGTCCAACCACTCCGGCACCGTGCCCGTCGACGGCCTGATGACGATGGTCTCGGTCCACGACCACACCGGGCGCCACCTGCGCGCCCTGGGCGCCGACCTGGTCTTCAAGATGCCGGTCGTGAGCAACCTGGCCCGCAAGAGCGGCGCCACCCTCGCCTGCAACGAGGACGCCGAGCGGATGCTGCGCGGCGGCGAGCTGGTCGGCGTCTGGCCCGAGGGGTTCAAGGGCATCGGCAAGCCCTACTCCCAGCGCTACAAGCTCCAGCGCTTCGGCCGCGGCGGCTTCGTCTCGGCGGCGCTGCGCACCGGGGTCCCGATCGTGCCGCTGGCGGTGGTCGGCGCCGAGGAGATCTATCCCCTCGTCGGCAACATCCCGGCCCTGGCCCGGCTGCTCGGCGTCCCCTACATCCCGATCACGCCGCTCTTCCCCCTGCTCGGCCCGCTCGGCCTGGTACCGCTGCCGTCGAAGTGGCTGCTCGAGTTCGGTGAGCCCATCCGCACCGACGACTACGAGCCGGGCGCCGCCGACGACCCGATGCTCGTCTTCGACGTCACCGACCAGGTCCGCGAGACCATCCAGCAGACCCTCTACGCCCTCCTGATGCAGCGCCAGTCCGTCTTCAAGTAGCGATGGTGCGCTGACCGTCGCAACGATGCGACGGGTCAGCGCGAAAACGACGGTGACCCGTCGCAACGATGCGACGGGTCAGCGCGAAAACGACGGTGACCCGTCGCAACGATGCGACGGGTCAGCGCGAAAACGATGGTGACCCGTCGCACATGTACGACGGGTCAGCGCGACGTCAGTTCTTGGGCTTGGGGGGCTGGCCGGGGAGGAGGTCGTCGACGGTCTCGCCGATGCCGGTGAGCAGGTCGCCGAGGGGGTCGCCGAGGTCGGTGACGACGCCGCCGAGCGGGTCCTTGGGTGCCGGGGGAGTGCTGGGGCGCGGGTCGCGCGGCGGCTTCGGCTGCTCCGGCTCGGCCGCCGGGGGCTGTACCGGCGGCAGGTCGGCCGGGGCCGGGTCGGAGCCCGCGGTCGGCGGGCGGGTCTGCGGGGTGTCGGCGGGGGGCCGCGTCTCCTGCTGCTTCGGGGCGGGGGCTGCGCTCGGGCGCGGGGCGGCGTCGATGGCGTTCTCGAGCAACGGGCCGAGGCCGGCGGCGCTGGCGATGTCGGGCAGCAGCGAGGCGGGGTCGCAGGTGAGGCAGACCTCGCGCACCCGCTGGTTGATCGTGTCGAGCACCCGGGTGGCCTCGATCACCGAGGCGCGGGCGCCGGGCGGCACGAGCTCCTCGAGCAGGTCGAGGGCGTCGAGGCTCTGCGCGGTGAACGACCGCAGCTCCTCGATGGAGGAGACGCGCCCGGTCTCGGCGTAGTCGCCGAGCAGCACGTCGGAGGCCTCGACCGCCTGGTCGGTGAAGTCCTCGAGCGTCTCGGCGATGACCTCGGGGTCCTGCTCGCCCGCGCGGCTGAGCTGGTCGACCTCGTCGAGGCGCCCCTCCGCGTTGCCGAGCATCGCGGCGCCCTTGTCGTCGGCGTCGCGGGCCACGGACTCCTGGGCGTTCTCGAGCGCGCGCTTGAGCGGGTAGAGCGTGTCGCCCGGCAGGGCCGACTGCGCGGCGTAGGACATCGACGTCGAGGCAGTGACGAGCGCGAAGCCACCGATCGCGACGGCCAGCCGTCGCTCGCGGGGCGTACGACGCGGCGCGGGCCGGGTCCTGCCGGCCGGCTCGGCGGTCTCGGGGACCAGTGCGGTCTCGGCCGCCACCATCAGCTGGCTGCGCAGGTCGGTGACGAACTCCGGGCGAGCCTGCGGGGGCGGCGTCTCGCGCAGGCCGGCGACGACGCCGAGGAGGGGAAGGAGGTCGGAGTGCGGGCCGGAGGGGTCCGTGTCGCGGAGCCCGGTCGAGGAGTCCTCGACCATCGCGCTGAACTGCTCGGCGCGCCGTCGCGTCGGGAACACGGGGCTCATCGCGTCCGTCCTGGGATGTCGCGGGTGCCGTCAGGGCCTGTCACAGGCCTCAACGAGGTCCCTGCGCCCGGGGTTACGGCTGGCCGACAGGCAAAAGCGTGGAGGATCATCGGTCCCGGATCCCCTCGGGCATCAGCTTGGCGAGGTTGCGGACCCCGCGCAGCTGCAGCTGCTTGACCGCCCCGTCGGAGCGGCCGAGGACGGCGGCGGTCTCGGCGATGCTCATCCCCTGCAGGAACCGCATCACCAGGCAGTCGCGCTGCTCGTCGGGCAGCTCGGTCAGGGCCTGGAGGAGCAGCTCGTGGGTGATCCCGGCCAGCACCAGCGACTCGGGGCCCTCGGTGGCGTCGTCGTGCGCCCCCATGTCCTCGGTCGTCATCTCCAGGCGGGTCCGGCCGGCCTTGAAGTGGTCGGTGGCGAGGTTGCGGGCGATGGTCATCAGCCAGGCGCCGAAGTCCTTGCCCTGCCAGCGGAAGCCGGTCATGTTGCGCAGCGCCCGGAAGAACGTCTCGGAGGTGAGGTCCTCGGCCAGCGGCGCGGAGCGGGTCCGGTAGAAGAGGAAGCGGTAGACCGAGGGCTGGTAGTGGTCGTAGAGCTGCCCGAACGCCTCGGCGTCGCCGCCGCGCGCCAGCTCGACCAGGGCGATCAGCCGGGTGCGGTCGGCCTCCGACTCCTCCGACGACGTGGCGAGCCCGGCGTCGCCGTAGCCGCTCCCCGACCCGGTGCCGCCGAGGTCACCGACGCCGCCGGCACCTCCGGCGCCGCTGTCGGCGGTCGAGTCGAGGCTGCCGTCGTAGGCGGCCTCGGTGCGGAGGATGCCGTCGGCCAGGGCCGGCGTCAGGCCGGCCGTGGGTGCCTCGAGCAGGCGCGCGACGGCCCGGCGCAGGGCTTCGAGCCCGCGCGCGACGTCCGGCCTCGGCTGAGGCATGTTGTGCGCCCTCCCGCAAGGGGCTCTCCCCAGAACCCTTTCCGGCAGGGTAGATCAGGTCCCGGGCGGACGTATAGCGATCGCGGGGGTGACTGGCCCGTCCGGAGTGACGTGGGTCACGCGTCGTGGTCACCCGCGGTGGCGACGTACGGCGATGCCGGCGGCCACGGTGCCGGTCACGGCACCGGCGACGCCGCCCACCAGCAGCCCGGCGCGCGCTGCCTTGCGACCGGTCCGGTAGTCGCGGACCCGCCAGCCCTGGGCGCGGGCGTGGGCGCGCAGCCGTGCGTCGGGGTTGATCGCGACGGGGTCGCCCACCAGGCCGAGCATCGGCAGGTCGTTCGCGGAGTCGGAGTACGCCGAGCAGCGCGCCAGGTCGAGCCCCTCGCGGGCGGCCAGCGCCTTGACGGCCTCGGCCTTGGCCGGGCCGTGCAGCATGTCGCCGACGAGCCGGCCGGTGTAGACGCCGTCGACGTGCTCGGAGACGGTGCCCATCGCGCCGGTCAGCCCGAGCCGCCGGGCGATGGTCTGGGCGATCTCGATGGGGGCGGCGGTCACCAGCCAGACGCGCTGCCCCTGGTCGAGGTGGAGCTGGGCCAGCGCCCGGGTGCCGGGCCAGATCCGGTGGGCCATGCCCTCGTCGAAGATCTCCTCGACGAGGTCCTCGAGCTCGGCGACGGTGTGCCCGGCGATGAAGCCGAGGGCGGAGGCGCGGGTCTCGGCGATGTGGTCGGGGTCCTCGACGCCGACGACGCGGAAGTAGGCCTGCTTCCAGGCCGCGCCCAGGATGTCGCGGGTGGTGAAGAAGTCGCGCCGGTGCAGTCCCCGCGCGAGGTGGAAGATGCTCGCGCCCTGCATCACGGTGTTGTCGACGTCGAAGAACGCCGCCGAGGTCGGGTCGACCGGGTGGTCGAGCGCCACCTCCACCTCGGCTGCCGCGGCCGCCGCCTCCCCGGCCATCGTCGAGCGCTGCCGCAGGTTGGGCGGCCGACGCTGCTTGTCCGAGGGAGGCACGGGCTCACTGTATTGATCCGGGCGCCGCGATGCGGGCGCGACGGGGGCGCGGCGCGGGCGCGCCGTGGCCGGTCCGGACGAGCGCGGGCTGGCCGTTCGGTCCATCCCCGGCGCCGCGGCGGGCTCGTAGACTCCGCGCATGCTCGCCGCCAGTTCACCTACCGACGTCGACGCGGGCCCGGCCGCGCTCCTCGCGAGCGCCGCGGCCGAGCACCCCGACAAGCTCGCCGTGGTCGAGTCCGGCGGCCGCAGCCTGACCTGGTCCGAGCTCGACGACGAGGTCGGGCGGGTGGCCACCGGCCTGGCCGCGGCCGGGGTCGTGGCCGGCTACCGCATCGTCGTGATCACCGGCAACCGCCTCGAGTTCGTCAGCACCTACCTCGGGGTGCTGCGCGCCCACGCCGTCGCCGTCCCCCTCAACCCCGGCTCGAGCGCCCGCGAGGTCGCCCGCGTCGTCGCCGACTGCGGGGCCCGCATGGTCGTCGCCGACGGCGACACGGTGACCACCGTCCGCGAGGCGGCCCGGTTGGTCGACGACGCGCTCGCGGGCGCCCCCTCGAGCCTGACCGACGACGTCCCCGCGGAGGTCCTGGCGCGGTTGGTCAAGCCCCGGGTGGTGGTGGTCGGTTCGACGCTGCAGCCCGGCGAGCGGTCCTACGACCACCTGCGCGCCGACACCGCTCGCCCCGTGCCGCCCCTCCACGACCCCGAGCGCCTCGCCGCCCTCCTCTACACCAGCGGTACGTCGGGCCTGCCGCGCGGCGCGATGCTCAGCCACCGCGCCCTGGCCGCCAACATCGCCCAGGTCGCGGCCGTCGAGCCGCCGATGATCCACGGCGACGACGTCGTCCTCGGGGTGCTGCCCCTGTTCCACGTCTACGGCCTCAACGCGGTGCTCGGCACGGTGCTCGCCAGCCGGGCCAAGCTGGTGCTGGCCGACCGCTTCGACCCCCAGGGCACCCTCGACCTCATCGACGACGAGGCGTGCAGCGTGGTGCCGGTCGCCCCCGCCGTCTTCGCCCACTGGCGCGACGTCGACCTGGCCGGGCGCCTCGGGCCGGTGCGCCTCGTGCTCTCGGGCTCGGCGCCGGTGTCGGCCGAGGTGGTCCGCGAGTTCGTCGAGCGCACGGGGATCCCGGTCCACCAGGGCTACGGGCTCACGGAGGCGGCGCCCGTGGTGACCACCACGCTCCGCTCGGAGACGGCCCCCGCGGGCTCGGTCGGCGCACCCCTCGACGGGATCGAGCTGCGGCTCGTCGACGAGGGCGGCGCGGTGGTCCCCGAGTGGTCCGACGACCCCGGCCAGATCCAGCTCCGGGGCGCCAACCTGTTCAGCGGCTACTGGCCCGACGGCGCCGACGGGCCCGACGCCGACGGCTGGTGGTCGACCGGCGACGTGGGCTTCGTCGACGCCGACGGCGACGTGTTCCTCGTCGACCGGGTCAAGGAGCTCGTCATCGTCTCGGGCTTCAACGTCTACCCGGTCGAGGTCGAGCGCGTCGTCGCGGAGGTCGCCGAGGTGGTCGAGGTCGCGGTCTTCGGGGTCGACGACGAGACCACCGGCGAGGCCGTCGTGGCCTACGTCGTCGCCCCCGGCGCCGACCCGGCCGCGGTCGAGGACGCCGTACGCGCGGCGTGCGAGCGCGGCCTGGCGCGGTTCAAGGTGCCGAGCCGGATCGAGGTCGTCGACGAGCTGCCCTACAGCGTCACCGGCAAGGTGCAGAAGGGCCGGCTGCGCGGACGCGAACGACGCCGCGCGCTCGGCCTGCTCGAGTGAGCCACCGATGAGGCTCCGATGAGGCTCCGTCGCCGGCCCGCCGGCCCGCGCGTCGTCCTCTACTCCCGCCCGGGCTGCCACCTGTGCGAGGAGGCCGAGGCCGTCGTCGCCCGGGTCTGCGCCGACCTGGGGGAGCACTACGACGTGGTCATGGTCGACGACGACCCCGCGCTGCAGCGGCGGTTCACCGACGAGGTGCCGGTGACCTTCGTCGACGGCCGGCAGCACGACTTCCACCGCGTCGACGAGGCGCGCCTGCGGGCCGCGTTGACCTGACGCCGGAGCCGAACCGACCCGTCCGCGCGACCATCGATCTCGTGTGCTAGGCCACGCCCGCTCGATTTGTTCCCGCGTTCACAAACCTCCTACTGTGAACGCGCCGGTCCACCCTCCCCGGGTCCGGCTAGGAAGCAGAGCAGTGACCGCACGCACCACCAGCGAGAGCGCCCGGGACATCCCGGAGGCGACGGTCGCCCGCCTGCCCGTCTACCTGCGGGCGCTCAACACGCTCGCCGACGACGGCACCCGCACGTGCTCCAGCGAGGAGCTGGCGCTCGCCGCGGGCGTCAACTCCGCCAAGCTCCGCAAGGACCTCTCCTACCTCGGCAGCTACGGCACCCGCGGGGTCGGCTACGACGTCGACTACCTGCGCTACCAGATCGCCCGCGAGATCGGCGTGACCCAGGACTGGCCCGTCGTCATCGTCGGCATCGGCAACCTCGGCCACGCGCTGGCCAACTACTCCGGGTTCCGCAGCCGCGGGTTCCGGGTGGTCGCGCTGCTGGACGCCGACACGACCCGCCACGGCGAGGTCGTCGCCGGCGTCGACGTCCGCCCCTTCGGCGACCTCGAGGAGATCGTCGAGACCCACGGCGTCGCCATCGGTGTGATCGCCACCCCGGCCGCGGCGGCCCAGGACGTCGCCGACCGGATGGTCGGCTGCGGCATCACCAGCATCCTCAACTTCGCACCGTCGGTGATCGCGGTGCCCGACGGGGTCGACGTCCGCAAGGTCGACCTGTCGATCGAGCTCCAGATCCTGGCCTACCACGAGCAGCGGAAGGCCCAGAACCTATGAGGTGGCAACGATGAGCGTCCTGGTGGTCGGGATCTCCCACAACAGCGCCCCCGTGTCGGTCCTCGAGCGGGTCGCGCTCGACGCCGAGGGCGTCCAGAAGCTGCTCGGCGACGCGTCGTCGTGCCCCCACGTCACCGAGGTCACGGTCGTCTCGACCTGCAACCGGGTCGAGGTCTACGCCGACGTCGACCGCTTCCACGGCAGCGTCGAGTCGCTGTCCAGGCTCCTGGTCGAGCGGGCCGGCGGCACGGCCGAGGCGATGCTGCCCCACCTCTACGTGCACTACGACGACGGCGCGGTCGCCCACCTGTTCCAGGTGGCCTCGGGCCTGGACTCGATGGCGGTCGGCGAGGGCCAGATCCTCGGTCAGACCCGCGCGGCGCTGCGCGTGGGGCAGGAGGCCGGCACCGTCGGCCCCGCCCTGAACTCCCTGTTCCAGCAGGCCCTGCGGGTCGGCAAGCGCGCCCGTGCCGAGACCGGCATCGACCGGGTCGCCCCGACCCTGGTCAGCGCCGGCCTCCAGCGCTCCGAGGGCGCCGCCGACGGCGACCTCGTCGGCTCCTACGTCGTCGTCGTCGGGGCCGGCTCGATGGCGGCCCTGGCCACGGCCACCGCCAGCAGGCTCGGTGCCGCCCACATCAGCGTCGTCAACCGCACCCCCGACCGGGCCGTGCGCCTCGCCGCCGAGTACGCCGCCCACCCCGTCGCCCTCGCCGACCTCGCCGACGAGCTGACCCGGGCCGACCTGGTCATCACCTGCACCGGCGCGACCGGCGTGCTGGTGACCCGCGACATGGTCGCCACCGCCCGCGCGGGCGTCGAGACCCCCCTCTCCGTCGTCGACGTCGCCCTGCCGCACGACGTCGAGCCGAGCGTGGGCGACCTGCCCGGCGTCACGCTGGTCGGTCTGGCCGAGCTCTCCGAGGCGCTCTCCGACAGCGACGCCGGCCGCGAGGTGCTCGAGGTCCGCCGCATCGTCGGCGAGGAGGTCAACGCCTTCCTCGCCGCTCGCCGCCAGGCCAGCGTCACGCCCACCGTGGTCGCGCTGCGCTCCATGGCCACCGCCGTCGTCGACGCCGAGATGGCGCGGCTCGAGTCCCGGCTGCCGCGGCTCGACGAAGCCTCGCGTGCCGAGATCCGCCACACCGTGCGCCGGGTCGCCGACAAGCTGCTCCACGAGCCGACGGTGCGCGTCAAGGAGCTCGTCAACGAGCAGGGCGCCGTGTCCTACGAGCGCGCCCTGGCCGAGCTGTTCGCGCTCGACCCCGACGCGGTCGACGCCGTCACCCGCCCCGAGGTGGGCCCGTGACCTCCGCCCCACCCCTGTCCGCGACCGTCCGCATCGGCACCCGCCGCAGCCTGCTGGCCACCACCCAGGCCGGCCACGTCGCCGACCTGGTGCGCACCCACCTGGGGCGCGAGACCGAGCTGGTCGAGATCACCACCGACGGCGACCGCAGCCAGTCCGCGGGCACCCCGCTGGCCACGCTGCCGGCGTCGGCCACCGGGGTCTTCGTCAGCGCGCTGCGCGAGGCGCTGCTCGACGGCCGGGTCGACGTCGCCGTGCACTCGCTCAAGGACCTGCCCACCCAGCCGGCCGCCGGCATCGCGCTGGCAGCCGTGCCCACCCGCGAGGACCCCCGCGACGCCATCGTCGCCCGTGACGGGCTGACGCTCGGCGAGCTGCCGGTCGGCTCGCGGGTCGGCACCGGGTCACCGCGCCGGGTCGCCCAGCTGCACGCCCTCGGCCTCGGTCTCGACGTCGTCAACGTGCGCGGCAACATCGACAGCCGCATCGCCAAGGTCCACGGCGGCGAGCTCGACGGCGTCGTCCTCGCGCGTGCCGGCCTGTCCCGGATCGAGCGGCTCGGCGACGTCACCGAGACCCTCGACCCCCTGCAGATGCTCCCCGCCCCCGGCCAGGGTGCGCTCGCGATCGAGTGCCGCGCCGACGACGACCTGGTCTCCGCCCTCGCGCTCCTCGACGACCCGCTCTCGCGGGCGGCCGTGGAGGCCGAGCGGGCCGTGCTGTCGACCCTCGAGGGCGGCTGCTCGGCACCCATCGGCGCCCTGGCCGAGGTCGTCGAGGGTGACGACGGGGACGAGCTCTGGGTGAGGGCCATCGCGCTCTCGCTCGACGGGACGCTCTCGGTGCGGATGTCCGCATCGGGCGACCCGACCGACGCCACCGGCGTCGGCACCCGGCTGGCGAGCGAGATGCTCGCCGACGGGGCAGGACAGCTGGATCCACCGGCTGCGACCACCGCTCCACCTAACGACGGGCAGCGCGACGGCACCGCCGCCACGCACGGTCCATTCGACACAGAGTCAGTAGAGGTGCCACACGCATGACGCGAGCAAAGACCCCCACCGCCGCCGATCGGATCGCCCGCGCCTGGGTGTCGTTCGTCGGCAGCGGTCCGGGTGACCCCGACCTGCTGACGGTCCGAGCCGTCGACCTGCTGCGCCAGGCCGACGTCGTGATCACCGAGTCCCCCGAGCACGCGCCCCTGGTCCGGACGCTCCTCGGGCTGCCCGACCCGGCCGACACCGACCTCACCGACGCCGACCCCGAGGCCGAGCCGGTTCACCCCGAGCTCGTCGACGGCGGCTTCGGCGAGGACGGCCAGCCGCTGACCCACGCGACCCGCGCCAAGCTCGTGGTCAAGCAGGCCAAGCGCGGCCTGCGCGTCGTCCGCCTGCTGGCCGGCGACCCGTTCCTCTACGCCTCCGGCCCCGAGGAGGCGCAGGCCTGCGCCAAGTCGGGCATCGGCTTCGAGATCGTGCCCGGCGTCTCCTCGGTCGGCGCGGTCCCGGCGTACGCCGGCATCCCGCTGACCACCAAGGACCACCGCGAGGTCGCCGTCGTCACCTGTGGCGACAACGCCGCCTCGCGCGTCGACTGGAGCCAGTACGCCGACGGCCGCACCCTGGTGCTGCTCTCGGCGGTCGGCCAGATCGGTGAGATCGCCGCCGAGCTCGTCGCCGCGGGCCGCTCGGCCTCCACCCCCGTCGCGATGACCCGGGTCGGCACCACGACCGAGCAGGTGACGGTCACCTCGACCCTCGAGCACGTCGCCGCCGACGCCCGCGCGGCCCGGATGACGCCGCCGGCGATCACCGTGGTCGGCGAGGTCGTCGACCTGCGCGAGACGCTGTCGTGGTTCGAGACCAAGCCGCTGTTCGGCTGGCGGGTGCTGGTGCCGCGCACCAAGGACCAGGCGGCCTCGCTGTCGCTCGGCCTGCGCGGCCACGGCGCCGTGCCCGAGGAGGTGCCGACCATCTCGGTCGAGCCGCCGCGCAACCCGTTGCAGATGGACAAGGCCGTCCGCGCCCTGGTCGACGGCCGCTACGAGTGGATCGCGTTCACCTCGGTCAACGCCGTCAAGGCCGTGCGCGAGAAGTTCGAGGAGTACGGGCTCGACGCCCGCGCCTTCTCCGGGCTCAAGATCGCCGCGGTCGGCGAGAAGACCGCCGCAGCCATCGCCGCGTGGGGCCTGCGCGCCGACCTGATGCCCTCGGGCGAGCAGTCCGCCGCCGGGCTGCTGGCCGACTGGCCCGAGTACGACGAGGTGCTCGACCCGATCAACCGGGTCTTCCTGCCCCGCGCCGACATCGCCACCGAGACCCTCGTCGCCGGCCTGGTCGAGCTCGGCTGGGAGTGCGACGACGTCACCGCCTACCGCACCGTGCGTGCCACCCCGCCGCCGGCGCCGGTGCGCGACGCCATCAAGTCGGGCCGCTTCGACGCGGTCGTCTTCACCTCCTCCTCCACGGTGCGCAACCTGGTCGGCATCGCCGGCAAGCCGCACCCGTCGACGGTGATCGCGGTGATCGGCCCGGCGACCGCCAAGACCGCTGAGGAGCACGGCCTCCGGGTCGACGTCCTCGCCCCGGCGCCCGACGTCGACGAGCTCGTGGGAGCGCTGGCCGACTTCGGTGCCGCCCGCCGGGCCTCGCTGGTCGAGGCCGGCGAGCCGGTCACCAAGCCGTCCGACCGCAAGCCGCCCGCCCGGCGCTCCAGCCGCGCCAAGGCCTGATCACGTCGCCGGTCGAGGAGGGCCGCCAGGCCCGTCTCGAGACCACTGCGGTGGCTTCGAGACGGCCGTGGCCGGCCTCCTCAGCCAGCGTCGGGGGAGGATGACCGCATGACCGACCTGACGCCGCCCGTCGTCCGCCCACGTCGGTTGCGCACCACGGCGGCGCTGCGTCGCTCGGTCGCCGAGACCTCGCTCGAGGCCCGGCACCTCGTGCTGCCGGTCTTCGTCCGTGAGGGGCTGAGCGAGCCGCGGCCGATCGCCTCGATGCCCGGCGTCGTCCAGCACACGACCGACTCGGTGCGGGCCGCTGCGGCCGAGGCCGCCTCCCTCGGGCTGGCCGGGATCATGCTCTACGGCATCCCCGAGCACAAGGATGCCGTCGGGTCGGGCGGCGTCGATCCCGACGGGGTCCTCAACCGCGCCATCGCCGACGTGGTCGCCGAGGTCGGCGACGCGCTGCCGGTGATGGCCGACCTGTGCATCGACGAGTTCACCGACCACGGCCACTGCGGCGTGCTCACCGCCGACGGGCGCGTCGACAACGACGCCACCCTCGCGGTGTACGCCGAGATGGCCCGGGCGCAGGCCGCCGCCGGTGTCGACCTCGTCGGCCCCAGCGGCATGATGGACGGCCAGGTCGCCGTGGTGCGGGCCGCCCTCGACGGCGCCGGCCACACCGACGTCGCGATCCTGGCCTACTCGGCCAAGTACGCCTCCGCCTTCTACGGCCCGTTCCGCGAGGCCGTCGCCTCCTCCCTCCAGGGCGACCGCCGCACCTACCAGCAGGACACCGCCAACGGCCGCGAGGGCGTGCGCGAGGCCCTCCTCGACGTCGCCGAGGGCGCCGACCTGGTGATGGTCAAGCCGGCCCTGGCCTACCTCGACGTGCTGCGCCGGGTGCGCGACGCGGTCGACGTGCCGGTGGCGGCGTACAACATCTCCGGGGAGTACGCGATGGTCGAGGCCGCGGCCGAGCGCGGCTGGATCGCCCGCGAGCCCGCGATCCTCGAGACGCTGCTCTCGATCCGGCGCGCCGGTGCCGACATGGTGCTCACCTACTGGGCCGCCGAGGCCGCGAGGCTGCTCGCGCGCTGATCCGGCCGGTCCGGGTCGGCGCGCTCGCCGCGCCTACTTCGTGGTGTACCGCACGATGCATTTGTCGAACGGGTCGTTCTTGACCAGCAGGTTGTCGACGTAGCCGTCGAGGGTGCACTGCACGATCGCCTGGGCGAGGGTGAGGATCTTGTCGACCGGCTCGATGCTGGTCTCGGGCAGCGGCGGGACGGTGATGGGCGGGGTGGGGAGCTGGGGGCCGTCGTCCTTGTCGGGCTCCGGCTGGGGCTCGGGCTGGGGGTCCGGCTCGGGCTCGGGCTCGGGCTGGCCGGTCTGGCCGGGGTCGACCTGCTCGCCCCCCTGGTCCTGGGTGCCGCCGCCACCGCTCGGGCCGCGGTCGGGCGTGCCGGCGCTCCCGCCGGAGGGCGTGTACGACGGGTCGGGCGAGAGGTAGCCGGCCGCGGTGGTGCCGTCGGGGACCTGCATGAAGTCGCCCTCGAGGTAGTTGTCCATGATGGACAGCACCAGGTCGACGTAGGACTGGGAGTGGTTGTAGCGGAAGACCGAGGCCCGCTGCCCGGGCAGCGTGGCGAGGTCGTCGTCGCCGGAGCAGAGGTAGACGGCGGTGGCCAGGGCCGCGTCGTCGATGTCCTGGGGGTTGCGCATGCCGTCGTTGTCGGCGTCGACCCCGACCACCGACCAGGTGGAGGGGATGAACTGCATCGGACCGACCGCGCGGTCGAACTTCTCGTCCTGGTCGTAGTCGCCGGCGTCGGTGTCGCGGATGACGGCGGTGCCGTTGCGGCCGTCGAGGGCGATGCCGATGATGCCGGGCTTGGAGACCCCGTCGGCGTTCAGCACGTTGCCGCCGTAGCGACCGTGGTCGGACTCGACGCGCCCGATGGCGGCGACCAGCTGCCAGGTCAGGTGGCAGGACTTGTCGGCGGCGTTGATCACGGTCTCGGCGCGCTGGTAGGCGGCGAGCGCGGCCGAGGGGATGCCGTTGGTGGAGGAGGATGCGACGATCTGCTCGACGTCGCCCTCGACGCCGCCCACCGATCCGGCCACGTCGTCGGAGCCGGAGACCGACGCCGGGGCCTCGATCGCCTCGGCGGGGACGCTGGACCCGTCGGGCAGGGCGCCGGGGTCAGCCGCGGCGGCGGAGGTCGGGGAGGTGGGGGTGGCGGCCGCGGTGAGGCTGGCCGTCCAGGCTGCCGACAGCAGGGCCAGCGGCACCAGGGCCGCGGTCCTCTGCATCCGACCGAATCGCGAGGCGGACAATGTCATCTCCTGAGGTGGCTGGCAACGCGCTTCCTACCCCACGTACGCGTCATAGGACCCAACGAATGCTGTCACACGGAGTTACGGTCGTCACAAGCACATGTGACCGCGACCACGTGTCACGGTAAGTATGGTGGGCTGGGCCACGTCAGCCAAGGCGGTCCCGACCCTGGGCGGTCGCCCTCAGGACCCTCGGTGACAATGGAGGGGTGACCCCGCCCTCCGCCGTACCCGCCTCGCAGGCGCTGTTCGACCGGGCCCGGGCCGTCATCCCCGGCGGCGTCTCGTCGCCGGTGCGCGCCTTCAACGCCGTCGGCGGCACCCCCCGGTTCATCCGCTCGGCGGCCGGTGCGTGGGTGACCGACGCCGACGGCAACGAGCTGGTCGACCTGGTCTGCTCGTGGGGCCCGATGCTGGTCGGGCACGCCCACCCCGAGGTGCAGGCGGCCGTGCAGGCCGCCGTCGCCCGCGGCACCTCCTACGGCGCCCCGACCGAGGCCGAGCTCGCGCTCGGCGAGGAGATGGTGGCCCGGACGCCGATCGAGCGCGTCCGGTTCGTCTCCTCCGGCACCGAGGCCACGATGTCGGTGGTGCGGCTGGCCCGTGCGTTCACCGGCCGCGACGTGGTGGTCAAGTTCGCCGGCTGCTACCACGGCCACGTCGACGCGCTGCTGGCCTCGGCCGGCTCCGGCCTGGCGACCTTCGCGGTGCCCGGCACGCCGGGTGTCCCGGCGTCCTCGACCGCGCTCACGCTGGTGCTGCCCTACCACGACCGGGCGGCGGTGACGGCGGCGTTCGCCGAGCACGGCGACCGGATCGCCTGCCTGGTGACCGAGGCGGCCCCCGGCAACATGGGCGTGGTCCCGCCCGAGCCCGGCTTCAACGCGTTCCTGGCCGAGACCTGCCGCACGCACGGCGCGCTGTTCGTCAGCGACGAGGTGATGACGGGCTTCCGCGCCTCCCGCCAGGGGCAGTGGGGTCTCGATGGCGCGGTCGAGGGCTGGGTACCCGACCTGATGACCTTCGGCAAGGTGATGGGCGGCGGCTTCCCCGCGGCGGCGTTCGGCGGCCGCGCCGACGTGATGTCGATGCTGGCGCCCGACGGGCCCGTCTACCAGGCCGGCACCCTGTCGGGGAACCCGATCGCGACGACCGCCGGACTGGCGACGCTGCGGCTGGCCACCGACGAGGTCTACGCCCACCTCGACGCCGCAGGCGCGACCATCAAGGACGCCGCCGCCGCCGCGCTCGACGCCGCAGGGGTGGCCCACACGATCCAGTCGGCGGGCACGATGTTCTCGGTGTTCCTCTGCGACGGCCCCGTGCGCGACTTCGCCGACGCGTCCCGCACCGACCAGAAGGCGTACGCCGCCTTCTTCCACGCGATGCTCGACGCCGGCGTCTACCTGCCGCCGTCGGCGTTCGAGGCGTGGTTCCTCTCCTCCGCCCACGACGACCGTGCCGTCCAGGCCGTCGTCGACGCCCTTCCCGTCGCGGCCCGCGCCGCAGCCCGAGCCCAGGAGGGCGAGCATGGCCACCCCTGAGACCGTCGTCCACCTGGTGCGGCACGGCGAGGTGCACAACCCCGACGGCGTGCTGTACGGCCGCCGCCCGGGCTTCCACCTCTCCGACCTCGGCCGCCAGATGGCCGAGAAGGTCGCGGGGTCCTTCGAGGGCCACGACGTCGCGCGCGTCGTGTGCTCGCCCCTCGACCGCACCCGCGACACCGCGGTGCCGATCGCCCTGGCGCACGCGGTCGAGGTCGAGACCGATGCCCGGGTGATCGAGTCGGCCAACAAGTTCGAGGGCCACGCCTTCGGCCCCGACCGCCACGCGCTCAAGGACCCGCGCAACTGGCGCCACCTGTGGAACCCGTTGCGGCCCTCCTGGGGCGAGCCCTACGCCGACATCGTGGCGCGGATGAAGGCCGCCATCACCGAGGTCCGCGACAGCGTCGAGGGCCGCGAGGCCGTGATCGTCTCCCACCAGCTGCCGATCTGGGTCACCCGGATGCACGCCGAGAAGCGCCGCACCTACGTGCACGACCCCCGCAAGCGCCAGTGCACCCTCTGCTCGGTGACCTCGCTGCGCTTCGTCGGCGACCGGGTCGCCCAGGTCCGCTACAGCGAGCCGGCCGGCGACCTGATCCCGGTCGGCGACCGGTCGGCGACGTTCTCCGCAGGCGGTGCCCCCGAGGAGGAGAAGCCGACGTGATCCCTCGCCGTCGTCGCCGTCCCGCCGTCGTGGCGCTCCTGGTCGCCCTCGTGCTGACGGGCTGCTCCGGCGGCCTCGACGGCACCGACGACGCCAACTACCCCACCGGCGAGGGGTCGGTCGTCCAGGTCCCGGCCGACGACCGCGAGGACCCCGTCGAGCTCAGCGGCGAGTCGCTGCAGGGCGAGCCGGTCGACCTGGCCGACCTGCGCGGCGAGGTCGTCGTGCTCAACGTCTGGGGCTCGTGGTGCAACCCCTGCCGCGCGGAGGCCCCGGTGCTGCAGCAGGCCTCGGAGCAGGTCGACGCCGAGTTCGTGGGTCTCAGCTTCCGCGAGACGTCCTTCGAGAACGCCCGGTCGTTCGAGCGCGAGTTCGACATCACCTACCCGACCATCGCCGACGACGGCGACGGCACGCTGGCCCTGGGCAGCTACGTGCCGCGCTCGCCGCCCACGACGTACGTGCTCGACCGCCAGGGCCGGGTGGCCGCCCTGATCACCGCTCAGCTGAGCTCGGTCGGCACGCTGGAGGCCCTCGTCGAGGAGGTCGGGGCCGAGGATGGGTGAGTGGTTCCAGCAGCAGGCCGGGAGCGGCTCGCTGGCCCTGGCCCTGCCGGTGGCCGCGATCGCCGGGCTCGTCTCCTTCTTCAGCCCGTGCGTCATCCCGCTTCTTCCCGGTTACCTCTCCTACGCCACCGGCCTGTCCGGCGCCGACCTCGCCTCCGGTGAGGCGTCGCGGCGCCGCGGCCGGATGCTGGTCGGCTCGCTGCTGTTCGTGCTCGGCTTCGCGACGGTGTTCGTGCTCATCGGCACCACCGTCGGCGGCGTCGGCCTGACCCTGCGCCGCTACACCGACGAGATCACCTTCGTGATGGGGTTCGTGCTGATCGCGCTCGGGCTCGTCTTCGCCGGGGTCGTGCCGTGGCTGCAGCGCGAGTGGCGGATCCACGCCGTGCCCGCCGTCGGCCTCGGCGCCGCGCCGCTCATCGGCGCGCTCTTCGCGATCGGCTGGACGCCGTGCATCGGCCCGACCTACGGCGTGATCGTCGGGCTCACCTACACCGACGCCACCGCGGCCCGCGGTGCGGTGCTCTCCGGCGCCTACGCGCTCGGGCTCGGCGTCCCGTTCGTGGTGGCCGGGGTGTTCTACGCCCGCTCCCTCGGCGCGCTGCGCTGGGTACGTCGCCACCAGCAGGCCGTGATGCGCACCGGCGGGGCGATGCTGGTCGTCGTCGGGATCCTGCTCGTCACCGGGCTCTGGGACCACGCCATGCAGTGGGTGCAGCTGCGCCTCGTGGGCGGCTTCGAGGTGGCGGTCTAGTGGTCGACCTCGAGGACCGTCCCGCCACCCGGCGGCCCGGCGAGCTGGGCGCGCGCGAGCTCGGGCGCTGGGCCTGGCGCCAGCTCACCTCGATGCGGACCGCGCTGGTCCTGCTGCTGCTCCTGGCCCTGGCGGCCGTGCCGGGCTCGGTCATCCCGCAGCAGGGCGTCGACGCGCTCGCCGTCACGCGCTGGAAGGACGACCACCCGCAGCTCACGCCGGTCTACGAACGGCTCGGCCTGTTCTCGGTCTACGACTCGGTCTGGTTCTCCGCGATCTACCTGCTGCTGATGGTCTCCCTCGTCGGCTGCATCATCCCGCGCAGCTACCACTACGCCCGCGCGATCCGGGCCAAGCCGCCGGTGGCCCCCCGCAACCTGTCGCGGCTGCCCGACCACGCGTCCTACCGCACCGACCTCGACGCCGACGCCGTCCTCGAGCGCGCCCGTGTGGTGCTGGGTCGCCGCCGCTACCGGCTGCGGGTCGACCAGGCCGACGCCGTCAGCGCCGAGAAGGGCTACACGCGCGAGGTGGGCAACCTGATCTTCCACATCTCGGTGATCGTGGTGCTGGTCGGCTTCGCCGTCGGCGGGCTGTTCGGCTACCAGGGCGGCGTCATCGTGCTCGTCGACGGCCCGGCGTTCTCCAACACCGCGGCGTCCTACGACGACCTCGACCCCGGCAGCCAGTTCGGCCCCGAGGACTTCGAGCCGTTCTCCTTCAGCGTCGACGACTTCGACATCAGCTGGCTGACCAAGGGGTCCGCGGCCGGCACGGCCCGGGAGTTCAACGCCCGGCTGCGCTACCGCGAGAGCCCCGGCGCCGAGGAGCAGACCTACGACCTGCGGGTCAACCACCCGCTGACCATCGGCAGCACCGACGTGTTCCTCGTCGGTCACGGCTACGCGCCGGTCATCACCGTGCGCGACGGCGAGGGCGAGGTCGCCTACCGCGGGCCGACCGTCTTCCTGCCCCAGGACCAGACGTTCCTGTCCTTCGGCGTCGTCAAGGCGGGGAGCGCGGAGCCCCAGCAGCTCGGCCTCGAGGGGGTGCTGTTCCCGACGTTCGCGCAGAACCGGGCCGGCGACCCGACGTCGTTGTTCCCCGCGCTCGGCAACCCGCTGATCTCGATGAACGTGTGGACCGGGGACCTCGGACTCGACGACGGCGGGCCGCAGTCGGTCTACGCGCTCGAGACGGCGAACGCGACCCCGCTCCAGGCCGACGGCAAGCAGGTGCGACTCGACCTGCGCGTCGGCGAGACCGAGCAGCTGCCCGACGGGCTCGGGTCGGTGACCTTCGACGACGTCCAGCCGTGGGTCCGGATCCAGATCAGCCAGACCCCCGGCAAGGAGGTCGCGCTCGGTGGGGTCGTGCTGGCGCTGATCGGCCTGCTCGGGTCGCTGTTCATCCGCCCGCGCCGGGTCTGGGTGCGCGCCCGTCGTCACGAGGGTGACGACGAGGGTGGGGGCCAGGGTGCGACCATGGTGGAGGTGGCGCTGCTCGACCGCTCCGGCGGCGCCGACCTGAGCGACGTGCTCGCCGAGATCGTCGCCGACCTGCAGGACACCGCGAAGGACCCGAGGGAGAACGACCGATGACCAACGCCGGGTGGGAGACGCTCAGCAACCAGGCGATCGGTGCGGCCGGCATCGTGTACTTCCTGGCGCTGGTGGTGCACCTGGCCGAGTGGGCGAGCCTGCGCCAGGTCGCGGTCGCCGAGTCGGCGGGTGACGATGACCGCGACGTCGGGCACGGCTCGCTCGCGGTACGCACCGGCGACGGCGGGGACGACGGCGAGGCGCGTGCGCGGCGTACGGAGTTCCTGGGCCGGCTCGGCATCATGCTCACGCTGATCGCGGTGGGCGCGCACCTCGTGGCGCTGGTCGGCCGGGGCATGGCCGCCAGCCCCAACCGGGTGCCCTGGGGCAACATGTACGAGTTCACCGTCTCGGGCACCTTCGTGGTGACCGTGATCTACCTGGTGCTGCTGCGGCGCTTCTCGCTGCAGTGGATGGCGCCGCTGGTGGTCGGGTTCGTCACCGCCACCTTGATGGTCGCCGTGATCTGGCTGCACGACGAGGTCGCCCCGCTCACCGAGGCGCTCAACTCCTACTGGCTCGTCATCCACGTCGTCTCGGCCGTGCTCGCCACCGGTGCGTTCACGATGGGCGGCATCCTCTCGATCGTCTACCTGGTCAAGCTGCGCCGCGGCGGCGACGCCGCCGCCGCACCCGGCTCCCGGATCCCGCCGCTGGCGGTCCTCGACCGCACCGCCTACCGCATCCACGCCTTCGCGTTCCCGGTGTGGACGTTCGCGGTGCTGATCACCGGCCCCATCTGGGCCCACGAGGCCTGGTCGCGCTACTGGAACTGGGACCCCAAGGAGGTCTGGGCCTTCATCACGTGGGTGGTCTACGCCGCCTACCTCCACGCCCGCGCCACCGCCGGCTGGAAGGGTCGCAACGCCGCCATCCTGGCCTGCGTCGGCCTGGCCACGCTGTGGTTCAACTTCATCGGCATCAACTACTTCTCCACCAGCTCCCAGCACTCCTACGCCGGCGACGCCCCGGCCGCGTCGTCGTACGAGCTGCGGGAGTAGCCCGCCGTTGCCGCGCGATCGCGCGGGAATGGCAGTTTTGCTGGCCTAGGATCTGTCGTTGCCGTTCGATCGCGCGGGAATGGCAGTTTCGCCGGTCCGGGATCTGTCGTTGCCGTTCGATCGCGCGGGAATGGCAGATTTGTCGGCCCGGGATCTGTCGTTGCCGTTCGATCGCGCGGGAACGACAAGCCCGTCGCCCGTCGCCCGTCGTACGACGCCAGCCGTCAGGAGTCGGGGTCCTCGGGGTTGAGGCGCTTGCGGTCGAGGTCGCGCAGGAAGTCCTCGTCGTCGTCGGGGGCGACGATGCGGGGCGGCGGAGACGGGCGCTGGGGGCGGCGGGGGCGGGCCGGGCGGCCGGACATCCCGCCGCGCTGCTGCATCACGCGGACGAGGACGTAGACCATCACCGCGAAGAGGGCCAGCAGGAACAGGAACCGCAGCACCGTCCCAGCGTAGAGCCCGGGTGGGTGCGGTGGCCGCGCAAACGGAGATACCGCCCACGGCATACCCTGGACCGGTGAAGGACTTCGTCGTCTACACCGCGCTGCGGCTGGGGTTGTTCCTGCTCACGTGGGCCGCCGTGACGGGTGCCTGGCTCCTCGTCACCGACGAGGCCAAGCTGGGCCTGACGTTCCTGATCGCTCTGGTGGTCAGCGGCGTCGGTTCCTACTGGGTGCTGGCCGGTCCGCGCGAGAAGCTGGCCCGCAAGGTGGAGGCGCGCGCCGAGCGGGCGACGGCGGCCTTCGACGAGCGTCGCGCCCGCGAGGACGTCGACGACCAGTGACCCCCGGCTAGCGGTCGCGACGCCGGTCGAGGTGCCGCTGCACCCGGCTCTGGGGCTGGCCGAGGACCTTGGCCATGATCGGCACCCGGAGCCGGTAGGCGGCCACGACGGCGGCGATGATGGCGAGCAGCAGGAGGAGCTTCACGCTGCCGAGCGTACGCCGCTCAGCCCAGGGTGAGCCCGGCGGCGACGAGCACCGCCCAGGCCAGCTCGGCCAGGCCGGTCGTCTGGAGCACCGGGACGAGGCCCGGCCCGGTGGCGCCACCGAGCACCACCGCGACCCCGCGGCCGGCGAGCACCAGGAAGCCGAGCCCGGCCAGCACCCACCACGTGGTCAGCACGGCGACCACGACCACGGCGACGGCCGCGACGGCGACCAGCGCGGCGTACAGGAACCGCGTCCGCCGGTCGCCGAGCCGGACCGCGAGCGTGGTCTTGCCGACCTCGCGGTCGGTCGGGATGTCGCGCAGGTTGTTGACCACGAGGATGGCGCAGGCGAGCGCGCCGATCCCGACGCCGGCGACGAGCGCCGCGGCCGACCACTCCTCGGTCTGCACGTACGTCGTGCCGACGACCGCGACGAGGCCGAAGAACACGAACACCATCACCTCGCCGAGCCCGAGGTAGCCGTAGGGCTTGGAGCCACCGGTGTAGTACCAGGCGGCGGCCACGCTGACGAGGCCGACGGCGACCAGCCACCACGCCGTCGTCGCGGCCAGCACCAGCCCGGCGACCGCGGCCACGCCGAACGCCACGAACGCCGCCCGCTTGACCGCCGCGGGCGGGGCCAGCCCGGCCGCGGTGAGCCGCACGGGCCCGACCCGGACGTCGTCGGTGCCGCGGATGCCGTCGGAGTAGTCGTTGGCGTAGTTGACCGCGACCTGGAGCGCGAGGCTGACCACGAGCGCGAGCAGCGCCTTCCACCAGGCCTCGGCGTCGTCGTACGCCGCGACGCCGCTGCCGGCGAGCACCGGGGCGACCGCCGCCGGGAGCGTGCGCGGACGTGCACCCTGGACCCACTCACCTGCCGTCGCCACGCCCAGGATCTAAGCAGCCCGCGGGGCGGGGCGCGCGGTCAGGTGGCGCCCGGCCGGGAGCCCGCGGCGCCGCCGGGCGACGGACCGTTAGCGTGATCGCGTGGACTACGCGGCGTGGCTCGAGGCGCCCGGGGAGCCCGACCCGCTGGTGGTCGAGACCTCCGGATCGACCGGCCGACCCAAGCGGGTCGTGCTGTCACGTCGCGCCGTGCTGGCCTCGGTGGCGGCCACCGAGCGCCGCCTCGGCGGCACGGGGCGGTGGGTGCTCAGGCTGCCGGCGTCGTACGTCGCGGGCATCCAGGTCGTCTGCCGCTCGCTGGTCGCCGGGCACGAGCCGTGGACCGGCGACGGCTGGCCCGACGGCGACGGGTGGTTCACCAGCCTGGTCCCGACCCAGCTGCGCCGGATGCTCGACGAGGACGGCGCCGACGCCGCGGCGCTGCGCCGCGCGCACACGGTGCTGCTCGGCGGCGGTCCGGTCGACCCGGTCCTGCGCACCCGGGCCGCCGCGGCCGGCGTCCGGGTGGTGGCGACGTACGGCGCGGCCGAGACGGCGGGCGGGTGCGTCTACGACGGCGTGCCCCTCGACGGCGTGGCGGTGACCGTCGCGGCCGACGGGCGCATCCGGATCGGCGGGCCGACGCTGTTCGACGGCTACGCCGGCGACCCCGCGCTGACGGCGGAGGTGCTGGTGGACGGGTGGTTCCGCACCGCCGACGCCGGACGCCTCGACGACGACGGCCGGCTGCAGGTGCTCGGCCGTGTCGACGACGTGGTCGTCAGCGGCGGCGTCAACGTGCCCGGGCCGGCGGTGGCCGCCCGGCTGCGCGCCCACCCCGGGATCCGGGAGGCCGAGGTGGTCGGCGTCCCCGACGACGAGTGGGGCAACCGGCTCGTCGCGTTCGTGGTCGGTGCGGTGGCCGAGGCCGAGGCGCGCGACTGGGTCGCCGCGGAGCACCCCCGCTCGTGGGCACCCCGGCAGGTGGTCGTGCTCGACGCGATCCCGCTGCTGGGCAACGGCAAGCCCGACCGGCTGCGGCTGCGGGAGCTGGCCGGATGAGGGTCCTCTCGATCCCGATGCGCACCCGGTTCCGCGGCATCACCACGCGTGAGGTGGCGCTGGTCGAGGGCGCCGCCGGCTGGGGCGAGTGGAGCCCGTTCTTGGAGTACGACGCCGCGGAGGCCGCGCCGTGGCTGGCCTGCGCCCGCGAGGCGGCCGCCGGCGACTGGCCGGCGGCGGTGCGTGACGTCGTCCCGGTGAACGTGACGGTGCCGGCGGTCGGTCCCGCCGAGGCCCACCGGATCGTGACGGCCGGCGGCTGCCGGACCGCCAAGGTGAAGGTCGCCGAGCCGGGTCAGGTGCTCGCCGACGACGAGGCCCGGATCGAGGCGGTGCGCGACGCGCTTGGCCCCGGCGGCCTGGTGCGCATCGACGCCAACGGCGGGTGGTCGGTCGACGCGGCGGTCACCGCGATCGGCCGGCTCGACCGGGCCGCGGGCGGGCTGGAGTACGCCGAGCAGCCGGTGGCCTCGGTCGAGGACCTGGCGCTGGTGCGGCGCCGGGTCGACGTACGGATCGCGGCCGACGAGTCGATCCGCCGCGCCGCCGACCCCTACCGCGTGCGCGACCTCGAGGCCGCCGACATCGCCGTGCTCAAGGTGCAACCGCTCGGCGGGGTGCGGGCGTGCCTGCGGGTCGCCGAGGACATCGGCCTGCCGGTCGTCGTCTCCTCCGCCCTGGAGACCTCGGTCGGGATCGCCGCCGGTCTCGCGCTCGCCGCCGCGCTGCCCGACCTGCCCCACGCCTGCGGCCTGGCCACCGTGCAGCTGCTCACCGACGACGTCGCGGTCGCCCCGCTGCTGCCGGTCGACGGCGTCCTCCCGGTGGGCGCGCCGGTGGTCGACGAGGCCGCGCTCGAGCGGCTCGCCGCCACCCCCGAGCGGGTCGCGCACTGGGAGTCGCGGCTGCGCGAGGTGGCGCCGTGACCGCCACCGAGCTCGCCCGGGACGTGCTGCGCCAGCTCGTCGAGGCCGGCGTGACCGAGGTCGTCGTGGCTCCCGGCAGCCGCAACGCCCCGCTGTCGTTCGCGGCGTACGACGCGCACCGGGCGGGGCTGGTGCGGCTGCACACCCGCATCGACGAGCGGTCGGCCGGGTTCCTGGCCGTCGGACTGGCCCGCAGCCACCGGCGTACGGCGGTGGTGTGCACGTCCGGCACCGCCGTCGCCAACCTGCACCCGGCCGCGCTCGAGGCCGCGCACTGCGCGCTGCCGGTCGCGTTCGTCACCGCCGACCGGCCAGCCCGGCTGCGCGGCACCGACGCCAACCAGACCACCGACCAGGTCGGGATCTTCGGGCGGCTGCTGCCGACCGTCGACCTCGCCGCACCGCGGCCGTTGGGGCTCGGGGACGACCTGTCCGGGCCCGTCCACCTCAACGTCCAGCTCGACGATCCCCTCCTCCCCGACGCCCCCTGGACCGGGATGGTCGTGGACGTTCCGCACCGCGTGCCGAAGGTCCACGACTATCCCGGTGGGGCGGCGACGGTGCTGCCGATGGGGCCGCGCACGGTGGTGGTCGCCGGCGACGACGCCGGCCCCGCCGCGCGCCGGGTCGCCGAGACCGGGGGCTGGCCGTTGCTGGCCGAGCCGTCGTCGGGCGCCCGCACCGGTGACCACGCCCTGCGCTGCTACCGGCTGCTGCTCGGCACCGACCTCGGCGCCGCCGTCGAGCGGGTCGTCGTCCTCGGCCGGCCGACCCTCTCGCGCCCGGTGAGCCGGCTGCTCGCGCGCGCCGACGTCGAGGTGGTCTCGGTGCCGGCCGCCGGGGCGTGGGCGCAGCGCTCCTACCCGGTCGCCCGCACCGCGGCCGCCGTGGTCCCGGCCGGCCGCGACGACGACGGGTGGCTCGCCGCCTGGCGCGAGGCCGACCGCTCGGTCTCGCGGCAGCTCGACGCGCTGCTCGCGGCCGAGCCCGACCTGACGCCGTACGAGGTGGCGGGGGCGGTGGCGCGCGCCGTCGCGCCGGGGGTGCAGCTGGTCGTGGGCGCGTCCAACCCGGTCCGCGACCTCGACCTGATGGCCCGGCCGACGCCGGTGGGGGAGCGGCGCAAGGTCGTCGCCAACCGCGGCCTGGCCGGCATCGACGGCACCGTCTCGACGGCCGTCGGTGCGGCGCTCGGCCGTCACGAGGGGCCGACGCTCGCGCTGATGGGCGACGTGACGTTCCTGCACGACAGCAACGGCCTGGTGCTCGGGCCGCACGAGCCGCGCCCGGACCTCACGATCGTGGTCGTCAACGACGACGGCGGCTCGATCTTCTCCGTCCTCGAGCAGGGCGACCCGGTGCACGCCGACCGGTTCGAGCTGCTCTTCGGCACCCCGCACGGCGTCGACCTCGCGGCCCTGTGCGCCGCCACCCGCACCCCCCACCTCCGGGTCGACTCGCTGCCCCAGCTCGAGCAGGCCATCGCCGCCCCCAACGGCGGCCTCGAGGTGGTCGAGGCGCGGGTACGCCGTGACGGCCGCCGCGACCTCGACGCCCGCATCCGCGCACTCCGTCCCTGACGCGCTACGCGGGGATACTTCGATACCTGGTCAACCTCCAAGACGCGTCTTACGTTGATGAGGTATCGAACTATCCCCGCGCGGCCGTCCCAGGGACGGGGCGCACGTCGCCGGTCGACCGCATCGCCCAGGACAATGGGCCGGTGGAGATCGCGCTGCTGCTCGTCGTGCTCGCCGTGAGCGTGCTGGTCGTGACCGCGGTGGCGGAGCGGGTCGACCTTCCGGCGCCGTTGGTGCTGATCGTGGCGGGCGCGGCGGCGTCGTACGTGCCGGGGGCGCCGGAGATCCACCTCGAGGCCGAGGTGGTGCTGCTCGGGCTGCTGCCGCCGCTGCTGTACGCCACCGCCATCAGGGCCTCCCTGGTCGACTTCAACGCCAACCGGCGCTCGATCCTGCTGCTCTCGGTCGGCCTGGTCGTCTTCACCGCGGCGGGGATCGCGGTGCTGGTACACGCGCTGATCCCCGGCCTCGGGTGGGGTGCGGCGTTCGCGATCGGGGCGGTGGTGGCGCCGCCCGACGCCGTCGCCGCCACCGCGGTCGGACGCCGGATCGGGCTGCCCCGGCGGATCACCACGGTCCTCGAGGGCGAGTCGCTGCTCAACGACGCCACGGCCCTGGTCACCCTCCGCACCGCGATCGCCGCGGGTGGGCTGGCCGCCGACCACCACGGTGAGGTGACCGCCTGGAGCGTCGCCGTCGACTTCGTGGTCGCCGCGGGCGGCGGTGTCGCGATCGGCCTGGCGTTCTACGTCGTGGTCGGCAAGGTGCGCCGGCACCTCGAGGACCCGCTGATGGACACCGCGATCTCGCTGGTCGTCCCGTTCGCGGCGTACGTCGCCGCCGAGGAGGTCCACGCCTCCGGTGTGATCGCCGTCGTCGTCGCCGGCCTGCTGCTCGGGCACCGGGCGCCGGTGCTGCAGAGCGCGCAGAGCCGGATCGCCGAGCGGACCAACTGGGGCACCATCGCCTTCGTCCTGGAGAACGCCGTGTTCCTGCTGATCGGGCTGCAGGCGGCGATGCTGTTCGACGACGTCGGCCAGAGCTCGCTGTCGGGCGCCCGGATCGCGCTGGTGTGCGTGCTGTCCCTGGTCGGCGTCATCGCGCTCCGGCTGCTGTGGGTCTTCCCGGCGCGCTACCTGCTGGTCCGCCCGACCGCCGGGCCCGAGGCCGGCCAGATCCCGCCGCCGACGTACACGTTCCTGCTCGGCTGGGCCGGCATGCGCGGCGTCGTCACGCTCGCGGCGGCGTTCATCATCCCCGAGGAGACCGAGCACCGTGAGGTGCTGCTGCTCATCGCCTTCACCTGCGTGGCCGGCACCCTGATCATCCAGGGGCTCTCGCTGCCGGTCCTCGCCAGCCGCCTCGAGGTGCCGTCGCCGGACCCGATGGACGACGCCCTGGCCCGCGCGACCCTGCTGCAGCAGGCCTCCAAGGCCGGGTTCCACTTCCTCAAGGAGACCGAGGTCGACGACGTGCACGGCGTCGTCACGCTGATCAAGCAGCGCATCGAGCAGCGCAACTTCGCCGCCTGGGAGCGGCTCGGGACGACCGCCGACGAGGAGACCCCGAGCGAGGTCTACTCCCGCATCCGGCTCGCCATGATCGAGGTGGAGCGCGAGCGGGTCCTCGAGATCCGGTCGCAGGGCACCACGCCGTCGGTGGTGGTCGCCGAGGTGCTGGCGATGCTCGACGTCGAGGAGTCGATGCTCGAGCGGGCCGCCTCCGACCGCGCCGAGCTCCGCACGTCGTCGCTGCGCCGCCCGGGGGAGGAGTGCGAGCACCTCGAGGCGCACCCGGTCGCCGAGACCGTCACCGAGGGCAGCTGCCCGGAGTGCGTCGCCGCCGGGCACCGCTGGGTCGCGCTGCGCCAGTGCCTCGAGTGCGGGCACGTCGGCTGCTGCGACTCCTCGCCCGACCGCCACGCCACCGCCCACTTCCACGAGACCAGCCATGCGGTGATGCAGTCGGCCGAGCCCGACGAGGAGTGGCGCTGGTGCTTCGTCCACCACCTCACGGCGTGAGGCTGCCGGGAGCCGACTGGTCTCGATAGGCTCCCGAGCGTGACCGCGCGTCCCGGTGCCGACAGCACCGACATCACCCCGGTCGACGTCGAGGACGACTTCGAGGACCAGCTGCGCACCCCGCTGCGCACCTTCATCCGCACCGAGGCCGGCAGCGCCGGGCTGCTCGTCGCCGTCGCGCTGGTGGCGCTGCTGTGGGCCAACTCCCCGTGGTCGGACCGCTACGACGACCTGTGGCACCTGGTGCTCACCGTCGACCTCGGCGGCCGCGGCATCTCGATGGACCTGCACCACTGGATCAACGACGGCCTGATGGTCGTGTTCTTCTTCGTCGTCGGCCTGGAGGTACGCCGCGAGCTCGCCATGGGCGAGCTGACCGAGCGCAACCGGCTCACGGTGCCCGTGGTGGCCGGCATCGGCGGCATGCTCGTCCCGGTCGCGATCTTCCTGGCGCTGAACCCGAGCGGCGAGGCCGCCCACGGCTGGGGCGCGGTGATCGGCACCGACACGGCCGTGCTGCTCGGGATGCTCGCGCTGGTGGGACCCGCGGTCTCCACCCAGCTGCGGATCTTCCTGCTCACGCTGAGCGTCATCGACGACATCGTCGCCGTCTCGGTGATCGGCCTCGTCTACTCCGACGACGTCTCGCTGGTCCCCCTCTCGATCGCCGCCGCCTGCCTGGTCGGCCTCGTGGTGCTCGACCGGCGCCACGAGTGGCGCGCGTGGCCCTACGTCACGCTGACCGTCGTGTGCTGGGGCGCGACGGTGGCGTCCGGCGTGCACGCCTCGATCGCCGGCATGCTCGCGGGCCTGCTGGTGCCGGCGTACGACCCGGTGCGGGTCAAGGTCGAGAACGCCGCCGCACAGATGCGCATCTTCCGGCAGTCACCGCTGCCCGACGTGCAGCGCAACGCCCGGCGCAGCCTCAACCGCGCGATCTCGGTCAACGAGCGGCTGCAGGAGGTGCTGCACGCGCCGACCAGCTACGTCGTGGTGCCGGTGTTCGCGCTGGCCAACGCCGGCGTCGACCTGCGCGACGGCGTCCTCGGCGACGCGCTCACCTCACCGCTCACGTGGGGCATCGCGCTGGGGCTCGTCGCCGGCAAGATGCTCGGGATCGGCCTGGGCGCCGTGGCAGCGGTGCGCGCCGGCTGGGGCGCGCTCCCGCAGGGCGTCGGCGGCGGCCACGTGTTCGCCGGCGCGGCGCTGTCGGGCATCGGGTTCACCGTCTCGCTGCTGATCGTGGGGCTCGCCTTCGACGACGAGCGGCTCGCCGCCCAGGCCACCGTGGGGGTGCTGATCTCCGCGGTGCTGGCCAGCCTGGTCGGGTGGGCCGTCTTCACCGCTGCCGCGCGGTTCCTGGGTCAGCGCGACGCCGCGCTGCCGGTGCACCTCGCCGAGCCCGTCGACCCCGCCGTCGACCACGTCCGCGGCCGGGCCGACGCGCCGATGCTGCTCGTGGAGTACCTCGACTACGAGTGCTCGTTCTGCCTGCGCGCGACCGGTGCCGCCCGCGACGTGCGCGACCACTTCGGCGACCGGCTGCGCTACGTCGTGAGGCACCTGCCGCTCGACGTGCACCCGCACTCCGAGCTCGCGGCCGTCGCGGTCGAGGCGGCCGACCGTCAGGGCCGGTTCTGGGAGATGCACGAGCGGCTCTTCGCCCACCAGGACCGGCTCGAGCGCGACGATCTCGTCGAGCACGCGGTCGCCGTCGGCTGCGACCCGGAGCAGTTCGTCGAAGACCTCGACGACGAGGCGCTCCACGACCGGATCCGCCGCGACATCGCGAGCGCCGAGGCCAGCGGGGTCCGGGGCACGCCCACGTTCTTCGTCGGCGAGACCCGGCACCAGGGCCCGTTCGACTCGCTCACCCTGATCGCTGCTCTCGAACGCACCCTCCGGTAGACGCTCAGCCGCGCAGCGCGTCCTCGACCGTGCGGGCCGGGTGGCCGGTGAGCCGTCGTACGTCGTCGGAGACGTGGGCGCACGAGCCGTCGGCGATCGCGGTGTAGGTGCTGACCCAGGCGTCGAGCTGCCAGTCGGGCGCGTCGGGGTAGGCGGCGCGGCGTGAGGCGTAGGCCTCCTCGACCGTCTCGGGCCGGTAGCGCAGCTCGCGGCCCAGCACCACCCCGGCGCGCGCGGCCACCTCGTCGAGGGTCAGCGCCTCCGGGCCCGTCAGCGTGTACGTCGCCCCCGCGTGGGCGGCGGGGTCGCGCAGCACCGTCACCACCACGTCGGCCACGTCGGCCCGGGCGACCGCCGCCACCGTGCCGCTGCCGGCCGGCCCGCGCAGCACGCCCTCGGCGTCGGCGAACAGCGGGAGGACGTCGAGGTAGAAGTTGTCGCGCAGCACCGTGGTCGTCATGCCGCTCTCGTGCAGGGCGGTCTCGGTGTCGAAGTGGTCGCGGCCCAGGGTGAACGTCGCGTCGGCGGCCGCGCCGGAGAACGAGGTGTAGACGACGTGCCGCACCCCGGCGCGGCGGGCGGCGTCGACGAAGGTGCGGTGCTCGCGCCGACGGTGCTCGGACTCGGAGGCCGAGACCATGAACAGCACCTCGACGCCCTCCAGCGCTGCGGTCGCCGCGGCGGCGTCGTCGTACGCCGCCACGTGGACGTCGAGCCCGAGCTGCGGCGCCCGCGCCGGGTCGCGCACGACCAGTCGGGGTCGCAGGTCGGCGAGCGCGGGGGCGACGAGGCCGCCGAGCGCCCCGGTGGAACCGGTGATGGCGAGCATGCGACCGACGATAGGCCGACGGGCCGGGACACCGTCGTGGTGTCCCGGCCCGCCGGGGTGGGGGAGCGGTCCCGCGTCAGCGCACGACGCGTACCGTGACGGCCCGGGCGGCGCCGGGGCGGACGTCGTCGGTGCCGGTGAACCGGGCGGTGACCCGCACCGGACCGGGACGCCGGACGACGGGCAGCGCCACCCGGGCGACGCCGTCGCGCACCCGCGCGGTGACGGTGCGCCCGGCCACGCCGATCGTGACGCGTCCGGTGACGGTGACCGGGCTGCCGGGCAGGCTCACGCGGACCACGGCGGTGAACCGCCCGCCGGGCTTGCGCTGCTTCGGCGTGACCTTCAGCGCCACCCGCGGCGTCGCGCGGGCCACCACGACGCTCACCGAGGCGGAGGCCGGTGAGAGCCCGGTCGCGCCGGCGTACGTCGCCGTCACACGGTGGCGTCCGGCGCCCAGGTCGCGCGGGAGCGACGTGGTGAACGCCCCGGACGCCGCCTGCACCCGCTGGTGGGGCCGGCCGTCGACCGCGATCGTCACCGGTCCGGTGACGGGGCCCGACGCGGAGCGGATCGTGCCGCGCACCGTCGACGCCGTGCCGTGGGGGCGGGCGGTCGCGACCAGCTCGACGGTGACGGTGTCGACCGGCACCTCGCCGCCCGCGGTGGAGAACGTGTGCTCCCACGACGTGGTGGCGCCCTCGGCGATCGGGGCGTCACCCGACGCGCGGGCGGTGACGGTTACGGTGCCCGTGCCGGGGTAGGTGCCCGCGGCGACGACCTGGGCGCCGACGACGTACTCGACGCCCTCGGAGACCGGCACGGTCCAGGTGTCGGCGGCGGTGCCCGCCCGGTCGTCAAAGGTGACGGCGGCCGGGGTCACCGGCTCGGGAGCGGTGACGGGGTCCCCGGCGAGCACGGTCACGCGGTCGAGGGCGATCGTGCCGCGGTCGAGCCGCAGGCTGAACGTCGGCTTCCAGGACTCGAGCGTGCTGCGGTCGAGGGCGAACGCCGAGAGCGCGACGTTGTAGCGGCGCCACACGCCGTCCTCCTCGATCCACGAGCTCACCTCCTCGTGGTCGACGACGAAGGCGACGCGGTCGCCCGGGTCGACGCTGAGCGCTCCGCCGGCGCGGCCCACGGTCCGGCCGCCGGCGTCGGTGCTGACGTCGTAGCCGGTCTCGCGGCGGCTGTGGTTGTACCAGTTCAGCCACAGGTTGCGGTTGTCGGCGGAGGCGCCCACGAACAGGCTGTCCTCGCCGGCACCGGTGCCCGCGAACGAGCGCGGCTCCACGACGACCGCCCAGCGCTCGCCGCCGTCCACGGGCGGGGAGAGGTGCCCCCACGAGCGGGTGGTGGCGCTGGCCTCGAGCACGCCCTCCGCCGTGTCGACGGCGAGGGCGGGCAGCGGCTCGGCGCCGGCGCGGGTGGCGTACTCGCCCAGCCGGTCGGTCGCGAAGTCGTCGTCCCAGACCACCTCGCCGAACGTGTCGGGGTCGAACGGCGCCGACCCGGGCAGGGCGACGCCCTCGGCCGGGACCTCCGGCCCCGGCACGGCGACGCCGGCCTCGGTGACCCACTTGGTGCCGTCGTCGTACTTGGTGACGGTGAAGGAGTCGAGGGTCTCGCCGGGCGCCTTGGGTGCGGCGCCGCCGGCCTCGACGTAGGTCACGACCGACTCGTAGCGCAGCGTGTCGCCGTCGACCCGGATCTTCTGGAACGTCGAGGTGTCCTGCGCGCGCACCACGGGCGTGGCCCGGTTGCGGGTCCAGACGTTGTCGTCCACGGGCGCGGCCCGGTACTGCTTCTGGCCGGCGTTGGCGACGACGTAGACCGGCCCGGTGGAGACACCCGGGCGGTCGGTGCCGTGCCGGTCCATCGAGCCGCGGCCGTAGGAGTGGTCGTGGCCCTGCAGCACCAGGTCGACGTCGCGGCGCTCGAGCACCGGACCGACGTAGCGACGCCAGGTGTCCTCGTCGCGGAACGCACCGCTGTCGGAGATGCCGGTGGAGAACACCGGCTGGTGGGCCAGCACGACGCTCCACTTGTGGGGGTTGTCCGCCAGCACCCGGTCGAGCCAGGTGGCCTGCATCGACATCCACACGTGCCGGGCGGTGTCGCAGCTCGACGTCGGCAGTCCGGGCACGGTGGTCATCGGGCAGATGTCGTCGCGGTTGGCGTTGAGGACGACGAACCGCACGCCCTGGTGGTCGCTGTAGGAGACGGTGTCGCGCAGCACCGAGGCGAGGTGCTCGCCGTAGGTGTCGGCCCACGGCCCGGCGTCGGCCGCGACCGGGCCGTTGGCGTCGAGCTCGAAGGTGTCCTTGTAGTGCTCCATGAACGGCTCGGGGCCGACCTCGTGGTTGCCCGGCGTGGCCAGCGAGGTCGTGGTGCGGCCGTGGCTGCCCACGCCGGCGAACCAGTCGTCCCACTCCTTCTCCACGGTCGAGGTGTTGACCAGGTCGCCGGCGTAGAGGCGCAGGCTGGCCTCGGGCGTCGACCGCCACGCGTCGGCCACGGTGCGCGGCCAGACCGTGTCGATGCCCTCCTGGGCGTCGCCGAAGTAGAGGAACGTCAACGGGTCGTCGCCGTCCTCGGCGGTGGTGAACGTCGCCCAGTCGCTCCACGCCGTGCCGGCGCCGACGCGGTAGTCGTACGCCGTGTCGGCGGTCAGGTCCTCGAGTCGCGCCGAGTGGCTGCGCGAGGGGTAGCCGGCGACCTGGCGCTCGGGCTTCTCCTCGGCGTCGACGGTGCGGACGGCGGCGCCGGGCACGCCGGCGGGCCGGACCTCGACCTTCCCGTCCAGCGGCAGCGCGCTGCTGCTGCGCCAGGTCACCCACTGCGAGGTCGCGGGGTCCTGGGTGCTGGTCAGCGAGATCCGGTCGGGGACGCCGCTCGGGGCGTTCGGGTCGACGTAGGGCTGCTGGGAGGTGGCGACGTCGAAGACGTGCATGACGCCGCTGTAGCGCGCCTCGGGCAGGCGCACCGCGCTGACCGTCTTGGCCGGGTCGAGCGGGGCCGGCCGGGTGGCGAAGACGCGGAAGTCGCCGCCACCGGTGGTGCCGTTGGCGTTGTTGCGGCCGGTCACGGTGAGCAGGACGCTGTTGCCGCCGCCCGGGTTGGCGTTGCCCCAGTCGGCGAGCGTCACCGGGACCTGCTGGGTGCTGCCGTCGGTGTACTCCACGACCGCGGTGCCGCTCGAGGGACCGTTGGTGGCCAGGCCGAGGAACGAGATCGACGCGGCGCTCTCGTCGGGGAGGTCGACCCGCTGGCCGTGCGGGATCCAGTTGTCCGGCTCACCCGGAGCGGTGTCCGGCCAGGTGAAGGAGATGCCGGTCTCACCGAAGGGGATCCGCTGACCCGGCGCCGCGCCCAGGGCGGCGAGCGTCTCGCGGGAGAAGGACCAGTCGCTGAGGTCCATGGAACCCATCCGCGCGCGGCCGTTCGGCGAGGTGCCGACGTTGTTGCGGGCGTCGCTGCCCGCGCCGTACGACGGCGGGACGTCGTCCGCGCCGGTGCCCCACGTGCCGGGGGTCGCCGCCATGGTGAGGTCGAGCGTGCCGCCGTCGCGGCCGAAGTCCTCGCCGACCCAGCTCTTGGTGGTCGAGACGCCGTCCACCTGCAGAGCGGTGGTGTAGCGGGCACCCGTCGAGACGCCCGGGGCGTTGATCGTGTAGACCCGGTCCGAGCCGAGGCTGCGCAGTGTCACCTGGTCGAACATCGGAGCGGTGACGAGCAGGTCCGCGGTGCCGGGGATCATCGGCGCGATGCCGATGTTGGCGAAGACGTACCACGCGCTCAGCGCGCCCTCGTCGTCGTTGCCGGGCAGGCCCGAGGGCGTGGTGTCGTAGAGCTCGCTGACGGCACGGTGCAGCACGTCGGTGGTCTTGTGCGGCGCCTGGAGCCAGTGGTAGACCCACGGGGTCGCCAGTGCGGCCTCGTTGGAGAGGTAGTTGCCGGTCTTGTCGTAGGCCCCGGCGTCGAGCTCGGCCATCAGCACGTCGAGCGCGCGCAAGGAGGCCGCCCGGCCGCCACGCCGCTCGACGAGCTCGCCGATGTTGTGGGGCACCATCCAGCCGTACTGGTAGCCGGTCGACTGGTTGAACTGCTCGCCGTAGGTCCCGGTGCCGCGGTTGCCCAGGTTCTGGGTGCGGTCGAAGCCGGTGCGCTCGCGCGGCCGGATGTGCTGGGTCTGGGGGTCGAAGACGTTCTGCCAGTTCTGCGCGCGGACCATGAAGGCGTCGTGCGCCTCGGTGTCACCGAGCCGCTGGGCCAGGCGCGCGATGGCGAAGTCGTCGACGGCGTACTCCAAGGTGCGCGAGGTCGCGTGGTTGCCCTTGCGGTTCTCGATGAACCCGGCGGCGGCGAACTGGAAGGCCTCCGTGCGCGTGGAGCTCGTGGCGGGCAGGAACTGGGTGGCCAGCATCGAGTCGAGCGCGGCCCGCCGGTCGTAGTCGGTGGCGCCGAACGCGTCGAGCGTCGAGAGGATGACCTGGTAGTTGTCGCCGGACATGCGCGCAGCGCCGGGCGACCACTTTCCGGTCTGCTGGGTCAGCGCGACGATCGAGCGGTTGACGTCCACTGCGACGTCGGGGAACAGCATCGCGATCAGCTGCGCCTGGCTGCGGTACATGTCCCAGCCCTGCCCGGCGAAGTTGATCCGGCGGAAGAAGTCGCGACCCTCCTCGACCTGGTGCACCTGGCCGTCGTAGCCCCGGTAGCGACCGTCGGCGTCCTGGCCGATCGTCGGCTGCAGCAGCGCGTGGTAGAGCGCGGTGTAGAGCTTGGTTCGCTCCTCGTCGGTGCCGCCGGCGACGTCGACGGTGCCGAGCGCCTCCTGCCACGTGGCCTTGGCGGCCGCGCGGACGTCGTCGAAGGACGAGCCGGCGGTCTCGGCCTCGGCATTGGCGGCCGCGGCGTCCACGCTGGTGTAGCTGAAGCCGGTCTTCGCGGTGACGACGGCGTCGTCGGCGAAGGTCACCCAGCCGCCCGTCCTGTGACGCTGGTCCGTATCGGTGCCGCCGGCGACCGACGCCTCGGTCGCCCCGGCGGTCATCGTGTCGCCGGTCCACGTGCCGAACGACGCGAACGCCTGGTCGTACGTGGTGGAGAAGTAGGCGCGGTAGAAGTTGCCGTTGTCGCACACGTCGGTGCCGTACATCGAGCCGCTGACCGTGCGGGTCTCCGGGTCGATGTCGAGGTCGACCTCGAAGGTGCGGTTGTTGGCGCCCGAGGCGTCGAGGACCAGCGTGGAGCCGTCGGCACCGGAGAAGTCGAAGCGGCTGACGGCGGTGCGCCGGGCGGCGGTGAGCTCGGTGCTCGTGCCGTCAGCGGTGGTCACGGCGTAGTAGCCGGGCTCCGAGACCTCGTCGTCGTGGCTGAAGTCGAGGAAGTAGGACCGGTGCTGCCCGTTCACCGCGGGGTTGCGGGGCAGGGTGCCATCTGCAGCCAGCTCACCGGCGAACGGGATCGTCGGGAACTCGTAGCCGCCGAAGCGGGTGTGGCAGCCGGTGCCGGAGTAGCGCGTCATGCCGAAGCCGCGGATCTGGCCGGCGGTGTACTCGTAGCCACCCTTCTCGCGTACGAGGTCGTTGGTCTCGCCGACCTTGTACGTCGTGGGGCTCGGCTGCACCATCCCGAACGGGAGCGTCGCGCCGGGGTACGTGTTGCCGTAGGCGTCGTTGCTCTTGTTCTCGGTGGTGTCGAGCTGGGTGCCGATGTGCTGGTCGACCGCGTCGAACGGGGCAAGGGTCGAGTCGGCCTGGGCGGCGACGGCGGTGGCAGTGGGGGCGGGGGAGCCGGTGGTGCGGCTGGGGGGAGCGGGCATGGCCGACGCGGCACCGGTGGGTGCCAGCGCCGTGACCAGCCCGAGACCGACGGACGCTGCGAGCACCGCGGTGCTCCGTCGCCGGCCGACTCCGGAGGTCACTCCGGACGGGGGCATGGGGGTCCTTCCTGCACGGGTGGAGAGGGTGGATGCGCGACGACGGCGCGTGACCCGAGCACGCGCCGCGGTTGCACCGTCCCAGCGCCGGGTTGCTCCCCGGGGTGGGAGCCGTGGCTCCGCGGTGAACGACGTCCTGCGTCGAGGTGACCGGGGGGCCGGGTGGGGTGAGGATGGCGTCATGAGCGCCGCGAGAGCGGTCGAGGGCGTGGCCCCCGACGGCAAGCCGACCGTCCACCCCGAGACCCTCGAGCAGTGGCACGACTGGCTCGCCCAGCACCACGACCGCGGGTCGGGGGTGTGGGTGGTGTGGTGGCGGTCGGGCACCGGCCGGCCGGCGATCCCCTACGAGGAGCTGGTCGTGGAGGCGCTGGCCTGGGGCTGGATCGACAGCACCGCCGGCACCGTCGACGCCGAGCGGTCGCGGATGTGGCTGGCGCCCCGCCGTCCGGGCAGCGGCTGGTCGCGGCCCAACAAGCGTCGCGTCGAGCGCCTGCACGCCGAGGGCCGGATGCGGCCCGCCGGTCAGGCGGTCCTCGACGCTGCGCACGCCGACGGGTCGTGGACGCTGCTCGACGACGTCGAGGACCTCGTCGTCCCGCCCGACCTCGACGCCGCGCTGGCGGCCCGCGACGGCGCCCGCGAGCACTGGGACTCCTGGCCGCCCTCGCTGCGCAAGCAGGCGCTGACCAAGCTGGTCACCAGCAAGCGGGAGGCCACCCGGGCGCGGTGGGTCGCGACGTACGCCGACGCGGCGGGCCGCGGCGAGCGGCCCGCCTGACCGGCCGCCGTACGGTGACGGGATGAGGATCACCAAGTTCGGCCACGCGTGCGTCCGGGTCGAGCACGCCGGCGTCCGCATCGTCCTCGACCCGGGCTCGTTCACCGAGCGCGCCGCGGTCGAGGGCGCCGACGTCGTCCTGATCACCCACGAGCACCCCGACCACTACGACGCCGACCACCTGCGCGCCACCACCGCCGAGATCCACACCATCGGCGCCGTCGCGTCGGTGATCCGCGAGCAGGCCCCCGACCTGGTCGACCGCCTGCACGTGGTCGCCCCCGGCGACCCGCTCGACGTCGGGGTGCCGGTCGAGGTCGTCGGCGAGAAGCACGCCGTCATCCACCGCGACTACCCGCGCATCGACAACTCCGGCTACCTCCTCGACCTCGGCGGCGAGCTCGTCTACCACCCCGGCGACGCGCTCACCCCGCCCGGACGGCCGATCGACCTGCTGCTGACCCCGATCTCGGCGCCCTGGCTCACGATCGGCGCGGCCGTCGACTTCGTCCGCGAGGTCGCCGCCCCCCGCAACCTCGCGATCCACGACCGGGTCTACAGCGAGGTCGCCCTCGGGATGGCCGAGTCCCACATGGTCAACCTCGCCCTCGCCGACGGCATGCGCTTCACCCGCCTCCCCGACGGCGCCGACCTCGACTGAGGCCCACGTGGCGCGCCTGCTAGGCAGGTGAGTCGCGGTCAGCGTTCAGTCGCCCAGGGCGTCGCGGACGGGGACGAACTTGGCGTGGGCCTCGGCCAGCTCGGAGGCCGGGTCGGAGTCGGCGACGATGCCGCAGCCGGCGAAGAGCCGCACCGTCGAGCCCGAGACCTCGGCCGAGCGCAGGCCGATGCCCCACTCGCCGTCGCCGGTGGCGTCCATCCAGCCGACCGGGCCGGCGTACCGCCCGCGGGGCATGCCCTCGATCTCCGCGATCAGCCCGAGCGCGACGTCGGTCGGGTGCCCGCCGACCGCCGCGGAGGGGTGCAGGGCGGCGGCGAGGGCGAGCGAGGTCACCGTGGCCGCGCCGTCCGACGACCCGGTCACCACGCCGGTGACGTCGGTCGCCAGGTGCATCACGTTGGGGAGGTGGAGCACGAACGGCGCCTCGGGCACGTTCATCGACGAGCAGTGCGGGTCGAGGGCCACCCCCACCGAGCGCACGGCGTACTCGTGCTCCTCGAGGTCCTTCGACGACCGCGCCAGGGTGGCGGCGAGCATCAGGTCGCGCGCGTCGTCGCCGGTACGCCGGATGGTGCCGGCGAGCACCCGCGAGGTGACCAGACCGCGCTCGCGGCGCACCAGCAGCTCGGGGGTGGCGCCGAAGAAACCGTCGACGTGGAAGGTCCAGCAGGTCGGGTAGGACTCGGCCAGGCGCTGGAGCGGCCAGCGGACGTCGATCGCGTCGTCGGCGGTGGCGATCAGGTCGCGGGCGAGCACGACCTTCTCGAGGTCGCTGCCCTGGATCCGGCGCACCGCCTCGGCGACGACCGACATCCACTCCTCGGCGTTGAGGTGCCCGTCGGCGAACCGGACCCCGGCGGGCGGGGCCGGGGGCTCGGTGGCCTCCGGCTCGGGGGTGGCGCCGCCCAGCCCGCTCGCCGAGATCGTGGTGACCCAGGCGAGGTCGCCGCGGCGGCCGACCACCACCGCGGGCACCGCGAGCAACGACTCGCCCGGACCCCCGGTCGCCGGCTCGTCGGAGAAGGCGAGCGAGCCGAAGCAGACCAGCCCGCTGCCGGGCTCCCCGACGTCGTCGCGCACGACGGCCCGCGCCGTGGTCGCGGCCCACCAGGCGTCGGCATCGGCGAACCGCGTCGGGCCCGAGGTCCGGACCTCCGCCGCCCGGCCCCAGCCGACCAGACCCTGCCCGCGGCGCAGCCAGGCCAGGACGTCGGCACCGGTGTCGGGCGCCGGCAGCAGGTCGACGAGCGCCGCCAGCCGGTCGGCGTCGAGCGGGACCGTGCGGGCGACGAGCGGACCGGCGGGGAGGCCAGCCGGGGCACCTTCGGTCACGTCGCGAGCGTACCCACCGCCGCCGGTGCCGCGGTGGACGGCTGCGATCATCGAGCCATGCGTGAGAACCCGCGGAACACCCTCGTCAGCGCCGTCCTGGGCGCCGTCCTGCTGGGCGGTGTCGTCGGCTTCGCGGTGCTGCTGCCCGAGGCCGTCGGCGAGGGGGAGCCGGCCCACGGGGCCACCGACCCCGAGCCGGACGAGCAGACCGCGATCGTGATGCCCGACGAGCTGGCGTCCGGCCTGGTCGCCATCGACCTGGGCACCCTCCCGCCCGAGCTGCAGCAGCAGTTCGGCGACCCCGAGCAGCTCCGCGAGCAGGAGGCGTCGATCGCCGAGGGCCTCGAGGAGCTGTACGACGTCGCCGCCGCGTTTCGCCTCTACGCCTCCGCCGAGGGCCCGTCGGTGGCCCAGGTGACCGTGCTCGACCGGGCCCCGGGCCTGTTCATCGAGGCCCTGCCCGTCGACCCCGAGATCATCGGCGTCGCGCGGCCGTCGTCCGAGCTGGTCCGGGTCGGCGACGCGGTCTGCTCGATCAGCTGGGGCGAGGACGTGCCGGCCGGCCAGCCGGTCGACGAGTCGGCCCCGCCGCAGGGGGTGCGCTGCCAGCTCGGCGCCGGCGAGCGCACCTTCGAGGTCAGCGCCAACGGCCTCACGGTCGACCAGACGACCGCGCTGCTCGACGAGCTCGCCCGGGCCTGAGCCCGGGCGGCTCAGGTCGGCTCAGGACCAGTAGACGACGACCTTGTCGCCGATCTGCACCTGGTCGAACAGGCCCGCGATCGCGTCGTAGTCGCGCACGTTGACGCACCCGTGGGAGGCGCCGTTGTAGCCCGTGGCCGCGAAGTCGGGGGAGTAGTGCACCGCCTGGCCGCCGGAGAAGAACATCGCGAACGGCATCGGGGTGTGGTAGAGCGACGACACGTGGTCGCGGTTCATGTCGAACACCGAGAACGTGCCCTCGCGGGTCGGCAGCTCGTCGGAACCGAAGCGGACGTCGACCGTGAGCTGCACCTGGCCGTCGACGACCCAGCGCAGCGTGCGGGTGCTCTTGTCGATGCAGAGCACCCGGCCGGTGGTGCAGCCCGGGTCGAGGGCGCCGGGGACGTTGCCGCCCAGCTGGTTGGACAGCTCGGCCGCGCTCGGCTCGCTGGTCATCGCGACCAGCCGGTCCATCGTGCGCTGGTCGACCTCGCCGGTCACCGGGATCTCGCGCTTGGCCTGGAAGCCCTCGACCGCCGCGCGGGTGACGTCGCCGTAGGTGCCGGTGACGTCCTGGTTGAACCAGTCGATCTGGCGCAGCCGCGCCTGCAGACGGCGGACGTCGTCGCCCTCGGCGCCGGGAGCGAGCAGCGCCGGACCGGGCACGAGCTCGGGCTCGGGCTCCGGGGCCGGCTCGGGCTCGGGTGCCGGCTCCGGCTCCGGCTCCGGCTCAGGCTCAGGCGCCGGGCTCGGTGCGTCGCTGGTCGGGTCGTCGGTGGGCTCGGCCGTGGGATCCGGGGTCGGGTCGCTGCTCGGGGCGGTCGCGGAGGTCTCGCGGCTCGACGGAGCAGGGTCCTGGACGGCGGTGGACCCGGAGTCCGACGGGTCGCTGGACGCGTCGCGCGACCACCCGACGCCGAAGGCAGCGAGGGCGACGAGCGCGCCCATGACGAGGGCGATGAGGAGGCGGCGGGCGAAGGTCATGGCGTCTTCCTGTGATCAGAGTGGCTGGTGAGCCTGAAGTGATTGTGCGGGACGGTTCACCAGGGAGACGCCAGGCGGGGCCGTTTGGTTGCGACGCGCCCGCCGTCCGTACGCTCGGCCCGTGGCCCGCGCCGACCTCGACAAGCAACCGACCGACGTACGGCGCATGTTCGACGCCGTCGCCAAGCGCTACGACGTCACCAACGACGTCCTCTCGCTCGGCCAGGACCGGCGCTGGCGCCGCGAGGTGATCGACGCCGTCGACCCGCAGTACGGCGAACGCGTGCTCGACCTCGCCGCCGGCACCGGCACCTCGAGCGAGCCGTTCGACGAGCGGGGCGCCCGCGTCGTCCCGTGCGACTTCAGCCTCGGCATGCTCCGGGTGGGCAAGAAGGCCCGCCCGCACCTGCCGTTCACCGCCGGCGACGGCACCCGGCTGCCGTTCGCCGACGGCACCTTCGACGCCGTGACGATCTCCTTCGGCCTGCGCAACATCGTCGACCCCCTCGCCGGCCTGCGCGAGCTGCGCCGGGTCACCCGACCCGGCGGCCGGCTCGTCGTCTGCGAGTTCAGCCACCCCACGTGGGCGCCGTTCCGCACGGTCTACGTCGAGTACCTGATGCGCGCGCTGCCCACCGTCGCCCGCGCCGTCTCGTCCTCCCCCGACGCCTACGTCTACCTCGCCGAGTCGATCCGCGCCTGGCCCGACCAGGCCGGCCTCGCCGCCCTCGTCGCCGAGGCCGGCTGGCGCGACCCCGAGTGGCGCAACCTCTCCGGCGGCATCGTCACCCTCCACCGGGCAAGCGCGTAGCCGACCGCGAGGAACGAGCGCGCGGCGTCACGCGCGCAGGTTGAGCGAGCGCGCGGGTGAGGAACGAACCCGCGACCGCGCTTCGAAACCCGGTGAGGGACATGCCGACGGTGCGCGGAACGGCAGGACACGACGACGCCGACCCGTCGCACATGTACGACGGGTCAGCGCGATATCCACGGTGACCCGTCGCCACGATGCGACGGGTCAGCGCGAAATCCACGGTGACCCGTCGCCACGATGCGACGGGTCAGCGCGAAATCCACGGTGACCCGTCGCCACGATGCGACGGGTCACCGAGGTGGGTGGGTCAGTACTGGTTCTGGCCGCGGGCGACGAGGCGCTGGCCGAGCTGGGCGGCGGAGGAGGGGTCGAGGGCGTGGGTCTGCGACTCGATGATCTGGAGCAGGGCGGGGTTGTGCCGCAGCACCTCCGAGGACTGCATCAGCACCGTGCCGGCGCCGGTGAAGTCGTACTGCCGCTCCTCGCCGGACTCGCGACCGAACGTCGCGCCGAGCCCGGCCATGAACGACTGCGCCATCCAGTTGTGGTCGTAGTGCACCGAGGGGGAGGGGCAGTCGGCCCAGCCGAGCAGCGCCTCGGGGTCGGCGCGGAAGGGCGGCTCGACGAAGATCACCGGGCCCGAGGACGACGCCAGGAACTTCCCCGTGCCGATCAGGGTGAGGAAGCCCGGCACGATCGACTGCTTGAGCTCCAGGCTGGTCTCGAACGCCAGCAGGTTGGTGCTCTTGATGGTGAGGTTGCCGGCCTCGAGGTCGTAGGAGTTGATGTCGTAGCCCCGGTCGCCGATGACGAGCTTGCCGTGGCCCGCCGCGACCACCCAGTCCTGGGTGTAGAGCGGCGAGGAGAAGCGCGCCGCGACCCAGGAGGCGCGCGAGGCGAACGCCGCCACGCCGGAGAAGTCGATGTTGCCGTAGTAGGCGATCATCGCGCCCTTGGAGGTGAACCACTCGCCCTTGAGGTCGATGCAGAACGAGTAGGCGTTGACGTTGTCGTTGGACGGCAGGGTGTTGGCGTCGTAGACGGTCGAGCCGGTGGTCATCTGGATCATCAGAACTTCTCCTCCGAGGCCTGGACGTAGACGCGACCGTGTCCGGTCAGGTGCAGCTGGGTCGCCTCGCCCGACCCGCGGCCGACGACGTCGCGGATGCCGGCGCTGACCTTGAGGTCGACCTGGAGCGCGCCGACGTGGCCGACGTAGGCCTGCGGGTCGACGCCGACGAAGTCGCCGTTGACCGGGATCTCGAACGCGCCGCCGTGCGAGAGGACCGCCACGGTGCCGTTGCCGCTCACCTTGGTGGTGAACAGGCCCTGGCCGGACACGGCGCCGCGCACGGCCTGGCGGATGCCGCCCTGCCCGATCATCTCGATGGACGTCGACAGGTTGGCGTGGTGCGCCAGCAGCCGGTCGGCCTCCACCGTGAGCGTCTCGTTGTTGAGCTGGATCACCGTGACGTAGAGGCCCCGGTGGCCGTAGTAGGCCTCACCCTGGCCCTCGGCGACCATCATGGCCACCGACTCGCCGGCCATCGCCCGGCCGACCATGCCGCCGATGCCGCCGCTGCCGCTGACCGGCCGGAAGGCGACGCCGCCGCTGTAGCCCAGCATCGCGCCGCGGCGGGCGATGACCTCGCCGCCCGGGGCGATCCGGGTCTTGATGACCTTCTTGTTCACCTGCTCGAACGTCATGTCCTCACCTCTCCGCGGGCTGGATGTAGACGGTGCCCTGGCCCTCGAAGCGCAGGCTGAACGGCTCGCCGCCGCCCTCGCCGACCATGCTGCGCCAGGTCACGCCCGAGACGAGGCTCATCTGCAGGTTGCCGGTGCCGGCGACGTAGGCGTCGGGGTCGACGACCAGCGGCATCCCGGGCGCGACGGCCAGCGGGATCATCGGGCCGTCGGACATGATCGCGCACTGGCCGCTGCCGGTGACGGTGGTGGTCGCGAGCCCCTGGCCGCTGGTCATGCCGCGCAGCCCAGCGAACTGGACGTCGAGCCGGAGCCCGTCGGTGACCGCGAGGATGTGCTCGGACTCGACGGTGAGCCTGTCGTTCTCGAGCCCCACGACGGTGACGTCGAAGGCGTCCTGGGCCAGGAACACCCGGCCGTGGCCCTGGCACTCCATCAAGGTGATGCTCTCGCCGGCGACGCGCTGGCGGACGGCGGCCCGGAAGCCGCCCCCGCCGCCCATGCCGGCGTGCTTGAACTGCACCTGGCCCTGGTAGGCCACCATGGACCCCTGGGCGGCGCGGACGCTGTCACCCATCAGGTCGGCGAGCAGCACTTTCTTGTCAGCGGTGAGGGTCGCCACCGGGCCTCCGATGCTCGTGAGGACGCGCGCGCGTCGCGCAGTCAGCCCGCACCTTAGCCACGCGCGGGCCCGGATGGGACGACTTGCTGTGTTCCTCGACACGGCCGCGTCGGACGGGCCGTCATTAACGCAACGGCGCCGTGCGCAAAATGTGCAGGTCAGAGCGGGTTTTCCGGGCTCCCCCCGGGTGTGACGGACGGCGTGCGGAGTGGCAGTATGAGCGCCGCGCGCCTCGTGATTCGTTTCACAAAGTCACAAGTATCGACACCGATCACCGGCCCGGCGCGCAGACGTCGAAGGGATCAGCCGGATGGACTTCTACACACCCGTCCTGGTGCTGGCGGCACTGGCGGCCGTGTTCGCCATCGGCTCGATCGCCACCAGCGCCTTCGCGGTCGGCCCACGCCGCTACAACCGGGCCAAGCTCGACTCCTACGAGTGCGGCATCGAGCCCACGCCGCAGCCGGTGGGCGGCGGCCGGTTCCCGGTGAAGTACTACATCATCGCGATGCTCTTCATCGTCTTCGACATCGAGATCATCTTCCTCTACCCGTGGGCCGTGCACTTCGACGCGATGGCGCTCTTCGGGTTGATCGAGATGGTCATCTTCATCGCCACGGTCTTCGTCGCCTACGCCTACGTGTGGCGTCGCGGCGGCCTCGACTGGGACTGAGCACATGACCGGAAGCAGGAACTGATGGGTATCGAGGACAAGCTCCCGAGCGGAGTGCTGCTGAGCACCGTCGAGGGACTCGCCGGCTACATGCGCAAGGCGAGCTTCTGGCCGGCGACCTTCGGGCTCGCCTGCTGCGCCATCGAGATGATGACCAGCGGTGGCCCCAAGTACGACCTGGCCCGCTTCGGCATGGAGGTCTTCCGGGCCAGCCCCCGCCAGGCCGACCTGATGATCGTGGCCGGCCGGGTGAGCCAGAAGATGGCCCCGGTCCTGCGCCAGATCTACGACCAGATGCCCGAGCCCAAGTGGGTCCTGGCCATGGGCGTCTGCGCCAGCAGCGGCGGCATGTTCAACAACTACGCGATCGTCCAGGGCGTCGACCACGTCGTCCCGGTCGACATGTACCTCCCCGGCTGCCCGCCGCGGCCGGAGATGCTCATCGACGCGATCCTCAAGCTCCACGACCAGGTCCAGCACGCCAAGCTCGGCGCCAACCGCCTCGCCGAGGTCGAGCAGCGCGAGGTCGCCGCCCTGACCGCGCTGCCGACGTCCGAGATGAAGGGCCTGCTGCGGTAATGGCCGACGAGGACAAGACCACCGGCCCCGACCAGGGCGACGGCAAGACCCCGGCGACCACCGACGAGGAGGTCCGCGCGGTCGGCCGGCGTACCGGCATGTTCGGCGTCCGGGGCACCGGCGACACCAGCGGCTACGGCGGCCTGGTCGCCCCGATCGTCTTCCCGGGCGCGGCCCAGCGCCCCTACGGCGGCTGGTACGACGAGGTGGCCGACGCCCTCGAGAGCGTCACGTCCCTCGGCCGGGTCGTCATCCATCGCGGCGAGATCACCTTCCACGTGCGCCGCGAGGACCTGCCGGCCACCGCGCGCCACCTGCGCGACGACCCGCGGCTGCGGTTCGAGCTGTGCACCGGCGTCAGCGGCGTCCACTACCCCGACGACACCGGGGCCGAGCTGCACGCGGTCTACCACCTGCTCTCGATGACCTTCAACCGGCGCGTCCGGCTCGAGGTCAGCGTCCCCGACAGCGACCCGCACATCCCCTCGACCGTCGCGGTCTACCCGACCAACGACTGGCACGAGCGCGAGACGTGGGACATGTTCGGCATCATCTTCGACGGCCACCCCTCGCTGACCCGCATCCTGATGCCCGACGACTGGCCGGGCCACCCCCAGCGCAAGGACTACCCCCTCGGCGGCATCCCCGTCGAGTACAAGGGCGGCTCCATCCCGCCGCCCGACCAGCGGAGGAGCTACACATGAGCACCACCGACGACATGTACGCCGGGTCCACCGACACCACCGAGGGCAAGGTCTTCACGGTCTCCGGCCGCGACTGGGACGAGATCGTCGAGGGCCTCTCGGGCGTCGAGGGCGTCGAGGAGCGGGTCGTGGTCAACATGGGGCCACAGCACCCCTCGACCCACGGCGTCCTCCGCCTGATCCTGGAGATCGACGGCGAGACGGTCACCGAGGCCCGCTGCGGCATCGGCTACCTGCACACCGGCATCGAGAAGAACATGGAGTACCGCTCCTGGGTGCAGGGCACCACGTTCTGCACCCGGATGGACTACCTCGCACCGTTCTTCAACGAGGCGACCTACTGCCTCGGCGTCGAGCGGCTGCTCGACATCGAGGACGACATCCCCGAGAAGGCCCAGGTCATGCGGGTCCTGCTCATGGAGCTCAACCGCATCTCCTCCCACCTGGTGGCCATCGCCACCGGCGGCATGGAGATCGGCGCGCTGACCGTGATGACGATCGGCTTCCGCGAGCGCGAGCTCGTGCTCGACCTGTTCGAGCTGATCACCGGCCTGCGGATGAACCACGCCTTCATCCGCCCCGGCGGCGTCGCCCAGGACCTCCCGGTCGGCGCGCTCGACGAGATCCGTGGCTTCGTCGCGCTGATGAAGAAGCGGCTGCCCGAGTACGCCTCGCTGTGCAACGCCAACCCGATCTTCAAGGCGCGGCTGCAGGACGTCGGCCACCTCGAGCTCGACGGGATCCTGGCGCTCGGCATCACCGGGCCGCCGCTGCGGGCCACCGGCTACGCCTGGGACCTGCGCAAGACCCAGCCCTACTCGGGCTACGAGGACTACGACTTCGACGTCCAGACCTGGGACACCTGCGACGCCTACGGGCGCTTCCGGGTGCGGCTCAACGAGATGTGGGAGTCGCTGCGCATCGTCGAGCAGGCCGCCGACCGGCTCGCCGGCCTCGAGGGCGCGCCGGTGATGGTCGCCGACAAGAAGATCGCCTGGCCCAGCCAGCTGGCCATCGGCAGCGACGGCATGGGCAACAGCCTCGACCACATCCGCCACATCATGGGCGAGTCGATGGAGGCGCTGATCCACCACTTCAAGCTGGTCACCGAGGGCTTCCGGGTCCCGCCCGGCCAGGCCTACGTGCCGGTGGAGTCGCCCCGCGGCGAGCTCGGCGCCCACGTCGTCTCCGACGGCGGCACGCGCCCCTTCCGCGCCCACTTCCGCGACCCGTCGTTCACCAACCTGCAAGGCACCAGCGTGATGAGCGAGGGCGGCCAGGTCGCCGACGTCATCGTCGCCATCGCCTCGATCGACCCCGTGATGGGAGGTGTCGACAGGTGAGCCTCTCGACCGAGACCGTGGGCGAGCTGCGCGAGATCGCGGCCCGCTACCCGCACAAGCGTTCGGGCCTGCTGCCGATGCTCCACCTGGTGCAGTCCTCCGAGGGCCGGATCACGCCCGAGGGCATCCAGACGTGCGCCGACATCCTCGAGCTGTCGGCCGCCGACGTCAGCGGCGTCGCGACGTTCTACACGATGTACAAGCGCAAGCCCGTCGGCGACTACCACGTCGGCGTGTGCACCAACACGCTGTGCGCGGTGATGGGCGGCGACGAGATCTTCACCCGCCTCAAGGACCACCTCGACGTCGGCAACGACGAGACGAGCGACGACGGCAAGATCACGCTCGAGCACGTCGAGTGCAACGCCGCCTGCGACTACGCCCCGGTGATGATGGTCAACTGGGAGTTCATGGACAACCAGACCCCCGACTCCGCCGTCCAGGTCGTCGACGACCTGCGCGCCGGTCACGAGGTCCGCTCCACCCGGGGGCCGCGCATCTGCACCTGGCGCGAGGCCGAGCGCGTGCTCGCCGGGTTCCCCGACGGCCTGGCCGACGAGGGCCCCGCCGCCGGTCCCGCCTCGCTGGTCGGCCTCGGCATCGCCCGCGAGCGTGGTTGGACCGCGCCCGAGGCCGAGCCGGCCCCGCGTGCGGTCGACCCCGCGCCCGCCGTCCCGGAGGAGCGCTCCGAGCAGCGGCAGGCGGCCGCCGACGCCGGCGACCTGACCACCAAGCAGGCCAGCGCCGAGGAGCAGAGCCCGACGTCTGCGACCGCGGCCGAGAAGAACGAGGCGGACTGATGGCTGACCCGCAGATCTCCACCCTCACCCCGGTCCTCACCGACGACTGGGACGCCGAGCGGTCCTGGACCCTCGCGACGTACGAGTCCCGCGGCGGCTACCAGGCGCTGCGCAAGGCACTCACCATGCCGCAGGACGACATCATCGCCGCGGTCAAGGACTCCGGGCTGCGCGGTCGCGGCGGCGCCGGGTTCCCGACCGGCATGAAGTGGTCGTTCATCCCGCAGGACAACCCCAAGCCCAAGTACCTCGTCGTCAACGCCGACGAGTCCGAGCCGGGCACCTGCAAGGACATCCCGCTGATGATGGCCTCGCCGCACACGCTGCTCGAGGGCGTCATCATCAGCTCCTTCGCGATCCGGGCCAACCACGCCTTCATCTACATCCGCGGCGAGGTGCTCCATGTCATCCGGCGCGTCCAGGCCGCCGTCGCCGAGGCCTACGCCGCCGGTCACCTCGGCAAGGACATCCACGGCTCGGGCTACGACCTCGACGTCGTCGTCCACGCCGGCGCGGGTGCCTACATCTGCGGCGAGGAGACGGCGCTGCTCGAGGGTCTCGAGGGCCGCCGCGGCCAGCCGCGGCTGCGGCCGCCGTTCCCCGCCGTCGCGGGTCTCTACGCCAGCCCCACCGTGATCAACAACGTCGAGTCGATCGCCTCGGTGCCCAGCATCGTCGGCAACGGCGCCCCGTGGTTCGCCTCGATGGGCACCGAGAAGTCCAAGGGCTTCGGCATCTTCTCGCTCTCCGGGCACGTCACCACGCCCGGCCAGTACGAGGCTCCCCTCGGCATCACGCTGCGCGAGCTGATCGAGCTCTCCGGCGGCATCCGCCACGGCCACGAGCTGAAGTTCTGGACCCCCGGCGGGTCCAGCACCCCGCTGCTCACCGCCGAGCACCTCGACGTCCCCCTCGACTTCGAGGGCGTCGCCGGCGTCGGCTCGATGCTCGGCACGCGCGCCATCCAGCTCTTCGACGAGACCACGTGCGTCGTGCGGGCGGTGCTGCGCTGGACCGAGTTCTACAAGCACGAGTCGTGCGGCAAGTGCACCCCGTGCCGCGAGGGCACGTGGTGGCTGGTGCAGACCCTGGCCGCGCTCGAGCGCGGCGAGGGCAGCGAGTCCGACCTCGACCTGCTGCTCGACCAGTGCGACAACATCCTGGGCCGCTCGTTCTGCGCCCTCGGTGACGGCGCGACCAGCCCGATCTCGAGCTCCATCCAGTACTTCCGCGACGAGTACGTCGCCCACCTCACCCACGGCGGCTGTCCGTTCGACGCGTCCGCGTCGACCGCCTGGGCCGGATCCCTCACCGGAGCGAAGTCATGACCACCACCCCGGAGAAGGCCACCGAGCTGGTCTCGGTGACCATCGACGGCATCCAGGTCGACGTCCCCAAGGACACCCTGGTGATCCGCGCCGCCGAGCAGGTCGGCGTCCAGATCCCACGGTTCTGCGACCACCCGCTGCTCGCGCCCGTCGGCGCGTGCCGCCAGTGCCTGGTCGACGTGCCCGACGCCGGCAACGGACGTGGCTTCCCCAAGCCGCAGGCCTCCTGCACCCTGCCGGTCGCGCCCGGCATGGTCGTCAACACCCAGGTCACCAGCGAGACGGCCGACAAGGCGCAGCAGGGCGTCATGGAGTTCCTGCTGATCAACCACCCGCTCGACTGCCCCGTCTGCGACAAGGGCGGCGAGTGCCCCCTGCAGAACCAGGCGATGAGCAACGGCCGCGGCGAGTCGCGGTTCGTCGGGTCCGGGGCCGGCGGCGTCAAGCGCACCTTCCCCAAGCCGATCAACCTCAGCCCGCAGGTGCTGCTCGACCGCGAGCGCTGCATCGTGTGCCAGCGGTGCACCCGCTTCGCCGAGGAGATCCCCGGTGACCCGTTCATCGCGCTCATCGAGCGGGGGGCGCAGCAGCAGATCGGCATCGCCGAGAACGCACCGTTCCTGTCCTACTTCTCCGGCAACACGATCCAGATCTGCCCGGTCGGGGCGCTGACCTCGGAGTCCTACCGCTTCCGGTCCCGGCCCTTCGACCTGGTCTCCAACCCCTCGATCGCCGAGCACGACGCGTGCGGCTCTGCCATCCGCGTCGACCACCGCCGCGGCAAGGTGATGCGCCGACTCTCCGGTGACGACCCCGAGGTCAACGAGGAGTGGATCACCGACAAGGACCGGTTCGGGTTCACCTACGCCTTCGAGCCCGACCGCCTGACCTACCCCCAGGTCCGTGACGACGACGGTTCGCTGCGGCCGGCGTCGTGGCCCGAGGCGTTCGCCGTGGCCGCCCGCGGCCTGCGCGCCGCCGGTGCGGTCGGCGTGCTCACCGGCGGCCGGATCACAGGCGAGGACGGCTTCGCCTACAGCAAGTTCGCCCGTGTCGCGCTCGGCACCAACGACATCGACTTCCGCGCCCGGCCCCACTCGGCCGAGGAGGCCGAGTTCCTGGCCGCGCACGTCGTCGCCACCGGGCCCGAGGGCGGGTCGGTCACCTTTGCCGACCTCGAGGCGGCGTCCACCGTCGTCCTGGCGGGCTTCGAGCCCGAGGACGAGGCCGGCGCGGTCTTCCTGCGCCTGCGCAAGGCCGCGCTCCACCACGGCACCCGCGTCCTGGCGATCGCGCCGTTCGCCACGCGTGGCCTGACCAAGATGAACGGCACGCTCGTCCCGACGGCCCCCGGCGGCGAGCCCGCCGCGCTGTCGGCGCTGCTCGGCCACGCCGACCACGGCCTCGACGAGCGGTCGGTCGTCATCGTCGGCGAGCGGCTGGCCACGGTGCCCGGCGCGCTGACCGCCGCCGCCGACCTCGTCGCGAAGTCCGGCGCCCGGCTGGCGTGGATCCCGCGCCGTGCCGGCGACCGCGGTGCCGTCGAGACCGGCTGCCTGCCCGGCCTGCTGCCCGGTGGCCGCCCGGTCGCCGACCCGGCCGCACGGGTCGACGCCGCCACCGCCTGGGGCGTCGACAGCCTGCCCGAGACGCCCGGCCGCGACGGCGACGCCATCGTCGCCGCGCTGCTCACCGGCGAGCTCGGCGGACTGGTCATCGGTGGTGTCGACCCCGCCGACACCACCGACCCCGCCGCCACCACCGCGGCCATCGCGGCCGCGTCGTTCGTGGTCGCCCTCGACCTGCGCGCCAGCGACGTCACCCGCGCCGCCGACGTCGTCTTCCCGGTGGCCCCCGTCGTCGACAAGGCCGGCTCGTTCGTCAACTGGGAGGGCCGCGTCCGCGCCTTCGAGCAGGTGCTGGCCAACCCCGGGTCCCTGCCCGACCTGCGGGTGCTGGCCGGTATCGCCGAGGAGCTCGGCCGCCCGCTCGGCTTCCGCACCGTCGAGGAGGTCTGGGCGCAGATGGCGGACATGGGCCCCTGGGACGGCGCCCGCGCCACCATGGCCCCCGTCGCTCCTGCCGCCGCACCCGCCGCACCCGCCGGTGACGGCCTGCTGCTCTCCACGTGGAAGCAGCTCATCGACAACGGCACCATGCTCGCCGGCGACAAGCACCTCGCCGCGACCGCCCGCCCGCCCGTGGCCAGGGTCAGCCAGGCCGTCCACGACGCCTGCGGGCCCCTGGTCACCGTCACCGGCGACCGCGGCTCGGTCACCCTGCCGTCCGAGGTCGCGCCCGGCCTCGTCGACGGCGTCGTCTGGCTGCCGGCGTCCTCGACCGGCCGGGGCCTGCTCGCCGACCTCGCCTCGCCCGGCACCCGCGTCACCGTCACCGGAGGCAACGCGTCATGACCATCCCGTACGCCGTCGACGAGGGCCTGCAGGCCTTCGGCCAGGACAAGTGGTGGGTGATCGGCCTCAAGGTGCTGCTCATCTTCGTCGTCCTGGTGCTGCTGACGCTGTTCAACATCTGGCTCGAGCGACGCGTCGTGGCCCGGATGCAGCACCGCATCGGCCCCAACGTCAACGGACCCTTCGGCCTGCTGCAGTCGCTGGCCGACGGTGCGAAGCTGATGTTCAAGGAGGACATCCTCCCCAAGGCCGCCGACAAGGTGGTCTTCGTGCTGGCGCCGATCATCGCGGTGATCCCGGCCTTCGTGACGTTCGCGGTGATCCCGTTCGGGCCCGAGGTCAACTTCTTCGGCGAGCGCACCCCGTTGCAGCTGACCGACATGCCGGTCGCCGTGCTGTTCGTGATGGCGATCGCCTCGATCGGGATCTACGGCATCGTGCTCGGCGGCTGGTCGAGCGGGTCGACGTACTCCCTGCTCGGTGGGTTGCGCTCGAGCGCCCAGATGATCTCCTACGAGGTCGCGATGGGGCTCGCGCTGGTCGCGGTGTTCCTCTACGCCGGCTCGATGTCGACGTCGGAGATCGTCGCCGCCCAGGACGAGTTCTGGTTCGGCATCATCCTGCTGCCGTCGTTCGTGATCTACGTGATCTCGATGGTCGGCGAGACCAACCGCGCGCCGTTCGACCTCCCCGAGGCCGAGGGCGAGCTCGTCGGCGGCTTCCACACCGAGTACTCCTCGATCAAGTTCGCGCTGTTCTTCCTCGCCGAGTACGTCAACATGGCGACGGTCTCGGCACTGGCGACCACGCTGTTCCTCGGCGGCTGGCGCGCGCCGTTCGGGATCGCCTCGGTCTGGGAGGGCGCCAACGAGGGCTACTGGCCGGTGCTGTGGTTCTTCGGGAAGATGTTCGTCTTCATCTTCATGTTCATCTGGCTGCGCGGGTCGTTGCCCCGGATGCGCTACGACCAGTTCATGGCCCTCGGCTGGAAGTACCTCATCCCGGGCGCCCTGGTCTGGATCGTCGCGGTCGCCACCCTGCGGGTCGCCCGCACCGAGGGCTGGCTCGACAGCTGGTTCAACAGCACCAACGCGCCGATCGTCATCGGGGTGGTCCTGGTGCTGCTCGTCGCGATGTTCTTCATCGGCGGCAAGGACGACAGCGCCGAGGCCGTCGACACCGCCAAGGCCGACACCCGGCCCGGCGGGTTCCCGACGCCCCCGATGCCGACCGGCGGCGCCGTCCGCGGCTCCGCCGCCCCGCTCACCTTTGACAGTCCGAGCCGGGTCACCGCCACGGCCACCGCCACCGGCACCACGACCACGGGGGAGGAGGCCTGATGGCCGACCCGAAGCACACCGACGGCAGGCCCGTCGACAATCCCGGGCCCAAGACGCTCAAGGAACAGCTCATCGACCCGGTCGCCGGGTTCGGCGTCACCTTCCGGACCATGTTCCGCAAGGTCGTCACCGAGCAGTACCCGTTCGAGAAGGCCCCGACCGCGCCGCGGTTCCACGGCCGCCACCAGCTCAACCGCTGGCCCGACGGCCTCGAGAAGTGCATCGGCTGCGAGCTGTGCGCCTGGGCCTGCCCCGCCGACGCGATCTACGTCGAGGGCGGCCAGAACGACGACGTCAACGGCGAGCGCTACAGCCCGGGCGAGCGCTACGGCCGCGTCTACCAGATCAACTACCTGCGCTGCATCCTGTGCGGGCTGTGCATCGAGGCGTGTCCGACCCGCGCGCTCACGATGACCAACGAGTACGAGCTGGCCGACGACAACCGCGCCGACCTGATCTACGAGAAGTCCGACCTCCTCGCGCCGCTGCTGCCCGGCATGGAGCAGCCGCCGCACCCGATGCAGGACGGCTTCGACGAGGGCGACTACTACCGAGGCGGGCTCTCCCGCCCGGCCCAGCCGACCCCGCCGGGAGGCGCGTCGTGATCGCGTTCTGGGTCCTGGGCCCGATCATGGTGCTGGCCGCGCTCGGCATCCTGTTCGTCCGCAAGGCGGTGCACGCCGCGCTGCTGCTCGCCGTGGTGATGATCAGCCTGGCCGCGCTCTACGCCGACCTCGACGCGCCGTTCCTGTTCGCGGTGCAGATCATCGTCTACACCGGCGCGATCTTGATGCTGTTCCTCTTCGTGCTGATGCTGGTCGGCGTCGACTCCTCCGACTCGGTCGTCGAGACCATCAGGGGCCAGCGGGTGCTGGCGATCGTGACCGGCCTGCTGCTCGGGGTGATCCTCGTCCTCGGGCTCAGCCAGATCACGCTGGGCACCGCCACCGGCCTCGACGGCGCCAACGAGGGCGGCAACATCCCCGCCCTGGCCAACATCATCTTCTCCCGCTACGTCTTTGCCTTCGAGGTGACGAGCGCGCTGCTGATCACCGCGGCCGTCGGCGCCATGGTGCTCGCCCACCGCGAGCGGCTCACGCCCAAGCCGAGCCAGGCCGACCTGGCCGCCAAGCGGGTCCGCGACTACGCCGACAAGGGCACCCACCTCGGGCCGCTGCCGTCGCCGGGTGTCTACGCGCGCCACAACGCCGTCGACACCCCGGCGCTGCTGCCCGACGGCACCGCCGCGGAGTCCTCGGTCTCCCGGGTGCTGGCCGCCCGCGGCACGGTCCGCTCGGCGCCGGCGATGGCCGACGACATCGAGGAGCTCAAGCGCCAGCTCGGCATCGACACCGCGGCGCGACCCGGCACGTCGGGCAAGGGCCCGTCGCCCGCGTCGACGACCGAGGACGTCGAGAAGGGACCCGGCGCGTGAGCGAGTACATCATCTTGTCGTCGATCCTCTTCACGATCGGCGCCGTCGGCGTCCTGGTCCGCCGCAACGCCATCGTGGTGTTCATGTGCGTGGAGCTGATGCTCAACGCCTGCAACCTCGCGCTGGTCGCCTTCGCCAAGCAGCACGGCAACCTCGAGGGGCAGGTCGCGGCGTTCTTCGTCATGGTCGTCGCCGCCGCCGAGGTCGTCGTCGGGCTCGCGATCATCATGACCATCTTCCGGTCCCGCCGCTCGGCCTCGGTCGACGACGCGAGCCTGCTGAAGTTCTGAGCCAGGAGACAACGACACCTATGTACGTCTTGGAGACGGGCCACGAGGTCCCGATCGTGGCTCCGGAGAGCGCCGACGGCGTGTTCGGCCTGCTGTGGCTGGTGATCGCGCTACCCCTGCTGGGCGCCGCGGTGCTGCTGCTCGGCGGCCGCTTCACCGACAGGTGGGGCCACCTGCTCGGCACCGCGCTGCCGATCGGCTCGTTCGTGCTCAGCCTGGTGATGTTCCTCCGGCTGATGGACCGCGACGAGGAGGAGCGGCAGGTCGGCCAGCACGTCTACGACTGGATCAGCGTCGGCGCGCTCGACGTCGACATGGGCCTGCTCTACGACCCGCTGGCGGCGCTGTTCCTGCTGCTCATCACCGGTGTCGGGTCGCTGATCCACATCTACTCGATCGGCTACATGGCGCACGACCCGCGCCGTCGCCGGTTCTTCGGCTACCTCAACCTGTTCGTCGCCGCGATGCTGATGCTGATCCTGGCCGACAACTACCTCGGCCTGTTCCTCGGCTGGGAGGGCGTCGGCCTGGCGTCCTACCTGCTGATCGGCTTCTGGCAGCACAAGCACTCCGCGGCGCAGGCCGCCAAGAAGGCCTTCGTCATCAACCGGGTCGGCGACATGGGCATGGCGCTGGCGATCTTCCTGGCCTTCACGCTGTTCGGCTCCACCAGCTTCGCGGTGATCAGCGCCGGCGCCGGCCAGGCGAGCGAGACCGCGATGACCGCGCTCGGGATCCTGCTGCTCGTCGGCGCCTGCGGCAAGTCGGCCCAGTTCCCGCTGCAGGCCTGGCTCCTCGACGCGATGGAGGGACCCACGCCGGTCTCGGCGCTGATCCACGCCGCCACCATGGTCACCGCGGGCGTCTACCTCGTCGTCCGCTCCAACTTCGTCTTCGAGCGCGCGCCCGACGCCCAGACCGCCGTCATCGTGGTCGCGGTCATCAGCATCCTGTGGGGTGCGGTCATCGGGTGCGCCAAGGACGACATCAAGAAGGCCCTCGCCGGCTCGACGATGAGCCAGATCGGCTACATGATGCTCGGCGCCGGGCTCGGCCCCGCCGGCTACGCGTTCGCCATCTTCCACCTGCTCACGCACGGCTTCTTCAAGGCCAACATGTTCCTCGGCGCCGGCTCGGTGATGCACGGCATGAACGACGACGTCGACATGCGCCACTACGGCCTGCTGCGCAAGGCGATGCCGGTCACCTTCGGCACCTTCGTCGTCGGCTACCTCGCCATCATCGGCATCCCGCCCTTCGCCGGGTTCTGGTCCAAGGACAAGATCATCGAGGTCGCGCTGGGCCACAGCCTGCTGGTCGGCGCCTGCGCGCTGCTCGGCGCCGGCGTGACGGCGTTCTACATGACCCGCCTGCTGCTGATGACGTTCTTCTCCCAGAAGCGCTGGCAGCGCGACGTCCACCCGCACGAGTCGCCCGCGGTGATGACCTTCCCGCTGATCGCCCTCGCGGTGCTGTCCGCCGCCGGCGGGCTGCTGCTCCTCGGCGACTGGATCCTGCACTGGCTCGAGCCGGTCGTGGGTCCCGAGTCCCACCCGGACCTGCCGCTGCCGATCTGGGCGATCACCGCCATCACGCTCCTGGTGGTGGTGGCGGGCGTCGCGGTCGCGGTCCTGCTCTACCAGCGTCGCGACGTGCCCGAGGTCGCGCCCACCGACGTCTCCTTCGCCACCCGGGCCGCGCGCAACGAGCTCTACGGCAACGAGATCAACGAGGGCCTGGTCGTCCGGCCCGGCCGCAGCCTGGTCTCCGGCCTGTTCGTCTTCGACCGCTCGGGTGCCGACGGCGCCTTCATGGGCGGTGGGGCCGCGGTCAAGGCGCTCGGTGGCCAGCTGCGCAAGGTGCAGACCGGCTACGTGCGCTCCTACGCCCTGTCCGTCCTCGTCGGCGTCGTCCTCGTCGCCCTGGCCATGTTGGCGGTGCAGCTCTAGATGTTGACCCTTCTCATCCTCCTTCCCCTCGTCGGGGCGCTGGTCATCCCGTTCCTGCCGGCAGCCACGGCTCGCCTGGCCGGTCTCGGCTTCGCGGTCGCGACCCTCGCGGTCGCCGCGGTCGCCGCCCTGCAGTTCGAGGTCGACGGCGGCATGCAGCACGAGACCCAGGTCGACTGGATCCCGGCGTTCGGGGTGCACTACGCCCTCGGCGTCGACGGCCTCGGCCTGCTCATGGTGCTGCTCACCGTCGTGCTGACGCCGATCGTGATGCTGGCCGGCTGGCACGAGAGCGACGCGTCGCCGCGCTCCTACTACGCCTGGATGCTCGCGCTCGAGGCGCTGTCGCTGGCGGTCTTCTGCGCCACCGACGTGTTCCTCTTCTACGTCGTCTTCGAGGCGACGCTGATCCCGGCGTTCTACCTCATCGGCGGCTTCGGCCGTGAGGGCCGCGGCAGCGCCGCGGTGAAGTTCCTGATGTTCCAGCTCGCCGGCGGGCTGGTGCTGCTGGCCTCGGTCATCGGTCTCTACGTCGTCTCCGCGCAGGAGGGCACGCCGTCCTACCTGCTCGAGGACCTCGAGCAGCTCGACATCTCCACCGGGGCCGGGCGCTGGCTGTTCCTGGGGTTCTTCATCGCCTTTGCGATCAAGGCGCCGCTGTTCCCGGTGCACACCTGGCTGGCCGACACCACCGAGAAGACGACCCCAGGTGTCAGCGTGATGCTGGTCTGCGTGCTCGACAAGATCGGCACGTTCGGCATGCTGCGCTTCTGCCTCGGCATCTTCCCGGAGGCCTCGCAGTGGGCCACCCCGGTCGTGGTGACCCTCGCCGTCGTCTCCATCATCTACGGCGCGCTGGTCGCGATCGCCCAGGACGACGTCCTGCGGCTCATCGGCCTCACCTCGCTGAGCCACTTCGGGTTCATCACCCTCGGCATCTTCGTGTTCAGCACCCAGGGCTCCTCCGGCGCGATCCTCTACATGGTCAACCACGGCATCGGCACCGCGATGCTGTTCCTGGTCGCCGGCTACCTGATCCGCCGCCGCGGCACCACGCTGATCAGCCAGATGGGCGGCTACGAGAAGGCCACCCCGGTGCTGGCCGGCCTGATGCTCGTCGCCGGCCTGGCGACGCTCGGCCTGCCGGGCCTCAGCCCGTTCGTCTCGGAGTTCCTGGTGCTGCTCGCCGCCTTCGACTACCACTGGTGGGTGGGCGCCTTCGCGGTCACCGGCATCGTGCTCGCCGCGATCTACGTGCTGTGGATGTACCAGCGGATCTTCACCGGGCCCGGCCTCGACCCGCTCGGGGTGACCCACGACCACCACGACGGCGATGCCGGTACCGGCGACCCGAAGACCGGCGCCCACGGCACGACCTCGACCGGCAGCACCGCCACGGCGGTCGGGACCCGGACCGGCGCCGGCGTCGGCGCGGTCACCGACCTCTCGCCCCGCGAGGTCCTAGCGGTCGCGCCCCTGCTGGTGGCGCTGGTCGTCTTCGGCTTCTTCCCGCAGCCGCTGCTCGACCTCAGCAACCCCTACGCCGAGAACCTCCTGCAGGAGAAGGTCGGCGTCCAGGACGACGGCCCCGAGGTCAGTCGCCTCGGCGCCCACGTGATCGACGACGGAGAGGGCCACTGAGATGGACTACCTCAAGCCCACCATCGAGTACGCCGAGCTCTCGCCGCTGTTCATCGTCTTCGGCGTCGCCGTCCTCGGTGTCGTCGTCGAGGCGTTCGTCGCGCGCGAGCGCCGCCACGTCGTCCAGGTCTCGCTCGCCGCTGCCGGCGTCGTGGCGGCCATGGTCGCCACGGTCCTGGTCGGGCTCGACCTGGCCGAGGTCGGCGACGGTGCCGGCCGCGGCATCGTCGGCGCCGAGGGCTCGGTCGTGGTCGACGGCCCCGCCGTCTACCTCTGGGGCCTCATCCTGCTCTTCGCCCTCGCGGGCGTCGCACTGTTCGCCGAGCGCCGGCTCGAGGCCGGCGTCCCGGTCTTCGCCGGCCAGGCGGCCGCGATGCCCGGCAGCGAGGGCGAGCGCGAGGCCTCGGCCCGGGGCCTGGCGCACACCGAGGTCTACCCGCTGGTGATGTTCGCCGTCGGCGGCATGATGCTCTTCCCGGCCTCCGGCGACCTGCTCACCATGTTCGTCGCGCTCGAGGTGCTCTCGCTGCCGCTGTACCTGCTCTGCGGGCTGGCGCGTCGTCGCCGCCTGCTGAGCCAGGAGGCCGCGCTGAAGTACTTCCTGCTCGGCGCCTTCTCCTCCGGCTTCTTCCTCTACGGCGTCGCGCTGGTCTACGGCTACGCCGGCTCGATGAGCTTCGCGGCCATCCACACCGCCGTGGTCAACGGCTCCGACGACCGGGTGCTGCTGCTGCTCGGCATCGCGATGCTCTCGGTCGGCCTGCTGTTCAAGGTCGGGGCCGCCCCGTTCCAGGCGTGGACGCCCGACGTCTACCAGGGCGCGCCGACCGCCGTCACGGCGTTCATGTCGGCGGCCACCAAGATCGCCGCCTTCGGCGCGATCCTGCGGCTCTACTACGTCGCGTTCGGTGCCGACCGCTGGGACTGGCAGCCGATGATGTGGGCCGTCGCGATCCTGACCATGCTGGTCGGCGCGGTGCTCGCCTGCGTGCAGAGCGACGTCAAGCGGATGCTCGCCTACTCCTCGGTCGCCCACACCGGCTTCCTGCTCACCGGCGTGCTCGGCGTCCAGTCGCCGGTCGACCTGGCCGACGGCCAGGTCACCTCGCTGCAGGCCGTGCTGTTCTACCTGACCACCTACGGCTTCGCCACGGTCGGCGCCTTCGCGGTCGTCACGGTGGTGCGCGACGCCAACGGCGAGGCGCCGTCGTTCGCCCGCTGGGCCGGGCTCGGCAAGCGCTCGCCGATCGTGGCCGGCGTCTTCGCGTTCTTCCTGCTCTCCATGGCCGGCATCCCGCTGACCGCGGGCTTCATCGGCAAGTGGGCGGTCTTCACGGTGGCGATGTCGGCGGGTGCCTGGCCGGTCGTGCTGGTCGCGATCGCGGCCAGCGTCATCTCGGTCTACTTCTACGTGCGCTTCATCCGCCTGATGTTCTTCACCGACCCCGAGCCCGGTCGTGACGGCGTGGTCGAGGCGGCCTCGGTCACGACGCCCTCGCCGCTGACCAGCGTGACGATCGCCGTGTGCGCAGCGGCGACGCTCGCGCTCGGCGTCGTGCCCGGGCCGGTACTCGACCTCGCGGCCCAGGTGGGAGACTTCGTCCGGTGACCACCGACCTGGCCCTGCCGATCGCCGACGACGCGCTCGCCGACCGGTTGCGCCAGCGGCTCGCCCAGGTCGAGGCGGCCCTGTTCGAGCACGCGAAGAGCTCCTCGCCGTACGTCACCGAGGCGGCGAGGCACCTGCTCACCGCCGGCGGCAAGCGGTTCCGCCCGCTGCTGGTGCTCCTCGCCGCCGAGGCCGGCGCCGACCCCGGGCACCCCGACGTCCTGACCGCGGCCTGCGTCGTCGAGGTCACCCACCTCGGGTCGCTCTACCACGACGACGTGATGGACGAGGCGGTCCTGCGTCGGGGCGGCGACTCGGCCAACAGCCGGTGGGACAACCACGTCGCGATCCTCACCGGCGACTGGCTCTTCGCGAAGTCCTCCGAGCTGACCGCGACCCTCGGCGCCGAGGCCGTCACCATCCAGGCCACGACCTTCACCCGGCTCGTCGAGGGCCAGATCCTCGAGGGCGTCGAGCCGACCGGCGACCCGCTCCAGCACTACCTCGACGTCGTCGCGGGCAAGACCGGCTCGCTGATCGCCACCTCCGCGCGCTACGGCGCCCGGTTCAGCGGCACCAGCAGCGAGGTGGAGGAGGCGCTGACGGCGTACGGCGAGATCGTCGGGGCGGCCTTCCAGCTCTCCGACGACATCCTCGACGTCGCCTCCGAGACCACCGTGTCGGGCAAGACCGCCGGCACCGACCTGCGCGAGGGCGTGCCGACGCTGCCGGTGCTGATGGCCCAGGCGTCCACCGACCCGGACGACGCCCGGCTCCTGGAGCTGCTGCGCTCCGACCTGACCGACGACGCCCTGCACGCCGAGGCGCTCGACCTGCTGCGCAAGCACCCCGCGCTCGACCAGGCCCGTGCCTACGTCGTCGCCCGCGCCCAGGAGGCCAAGGCGTTGCTCACCGTGCTGCCCGAGGGGTCGGTGCGCGCCGCGCTCGAGGACTTCGCCGACGTCGTCGCGGTGCGCAGCAGCTGAGCCAGGCCTACGCGGCCGCCGTCGACCCGGCGGCCAGGGCGAGCTGCCGGTGGCGGTGCCGCAGCGCCTCGGAGGTGAACATCGCCAGCGCCAGCCAGACGAGGGTGAAGCCGACCCAGCGACCGCCGGTCATGGACTCGGAGAAGACCACCAGCCCGAGGACGAACTGGATCGTCGGGGCGAGGTACTGCAGCAGCCCGAGCGAGACCATCGAGATCCGGGTCGCCGCGGCGCCGAAGCAGATCAACGGGACGGCGGTGACGACGCCGGTCGTGGTCAGCAGCAGCGCGTGGCCGACGCCCTCGGAGCCGAAGTGGCCGTCGCCGCTGGCGCCGAGGAACGCCAGGTAGACCAGGGCGAACGGCGCGATCACCGCCGTCTCGAACGCCAGGCTCTCGACCGCGCCGACGTCGGCGGACTTCTTTGCCAGCCCGTAGGTGCCGAACGAGAACGCCAGCACCAGCGCGATCCAGGGAGGCCGGCCGTAGTCCCAGGTGAGCACGCCCACGGCGGCGGTGCCGACGCCCATCGCCACCCACTGCACCGGCCGCAGCCGCTCGCCGAGGAGGAGCACCCCCATGAGCACGGTCACCAGCGGGTTGATGAAGTAGCCGAGCGAGGTCTCCACCACCCGGCCGCTGTTGACGCCGTAGATGTAGGTGGTCCAGTTCGCGGTGATCGTCACCGCGGCCACCAGGAGCACCAGGGTCACCCGCCGGTCGGCGACGATCGCGCGCAGCTCGGTACGGCGGTGGAACACCAGCACGAGCAGGCCCAGGGTGAGCACCGACCAGACCACGCGGTGGGCCAGGATCTCCACCGCCCCGCCCGGCTCCAGGAGCGGCCAGTAGAGCGGGAAGGCACCCCACAGGACGTAGGCGGTGACGCCCAGCGCCAGCCCCCGTCGTACCTCCACGTCGCGACTCTAGAGTGAGGGTTTGTCGGCCCGAGACCGAGGGCAGGAGCCCCTGGTCACCTCTCACCCTCTGGAGGATCCCCATGCGTTCCCCCCGCATCGTCTTCGCGGTCCTGTCCCTGGCACTGACCGCGTCGATGGGCCTGAGCCCCACCACGGCCACGGCCCGCGTCGCGGGCTCCGGCTCCGACGCCAGCACCGCCGCCGAGCGCCTCGTCGTCAGCGACGGTGCGGTCACCCCGCGCTCCAGCGCGCGCGCCGAGGAGCTCACGATCACGGCCAAGGTCGTCAAGCGCCGCGTCCGGCCCGACGGCCCCAGGCGGCTGGTCATCCAGGGCTCGGTGACCCCGTCCAAGGGACCGGTCTACATCCAGCGGGCGACGAAGTGCAACAAGCAGCGGGAGACCTGCAACTTCAAGTTCTACAAGCGGAAGTACCTCAAGGACGGCCGCTACGTCGCCGTCATCGACGCGCCGCCGCGCCTGCGCGGCTGGGTGTGGCGGGTCAAGGCGCAGCGCAGCTACAGCGACTGGTGGCTGACCTGCACCAAGACCAAGTCGCAGCGGTGCAAGCTGCCGCTCTGACCGGCGCCGACTGACGCACGAAGGGCCCCCGCCACCGGCGGGGGCCCTTCGTCGTCGTGCTCTGACTCGTTCCTCGTCAGACGACCGTCCACGTGTCGCCGCCGTTGATCAGGGCGGTGAGGCGGTCCTGGGGGGCGCCGGGAGCGGCGTCCTGGGCCTGGACGATCTGGGCGCGGGCCTGGTCGTCGTACGTCGGCCGGTCGACCTGGCGGAAGATCCCGATCGGGGCCTGGTGGAGGTAGTCGGCCGCGGTGAGCCGCGAGATCGCGAACGCCGTGGACGGGTCGGCGGCGTGGGCGTCGTGGACCAGGATCGCCTGCTCGCCGACGTCGGCCACCTGGACGACCTTGACGCCCCCGGTCTCGGGGTCGCGGACCAGGCCCTTGGTGCCCAGGCCGTCGACCTGGGCGCCGAAGCAGATCGGCTCGCCGTGCACCAGCGGGATGATCGCGTCGGCCTTGGTGTCGGCGCCCTTGATCGCGTCGAACGCACCGTCGTTGAAGATCGGGCAGTTCTGGTAGATCTCGACCAGCGACGTGCCGCGGTGGGCGGCGGCGGCCGAGAGCACCGAGGTGAGGTGCTTGCGGTCGGAGTCGATGGTGCGGGCCACGAAGGTCGCCTCGGCGCCGAGGGCCAGGGACACCGGGTTGAACGGGTGGTCGACCGAGCCCATCGGGGTCGACTTGGTGACCTTGCCGGCCTCGCTGGTAGGGGAGTACTGGCCCTTGGTCAGGCCGTAGATCCGGTTGTTGAACAGCAGGATCGTCATGTTGACGTTGCGGCGCAGTGCGTGGATCAGGTGGTTGCCGCCGATGGACAGCGCGTCGCCGTCGCCGGTGACGACCCAGACCGAGAGGTCCTCGCGGGCGGTGGCCAGGCCGGTCGCGATCGTCGGCGCGCGGCCGTGGATCGAGTGCATCCCGTAGGTGTCGAGGTAGTAGGGGAAGCGCGAGGAGCAGCCGATGCCGGAGATGAAGACGATGTTCTCGCGACGTAGACCGAGGTCGGGCAGGAAGCCCTGCACGGCTTTGAGCACCGCGTAGTCACCGCAGCCGGGGCACCAGCGGACCTCCTGGTCGGAGGAGAAGTCCTTGCCGGTCTGCGGCTGGTCGGTCGAGGGCACCAGCTCGATGCCGGTGCGCTGGTCGGGCATGCCGAGATCGGCGGTCATGAGGTGGCTCCAGGAGCAGTGGTGGGAGTGAGGTCGACCTCGACGCCCTCGGCGTCGGCCACGAGGTTGCCGATCGCCTCGGCGAGCTCGGCGGCCTTGAGCGGCAACCCGCGCACGTGGTTGTAGCCGATCGCGTCGACCAGGTACTTCGCGCGCAGCAGGGTGGAGAGCTGGCCCAGGTTCATCTCGGGCACCAGGACCTTGTCGTAGCGGCGCAGGATGTCGCCGAGGTCGCGGGGGAACGGGTTGAGGTGGCGCAGGTGCACCTGCGCGACGTCGTACCCGGCCTTGCGGACGCGCCGGCAGCCGGCGCCGATCGGGCCGTACGTCGAGCCCCACCCGATGACGAGGACCTTGGCGCGGCCCGACGGGTCGTCGACCTCGAGCGGCGGCAGCGACTCGGCGATCCGGTCGATCTTGGCCTGGCGGGTGCGGACCATGAGGTCGTGGTTGGCGGGGTCGTAGGAGATGTTGCCGTGCCCCTCGCCCTTCTCGAGCCCGCCGATGCGGTGCTCGAGACCGGGCGTGCCGGGGACCGCCCACGGCCGGGCCAGGGTCTCCTCGTCGCGCAGGTAGGGCCAGTAGTCCATGACCGCGGGGGTCACGGTGCCGTCGTCGGCGACCTGCTCGGGCTTGGCGACGTGGTTGGGCTCGGTCGCGAAGGCCGGGTCGATGGGCGGCAGGTCGTCGAAGTCGGGGATCCGCCACGGCTCGGAGCCGTTGGCGAGGTAGCCGTCGGAGAGCAGCATCACCGGCGTGCGGTAGGTGACCGCGAGCCGGGTGGCCTCCACCGCGGCGGCGAAGCAGTCGCCCGGCGACTGCGGCGCGACGATGGGCAGCGGCGCCTCGCCGTTGCGGCCGAACATCGCCTGCATCAGGTCGGCCTGCTCGGTCTTGGTCGGGAGCCCCGTGGAGGGGCCGCCGCGCTGGACGTCGACGACGACCAGGGGGAGCTCGGTCATCACGGCCAGCCCGATCGCCTCGGACTTCAGGGCGATGCCGGGCCCCGACGTGGTGGTCACGCCGAGCGACCCGCCGAACGACGCGCCGATCGCGGCACCGACGCCGGCGATCTCGTCCTCGGCCTGCAGCGTGGTGACGCCGAACGACTTGTGCTTGCTCAGCTCGTGGAGGATGTCGGAGGCCGGGGTGATCGGGTAGGAGCCGAGGAAGACCGGCAGGCCCGACCGGACGCCGCCGGCGATCAGGCCGTAGGACAGGGCGAGGTTGCCGGTGATGTTGCGGTAGGTGCCCGGCGCCATCACCGCCGGCTTCACCTCGTAGCGGACCACGAACGTCTCGGTGGTCTCGCCGTAGTTCCAGCCGGTCTTGAACGCCGTCAGGTTGGCGTCGCGGATGTCGGGGACCTTGGCGAACCGCTTGGCCAGGAACGCCTCGGTGCCCTCGGTGGGGCGGCCGTACATCCACGACAGCAGGCCGAGGGCGAACATGTTCTTGGCCCGGGCGGCGTCCTTGCGCGAGAGCCCGAACTCCTTGACGGCCTCGACGGTCATCCCGGTGAGGTTGACGGCGTGCACCGCGAAGTCGCCCAGGGAGTCGTGGGCGTCGCCGAGCGTGTCGAGCGGGTTGGCGTCGTAGCCGGCCTTGTCGAGGTTGCGCTTGGTGAAGTCGTGGGTGTCGACGATGATCGTGGCGCCCTTGGGCAGGTCGCCGACGTTGGCCTTGAGCGCTGCGGGGTTCATCGCCACCAGCACGTCGGGGGCGTCGCCCGCGGTGAGGATGTCGTGGTCGGCGAAGTGCACCTGGAACGACGAGACACCCGGCAGCGTCCCCTGGGGCGCCCGGATCTCGGCGGGGAAGTTCGGCAGGGTCACCAGGTCGTTGCCGAAGACGGCCGACTCCTGGGTGAACCGGTCCCCGGTGAGCTGCATGCCGTCACCGGAGTCGCCCGCGAACCGGATGATCACCCGATCGAGCTGCTTGACCTGCTTGGACACCTGTCCCACCTTCGTCACGTTCATGTCGCCGGCTCGTGCCGCGATGACCAGCCATCGTACGGCGGCCGGCAGCAAACTAGAACACGTTGCAGTTTGCTCGTCCGGTCCGGTCCCGTGCGCCTGTTCCAGGGTAGTCGGCGCCGTGCGTGGACCCAGGCCGTCCTGCCTGTCGGAAGGTGATGCTCGCCACGTGGGAGGCGTCGTCGTGGACCCGGCGGCGCCGCGAACGGGCCCGGGCGGGGCGCGCTGGTCCAGACCGGACGCGGCCATCCGGCGAGTCTGATTCGCGCGGCTTACTTATGTTGATTAGTCTGCTCCAGTTACCTGAACAGCGTCACTTCGACGCCGATCGCGAGAGAGCGGGACAACATGAAGAACATCAAGGTCACGGCAGCCCTGGGCGCCGTGGTGCTGGCCTTGAGTGCGTGCGGTGGAGGCGACTCGGGGGGAGGGGACGACACGGTCGCCCTCAGTGGGTTCTCCATCCTCGAGGCGGCGAACGAAGGCATCTTCGAGGACTTCCAGGGCAGCGACGAGGGCGACGGGGTCGAGTTCGAGCCGTCGTACGGCGCGTCCGGTGACCAGAGCCGCGCCGTCGTGGCCGGCTCCGAGGCCGACGTCGTGCACTACTCGCTCGAGACCGACATCACCCGCCTGGTGGACGAGGGCCTCGTGGCGGAGGACTGGAGGGACAACGCCACCAACGGCATCGCCACGTCGTCGGTGGTGGTCTTCGTGGTCCGGCCCGACAACCCCGAGGGCATCGAGGGCTGGGACGACCTGGTCGAGCCCGGCGTCGAGATCATCACCCCCAACCCCGGCTCGTCCGGCTCCGCGCGGTGGAACATCCTCGCGGCCTGGGCACACGCCACCGGCGGCGGGGACGACGAGGCGGCCGGTCGCGAGTTCGTGACCGGACTGCTCGAGAACGTCATCGCCCTGCCCGGCAGCGGTCGCGAGGCGACCACCGCGTTCACCGACGGCAGCGGCGACGTCCTGCTGTCCTACGAGAACGAGGCGATCCTGGCGAAGCAGAACGGCGCCGACATCGACTACGTCGTCCCCGACGACACGCTCCTGATCGAGAACCCGGCCGCCGTGACCACCGCGGGTGCCGACAAGGAGGGCGCCCAGGCCTTCCTCGAGTTCCTCACCGGCCCCGAGGCCCAGGCCGACTACGCGGCGTTCGGCTTCCGCCCGGTCGTCGACGGCGTCGAGATCCCCGAGGTCGAGGGTGCCAACGACCCCAGCGACCCGTTCCCGACGCCCGGGACGCTCTACACGATCGACGACGACTTCAACGGGTGGGGTGAGGCCGCCGACAAGTACTTCGGCGACGGCGAGGAGGACAACCCCCTCGGCATCATCACCGAGATCCAGCAGCAGACCGGCCAGGTCGGCGAGGAGTAGGACTCATGTCGGCCGCGCTCTCCGGGGCGTCGATCGACACGGCCGGGCCGGCGTCCCCCAAGGGACGCCGGCCTGGTCGTGCGAAGCGGACGACCCCTCGCAGCACGCTCACGGGCGGCGCCGGGATCGGACTGGGCATCACGATGCTCTGGTTCAGCCTCCTGGTGCTGCTCCCACTCTCCGCCATCGTGGCTCGCGCCGCGTCTGGCGGATGGGACAGCTACTTCAACGTCCTGCAGAACGACCAGACCTGGGCCGCGGTGCTGCTCACCGTCCGGTCGGCAGCCATCGTCACCCTGCTCAACGTCGTGATGGGCACGGTGATCGCCTGGGTGCTGGTGCGGGACCGCTTCTGGGGCAAGTCGGTGCTCAACGTCATCATCGACGTGCCCTTCGCGCTGCCGACCATCGTGGCCGGCTTGGTGCTGCTGGCGCTGTACGGCCCGAACAGCCCGATCGGGCTGAACTGGGCCTTCACGCCGAACTCGGTGCTGCTCGCCTTCGCGTTCGTGACGCTGCCCTTCATCGTGCGGACGGTCCAGCCGGTGCTCGAGGAGCTCGACGCCGACGTCGAGGAGGCTGCGGCCTCGCTCGGTGCGAGCCGCCTGACCATCTTCCGCCGGATCATCCTGCCGAGCCTGTTCCCGGCGATCATCGCGGGCGCGACGCTCAGCTTCGCCCGCGCGATCTCGGAGTTCGGGTCCCTGGTGCTGCTCAGCGGCAGCAGGCCGTACGAGACCGAGGTCGCCTCGGTGCGGATCCTGTCGTTCATCGAGAACGGCAGCTACGCCACCGCCGCCGCCCTGGCCTCGGTCCTGCTGGCGGTCGCGCTCGTGGTCATCGTGGTGCTCGACCTGGTCCAGAGGCGGGTGGCCCGACGTGGTTAAGGTCTCGACTCCCACGAGGTGGGCACTGCGGCTGCTCGCCGTCGCCTACGTCTTCTTCCTGGTCGCCTGGCCGACCGGCCTCCTGGCCTTCCGCACCTTTGAGCAGGGCACCGGCAACCTGCTCGAGACCCTGCAGGAGCCCGACGTCCAGGCGGCGCTCGCGCTCACCGGCCGGGTCGCGCTGGTGGCCGTGCTGATCAACCTGTTCTTCGGCGTCGCCATCTCGCTGCTCCTGGTGCGCTACGAGTTCCCGGGCAAGCGGCTGCTGTCGGCGCTGATCGACCTCCCGCTCTCGGTCTCGCCGGTCGTGGTGGGCCTGTCCCTGGTGCTGGTCTACAACAGCCGCGACGGGTGGTTCGGGCCGTCGATGAGCGACGCCGGGATCGACGTCATCTTCCACACCCCGGGCCTGGTGATGGCGACGACGTTCGTCGCGCTGCCGCTCGTCATCCGCGAGATCGTCCCGGTGCTGACCGAGATCGGCGACGACCAGGAGCAGGCAGCGCGCAGCCTGGGGGCCAACGCCCCCCAGACGTTCTGGCGGATCACCCTGCCCAGCATCAAGTGGGCCGTCGTGTACGGCGTCGTGCTGGCCACGGCGCGGTCGGTCGGTGAGTTCGGCGCGGTCAAGGTCGTCTCGAACAACATCAGCGGCAAGACCCAGACGGCCACCCTCATGGTCGAGGAGAAGTACCAGAACTTCGCCCAGGACCAGGCGTACGCGATCGCCTTCCTCCTCGTCCTCGTCAGCATCGCCTGCCTCGTGACGGTGGCGCTGCTCCGACCCAAGACCGAAGAGTGAGGTAGCACCATGAGCATCGACATCACCGGCGTCACCAAGAAGTTCGGCGACTTCGTCGCCCTCGACGACGTCAACGTCACCATCCCCACCGGGCAGCTGACCGCCCTGCTCGGCCCGTCGGGCGGCGGCAAGTCCACGCTGCTGCGCATCATCGCCGGCCTCGACTCGGCCGACACCGGCACGATCAAGATCGAGGGCACCGACGCCACCTCGCTGCCGCCGCAGAAGCGCAACGTCGGCTTCGTCTTCCAGCACTACGCGGTGTTCAAGCACATGACGGTCGCCAAGAACGTCGCGTTCGGCCTCGAGATCCGCAAGCGGCCCAAGGACGAGGTCAAGCGGCGCGTCGACGAGCTGCTCGGTCTCGTGCACCTCTCGCAGTTCGCGCACCGGATGCCCAACCAGCTCTCCGGCGGACAGCGGCAGCGGATGGCGCTGGCCCGGGCCCTCGCGGTCGAACCGACCGTGCTGCTGCTCGACGAGCCGTTCGGCGCGCTCGACGCGAAGGTGCGCAAGGAGCTGCGCGACTGGCTGCGGCGTCTGCACGACGAGGTCCACGTGACCACGGTCTTCGTGACGCACGACCAGGAGGAGGCCCTCGAGGTCGCCGACGAGATCGTCGTCATCAACGAGGGCCGGGTCGAGCAGATCGGTGGCCCCGAGCAGCTCTACGACGAGCCGGCCAACGACTTCGTGATGAGCTTCCTCGGCGAGGTCACCACCCTCGCCGGCCAGACGGTCCGCCCGCACGACGTGGACATCTCCCTGAGCCCCGTCCCGGGCGGCACGGAAGGCACCGTCTCCCGGGCCCTGCGGGTGGGCTTCGAGGTGAAGCTGACCGTCGCCACCGCCGAAGGAGACGTGATCGTCACGATGACCCGCAGCCACCTGCGCAGCCTCGGGGTCGAGGAGGGCAGCCGGGTCTGGATGGTCGCTGCCCCGGGCGCGGTGATGGTCCCGCGCGGCGCCGGCAAGCCGGTCGTCGTCGCAGGCTGACCCGCACGGACGACGCCCGGCCCGCGCGAGTGCGCAGGCCGGGCGTCGACGTCCGGTCGGACGCGGGTTCAGCGGTAGTTGGTGAACTGCACCGCGAACTCGTAGTCCTGGTCCTTGACCAGGGCCTGCACGGCCTGGAGGTCGTCGCGCTTCTTCGACGAGACCCGCAGCTCGTCGCCCTGGATCTGCGCCTTGACGCCCTTGGGGCCCTCGTCGCGGATCAGCTTGGTGATCTTCTTGGCGTCCTCGCTGGAGATGCCCTCCTTGAGGGCGATCCCGATCTTGGACTGTCGGCCGGAGGCGCGGGGCTCGCCGGCGTCGAGGATCTTCAGGCTCTGCTTGCGCTTGATCAGCTTGTCCTTGAACACGTCGAGGACGGCGGTGGCGCGGTCGTCGGCCGAGGCCGTGATCTCGATGGCCTCCTCGCCCTGCCACTCGATGGTCGCGCCGGTGCCCTTGAAGTCGAAGCGGGTGGCGATCTCGCGCGCCGTCTGGCCGAGCGCGTTGTCGACCTCCTGGCGGTCGATCTTGCTGACGATGTCGAAGGACGAGTCGGCCATGGGTGTGCTGCTCCTCTGTTGCGGCTGGGCGATGGGGGAGGAGATCGATTCCCTCATCGAGGTCGGGCTGCGCTATTGTCGTCCCTCGTCGCCGACCGTTCCAACACGGTTCGACACACCCCCGGCAGGTTGCCCGAGCGGCCAAAGGGAGCTGACTGTAAATCAGCCGGCACAGCCTACGCTGGTTCGAATCCAGCACCTGCCACATCGAGGGCCCGACGCATCGCGTGCGGGCCCTCGCTGCTTTTTCTCAGCCGTCGGCCAATCCGGACGGCTCCCGGCCTCGGATAGGGACTGAGCGGTCCGGGACGGGCCGCCCCGACCGAAGGGCCACCTCATGCTCCGTATCCCTCAGCGCCTGGCCGGCAAGCGGCCGAGCGGCGCGATGCTCATGTCCACCGCTGCGCTCGTCGTCGCCCTCGGCGGCACGTCGTACGCCGCGGCCACCATCGGCAGCAACCAGATCCGCGACAACTCGATCCGCAGCATCGACATCAAGGACGGCGGCATCTACCCGCGCGACCTCGCCCCCGGCACGGTGCGCCAGGGCAAGCAGGGCCCGGCCGGTGCCGACGGTCAGGACGGCGAGACCGGCCCGCAGGGCCCGGCCGGTGTCGGGCGCTGGGTGCTCGTCGACGCCACCGGGCAGATCGAGGCGCAGTCGGGTGGCTTCACCGTCGCCTCGCGCTACGACGCCGACCTCACCACGCCCCTGGGTGCGGTGGGCAACGTCTACATCGACGCCAACGAGGACCTCACCGACAACGGCATCGTGACCACCATCGCGCTGCAGAACCAGCTCGACCAGAACACCGACGGCATCATGAACGGTCGGTCGCTCAACCCCGACGCCAACCCCGAGTTCTCGGGCGAGATCACCGCGACCCGGTGCGCGATCGCCACGGTCGTCTCCTGCGCGCCCGCCGGGACCAACAACTCCGAGCACTTCGTGGTCAGCCCGCGCCTCAGCGACGGTCAGGTCACCACCTCGACCACCCGCAAGCGCTTCTACGTCGTCGTCACCGGCGACTCCAGCGACTACGTCGCCCCCGTCGCCCCGTGACCCAGTGACCGGCTGACCCACGGCTCCGGACGGCCGCCCGCGGAATGCGGGCGGCCGTTCGCGCGTTCTGCTCCGACGATGCCCACGCTCTCCGTGCTCGACCTCGTGCCCGTCCGCTCCGACCAGACCACCGGCGACGCCGTCCGCGCCTCGCTCGCCCTGGCGCGCGCCGCCGACGGGCTCGGCTACCAGCGCTACTGGGTGGCCGAGCACCACAACATGCCGGCCGTGGCGGCCACCAACCCGCCCGTGCTGATCGCGATGATCGCCGGGGCGACCGAGCGGATCCGGGTGGGCAGCGGCGGCATGATGCTGCCCAACCACGCCCCGCTGGTGGTCGCCGAGCAGTTCGCGCTGCTCGAGGCCGCCCACCCCGGCCGGATCGACCTCGGCATCGGCCGGGCGCCCGGCACCGACCCCGTCACCAGCTGGGCGCTGCGGCACGGGGCCGGCGGCGTCACCGACGAGGCCGTCAGCCGCTTCCCCGAGTACGTCGACAACCTGGTCGCGATGATGGACACCGGCGGCGTCGGGGTCCAGGTCCAGGGCCGCACCCACGTCCTCAACGCCACCCCGCGCGCCAGCGGGGTGCCGACCGCGTGGCTGCTCGGCAGCAGCGACTACTCCGCCCGCCTCGCCGCCGAGAAGGGCCTGCCCTACGTCTTCGCCCACCACTTCTCCGGCGAGGGCACGGCCGCGGCGCTCCAGCTCTACCGCTCCCAGTTCCGGCCCTCCGACGTGCTCGCCGAGCCGCGCACCTTCCTCACCGTCAACGCCTCGGTGGCCGCCACCGACGACGAGGCGCGCCGGCTGGCCCTGCCGCAGCTGCTGATGATGCTCGCGCTGCGCTCGGGACAGCCCCTGGAGGCCCAGGTGCTGGTCGAGGAGGCCGAGAAGCGCGAGCTCCGGGTCGACGAGCAGCAGCTGGTCGAGGCCATGGCCGCGAAGTGGGTGATCGGCGACGCCGCGTCCGGCCGGGCCCGGATCGCCGAGCTCGCGGCGACGTACGACGTGGACGAGGTGATGGTGCACCCGGTGGCCGGCGCCTACACGGGCACCGAGCCCGCGACCTCCCCCGCGCGCGAGGAGACCCTCCGCCTCCTCGGGTGAGTCGGGGATTCGTCTCTGCCACCAGTCGGACCCTAAACTGGTGTGTCGGCCCAACATGGGTTCTGTTTCGTGCGCCTCGCGGCTGCTCGAGCCACCGCCGGTCCTCCTCGGGGAGCACCTCGCTGTGCGCCCGGGAGAGGTTCACGCAGTACCCCTGAGGTCCACGGCTCCGCCGGAGTCGAGGTTCCCGGGTCGAACGGTAGACACACGACACACGAACGAATGTGAGGACATGCCGAAGAAAGAAGGCGTGATCGAGATGGAGGGCACCGTTGTGGAGGCCCTCCCCAACGCGATGTTCCGGGTCGAGCTCAGCAACGGCCACAAGGTCCTCGCGCACATCAGCGGCAAGATGCGACAGCACTACATCCGGATCCTCCCCGAGGACCGGGTCGTCGTCGAGCTCTCGCCGTACGACCTCACCCGCGGTCGCATCGTCTACCGGTACAAGTAAGCCAGCCGACACCCGAGAAAGGGTCGACATGAAGGTCAACCCGAGCGTCAAGCCGATCTGTGACAAGTGCAAGGTGATCCGTCGCCACGGCCGCGTCATGGTGATCTGCGAGAACCCGCGTCACAAGCAGCGCCAGGGCTGAGTCCCACGCCGCACGGCACCACCACAACTCAACACACCACACCGTGATCGCTAGGTGACCCACTGGTCACCGAATCACCTCCGGAGCAGACGGCCGGAGCTGGGCTCGCCACTCGTGGCGGCACCAGACGCATCGCGGACGAAACCGCTGCAGAAACCGAAAGGCCATCCACATGGCACGCCTCCTCGGCGTCGACCTCCCGCGCGACAAGCGCATCGAGATCGCGCTCACCTACATCTACGGCATCGGCCGTACCCGTTCCCAGCAGCTCCTCGAGCTGACCGGTGTCGACCCCAACATGCGGGTGCACCAGCTGGGTGACGACGAGCTGGTCAGGCTCCGCGACGAGGTCGAGCGCCTGGAGTTCAAGATCGAGGGTGACCTCCGTCGTGAAGTCCAGGCCGACATCCGCCGCAAGATCGAGATCGGCAGCTACCAGGGTCGCCGCCACCGCATGGGCCTCCCGGTCCGCGGCCAGCGCACCAAGACCAACGCGCGCACCCGCAAGGGCCCCAAGCGCACGGTTGCCGGCAAGAAGAAGACCAAGTGACGCGACGCGCTCGCGCGCCTCACCGCCTTCACTTCCAGACCAGCTCACCAAGGAGATAACCGATGCCTCCCAAGGCTCGCGCGGCCGGCGCCAAGAAGGTCCGCCGCAAGGAGAAGAAGAACGTCGCTCAGGGCGAGGCCCACATCAAGAGCACGTTCAACAACACGATCGTCACGATCACCGACCCCACCGGGGCGGTCATCTCGTGGGCCTCTGCCGGCACCGTCGGCTTCAAGGGCTCGCGCAAGTCCACGCCGTACGCCGCGCAGATGGCCGCCGAGGCCGCCGGCCGACGCGCCATGGAGCACGGCATGAAGAAGATCGACGTCTTCGTCAAGGGCCCCGGTTCGGGCCGCGAGACCGCGATCCGGTCGCTGGGTGCCATCGGCCTCGAGGTCGGCACCATCCAGGACGTCACCCCCGCCCCGCACAACGGATGCCGCCCGCCCAAGCGCCGGCGCGTCTGACCCGAGACAGAACAGGAGACTGACCCATGGCCCGTTACACCGGACCCATGACCCGGAAGTCGCGCCGTCTCGGTGTCGACCTCGTCGGTGGCGACGCTGCGTTCGAGAAGCGTCCCTACCCTCCCGGCCAGCACGGCCGCGCGCGGATCAAGGAGAGCGAGTACCGCACCCAGCTGCAGGAGAAGCAGAAGGCCCGCTTCACCTACGGCGTGATGGAGCGCCAGTTCTTCAACTACTACGTGGAGGCCGCTCGCCGTACCGGCAAGACCGGTGAGAACCTCCTCCAGCTGTTGGAGTGCCGCCTCGACAACGTGGTCTACCGCGCCGGCTTCGCCCGGTCGCGCCGCCACGCCCGCCAGCTCGTGGTCCACGGCCACTTCCTGGTCAACGGCCGCAAGGTCGACATCCCGTCGTTCCAGGTGACCCAGTACGACATCATCGACGTGCGGGAGAAGTCGCTGGAGATGACGCCGTTCATCATCGCCCGCGAGACCCAGGGCGAGCGGATCGTCCCGGCCTGGCTGCAGGTGCTGCCCAACCGGATGCGCGCCCTCGTGCACTCGGTGCCGCTCCGCGCGCAGATCGACATGCCGATCCAGGAGCAGCTGATCGTGGAGTACTACTCCAAGAAGTGAACGGTCGGGGGGCTCCGCCCCTCTACTGCCCCCCGCGTGGGTCGCGTCCGGCATGCCGGCCGGCCCGCGCGAGGAGAAGAACCTTCCGTCATCACCAGCAGATCTGGGCCCTCATATAGCGGTCGGCCCGGGAAGGAAAGAACACAGTGCTCATCGCACAGCGCCCCACCCTGTCGGAGGAGTCCGTCGGCGACTTCCGCAGCCGGTTCGTCATCGAGCCCCTCGAGCCCGGCTTCGGCTACACGCTCGGCAACTCCCTGCGCCGCACCCTGCTGTCGTCGATCCCCGGTGCCTCGGTCACGAGCATCAAGGTCGACACCGTCCTCCACGAGTTCTCGACGATCGAGGGCGTCAAGGAAGACGTCACCGAGATCATCCTCAACCTCAAGAACCTCGTCGTCTCCTCCGAGCACGACGAGCCCGTCACCATGTACCTGCGCAAGTCCGGCGCCGGTGACGTCACGGCCGCCGACATCGCGCCCCCCGCCGGTGTCGACGTCCACAACCCCGACCTCAAGATCGCCACGCTGTCCGACAAGGGCAAGCTGGAGATGGAGCTGGTCGTCGAGCGTGGCCGCGGCTACGTCTCCGCGGTCCAGAACAAGGGCAACGACAACGAGATCGGCCGGATGCCCGTCGACTCGATCTACAGCCCCGTGCTGAAGGTGACCTACAAGGTCGAGGCGACCCGTGTCGAGCAGCGCACCGACTTCGACAAGCTCGTCATCGACGTCGAGACCAAGCCGTCCATCCTGCCGCGCGACGCCATCGCCTCGGCCGGCAAGACGCTGGTCGAGCTCTTCGGCCTGGCCCGTGAGCTCAACGTCGAGGCCGAGGGCATCGACATCGGCCCCTCGCCCGTCGACGAGCAGCTCGCCGCCGACCTCGCCCTCCCGGTCGAGGACCTGCAGCTGACGGTCCGGTCCTACAACTGCCTCAAGCGCGAGGGCATCCACACCGTGGGTGAGCTCATCAGCCGCTCGGAGCAGGACCTGCTCGACATCCGCAACTTCGGTGCCAAGTCGATCGACGAGGTCAAGGCCAAGCTGGTCGAGATGGGTCTGTCCCTCAAGGACAGCGCCCCCGGCTTCGACCCCCACGCTGCCCTGGCGGCGTACGGCGACGACGAGGACGACGCGTTCGTCGAGGACGAGCAGTACTGATCTGAATGGCGCGAGCGCGTCGCCTCCTCCCGTGTCGCCGCCGATGACGTTCGGCTGTTGTCGCCGTTCTCGTCGGCGGCGCCACGCGGAGGCGCCGCGCTGCCGCGCTCGCAGTTGTCGTCGGCGACCCGTGCGGTTGCCTGGCGGCAAGACCACGGTGGTTGAGCGGGTTGCGCCAGCAACCGTCTCGGGACCACCACCCGCAGGACACCACGAAACCGGTGGTTGAGGAGGCCGGCCACGGCCGTCTCGAAACCACCGCCCGCACCACCCCACCACCTCTAGCCCGGGTACCTCGTACGGCCCGGGAGGATCGAGAAGCACATGCCTCAGCCGAAGAAGGGTGCCCGCCTCGGCGGTAGCCCGGCGCACCAGCGCCTCATCCTGTCCAACCTCTCCACCCAGCTCTTCGAGCACGGGCGGATCACGACCACCGAGGCCAAGGCGCGCACGCTGCGCCCGCACGCCGAGAAGCTGATCACCAAGGCGGTCAAGGCGTACAAGGGCGAGAACCCGCTGCACCAGCGTCGCGAGGTCCTCAAGACCATTCGCGACAAGGGTGTCGTGCACGTGCTGTTCACCGAGATCGCGCCGACGTTCGTCGAGCGTCCCGGTGGCTACACCCGGATCACCAAGATCGGTCCCCGCAAGGGCGACAACGCCCCGATGGCCGTGATCGAGCTGGTCACCGAGGCCTACGCCCCCAAGGCGTCGACCCCGAAGGCCTCCCGCACGACCGTCGCGCCGGTCGAGGACGAGGCCGTGGAGGTGGAGGAGACCGACGTCGAGGTCGCCGAGACCGAGACCGAGGCCCCCACGTCGCTGACCGAGGAGGCCAGCCCCGAGGAGAGCGTCGTTGCCGACGAGCAGGGCGAGCTGGGCGAGCCCGTCTCCGAGGAGGCCGCGGACGCCGAGGCGTCCGAGGACGAGCCCAAGGCCTGAGCAGGCCCGCACGACCGACAGGCCCCGTCACCGTGAGGTGACGGGGCCTTCGTGCGTCCGGGGGCAACCTTCCTGTCCGGCCGGGGCGTAGAGACAGACATGACCACCGACCTGGCGCGCCCGGCGCCACCGAAGGGCAGGCGACCCATGGCAGGTGTGCCCGCCGACCGGCGCGTCGACTTCGACGAGTTCGTCGCCGCGCGCTCGGCCGCGCTGCTCCGCACGGCGTACCTGTTGACCCGCGACCACCAGCTGGCCGAGGACCTCCTGCAGACCTCGCTCGGCAAGGCCTGGTTCGCCTGGGGCCGGGTGCGCGGCAACCCCGAGGCCTACGTCCGCAAGATCCTCCTCAACACCTACAACAGCTGGTGGCGACGCAGGTGGAACGGCGAGCAGGCCACCGACGACGTCCCCGACACCGGCGTGCCCGACGCCGCCGACGCGGTGGCCGGTGACCACGACCTGTGGGACGCGATGGGCCGGCTCCCCCGCCGGCAGCGCGCGGTCGTCGTCCTGCGCTACTTCGAGGACCTCACCGAGGCGCAGACCGCCGAGCTGCTGCGCTGCAGCGTCGGCACGGTGAAGAGCCAGACCAGCAAGGCCCTGGCCAAGCTCCGGATCGATCCCTCGCTCGAGACCCAGGAGGACCAGTCATGAACGGCATCGACGACCTGCGCAGGACCCTCGCCACCCACGCCGACGACGTCCTCGGCATCGCCGCGGTCGACCGCAGCCAGGGCATCCAGCGCCGGGTCCGGGTGACGCGCCGCCGCCGGGTCGCCGGGGTCGCGGTTGCCGCCGTCGTCGTCGCCGTGACGACGCTGGTCACGGTGGCCCCCGGCGACGGCGGCTCGGGACCCGACGCCGCCGGAGCGACCGTGTTCGGCACCGACGTCCCCGGCGAGCTGCAGTCGCTCGGCTTCACCTACGACTACGTCGGCCACCTCAGCGGGGAGGGACGGGTCGTCGTCGAGCTGGGCGAGTCGGACGAGCCCCGTCTGGTGTCGTGGGGCACGTCGACCGACGACGACCGTGTGGCGGTGACGGTCGGGGCCGGTGACCCCCCGCTGGCCTACGACGGTGACGACTTCGCCGACTGGACCCTCGTCACGCCAGATGAGGCGACGAGGGTCTCGGCCGAGGTCGGCACCGGCAAGGTGGCGCTGGCCGTGTACGCCCTGGGCGACGAGCGCCCGGAGGGGGTCGACGGCCACGGAGCGACCTTCCGGGGCACCCGAGCCGGTGCTCCGCTGCTCGACGCGGTCATCGGCGACCCCGGCCAGGCGGAGGTCGTGATCGAGCCGAGCAGTCCGGAATCGAACGTCGCCTACGCCTACTTCTGCGTCGGGGCGCCGGCGGGCGCCCGGGTGCAGATCAGTCACCCCAGGGGCGGTCTCGCGATCCCGTTCATCTCCGGGACGTGCACCGAGTCCGTCCCGACCGTCGATCCCGCGGCCCTGGCCGAACCCAACCAGGTCTCGCTGGCCGGACTGGGCGCGACCACGACGTTGAGGGTCGTCGCACTCGCCGCGGGTGAGGGCGAACCGCTCGTCGAGAGCGACGACCTGCGGGTCGGGCTCGCGCGCTACGAGATGCCGGCGGAGCGCGACCTCGGTGCCGGCCTCCGAGTGCCGGAGACCGTCGAGCACGACGGCCACGCGTGGCGCCTCGCCGAGACCGCGACGCCGGACCTCGGCCCGGACGGCGCCGTCGCGGCGGTGCCCGACCTCGACGGGCCGCTGCTCGTCGTCGTCGACCGGGTCATGGGCCGGGTCGGCGGCGGCTGGGCCGGGTATGAGTACCTCCAGGCCGACGCGGCACGCATCGACGAGGACGGGGCCGCCGCCGTCCCTGCCGGGGCCGACGAGGTGGCCCTCGTGCGCCAGGGCGGGAGCGCCGTCCCTGACGGCGCCGCCGTCGGGTTCGGCTTCTACGTCCGGGCCGACTGACCTGGATGCTCGTCCAGCGCCTCGAGGAGCCCCGCCGCGGGCACGGTCCGCGGCGGGGCTCCGCGGCGTACCAGGTCGTTGACGGTGCGCCGGGCCAGCTCGTTGGCCGGCGTCGGTACGCCGTGCAGGCGGCCGAGGAGCACGACCTCGCCGTTGAGGTGGTCGGCCTCGACGTCGCCGGTGCCGCGGCGCACGCTCTGCCACGACGACGAGCCGACCCCGTCGCGGTCGACGAGCGGGCGGAGCAGGTCGCCGCGGCGCTCGCGGTCGACGGCCTCGCTGACCACGTCGAGGCCGGCTGCCGCCAGCACGCGCTCGCCCTCGTCGCGGCACCGTCGTACGAGCTCGTCGGCGGCGTCGTCGGGCGTGCAGGCGGCGTCGACGGCGTTGCCGAGGTTCATCAGCAGCTTGCGGTGCTTCCAGGCCATCGCGTCGGGGCGCGGCACGCTCGCGAACCCGGCGGCCTCCAGGTCGGCCGCCACCGCCCGGTCGACGTCGTCCGCGCCGGCGGGGTAGCGGCCGATGTCGAGCAGCCCGGGGCGGCCGGCCGAGTGCAAGGTGACGCTGCCGGGCTCGAGGTGGCTGGCCGGCATCATCACGGTCACCGCGTGGACGTGCTCGACGTGCCGCAGCAGGGCACGTTCGTTGGCGACGCCGTTCTGCAGTGACACGACGGGCACTCCCGCCGGCAGGTGCGGGACGAGGTCGGCCAGCGCGCCGGCCGTGTGCTGCGACTTCACCGCGAGCAGCACGACGGTGTCGTCGGTCCAGTCGAGCTGGTCCGGACCGCCCACGGTCGGCACCCGGAGCACCCGCTCGGGCCCGTCGCCCACCCGCAGCCGCAGGCCGCCGACCCGCAGTGCGGTCAGGTGGTCACCGCGGGCCACGAGGGTGGTCGACAGGCCCGCGGCGTGCAGCAGACCGCCGACACCGCCGCCGATGGCGCCGGCTCCGTGGACGACGTACCTCACGAATCAATGTCTACCAGCGCACGTCCGTAGACTCGGGGCATGACCACCGACGTCGGCATGCCAGCGATCCTGAGCCCCGAGGAGGCCGAGCGCACGGTGCTGCTCGCCGCGCCACGCGGCTACTGCGCCGGCGTCGACCGCGCCGTGATCACGGTCGAGAAGGCGCTCGAGCTCTACGGCGCCCCGGTCTACGTGCGCAAGCAGATCGTGCACAACAAGCACGTCGTGGCCGACCTCGAGTCCCGCGGCGCGATCTTCGTCGAGGAGATCGCCGAGGTCCCGACCGGGGCCACGGTCGTCTTCTCCGCCCACGGCGTCTCGCCCGAGGTGCACCGCCAGTCGGCCGAGCGCGACCTCAAGACCATCGACGCGACGTGCCCGCTGGTCACCAAGGTCCACCACGAGGCCAAGCGCTTCGCCGCCGACGACTACGACATCCTGCTGATCGGCCACGAGGGCCACGAGGAGGTCGAGGGCACCGCAGGCGAGGCCCCCGAGCACATCCAGCTCGTCGAGGGCCCGCAGGACGTGGCCGGCATCGTGGTGCGCGACCCCGCCCGGGTCGCCTGGCTCTCCCAGACGACCCTGTCGGTCGACGAGACCCTGGCCACCGTCGCCGCGATCCGCGAGCGGTTCCCGCTCCTGATCGACCCGCCGAGCGACGACATCTGCTACGCCACGCAGAACCGCCAGCTCGCCGTCAAGGAGATCTCCACCGAGGCCGACCTCGTCATCGTGGTCGGCTCGGCCAACTCCTCCAACTCCGTCCGGCTGGTCGAGGTCGCGCTGGAGGCGGGCGCCAAGGCGTCCTACCGGGTCGACGACGTCAGCGAGATCGACGAGGCCTGGCTCGACGGCGTCAGGACCGTCTCGGTCACCTCGGGCGCCTCGGTGCCGGAGAGCCTGGTCGAGGGCGTCCTCGACTTCCTGGCCGAGCGCGGCTACCCCGACGCCCGCGCGGTGCACTCCGCCGAGGAGTCGCTGATCTTCTCGCTGCCCAAGGAGCTGCGCCGCGACCTCAAGGCCGCGGGTCGGTCCTGACCTGACGGCTGGCCGGCCAGACGACGTAGCGGTAGGCGGCGAAGTTGGCCGCGAACGACAGGCCGATCGAGAGCACCTTGACCAGCGCGATCGGGTCGACGACGTCCTCGAGGAGGTACAGGAACACCGGTTGCAGCGCCCACATCACGGTGCCGGTGGTGGCCAGGAACAGCAGCGCGTGGCGCAGCGTCAGCCGGCCGGCGCGGAAGGTGAAGAGCCCGTTGACCACGAAGCTGAAGGTCATCCCGGCGCTGGTCGAGACGAAGTTGGCGAGCACGAGGCCCAGGTCGTCGTGCAGGAGCACGAACAGGCCGAGGTCGAGCAGGGTGTTGACCACCCCCACCCCGGCGAACCGCACGACGGTGGGGGAGAGCGACGGCCTCAGCGTCGGCCCCGCACGCCGTCGTCGCGGGAACCGCGCGCGGTGAGGGCCAGGGAGTAGAGCGGGCGGTCCTGCGCCTCGACGTACACCCGGCCGAGGTAGGTGCCGATGACGCCCATCATGATCAGCTGCAGGCCGCTGAGCAGGAACATGCCGACGCCGAGGAACGCCCACCCGGGCACGGACTCCTCGGGGAAGAAGATCCGGACGCCGAGGACGTAGACCGCCAGCAGCAGCGAGAACGCCGAGATCGCGAAGCCGAGCCGCGAGATCCAGCGCAGCGGCGCCGTGGAGAACCCGACGATGCCGCTCGCCGCGAACCGGACCATCGTGCGCAGCGGGTAGCCGGACTCCCCGGCGAAGCGGGGGTCGCGGTCGAAGAGCAGGGCCTCCTGGCGGAAGCCGACGTGCGCCACGATGCCGCGCAGGAAGCGGTCCTTCTCGCGGTAGCGGGAGACCTCGGCGACGACCTTGCGGTCCATCAGCCGGAAGTCGCCGACGTTGCGCGGGATCTCGGTCTCGGCCATCCGGTCGAGCAGCCAGTAGAAGCCGAACGCCGTCGCCCGCTTGAACCGGGAGTCCTTCCGGCTGCGGCGCTGGGCGAAGACGACGTCGACGCCGCCCTCCCACATCTCGATCATCTCGATGCTGACCCGGGGCGGGTCCTGGAGGTCGGTGTCCATGATGACCACGGCATCGGCGTCGGTGCAGGCGTCGAGGCCGGCGGTGACCGCGATCTGGTGACCGAAGTTGCGCGACAGGCTGAGCACGGTCACCCGGTCGTCGTCGCCGCGGAGCTTGAGCAGGCGCGCCAGGGAGTCGTCGCGGCTGCCGTCGTCGACGTAGAGGAACTCGAAGTCGAGGTCGGGCCGGGCGGACGTCGCCTCCGCCAGCGCGGCGTGGAACGCCGCGATGTTGTCCTCCTCGTCGAAGACGGGCAGGACGTAGGCCACCGAGCGGCGGGCCGTCTGGCTCTCGTCGTCGTGCGGGTGGGCCACCGTGCTCCTCCTTCTCGGGTCCGCTCGCGCCGTGCCGGCAGCGGACCTCCGGCGACCACTGTGCAACACGGGCGGGTGCCGCGGGAAATCTCGTGGCGCCCGGGCAGGTGGGAGGATGACCCCATGGCGCGGTACGTCGACATCCACCCGGACAACCCCCAGCCGCGGCTGGTGCAGCAGGTCGTCGACGCGCTGCGCGACGACGCGCTGATCGCCTACCCGACCGACTCGGGCTACGCCCTCGGGTCCCGGATCGGCAACCGGGACGGACGCGACCGGATCCTGCGGATCCGTGGCCTCGACGACCGCCACCACTTCACGCTGGTGTGCAAGGACTTCAGCCAGCTCGGGCAGCTGGTGCACGTCGACAACGCAGCGTTCCGGTCGATCCGGTCGGCCACGCCCGGGCCGTACACGTTCATCCTGCCGGCGATGCCGGAGGTGCCGAAGCGGCTGCTGCACCCCAAGAAGCGCACGGTCGGCGTCCGGATCCCCGACCACCGCCTGGTCCAGCTGCTCCTCGACGAGCTCGGGGAGCCGCTGCTGAGCAGCTCGCTGATCCTGCCCGGCGAGACCGAGCCCCGGACGATGGGCTGGGAGATCAAGGAGGAGCTCGACCACGTCGTCGACCTGGTGGTCGAGGCGGGCGACACCTCGGCGGAGCCGACGACGGTGGTGGACTGGTCGAGCGGGTCGCCCGAGGTGCTCAGGCGAGGAGCCGGCGACCCGGATCGCTTCGCGTGAGTCCCGGGCCGTCGATCGGCGGCCCGTCCTCCTCGCGGAGCCTCCCGACCCGGTGGCGGACCGCCAGCACGCCCAGTGCGAGGACGTAGCCGAGCACGAGCGACACGCTGTGGTGGGACAGCCCCGAGACGACGGCCTGCAGCACGCCGTCGTGCGGTTCGGCGATCGCCTCGGCGCGCGACATCGCGAGCAGCAGGAACGTCGAGAGCATCAGCAGCGGCGGCAGGACACCGACGGTGAAGTTGTCGGACGGTCGGACCGTGAGGGCGAGGGTCACGCACAGCGCCACGAAGCCGACGTCGAAGAGGAGCCCGACCTCCTCGGTGAGCAGGAGGTCGACCGCCGCCGCCGTCAGGGCGAGCGCGACCCCGAGCGCGGCCACCTCGCGGCCGGGCTCGTGACCTTCCTCCCAGATGGTGCGGGTGCCGGGCAGGCTCACAGTCCCACGCTACGGGCCGCGGGGGGCTCCCGCGCGTCGCCGCGCCGGGGCGCGGGGCGGTCGTCCCGCTCGACTGCGCGGAGCTCGACCGACCGGGGCGTGCCCAGGTCGCCGGCGCCCGACGGCGTCACCCCGAGCTCGTCGAACCGCCGCGCCTGGACCAGGACGCGCGACTCCAGGGACCCCACTGCGCTGTTGTAGTGGCCCACGGTGGCGTTGAGCGACCGCCCGATCTGGTCGAGGTGGTCGCCGAACGTCGACAGCCGGGCGTGCAGCTCGCGCCCCAGGCGGTGCACCTCGTCGGCCTGCGCGGAGAGGGCCTCGTGCCGCCAGCCGTGGCTGACGGTGCGCAGCAGGGCGATCAGCGTGGTGGGGGAGGCGACGACCACGTCGCGGCCGGAGGCGTGCTCGAGCAACGACGGGTCGGCGTCGAGCGCGGCCGCCAGGAACGACTCGGCCGGCACGAAGAGCACCACGAACTCGGGGGAGGAGGCCAGCGAGCGCCAGTAGGCCTTGCTGCTGAGCAGGTCGACGTGGTGGCGCAGCTGGCGGGCGTGGCGCGCCAGGTGGCCGGCCCGCGCGTCGTCGTCGTCGCTGGCGGTGGCGTCGAGGTAGGCGTCGAGCGGCACCTTGGCGTCGACCACGACCGACCGCCCGCCGGCGAGGTGGACCACCAGGTCGGGGCGGCGGGCACCGTCGTCGAGGCGCACCTGCTCGCTGAAGTCGCAGTGCTCGACCATGCCCGCCAGCTCGACGGCCCGGCGCAGGTGGAGCTCGCCCCACCGCCCGCGCACCTGAGGCCGGCGGAGCGCGGTGGAGAGCGACTGGGTCTCGCGGCGCAGCGACTCGGTGGAGGTGCGCATGTCGAGCACCTGCTGGTGCAGCTGGCTCTGCCACGACACCCGGCCGTGCTCGAGGTCGCGCATCTGGTCGTGCAGCCGCTCGAGGCTCTCGCGCACGACCGCCTGCTGGTCGAGCGCCGTGGCGATCCGGTCGTCGGCCGGAGCCGCGGGCTCCTCGGCCGGCCCGCGCAGCACGCCCGCGGCGTAGCCCACGGCGGCGCCGGCCGCGAGGCCGAGCAGCACCCCGAGGGCCAGGACGAGGACGGTGGCGATCTCCATGCCGCTCACTATGGACGCGACCACCGACAGGTCGGCGGTCCCGCTCCGCCCACGGCGTCCGCGCCCACGGCGGCCGACGCTGGTCGAGGAGGCCGGCCACGGCCGGTCTCGAGACCATCCCCGCACGGTGCCTCCCCTCGCCGGGTCTCGACTCGGGCTCGCTGGCGCTCGCCCGGCTCGACCAGCGTCGTACGACGGCCGACCGCCGACGGTGGTCGAGCGAGTCGAGACCCCCGCAGGGTCCCGCCCACGGCGACCGACGGTGGTCGAGGAGGCCGGCCACGGCCGTCTCGAGACCCCCGCAGGGTGCCTCCCCTCGCCGGGTCTCGATCGGGCTCGTTGGCGCTCGCCCGGCTCGACCAGCGCGGGTCGCCGACGGTGGTTGAGGAGGTTGCGCTAGCAACCGTCTCGAAACCACCGCAGGGTGCGCACCTCGCCGGGTCTCGACCCGGGCTCGCTGGACCGCTCGCCCGCCTCGACCAGCGCGGGTCGCGGCGTCGTACGACCGCTGTGCGACGACCCCCGGCTCAGGGGAGGCGCAGGCCGTGCTCGGCGACCCGGGCGAGGACGGCCTCGCCGGGGGCCGGCTCGGCGAAGAGCCTGCCCTGGGCGAGGTGGAGGCCGGCCTCGCGGACGACGGTCAGCTCGGTCTCGGTCTCGACCCCCTCGGCGACGGCGGTGCGGTCGAGGTCGGTCAGCATGCTCGCCACGTGACCGAGGACGGTGCGGCCGGCGGGGGAGGAGGACTCGGCGACGACGGCGCGGTCGACCTTGACCCACTTCCAGTCCCAGCTGGTCAGCAGCGCCAGGGCCGAGTAGCCGGCGCCGAAGTCGTCGATGGCCAACCCGATGTCCGCGGCGGCCAGCTCGTCGGCCACGCTGCGCTGCGCCGGCGTCCAGCGCGACACGTGCCGCTCGGACATCTCGAGCACCAGGTCGACGTCGGTGTCGCGCATCCGCTCGGGCAGCGAGCGCAGCAGCCGGCTGTCGGCGCGCAGCTGCTCGAACTCGACGTTGATGCTCAGCGCGACCCGCCGCCCGAGCCGGCCGGCCACTGCGCCGAGGACGGCCAGCGACTGCTCGAGGACCACCTCGGTGAGCTCGTCGAGCAGCTGCAGCTTGGCGGCGGCGCCGACCAGCACCATCGGCGACACGGGACCGAACTCGAGGTGGCGGCCGCGCACCAGGGCCTCGAACCCGATCGCCTCGCCGGCCCGCAGGTCGACGATCGGCTGGAAGGCGACCTCGACGCGGCCCTGCTCGAGCATGTCGCGCAGCACCGTGCGGTCGTCGTACCACCGCGGGGGCAGGGCCTCGGGACGGCGGGAGCGCTTCTGCTGGCGCATCCGGCGCTCGGCGGTGCGCAGCAGCACCTCCGGGTCGTCGGTGCCGGCGATCGACAGCGTCTCGCCGATGCTGACCTCGATCGACACCACGTTGTCGCCGACCTGGATCGGCTGTCGCAGCAGCGCGTGCAGGTCGTGGACCAGGCGCTCGAGGTGGTCGACGTCGTCGAGGTGGCGGACGACGACCGCGAACTCGTCGCCGCCCATCCGGGCCGAGAAGGAGCCGGCCGGGAAGAGGTCGGAGCGGAGCCGGGAGCCGATCTCGCGCAGCACCTCGTCGGCGTCGAGGTGACCGAGGTGCTCGTTGAGGCGCTTCATCCGGTCGATGTCGAGGAACAGCACCGCGAGCGTCTCGTTGACCCGGTTCTCCATCACCGCCTGGAGCAGCTCGCGGAAGTGGTTGTGGTGCCACAGGCCCGTCAGGTCGTCGGCGTGGGCCGCGCGCCGCAGCCGGGCCTCGCGCCGCGCGGCGTGCCGCGACGCGGTGGCCATCGTGCTCAGCGCCGCGAGGGTACGACGGTCCAGACCGCTGAACGGCTCGTCGCCCGCCGGACGCCGCGCGACGAGGAAGCGCTGGTCGCCGAAGAGCAGGCTCACGTGGGGCGGCCCCGCCGGCCGCGCGCTGACCGCGACGTCGCCACGGACCGCGCGCTCGGCGTAGGCGACGAGCCAGGCCTCGATGTGGTCCTCGGGCCAGGGCATCTCGATCGCGGCGTCGGTGAGGACCTCGATCAGCGCGCGGTCGCTGGTGGTCACCCGCTGCCCGACCGCCGGTCGCCGGCGTCGGCGAGGTCGACGACGACCGGCGCGTGGTCGGACGCACCCGATCCGGCTCGCTCGTCGCGGTCGATGAACGCCCCGGTGACCCGGTCGGCGAAGGACGCCGACCCGAGCACGAAGTCGATCCGCATGCCGCGGTTGCGCTCGAACCGCTGCCGGTAGTAGTCCCAGTAGGTGAAGACCTGCGGGCCGGGCGCGTGGGGCCGCACCACGTCGGCGTACCCGGACTCGACGAAGGCTGCGAACGCCGCTCGCTCGGGGGCGGTCACGTGGGTGGAGTCGGCGTAGGCGGCGATGTCGTAGACGTCGTCGTCCTGGGGCGCGATGTTCCAGTCGCCGACCAGCGCGGTCGGGGTGCCTGTCCAGCCGGCCGCGGCCTCGTGCAGCCGGGCCAGCCAGTCGAGCTTGTAGACGTAGTGGGGGTCGCCGACCTTGCGCCCGTTGGGCACGTACAGCGACCACACCCGTACGCCGCCGCACGTGGCCCCGATCGCGCGCGCCTCCGCGGCAGCCGGCTCGCCCCAGGTCGGCATGCCCGGGAAGCCGACCTCGACGTCGTCGATGCCGACCCGGCTGATGATCGCCACGCCGTTCCACTGGCTGTAGCCGGCGGCGGCGACCTCGTAGCCGAGCGACTGCAGGCCCATCAGCGGCAGCTGGTCCTCGCGCGCCTTGGTCTCCTGCACCGCCAGGACGTCGACGTCGTGGCGCTGGAGGAAGGCCTCGACGCGGTCGATGCGCGCACGCAGGGAGTTGACGTTCCAGGTGGCCAGCCGCACCGCTTCACCCTATGTCGGGGCGGCCAACGGGACCCTGCGTGGTCCCGCCCCGCGGGTCAGGTGTACGGCGTCAGCAGCTGCTCGACCGGGGCGACCGGCGTCCCGATCTCGCGCATCCGGGTCGTGTAGCCGCGGTAGGCGCGGCGCACCTCGCCGTGACGGCGGGCGTCGTGGAGCGCGGAGATCAGGTGGTGCCAGGACGGCTCGTCGTACGGGTCGTCGGCGATCAGTCCGACCAGCCATGGGATCGCCCGCTGCTGCTGCCCGCGGGAGATCAGGGCCAGCGCCAGCTCGCGCTTGACCTCGAGCGCCAGCGACAGCAGCTCGTCGCGCACGTCGACGGTGAAGTCGCTGTAGGGGTCGTCCTCGAGGTAGTGGCCGGTGTACATCGCGGCGGCCCGCTCGAGCTCCTCGACGTCGCCGTGCCCGTCGCCGTGCCCGCCGTCGCGGCGCTCGCCGGACCGGAGCGCCTTGAGCGCCGCCGTCGCGGTCTGGGTGAACACGACCGCGTCGATCTCGACGTGGTCGGTGTCGAGCCGCACGGCCTCGCGGTCGGCGCACAGGAAGTGGTCGGACGGCTGCGCCTTGCCGGGGTCGAGCACGGAGCGCAGCGTCGAGAGCACCACCGAGAGCCGGTTGCCGCTCCCGTCGGAGTCGGGCCACAGGTGCTCGGCGAGCGCGTCGCGGGTGATCGGGCGGCCCCGCTTGCCGGCGAGGATCTTGAGGGCGTCGCGCGACTTGCGCGACTGCCAGGCCGACGCCGGCACGGGCTCGCCGTCGCACAGCACGGCGAACGCGCCGAGCGTGCGGATGGCGACCCGGGCCCGGTCGGCCGTCCCGAGGGCCTGCAGGGGACCGGCGATCCGGGTGGCGTCGTCGCGCACACCGAGCGCACGCAGGCGGCGGCGTGCCGACTGCTCCTGCACGGTGTCGTTGGTCGCGCGGGCGCGCAGGACCTCGTTGGTCGCCAGTCCGACGGCGTTGGCGGTGCTGCGCCACAGGGTCCCGGCCTCGTCGAGCAGGTCGACCGCGCGGGGACCCGACAGCAGCAGCGACTGCAGCTCGAGGGCCTCGGCGAGACCGCGCGAGTCGTGCCGGCGTCCGGCCTCGCGGACCGCGAGCCGGGAGAACTCCCCGGCCGCGTCGAGGTCCTTGGTGGCCAGGCACACCCACCCCGCCGCGAGCAGCGGGTCGACCTGGCCGACGGCCGCCGGCTGGTCGAGGGCGCGCTTGACCAGGCCCTGGGCCTCGTCGACGTCGTCGACGACGAGCGCGCGGGCGAGCCCGGACAGCGCCGGCACCGCGACCTGGGCGTTGCCGGTGCGCTCGGCGATGACCAGCGCCTCGCGGTAGGCCAGGGCGGCCTGGGTGGCGTTGCCGCACAGCCGGTTGGCGTCGCCGATGCCCACCACGGCCAGGCCGAGCAGGGGGCTCTCGGACGACCGGGTCAGGTGGCGGGCGAGGTGCAGCTCGGCCAGGCACTCCTCGACCCGACCCAGCCCGAGCAGCGAGTCGGAGCGGGTGACCAGGCTCAGCGCCCGCACCGGGGGCGGCGCGGAGACCGACTCGGCCAGCGCGATCGCCCGGTCGAGGTGGGGGAGGGCCTCGGTGTAGCGGCCCTCGGCGTTGCAGCGGGACCCGAGGTTGTTGTGGATCCGTGCCTGGGTGAGCACGTCGCCGGCCCGCTCGGCGGCGGCCAGCCCCTTCTCGTACGCCGTGAGGTTGGCGTCGAGGTCGCCCTCGAGGACGCACACCAGCGCCTGGCACACCCACGCCGCAGCCACCGCGGCGTCGTCGCCGCAGCCCTGGGCCGCCGCGAGCGCGGCGTCGGCGGCCCGGCGGCTCGCCGAGGCGTCCCCTGTCGCCCAGAGCGAGGAGGCCTTGCTGGAGAGCAGGTACGCCGTGTCGACCGGGTCGGCCGCGCCGGCGTCGTCGCCGGTGACGGCCCGGTCGTAGACCGCGAGCGCGTCGGCGAAGCTGCCGGCCTGGTGCAGCGCGTAGCCGTAGCGCCACGCGAGCGAGACGGGCAGCGGACCTCCGTCGGGGGCGACCAGCGCCGCGGCCTGCTCGAGCAGCGCGACCTCCCCCGGGCGGAGCGTCTCGTCGGTGTCGCCGGTGACGATGGCGCGCACCGCTGCCGCGTCACGGTCGGCGACCGCCCGCTCGAGCGCGCTGCTCGTCATGGCCCTCCCCCGGTACCAGGTGCGGATGGGGCGTGACGCCCCGGTCCAGGGTAAGGGAGTCGGGCGGTGTGGGAAGTGGCTCGCGCCACCGCTTCCTCAGGTCGTCGGCGGCGGGCCGCCGGTCGCCGGGTCGTCGCCGGGTCGGTCCGCGCCGAGCCCCGCCCGTAGACTCGCGGCCCGTGGCTCTCACCATCGGCATCGTCGGCCTGCCCAACGCCGGCAAGTCCACCCTCTTCAACGCCCTGACCAAGAACGACGTGCTGGCGGCGAACTACCCGTTCGCCACCATCGAGCCCAACGTCGGGGTGGTCGGCGTACCGGACGACCGGCTCCCGCGGCTGGCCGAGATCTACGGCTCGGCCAAGGTGCTGCCGGCCACGGTCGAGTTCGTCGACATCGCCGGCATCGTGCGCGGCGCCTCCGAGGGCGAGGGCCTGGGCAACAAGTTCCTCGCCCACATCCGCGAGTCGGCGGCGATCTGCCAGGTGACCCGCGTCTTCCGCGACGAGGACGTCACCCACGTCGACGGCGAGGTCAACCCCGGCAACGACATCTCCACCATCCAGACCGAGCTGATCCTGGCCGACCTGCAGACCGTCGAGAAGGCGATCCCGCGGCTGGAGAAGGAGGCCCGCGGCAACAAGGCGGTCACCGCCAACCTCGACGCCGCCAAGGAGGCCCTCGGCCACCTCGAGGCCGGTACGCCGATCACCGCCACCTCCGTCGACCGCACCCTGATCCGCGAGCTGTCGCTGCTGACCGCCAAGCCGTTCATCTACGTCTTCAACTGCGACGCCGACGAGCTCGCCGACGACGAGCTCAAGGCCCGCATGCAGGAGCTCGTGGCGCCGTCCGAGGCGATCTTCCTCGACGCGAAGTTCGAGGCCGAGCTCGTCGATCTCGGCGACGACGACGAGGCCCGCGAGATGCTGGCCGAGATGGGCGTCGACGAGCCCGGCCTGGAGACCCTCGCGCGCGTCGGCTTCGACACCCTCGGCCTGCAGACCTACCTCACCGCCGGCCCCAAGGAGACCCGGGCCTGGACGATCAGGAAGGGCGCCACCGCCCCCGAGGCCGCCGGCGTCATCCACACCGACTTCCAGAAGGGCTTCATCAAGGCCGAGATCGTCTCCTTCGACGACCTCGTCGAGCACGGGTCGCTGCTCAAGGCCCGCGAGTCCGGCCGGGTGCGTATGGAGGGCAAGGACTACGTGATGGCCGACGGTGACGTCGTGGAGTTCCGCTTCAACGTGTAAAGCCGCAGGTCAGAGGCCATTTATGGTCGATCTGCCCTCACAGTGCCCTCAGTAGAACGGTTGACTTCAACAACTAAAGACGCGGCCGCTTCGCGCACCCGGTCCTCGGCCGAGGGCCACAGGTGCGCGTACGTCGTCAGCGTCGTCGTCGACTTCGCGTGCCCGAGCGCGCGCTGCACGGCCACCACGTCACAACCCGAAGCGATCAGGCCTGATGCGTAGAAGTGCCGAAGATCGTGCAGCCGCACCCCCTCGACGCCGGCCCGCTTCAGCGTCGTGCGCCACCGGTGCCCGACGGTGTTCTGGTGCGGCGGCACGTCCTCGACGCCGGAGAAGAGCCACTCGTTGGCCAGGCCGAGCGCGACGTGCTCGGACAGCATCTCGAGCAGCGCGTCCGGGACGGCGACGGTGCGCTCGGAGTTGTACTTCGGCAGCCGGATCTCGACGGTGCCGGCGCCGAGGCGCTGAACCTGACGGCGGACGTGCAGCTGTCGACGCAGGAAGTCGACGTCGCCGACCTTGAGCGCTGCTGCCTCGCCGAGCCGGAGGCCGGCGAAGGCGCACAGGGCGACGAACGCCCGGAACCTCGGGTCGGCGGCCTCGAGGATGTCGCGCACGACCTCAGGTGAGGGGATCTCCATGGCCGCCTCGCGCTTGCGCTGCCGCGGGAGTCGTACCCCGAGGGTCGGGTCGACGGCGATCATCCCGTCGCGCACCGCGGCTTTGAAGACCGTCCGGACGTTGACGAACCTGGTCTTGATCGTGCCGGGCGCCAGCGGTCGTGGCCGGTCCTTCGTCGCGACCGTCATCGACTTCACCCAGGCCTCGACGTGGCTCACCTTGATCTGGCGCAGGTCGATGTCGCCGAACGTTGCCGACCGGGCCGCGAGCGACATGGCCTTGCGGGTGCCGTCGGTCCAGACCTGGTTCTGCTCCCACGCCTCGAAGTAGCGCAGGAACGACACCTTTCCGGCCTGCGGATCGACCCACCGGCCGCGGTCGAAGGCGTCGAGCTGCTGACGGCGCCAGCGGACCGCGTCCGTCTGCCTAGCGAAGGACTGCTCGTGCTGGCGACCCGTCTCCGGGTGGCGGTAGCGCGCCCGCCAACGCTCGCCTCGACGCTGGATTCCCTCGGACATGGCTACTCCTCGTCGAACCGGTGCCGACGCCGGGCATCGCTCGCCGTCGTCGGACTGTCCAGGGTAGGCGCGGGCACGGACGGCTGCACCAGGTCGCGGAGTCGGGCCGCCTCGCGGACCGTGAGCCCGCAGGCCGCAGCTGCCTCCCGGGCCGGCGGCCACCCCAACGCCTTGATGTCGGCGAGCAGCCGGCCGACCTTGGCGTCGAGCTCGCCGACCAGGACCTCGCGCTGCGCGAGCACGTCGAGGACCTGGGCGACCAGCCGCTCCGCCTCCCGCTCCCGGTCACGCCGGGCTCGGGCCGGACCTGTCCTGCCCTCCGCCCGGTCGCGCCGTGCCCGCTGCCGCTGCTGCTGCTGCCGGCTCACCTGCCTCCCCACCTCAGCTGGGTGTGTGTCCTGCGCTGGAAGCGCTCGACCTCAGACTGCACGCTGTTCCACCTGGCGTCGGTGAGCAGCCCAGCCTCGAAGCGCTCGCGGAGGTCACGAAGCACCCGCCGACAGGCCGCGGGGGAGTCCAGGACGGCGCGCACGTGCTCGTCGAGCGAGACCGCCACCGGCACGTGCTCGACCGCGATGGCCCCATTCGCTGCGGCTCGGCGCTCCTCGGATGCCGCCCGGCGGCACGCCTGCGAACACCACCGCCGCGGTCGCCCAGGTTTGCGCGGGTGCGGCTCGTAGAACGACGTCCCACACCGCGGGCAGGTCTCCTCGAGGATCATGTCTCGTTCGCCAGCCCGAGCGTCCACTGAATGACGGTCGCCGCGTGCCAGCGGAGGTGCTTGCCGACCCGGAACCCGCGCGGGCCGTAGCCGGTGGTGCGCCACCCGTAGATGGTTTGCTTGGGCACGCCGAGGTAGCTGGCGACCTGGTCGATGTCCCAGAGCTCCTGGAACTCCATCGGCTGGCTCGGCCGATCTGCAGGGAGTGGCGGCGGGGTCCGCCGGGTCTGCTGCCGCTTCGGCGGCGCGAGCGGCTGCGGCAGGGCGGGAAACAGGGCCTGCTGGTCGTGTTGTCCGTGCTGAGTCATGTCATCGCATCCTTGGTCGCATCGTCTGTCCCGTCGTCCCCGAAGACAGCGACTCAGCGTCCTGTGGTTTGAGGGACGCTGAGCGCCGAGAACGGTCGCCCAGGACGCTTCTGTTGTGCTCCGCGGGCATTGCCCACTCACTTGGGATAAGGCGCCGACGGGGCTCCTGGCGATCACCGATTGGCAGAAACTCTCGATGCCTCTGGTCACCTAGGTGACGGCGCTGCCCGGGAGCGATCAATGCACGGCGAACTCATGAGAATTGGAAGCTCTCCGTTCACGGGTCGGCGCGGGAAGGACTTGGAGCGCGAGTCGTTGCGGTGACGGCGTACGGCGTGGCTGCGCCGACGGACGTCCCCCCGCCGGCGCCGGCTGACCTCGGGAACGCTCAGGCCGTTACGTCCGACGAATCCGGACCGAGAATGCAAGAGGTGTGTAGGTCATGGCGCAGTTGCGTTCCTGGGCGCCGCAGGAACGAGCGCCATCCGGGGCAGCGCATGGAGGGATGGACTGACTGACGGCCGTTGCATGCGTGCCGCAGGTTGCCGGTTGTTGCGGGCGAAACTCGCTCGGACCTGCTGTGCCGGCTTTCTGAAGTCTTCGGCCGCGTCGCCCTGGACCGCATCTCGATCAGTCCGGAGGTTGTGCGCGGTCGTCCTGCTGTGCGGAGCTCGGAAGCGCGTCCCGGGGCGTCCCATCTTTGCTCGCTGAAGGTGCCGACGAGGCGGAGGTCCTCGAGGACTGCCGTGCCTGACTTGAGGGGACATCAGGGCTGCCTCGCATGCGCGGCGTCCGAGCCAACTACGCCGTCGTTGTCTCGTGCCCCCGGAGTCGGTCCTGCAGCCGCACCCGATTACGGGTTAGCGGTACGCCCTCCCGCGAGACGGGAGCATCCTGGCGAGGACCTTGTCCGCATGGCCGCCACCGTCCACGAGGCGCCGGCAACGGCGTGAGGGGCGCTCGGTCAGCACCCGACGAGCGGGCCTGCGCCGCTCCGCCGCTGACGTCCCATGGCCCAACAAGACGCAGGGGAGCTTGACCGGTAGCCCCGGCACCTGATTTCTGACGATGATCGCTGCCAGAGACGAATCCTATGATGCCTGCACCGACACGGCTGGGCTCACGACTTCGACGTCGCGGTTGGGGTTCGTCGTCCCAGTCCGGCACAATGACACCGAGGTGAGTAAGGGTTGGTTCAGCGTGACTTCGACCGGCTGCGCAGCTGGGACGGCGACCAGGCCCGCGCGTTCGAGGAACTCACCTACCAGCTGCTAAAGGATGACGCTCCGCCCGGCTCGACGGTCATCCGGACTGGGAACCCCGACGGGGGCGTCGAGTGGTACGCCGTTGACGCCACCGGCACCGAGGTCGGATGGCAGGCCAAGCACATCGAGGGCATCGACGCGCTGCTGAGTGCGATGACCGCCTCGGTGCAACGTGTGGCCCTCGAGCGGCCGCAGCTGCGAGAACTCACGTTTGTCATCTCGCAGAACCTCGCCACCGGCACCAGCGGTGGCAAACGGAAGTCACAACGGCAGAAGTACGACGACAAGGTCGCTACATGGAAGCGTGATGTTCCCGGCGCCGACGTCATTGAGGTATCGCTCGTCCAAGGGAGCGACGTCCTCGAACGTCTCTCGCGCCCCGACCACCGCGGCCGCGAGTGGTTCTGGTTCGACCAGATGGTGCTCGGCCCCGGCTGGCTGACGGCCAATTTCGAGGAGCAGGCCGACACCGCCTCGCAGAAGTACCGGCCCGACCTGCAAGTCGATCTCCCGATCCAAGATGACCTGATCGCACTCGGGTTCGGCGCCTCGGCGTTGGATCGTCTCGAAGGACTGGCGAAGGCGGTGGTCTCGGCGGCCGCCGACGTCCACCTGCGAACCACCGGGCTCGGGCCGGCGCACGCGAATCTGTGCCGCGGCGCGTCTACCTCGGTCGGTGCGGTACGTGAACTTCTCGACGACCTCACGCCGACCACCGACACATGGCCGGCCAAGCAGGTCGAACTGCTCGCCGCGCTGGCCAACGCCCAGCAACAGCTGATCAACCTCGACGACTACGAGCGACGACTGCGAGACGAGTGGCGGCGCGAGCCCGCCAAGCCCGCGGAGCCAGCCGAGCCCACCGAGCCCACCGAGCCCGCGGAGCCAGCCGAGCTCATCGAGCCCACCGAGCCCACCGAGCCCACCGAGACCACCGAGACCACCGAGACCACCGAGGGGGACCTCGGGCCTGGGCTTAGCGCCGAGGAGCCGCCGTCGCACTCCTACGTCATCCGGGAGGTCCTCAACACTGCCCAAGAGCTCATGACGTGGCTCGAGCGGGGCCCTGGCCGCCTGCTGGCCGGTGGGCCGTACCTTCTGACCGGAGTTGCTGGCTCGGGGAAGACGCACCTGCTGCTCGACGCGACCAAGCGCGCACTCGAAACCGGCCGACAGGCGGTATTCTTGGGCGGAGCCCGTTTCGGGTCCGGCGATCTGTGGGCGAGCATCGCCGATCAGCTCGGCCTGCCGGCCCGCGGCGCCGACGAACTGCTGCGGGCGATGGACGCCGCCGGGCAGGCCGCAGCACTCGAAGGACGCCGGTTCCTCATCCTGATCGACGCGCTCAACGACACCGTCCCCCCGGAGTTCTGGGCCACCCACCTGCCGGCCTTGCGCGCCAAGGTCGCGCCGTACGCCCACGTGGCCCTAGCCGTCTCATGCCGCGACACCTACCTTCCGGTCGTGGCGGACGCGGCCGAACAAGGCGAGTACGTCAAGCGCGCCCACCCGGGGTTTGCGGAACGCGAGGTCGAGGCGACTGGCCGCTACTTCGCGCACTACGGCCTTGACGCGCCTACCCTCCCGCTGCTGCTCCCGGAGTTCACGACCCCGCTGTTCCTGCGGTTGTACTGCGAGAGCCTCGCTGAGGTTCCACCCGACCAGCGGCCGACAGGCCATCAAGGTCGGGTCGCGATCTTCGAGCGATACCTGGAAGCCAAATTGGGCACGGTCGCGCGCAGGTGGGTCACCGGCGCCACGTCGGCCTATGAGGCACAGCGCGTGACACGCGGCGTCCGCGCCGGCCTCGACGCACTGCTGGAGAAGATGATCGAGACGCGCACCGAGGCGCTCGAGCTCTCGGTCGCCGAGGAAGCGCTCGGTCCAGCCGCCTCGGGCGTCGGAGCATCAGGTCCCGGCGGTGGCCGAGTACGCCTGCTGGGCCTGCTCCAAGAAGAAGGGGTGCTCACTCAAGAACGTACGTTCCTAGGCGAGGGCCACATGGGCGATGCGGTCCGCGTGACGTTCCAGGCGTTCAGCGACCACCTGCTGCTGGCGCGTCGGGTCGAATCCTCAGCCGACCCGGTCAACGATCTCCGGCTGCGGCAGTGGCTTCGCGCGGCCACCTGGTACGGAGTGCTCGAGGCAGCGGCGGTGTTCTTCCCTGAACGCTACGGCGTCGAGCTCCCCGACCTTCTCCGGTCCCGTGCCGACGACCCGACGGACGACCCGACCGACGACCCGACCGATGCAGGAGGTGACGATGCGCCCGACAACGAGCCCCGTGCCGGCGCCGAGGACGCGGCGGAGATGTCCGAGTGGCTCGCCGATGAGGTGCTACGGATGGTGGTCCGCACCCTGCCGCACCGAGACGCGGACTCGATCACCGACCGCACCCTGACTCTGCTCAACCAAGCCCAACAGATTCTCGACCCCCGAGAACTGTTCGGCGTCTTGGCGGCGCTCGCGCCGCAGCCCGACAACAAACTCAACGGCGACCTGCTGCATCGACACCTGGCCCGGATGCCGATGCCGCGGCGCGACGAGCACTTCGGGTTCGCGACCTACAGCGCGCTTGAGGACGGCTACGAGCCCTTCGCCCGGCTGGCGCGCTGGGCCGCCGCTGGCCCTTACCCCAGCTACGACGACGTTGTCGTCGAGCTCGCGTGCCTCCCGTTGTGCTGGCTGTTCAGTTCCCCCAACCGGTACCAGCGGGACTGGGTCACCAAAGCTCTCGTGCAGCTGCTGCACGGTCACCTCGACGTCACCTACGCGCTGGTGCGCCGCTTCTGGCCGGTGAACGACCCCTACGTCGTTCAACGAGTGATCGCGGTCGCCTACGGTGCGCTGCTACGCGGCGGTGAGGACAACCCCGCCGCGGCCGCCCGCCTGGCAGGCAAGGTGCACGACCTGGTGTTCACCGCACCGGTGCGACCCGATGAGCTCCTCCTCGACTCCGCGCGCGGAATCGTCCGGTGGGCGGTCAACCGCGACCTGCTACCCCCGGCCGCGCTCGAAGCTGCGGCACGCCCCTACGGACTGACAGCACCGGGGAACCCACCATTGGAGGAGACGCTGCGCGCGCGGTACGGCCGCCATGACGGCGAACCCGCCCAGGCCGGCTACACCTCGATCTTCTACTCGATCTTCGGGCTCGGCGACTTCGGCCGCTACGTCGTGGAGCCCGGGGTTCGCCACTTCTCCCGATACCGCACCGGAACGACGCGGCCGGCACGGCATCGACGCGAACCCCGAGTCATCAGGGGCCGCTGGAAGGCGTTCTTGCGTACCCTCGACGCGGCCCAACGGGACCGGTACGCAGCCGCTATCACCGAGTCGGGGTCTCCGACCCCGTTCGCGCACGGCTACGGGCCTGATCTCGAGCTTACTGCCGAGCAACGGGCGCTGCTGCGGTCCGCGCTCCGGTATCCGCCGATGATCGATGACGGTTACCCCGCCGAGCGGGCACGCCGCTGGATCTTCCAGCGAACGGTCTCGCTCGGATGGACCCCACAGCTGTTCGGCACCGAGGACCGCTACCTCGGCCGGGGCCGCAGCGGTCGCGAAGCGCACAAAGCGGAACGCTGGGGGAAGAAGTACCAGTGGATCGCGTTCCACGAGCTCTTGGCGCGCGTCGCTGACCACTACCAGAGTTCACGCCGCTACGACGACTCCGAGAACTACGAGGGCCTGCACCAGATGATCGGTCGGCGCGAGCTCGACCCGAGTCTGGCGCCGGTGCCGTTCGAGGCGTTCAATGACCGCACCCCGGTCAACGGCGGCGGGTGGGCACCATCCCCAGTCCGGTTCAGCGGATGGCCGATCGATGGTGTCGAGTTCGCCCGCTACCGCGGGCAGGTGTCCGCCTTCGTCGCTGACCGTGCGTCCGAGCCGACGCCGGCGTCGTCGCTGTGGGTGGATGACGAACACGGAGACCGGTGGGTGGTACTCGACGGGTGGGTGCGTCACAACGACCCGCGCGAGCCGAAGAGCTGGCGCGGTCTCCAGCAGCGAGTTCACGCGAACGGGGTGTTCGCTCGCGCCGAGCAAGCCTCCGACCTCCTGAACCACCTCAGCACAGCGGCGGCGCATCAGCAGCTCGACGACGGCGCCGACTCCCGCGGTCACATCGACTGTTGCTTCGCCGGTGAGATCGGCCGTACGGGCGCGCCGGCCTGCTACCACCGTCACGACCAACTGGTGTCGGTCCAGGTCGGGCAGGACTGGTTCGACGTCGCGGTTCCGGTCGAGCTGTACACGTGGGAGGGGTCGCTGCTCGACTGCTCGATCGAGGACTCCGCGACCGCGGCGCTTCCGTCCGCGTTCGTGCAAGACCGCGCCGAGCTGCGGTTCGACATTCATGGCCCGAGCTGGGTGGGGCGGGATGATCGCGTGGCGCTCACGTACCTCGAGTCACCCGGGGTTGACGGCCGGGCGCTGGCGGTGCGGGCGTCGTTCCTTGCCGACTTCCTGCGCGAGCGTGACCTGGTGTTCGTGGCGTTGCACAGCTTCGAGCGCAGCGAGCTCAAGGTGGACTACCCCCGCGACGAACCGCACCCGTGGGTGCAGGTCTCGACCGCTGCCGTGCTCGACGCCGACCTCAACCTGCGCGCCGGACAAGCCCACCGGGACGGCCAAGCGCCGCCGGATACGACGGACCGCGTAACCGGCCAAGACCCGCCTGACGCCTGACGCCTGACGAGCGTGGGCGTGGGACAGAGGTGGGGGCGGTGCTGGCGGTAGTGGTTGGGCCGAGGCTGCTGATCCCACCCCTACCGCCGACGAGTGCACACTGGCTCGCCCGTCACCCAGGGCCCTGGGGTCCGGGGGCGGCGTTGAGGTCAGCGGCCAAGACGAGATCGTCATTGATCTTGATTCCCAGCGCCACCAGCAGCCGTAGTGCAATCACGTACGCGTGGGCGTGCACTCGGTCGTCCTCGCCGTCGGCCTGTGACCCGTGCAAGTACCGGTTGCGCAGGTCGGGCCCGTTACTGAACTCAGACTGATTGAGAAAATAGTTGAAGTACCTCGACTCGGCCCGGGTGAGCAGCGAGGACGCGCGACGGACCCACCCGCGTTGCACCATCTCGTCGATCGCAGCTCGTGCAGCGGGCCGGTAACGGTGGTAGTTGCCTGCCTCGTACTCGTTCAACTCTCGCAGCATCCGGAACTGAGCGGGGTCGGTGAAGGTGATTCGTTCGTCGGTCACGGTGACGATCTGGTGGGTCACTAGCGCATCCAGTCCGGGCCGCTGGTAGGCGTGAAAGTCGCAGTGGGTCACGGTGTGCTCGACGAGCAGGGTTGCAAACGTTTCCGCTTTCAGTCGTGGGCTGATGTAGGACAAGCTCGACTGATCCGAGAACAGTAAGAACATGATCGTGGCGATGTCGTCGTGGTCGCTTACGTACACGTACTTGCCCGGGATCAGGCTCGGGACGTTGCCGTAGATCAGGTGCTCGGAGGTCATCGACAGCAGATCAAGGTCGAGTTCACCGTCCTCGACGTAGAGCGTGAACTGTTTGAGGACGCTCTCCATCTCCGAGAACAGGTGGCGAGTCTTCTCCAGGTACGTCGCGGTCGTGCTCGAGGGACGGAACTTGAAGTTCGCTGCGCCGAACTCCTCGGTGAGGTAGCGGGTGAAGAACCACGAGATGACGTCTTCGATCTCAATGTCTTGGGTGCGCAGGAAGTCACGGTATGCGAGCGTTTGGACGAACGAGGCGCGGTCGTGGAACTCGAACGCCGTCCCGGTGCGGTAGTCCTTGCGGCCGGAGGCACCGAGGGTTCGCTCCAACACCCCGAGTTGAGCGGTGTAGGCCGGCAACGTCAGCACCATCCGCGAGTTCGTAAACTCGAACAAGTAGATGAAGTTATTCAGCACCGAAGGCTCATCGAGGCTGTCCATCAGCCACACCCGGCTGTACGACAGCTTCGAGACCATGCCATCGAGAGTGGCCACGACGGCGTCGCGCTGGTCGTCTGCGATGCGGACCTCGCACCCGGTACGAAGCGCTTCGTTGGTCTCGAATTGTGCAGCGATGGCTGTGTCGTAGGCCCGCTTGGCTCGCAGTTTGAGGCGAGCGTTGATCCCGGTGTTGCGATCCACGCGAGCTGTCGCGATCAGGTGAACGTAGTTCAGGTTCGCGTTCTGGTCGTCGACGTAGGCGCCTAGCAAGGTTTTCACGTCGTCCGGGGTGAGGCTCACCGGAAGATGGACCGAGCCGTTCGCGTCAGCGAGGAGGTGTTTGGTGACGATGTGCTCGGCGTTGCGCGGGTCGGTAAGCATCAAGGCGCGGACGTCGTTGTCGTAGGCGCGAACGAGCCCCCGGCAGCCGAGGAGGTCGCCGCATGCGAGGCCGGCGGCGGTCAACGCCCCGAGGGCCGCCTCCGCGGTGCAGCGCTCGAAGGCTCCGCCTCGGTCGAGGAGGTTGAGCAGGTCTCCGTGGTATAGGTAGTCGATGGCCGCTACGCGGTCAGCGAACGTGTCATCGGTGATGGCGCCGAAGTAGGTGCCGACCGCTCGTTTGACGTCGCGGACGCGTGCTCGTGCGCTCGCCTTCTCCGCCTCGGTGGCGTTCGTTGGGTACACGTCCCGGTCGATGAACTGCGCGGCATGGTGCAGCTCAATCAGGTCGTTCACATCGGTGGCGTCGAGGCTCTGGTGGCGGGGCTCGAACGCAACTACCAGGCCGAGGGCCTTATCGAGCTCGTGAGAGGAGGCGTAGCTGTCGAGTCCGTAGAATCGCAACCGAGTGCGATCCACATCCAACTCAAGGGTCTCTTCGGGCGCGACCTCCGGCGCTACGTCAGGGGCGGTCTCGGGCGCCGGCTCGACTTCGCGCGCGGATGCCGCAACGGGCTCGGGCATCGGCTGGGGGTGATTGGGGCGGGGTGTAGTCACATGTGTCCTCCGGAGAGCGGGAGCAAGATCTGTGATGGTCAAGCGGGAGCATCAACTGGTCTCTGGAACGGTGATCGCACCGACCGGCTGTGAACCGCGCCGTCGGACTCAACTGTCGGAGTCATCGTCGAGCCCCACGATGCCCCAAAGCTAAGTGCTCGGCATTGTTGCCTCGGCATGGAGCGCGCCAATCGCGGCGCCCCGATAAGCTTGGAGGTTGGCGGAGGAGCCTTGACCCGCTAGCCCCCGACGTGTCGATTGCGGCGCTTGCGTTCTCGTAGGCGCTTCGATGCGGTAGCCCGCTGCGCAACTGGAGCGTCATAAATCGGGTCGGCGACCTTCGTCCACGAGCCACGCTCATGCAGCTTATACCGATCCCATGGAAACGCTTCACGACGCGAGACCTCGCGAGCTAGAAAACTCGTAAGTTGGAAGAACCAGAGACCGAGGACTCCACGTTCATTCGTTGGCTGGTACGCAACCCCTGCCGCAGGGATAAGAATCCCACGATTCAGCACAACCAGACGATCTAAATGCTGGACCGGCAATCCCACGTCGGTCGCGCATCCACGAAATCTCTTCACCTCCGACGCCGGCCAGGTCGTGGCGACGAGATCGGTGTCGTATGCGAACAGCGTCGCGAAGATGCGAGGTACCTTATCTTCGGCGTTAGAGCCGCCTCGGCGCGCGACCGCCCATGGAGCATCCCAAGGTCGCACGGTCCGGAGTTTGACCATTCCAGCGGTGGCCTTCGCTGTTTCTCCCTTGGTCAGTCTCGACTTAACCTCAATGGTTGCTAGGACCGCCTCGGCGGGCACGATTGCTACATCATCGCTCGTGACGAGTGGCCGAGTATTCGCCCCGTCGAGAATCAGAATGTCGACTTGGCCGGACTGCTTACCTGCCGCATCGATCACTTCTCCGGAGACAACTGAGTAGCGACTAGGCAACTGGTCCCGAAGGAACGTAGTCAGCCGATGCTCGCGAACGTCCCAACGATCGCCCATCTGTCGAAACTTCTCGGCCTTTGCGAAAGCAGCCCAGAGCTCCAACTCGCTTGCGGCCATGAGTTCGTGAGCCGTCCGATTTCCTGGAACGTTTGTCACCGGACGATTATCACAGAGGACCCCAGCAAGGTCACAAGTTTCTTCGACTTGCCGAGCGCGGTCCTTCCGTCGTTGCCCGCTCGTGCCTGAACGCTCGTCGCATCGAATCCCGACGACCACTGTGGCGCCACCGGATACTCCGCGCATGCCGTGGCGGAGCCGTTGTCGATCCGCGTCATGCCGCCAGAAAGGTGTACCCGCTAATCCGCGAGTTGGACGCCGACGGTGTCCCCGTCGCCGTGACGTGCCGGTGCTCAAGATCGCCCGCTAGCCCGACGAACGCGGAGGCCAGCATGCGGTCGGCCCGGACGGCGACGAAGTCTCCGCAGGGGAGAGACCAGATGGTGTGCCAGTCACGGAGGGCTCATGTGGTCAACGGTTCATCCACTAGCGCTCAAGGCCCCGTCGATGACGCTCCGCTGCATCTTCGTTCCGGCGCGCGTCGCGCTCATAGGAAGCGGCCACGTCGCGCATGATCGCCGCAGAGCGAGGTGAGTCATCCGATATCTGTGCCGCCGTCTCTTTGTACTGCTGTGCCAAGGCCAGTTCAGACTCCCCGCCGTCATCAAGGCCACGAGTCACGACGCCTCGACTGTTGACGATCGCAAGATAGAGACCACTGTCTAGGTCGTCGCTCTGCAGGTCCTCGATCAGGTCTCGTACGATCTCTCCTGGACGAACGCCGTCTGCATCGGCGGGTGCACTGGCCAGGATGTCGCCTAGATGTCTCATCCCGTGCTTCAGGCGCCCCGACGCCGAGAGCTTCGCACGAATCACGGATACCCACTCGCCCAGCTTCTCGGCGTGCAAGGTGTCGCCGACCAGCCCAGGAGGGCGATCCCATGCGTCGATAAGGCTGTGGGCGTTTGATGCCGTGCGACTGCGCACCGCTCGCTCTTCTTCTGACAGGTCGGGTTCGTGGTCCTTCGACGAACGGTAGATGAGGTCGATCATTTCGGCGAAGAAGTCGGGATCGGTCGAGAGTGACTTTGACAGCGCGGGGACGCGGGGCTCAAAGCCGAGGGCGCCGAGATACGCCCACTCGAGACCCGCGACGCGCGACAGACCGAGGTGCTCGACCTCGGCCTCCAGGTGCTTGAACGCCTCGGTGAAGTCGTAATCATGAAGACCTGTCGATTGGATCTGGTCCTGGTCGGTCAGCAGGGCATCGAGAATCTCCGCGATCAGCTCGGCATGAACGCCGCTGGCCAGACGGTCACGCCGGCCATAAACGCCGACGAACTGCAGCGCATGTCCGAACCGCTCTACGTCGATCAGTGCTCGCGCGACATGCTCGATGTGAGCGAAGTTTCCACCGAGCCCGGTGATCCCGAAGTTGCTCCAGTACGTGGCAGCGACCTTGAGGTCGACGGCTACCTCCCATGACCTTGGGAAGTCACGCGTCGATACCAGGAGTAGCCCCTTCTGGCGTCCAGATGCTTCTGCGTGGCGCCCAATGAAGTCATCGGCCCACTGCCAACCCGAGTCGAAGAAGCGACGCTGGAAGTAGGCCGTGGCGAAGTCGACCGAGGGTGGGTCTTCGAGTTCTAGTAGCGCCAGGACGTCGTCGTCGAACTGCTCACCGTTGGCGCCCAGTGCATGTCCGAGCGCGCCAGACAACTTCACAACATTCGCGAGTTCAGCAATGCTGGTGAAGTCGCTTTCGGTCAACATCTCGGCGGCTGCCTCAATGCGGCGCTGGGTCAGTGCCTTGTCGTATGCATCGAAGTCGTCGCGGCGACTGACGTCGCCTAGATATGGGTTCCAGCTGTCGAATAGGTAGGCCAAGCGGTCGACTGCGCAGGTTGGAGCGAGGTCGGTAGCAAGTACATCTAGCTCGACTAGTTCCTCCTCGGCGAGGGACCAGCGGGCATCAGGATAGCTCCGGTGCTTGCCAGTAAGGTCGATTAGGGAGCGCCAGATCGTCATCCTGTTCTCGGCATCGAACGCCCCGCTATCGATCAGACCGCGGAACGCGCCTCTGAATTTTAGGCGGCCATCGGGAGGTAGGTCTGAATAGTTCTCGAGCAGCGCCGTCCAAGCCTCGGCCCTCGGCCCTGCATCCTCGAGAAGCCGACTCAGCACCTCGATGACGAAATCGTGATACTCGGCGTGAGTGACGCGAACCGATGTCGGCTTCCAGTCGCGGTACTGCGGGCTCGCGGTGGGAAAGTGTATGCCGTGGGATTTCGGCAGAAGGCTGCGAAGAAGCGGCACGGCTGTACCTGGGTGGCGCTTACGCAGACCGTCCAGCGCTTTCAGCCGGCGTTCCTTAGAGACTGCGTTCCCGGGGTGCGGCGGCCAGAAGATGTCGCTAAGACTCTTGGCCGGGCGATTACTCATGCGTCCACCAGGATCAAGACGATCCAGACGAGCGAGTAGGTCAATGGCTTGGCCGAAATGTTCGTCGCTCCAGGCGAGCCGCTCCAACGCCCACAGTAGATACGTATGCGGCGACGTCGGCGAAAAGAGATCTGCGCCAACGTCGGCAAACATGGTCCGAAGCACTGATTGCTCGTCAGCGAGTGTCTTGGCGACCGCCTTCGTGACAACCGCGGGCGCCGCCTCGGTGAGCAACGGGAGCATCGGGGCGATTGACTGCCACCCATGTCCGGAATGGTCGGTTTGCACCGCATCCAGCAGTTCGCGTACGAGGTAGGACGCCCAGTCACTACCAGTGCTGGATTGCACACGAGCTTCACCTCCGTGCACACCGAGTAGGGCAAGGGTCCCGCTTAGCCCTGAAGACAGCAGGCTCGAGAACTGACGCCGCCGGCCATCGAAAGAGGCCTTCCACCAACGCTCTTCTGGCGGTAGGTCAAGGGCAGGGTCGACTTCGCCGATCACCGCGTCGACCACGGGCTTCAGACGAAGTAGGTCGTCCTCGGTGACCTGACCGCCGAGCAGCATCCACGCATCTACGGGCGACACCAAGTGCCACTCGTTAGCGATGTGTGTAAGGAACGGGTCGTCTCCTCGCGAAAGCTCAATGCATGCCGTCCTGAAGTTTTCGTAGGGCACGCCAGCGAGTTGTTCGGCCATCTGACGGTCCCCTTCGTTGCTGTCCGACCACGAGCCGAGGAGCAGGCTCGCTCGGATCGCCCGGTCGAGTGGTGCCTTGGCCCATACAGGCTGAACAAGTTCCGGCTTACGCGCTACGCGGCGTCGAAGAGCAGTGAGACTTCGACGTGCCAACCTGCCCAGTTCGCTTACGTCTTGACGGTCTGGATCGGCGGCCGTTAGAGCTTCCGTGACGATCTTGGCGTCAAGATCCTGCAGTTCGATGTCGGCGTGAACCGAGCTCGTTACGAGCGGGACGATGACCGCGTGCGGCGTGTCTGCCGGAACCTCCTCCGCGAATGAAGGATCGAGCGCGACCAGCACGAGAGGCGAGGTGCCTTCGAGCAGCCGACGCCACGTGGCGACGTCGTCAACAAACACTAACCGGGCCAGCAGACGACCGTTGCCGGCTGCATCTTCGGCGACGGCCGTGGCGGCAATGAAGGCGGAAACATCGTTGACTGAGGTACCCGAGATGGACACCAGGCCCAGGGCAGAGGCACGAGCGACAAGCTCACTTGCCTCCGCGCCCCGGCCGGCCTTAACAATCTCCGGCGTCATCGCAGGTGTCGTCTGGCCGCTCCAGGTCCTCCACCAGCTGCGACCTGTGCGGAGCCCATGAGGATTCAGGTGGAAGAACTCCTCCGACAACCACGCCCAGGTGACCGGCGCATTCTGTAGCCACATCTCAATGTCGTCGAGCCCAAAGGCACGAACGTCGCTCCAGACCTTGCCTTTGGCTTTGTCTTTCGCCCAAGCGTCGCGCTTGCTCCAAGTGCGCAAGATGGCCTCGACGTAGGCGGTGTCTTGCATTGGCGTGCCGTCAGGCGTCGCGACTCGCTTCGAGTAGTCCTCGTTGGCCTTCACGCCAGGGCTACTATTGACGGATAGTTCCCAGACCGAGTAGCCCTGCGGTACCCAGGCGTTGCCGTCGGTCGCACGGACCGATCCGTCCCAGCCACCGGCTGCGACACCGTCTCCGGCGGGCATGCCGAGCGACACGATGCCGGGCGTAGTCTCCAAAATTAGTTGACGGATGAGGCGCGGAAACTCGCCCTTAGAAACAAGTTGGTCGGCCCAAGATTTGAGTTGGGCGCGATCTACATACCCTGGCCGACTCATTCGAGCTCCTTTAGTTGCTACTACCACCTTACTTCGCCGCTGGACGGTCTGCCTCAGGCAGAGTTGTAGCAGGCGGCAGCCGGGTTGCCGGTCATCAATCCGGTTGGCGTTGCACTTACAGGATGGAAGTGCCGATCCACGCACTTTCCCAACGCAGGCTAACTCTGGACGCAGCCGTCCAGTGGAGGTGCCCGATTCCTCGACGACGCGCGTCATACGTCGCTCCTGACCCCTCGCCAACTGCGCAAACTCTTGAAGCACGATCGTGACGGTCACCCCGGGTTACGCCACGACGTCGGCCGTTCTTCTGTGGCTTGCGCCCAGTGCGCCGTCCCTGCGTCGTTGCGGACGAGGTGTGGAGCCGTCGTGCGACGAATCGACGAAGATTCGTAGGAGGGGCGGTCGAGCTGCCACTCCCGCCAGGACGCGACCGGGACGGCGCCGGCACGCTCGAGGCGTCGCCTGCGCCACCACACCAAAGGTCGCGCCCCGCGACGGTAGACGGTTGCAGCTGCGGCCGACGCGCAGGCGACTCCGTAGGTCTTTAGCACTCCTCGAACGAGTCGAGATAGGTCGCGAGGTGCGGCGGAGTCGAGGTGGTCCATGCCGGTGTCCAGGTCGCGGCACCCAATGACCTGGCAGGTGGAGCGCCAGCAGTAGGCGCGGTTCATCTCGCCGCCGTTCCGCCACGAGACCTCGGCAGACAGCACGCAACGAGGATGCCTCCTGGGGTTCACTCGTTTCGAGAATCGACGAAGCGAGTGGCGTCTCGCGCGGGCGCTCGGAGGGGTAGTTAAAGAGCGAACTACCGCCCGTCTGCCCTCAATCTGCCCTCACCAGGACGGCTAGAGATGCCAAACGAGCATAATTGACGCGCGTCGACGATGTACTGTTTGCGCAGGTCAGACCTGGTTTTCGGTCGGTTTTGAGAAGCGTCCGAAAGCGTCGTCAACGTTCCGCTTCAACGTGTAACGCCGCAGGTCAGGGCCAATTCATGGCTGGTCCAGGCGTAGGTCAGCAGCGGCGTCGTCGACTGGGCGTGCTCGAGCGCCCGCTGGACGTCCACACACATCGCAACCAGAGGCGATCAGACCTGACGCGTAGAAGCGACGCGGGTCGTGCAGCCGCACCCCCTCGACGCCCGAGAACACCACTCGTCGGCCAGGCCGAGGAAGACGTGGGCCTCGTGCTGGAGGTCAGGTACCCGCACCGTTGCCTGGTGGGTCACGAGGGGCGTCGGCCACGGCCTGGGGGAATTTGCAGGGTGGCCTCCTCACGACAGCGACGGGGTCGCTCCGCGAGGTTCGAGACATGAGGAACCGACGCACGTCACGTAGCACGCCGTCAGGCGGATACGCGGTCACCGACGTGTCGTCCCTCGGCACGGGTCGCCAGGCGAACGGGTTCGCCTCCGTCGGCGACCAGGGCCAGCCGCCCGCCGCTCACCACATCCACCCATCTCTCACCACTCACCACCGGAGGTTCCGATGAATCGTCTTCTCACCCATCCTGCGCTCGCGCTCGCTGTCGCCCTGTGTGCGTTCATGACTGCCCTCGGCGTGCCTGCCGAGGCGGCCCGCCTCCTGACCGGGGCCGACGTCAAGGACAACTCCCTCAGCGGCCGCGACGTGCGCGACAACAGCCTCACCGGCGCCGACGTGCGCGCCCGGTCGCTCTCGGCCGGCGTCCTGGCGCCTGGCGTCCTGGATGCACGCGCGCTCCCGCGCAAGCGGGTCGTGGCGACCGTCGGCGCCAACCGTGAGGACGCGCTCTGGACGGCGCCGGCCGCCGTCCTGTACCGCCGAGGCCCCCTCACCGTGTACGGGAAGTGCTCCACCGACAACTCGACCGGGCTCAGCTATGCGGAGACCTTCATCCGGACCACCGTGCCCGGTGTGGTGTTCACCTCCGCGAACCAAGACCTGTCCGGGGGCGGCGCCAGCAAGGACTTCCTCAACCCGGGCAGCGACCCCAGCGGCGACGGGCGCATCGAGAGGACCATCGCGGGCTTCGGCAACGGTAACTCCGACTCGCCCGGTGAAAGCGAGTTCGTCGCCTTCGCCCCGGGTGGAACCACCTTGCGCGGATGGACCGGCGCCGCCGTCAAGCGCGGCGACCTCGCCGGCGGCAACGGCGCCTACGGCGCAGGCGACGTGTGCCTGTTCACCGGGGCCGTGTTCAGCAGCTGAGCGTGAGGCCGCCCGTCGGGGCGGGCGGCCGACTGCCGTGCATCTTCCGCGTCGTTTCCGGTGACGAGGGCGCGTCCTCCTGCAACAGTGAGGCCGCACTCGAACCGTCGACGAGGAGGCCGAGGCGCGTGCCTGTCCCCGAGCACCGAGACGCAGAGCTCGCGACGCTGGACGCCGTGCTCGGGGCCGCCTCGGCAGGCAACGGCCGTGCCGCGCTGCTGACCGGGGACGCGGGCACGGGCAAGACGACCCTGCTCGACGCCGTGCGCGACCGGGCCGCCACCCACGGCTTGCGGGTCCTGCGCGCTCGCGGCTCGGAGCTCGATCGCCAGCACGCTTTCGGGACCGTGCAGTCGCTGTTGGAGCGAGCGGTGCGCGAGGCCGGCGACTCCGTCTGGGAGGGCAGCGCTGCGCTGGCGCGGCCGGTCTTCGACCCGGCACCGGCGGGTGTCGTCGAGGACGTGGACGGCGCAGCCTTCGCCCGGCGGCAGGGGCTCTACTGGCTGGTCGTCGGCCTGACGGAGGCGCTCGGGCCGTTGGCGCTGGTGGTGGACGACGCGCACTGGTCCGACGAGGCGAGCGTCGAGCTGCTCTTCCACCTCGCGTCGCGGCTCGAGGGGCTCCCGGTCGCCGTGGTCGTCGCGACCCGGCCGTTGGCCTCGGTGGTGCCCGACGCGGCGCTGCACGAGCTCGCGGCGGAGTCCACCGTGGTCCCGATCGGCCCATTGAGCGTGCCGGCGACCGCAGCACTGGTCGTCGAGGCGCTCGGCGAGGGATCCTTGGCGGAGGCCTGCCACGCGGCGACGGGTGGCAACCCGCTGTTGCTGCACGAGCTGCTGCTCGACCTCTCGCGCCGTGAGCGTCGACCGTCGGCGACGTCGATCGGCACGGTCGGGGTCCGCACGATCGGCCTCCGGGTGCAGCGCGAGCTGCAGCGGGCCTCCGCCGGCGCGGTGTCCGTCGCTCGAGCCGTCGCCGTGTTCGGCGACGACGTCGCGGTCGACGACGCGGTCGACCTCGCCGCGCTCGACCGCGACGAGGCCGATCGCGCGCTCGTCGCGTTGCAGGAGGCAGCGCTCATCACGGCGACGGCCGACGGCAGGCTGCGGTTCGTCCACCCCGTCGTGCGCAGCTCGGTGCACGACGCGATCGCAGTGCTCGAGCGGCGCGACCTGCACGCCTGGGCGGCACGCCGGTTGCACGACCGGCGGGCGCCCGCGGCGCGGGTGGCCACGCACCTCCTCGAGGCGGGCCGCGTCGAGGAGCCGTGGGCGGTCGGCGTCCTGCGCACGGCTGCGACGCAGGCGCTCGAGCTCGGCCAGCCCGCTGAGGCGGTCCGCTACCTGCGGCGCGCGCACGAGGAGTCCCGCGACGTCGATCCCGGCCTCCTCGCCTCGCTCGCGCGCGCCGAGGCGGCGGCGGGCGAGTCCGCCGCCCTCGACCACTTCGTCCTCGCCCTGGAGGCCCACGACGACCCCGAGGAGGAGCTGCGGCTGGCCCGTGACCACGCCGGAGCGCTGTCCATGGGTGCCCAGGCGGACGCGGCGTTCGCCAGCTTCGACCGGGTGCGCCAGCAGCTCGCCGATCGGCTTCCACCGGCGCAGCAGCTGGCTGCCCGCGCCGCTGCCCACGCCTTGGCGCTGTGGTCCCGCAGCCCCGAGGCGTCGAGGCTGCGCGAGGACCACCTGGCCCGGGTCGACACCGACCCCGGCTGGCTCGACCACGATCGCGACGCCGGTCGGCAGCTGGCCGCGGTGATCACCTACGAGCACGCCATCCGTGGGCGGCCGGCGGCCCCCGACCTGCTGGCCCGCGTCGCGGACGGGGAGTTCGGCGCCGACCTGGGCAGCTCGCCGTCATGGGGGTACGGCGTCTGGGCCTTGGTGATGGCCGACCGGCACGCCGACGCCCTGGCAGAGGTCGACCGCGTCGGCGCCTCGGCGCGGTCGACGGGCGCCGCGGTCGTCGGCGCGCTCACCGACTGCCTGCGGGCCCTGATCCACCTGCGGCGCGGCGAGCTCCTGGCCGCCGAGGCCGACGCGATGCAGTCGCTCGCGCTGGCGTCACTGCCGTCCTGGCGGCTGGGCCGGATCGCCTGCTCGGCGTTCCTGGCCGACACCCTGCTGGCTCAGGGACGCCACGACGACGCGCAGGCGGCGCTGGACGCCGTCCCGGCCGCCGACCTGGGCGGCGACTCCAACCTGGAGGACCTCTTCGTGGCCGCGCGGGCCCGGCTGTTGATCGCCGGCGGACGCCCAGCCGAGGCGCTGCCCGAGCTGGAGCGGCTCGGGTCGCGGCTGGAGGGGAGCGGTTGGCGCAGCCCGGCCTTCATCCCGTGGCGGTCGCTCGCCGCCACGGCGCACGCTGCGCTGGGGGACCCCGAGCGAGCGGCCGACCTCGTCGCCCACGACGTCTCCGCGGCGGAGGCCGCCGGCGCCCGCGGAGCGGCTGCGCACGCACGGCTCACGGCGGCGCTGGTCCGGACGCGGCTCGACGCCGACGAGCTCGCGGCGGTGGCCGAGCTCGCCTCGGCCGCCGGAGCCGGTCTGGTGGCCGCGGAGGCGCTCGTCGCCCGTGGGCGGGCGCTGCGGCTGGCCTCGCAGCCGTCCGCGGCGCGCGGGCCGTTGCGCGCCGGTCTGGCGCAGGCGCAGCGCTGCGGCGCGCGTGGGCTGGCCGCGACCGCCCTGGACGAGCTGGTGGCCTCGGGTGCTCGGCCGCGGCGGGTGCAGGTGGAGGGCACGGGGGCCCTCACCGCGTCGGAGGCCCGGATCGCCTCCCTGGCGGCCGAGGGCTCCACCAATCGCGAGATCGCCCAGCGCCTCTACGTCACCCAGAAGACCGTGGAGATGCACCTGCGCAACGCCTACCGCAAGCTCGACGTCGGGAGCCGGGCCCAGCTGCCGGGCGTGCTCGCCGCCTCCACGCGCTGAGCCGCGCAGGGCGGACCTCGGTGGCGTCGTCGGACGCGCCAGCACCCCCCTCGGTGTCACCGGGCCGCCGAGCTGGGGTGACTTCACGAACCAGGTCCCGAACCCCCGCGACGGCCGCCGGCCGGCGAGCTCGTCGACGTCCCGTCCTCAGCTCCAGGGCCGGATGGCGGACGGGGTCGCGTCGCGCTCGAGCCGCTCCTGGATCGCGGTGTGGGCACGGCTGTAGCAGTCGTCGTGGCCCAGGAGCGAGCCGAGGTTGGCGAACTCGAGGAGCGCGTTGATCTCGAAGGCCAGCTGCGCCGCCGAGACGTTGGGGGAGAGCTCGTCGAGCTGCTTGGCGTCGTCGACGGTGGTCTGGAGGAGCGCGAGCCACTCACGGTTCGCTGAGACCAGTGCGTCGCGGACCGCGCCGGGCCGCCCGCCGAACTCGTGGGTGGCCTTGGAGAAGAAGCACCCTCCGGGGAAGACGCGGTGCCGGGAGTAGTCGAGCCAGCACTCGCTCAGCCTCCACGTCCGGCCCAGCCCCGGGGGTACGAGCAGGGCGGGGGACACGACCTCGTCGGCGAAGATGCGCCGGGCCGCTCTGATCGTGGCCAGCTGCAGCTCCTCCTTCGCCCCGAAGTGGGCGAAGAGGCCGCTCTTGCTGATCGACAGGGCGTTGGCCAGCTGTCCGATCGACAGGCCGTCGAGGCCGTGGACCGAGGCGACCTCCACGGCCTTGCCCAGCACCGCGCGCCGCGTGTCCCCGCCCCGGCGAAGGCGTCCGTCGGCCTCGAGCAGCTCGTCCTGCACGCCTTCCTCCTCGGGATCGACCGGCGTGGCTCGCCGGGCAACCCGGCCTGGGCATCTTGACACACCAAAGTATTAGTACGATCGTTCGTTCTATGAATTCTCCGACGCCACTGGTCCGACGAGACGCAGACGCGGACCTCCGACCGAGGCCACCCGCCGGTCGCCCCAGCGGCTCGAGCGCTGCGGTGGGCGGTGCGCTGAACACGATCGGCCGGGTGTCGCCACGGCTCGCAGGACGGATCGCGTTCGAGCTGTGGCGCCGCCCGCTGGTCCGGGGTGACGTGCGACCGACGGAGCGTGCGGTGCACGAGGCGGCCCGCGTCGACTGGCTCGTGCACGACGGCCGGCGGGTGACGATCTACGAGTGGGGGGACGGCCGGCGCCCCGTGCTGCTGGTCCACGGCTGGCGTGCTCGTGCCTCGAGGTACGCCCGCCTGATCGCCGCGCTGCTCGACGCCGGCTACAGCCCGGTCTCCTACGACGCGCCGGGGCACGGCAGTACTCGCGGGACGGCCGGGACGATCCTGGACCACGAGGCGATCATGGTGGCCCTGGCGGCGCGCCACGGGCACTTCGAGGCGGTGGTGGCTCACTCGCTGGCGGTGCCGTTCGCGTTGTACACCGTGCGGCAGGGTCTGCCCGTCGGTCGTGTGGTCGCGGTGAGCGGTGTCGCGAGGTTCGCCTACCTCGTGGAGACGTTCTGCATCGGACTGGGCCTGCGGCCCGCGCTGGCTGCTGCGCTGCGGCGCACCATCGAGCGGCGCCTCTTCGCAGGCGACCCCGACATCTGGCGCCGGTTCTCCGCTGACGTGCCCGCGGACTGCGACGTGCTCCTCGTCCACGACCGGGGCGACAAGGTCGTCGACCCGGCACAGTCCGCGGTGATCAGGAGCGCCTACGGGCCGCGGGCGACGTACGTCGAGACAGACGGTCTCGGTCACGGCCGCATCCTGGATTCCGCGACCGTGATTGATGCGGTGGTCGAGTACGTCGGCAGCGGGCGTCGCGCCGATGGCTAGCGTGCTCGCACCACTGCGGCCCACCGTGGCGACGACGGGCGGGGGTGCGGTCGCGACCAGTGCGCCGGTCGGCGTGCTGACCGTCCGCCCGGCCTCGCCCGACGACCGCGACGGCATGGTCCAGCTCCTGGCGCGCTCGTCCGCGGACACCCTCTACCACCGGTTCCTGACGGGCGTCGGGCGAGCGCAGCTGCCGCGGCTGGCCGACCGCCTGCTCCGGGTGGCTCCCTCGACGCGACCGCTGCTCGCCCTGGTCGGGGAGGACGTCGTCGGCCACGGCGTGTGGGCGCTCGCTGCCCCCCACGGGGGCGGATTCTGCGCCGAGGTCGCGCTGCTGGTGCGGGACGACCACCAGCGCCGCGGCGTCGGCTCGGCGCTCCTCGGCGCTCTCCTGTCGGAGTGCGCCGCGATGGGGGTCGACTGCCTCCAGCTGACGACTGCCGCCGACAACCGTGCGGTGATCGCGATGCTGCGAGCCCGGGTGCTCGATCCACGTCCCAGCGAACGTGCCGGCACCGCCCTGACCTTTCACCTGCCGTTGCCCGGGAGGAGCTGACCGGGTGAGGGGAGCGACGTGGACCGGACCGCGCTGACGCCGTCCCGGCTCAACGCGGCGGGGAACCGCCGTCGGGTCCACCGGGACCACCGGCCGGCGGGGCACCGCCCGGACCGGCCCCGCCGGCGGCGGGCGCGGTCGCGGTGTCGATGCGGACGGGCAAGGTGACCCGGAAGCCGCCCTCGACGTCGCCCGTGACGGTGGCGAGCTGGCTAGCGCCGCCGTCGTCGCCGAAGACGTTGTCGGAGGCGAGGGTGAGGCTCGCCAGGTTCGCGACCGACTGCTCGTAGCCCGTGGTGGCGTAGACCGTGTCGCACACCGCCTTCGGGAGTGCGACCTGCGAGGTGGCGATGGCGTTGGCGGCGTCGTCGATGCCCGACTCGTCGGGGTAGACCTCGAAGTGGATGTGCGGCCACCGCCCGGTGTAGCAGGCCGGGAAGATGCTGGTGAAGCGGACGACGCCGTCGTCGTCGGCGACCTGCACCCCGCGCAGGTAGTTCTCGTCCTCGACGCCCTCGGAGTACATCGAGTAGCGGCCCTCGCGGTCGCAGTGCCACACGTAGACGGCAGCGCCGACGAAGGCGGAGCCGCCGTCGGCCAGGTCGCTGAGGGCGAGCTCGAGCGTCATCGGGACCCCGCCGGCGGTGCCGCTGCCCTCGCCGAAGCTCGACCGGATGTCGCTGCGCACGATGCCGGTCTCCTCGAGCACGTCGGGCCCGTTGGATCCGTCGCCGGGGTAGGGGCCGGCGGTCTCGTCCGGGATCTCACCCGTGCTGGTCGTGCCGGTGGCGGCGGCCTGCTCCCCGCCCGAGCTGGTGCCGCAGGCGACGAGCGCGACCCCGGCGGCGCCGACGCCGGCGCCGCGCAGCACCGAACGGCGGTTCAGCACCGTCTGCACGTCGAACCCCAGGCCCTGGTCCTCGAGGTCCTCGGCGGTGCGGGGGAGCACGCGGCCCCGCCAGCGTCGGGCGGCCCGACCGCCGTCGCCGGCGGTCCGGCCGGTCGGGGCGGGGCCGTGGTCCGGGTGGGCGGAGGCGTCTCGTCGTCGTGGCTGCATGTCCTCAGCCTGGCGGGCCCGGATGTGCCCGGACCCGGGGTCGCCTGTGCGTCTCCTGTGAGCCCGCAGCGGAGTCCAGGCCTGCTCACAGCGGGCGCACAGGCGGCGACGGCACCATGGGCGCATGCCCGTGGACGCCCCCCTCGCCCTGACCCGCGCCGACGGCTCGCCGGTGCGGGTGCTCGTCGTGGACGACGAGGTCAACATCGCCGAGCTGATCTCGATGGCGCTGCGCTACGAGGGATGGGCGGTCACCGCGGCGCACACCGGCTCCAGGGCCGTCGCCGCGGCCAGGGAGCTGCGGCCCGACGCCGTCGTGCTCGACATGATGCTCCCGGACCTCGACGGCATGGAGGTCCTGCGCCGGATGCGGTCGACCGACCCGACGGTGCCGGTGCTGTTCCTCACCGCCCGGGACGCCGTGGAGGACCGGATCGCCGGGCTCACCGCCGGCGGCGACGACTACGTGACCAAGCCGTTCTCCCTCGAGGAGGTGGTGGCCCGGCTGCGCGCGCTGATGCGCCGCTCCGGCGCGCAGCAGGCCGCGACGTCGTCCGTGCTCACCGTCGGTGACCTCACCCTCGACGAGGACAGCCACGAGGTGGCCCGCGCCGGCAGCGAGATCGTGCTGACCGCCACCGAGTTCGAGCTGCTGCGCTTCCTGATGCGCAACCCCCGGCGGGTGCTGAGCAAGGCCCAGATCCTCGACCGCGTCTGGAACTACGACTTCGGTGGCCAGGCCAACGTCGTCGAGCTCTACATCTCCTACCTGCGCAAGAAGGTCGACGCCGGACGCGTGCCGATGATCCACACCCTGCGTGGCGCGGGCTACGTGCTGAAGCCGGCGACCGGCGCGTGAGCCGCTTCGCCTCCCTCACCTCGAGGCTCGTCGTCACGGCGGTCCTGCTCGTCGCCGTGGTCTCGGTGCTGGTCGGTACGGCGACCACCCTCGTGATGCGCGACAACCTCACCGCCCAGCTCGACGACGAGATCGAGCAGTCGCTCGAGCGCGCCCGGTTCGCCCCCCGGGACCCGTTCTTCGGCAGCGGCATCGACGACCCCGAGGGACCGGGCGGCGCCGACCGCGGGCCGGGCGACGGGGTCCGCGGGCAACGGGTCGGCACGGTGACCGCGCGGTTCTACGACGACTACGAGGGCGGGGTCGGTGAGGTGCTGGTCGACGTCGACCGGGGCGAGGCCGAGCCGGTCGCGGTCGAGGCCGACGTGCTCGCCGTCCTCGACGCGGTGCCGGAGGACGACGAGGTGCACCCGGTCGACCTGCCGGGGCTCGGTGCCTACCGCGTGCTCGCCGAGGACGACACCGCGGTCGGACTCCCGTCCGACGACGTGGACGCCTCCGTCGGATCGCTCGTGCGGCTCGAGGTGCTGCTCGGCCTGCTCGCGGTGCTGGTCGCCGCGGTCGCCGGGCGGGCCGTCGTACGCCGCCAGCTGCGGCCGCTGCGAGAGGTGGCGGAGACCGCGCACACCGTGGCCGCGCTGCCGCTGTCGTCGGGCGCGATCGGGGTGACCGAACGGGTGCCGGACCACCTCACCGACGAGCGCACCGAGGTGGGCCAGGTGGGTGCCGCCCTCAACACCCTGCTCGCCCACGTCGAGACGTCCCTCGACGCCCGGCACGCCAGCGAGCAGCGGGTGCGCCAGTTCGTCGCCGACGCCTCCCACGAGCTGCGCACCCCTCTCACCACCATCGCCGGCTACACCGAGCTGGCCCGCCGGCGTCCCGGCGACGTCGCCACGGCCGCCACCGCGCTGACCAAGGTCGCCGACGAGTCCGAGCGGATGACCTCGTTGGTCGAGGACCTGCTGCTCCTGGCCCGCCTCGACTCCGGTCGCGCGCTCGAGAGCGCGCCGGTCGACCTCACCCGGCTGCTGCTCGAGGCCGTCTCCGACGCCCGGGTCGTCGCCCCCGACCACCGGTGGCGCCTCGACCTCCCGCCCTCGGTCGTCGAGGTCACCGGGGACGAGCGCCGGCTGCACCAGGTCGTCACCAACCTGCTCACCAACGCGCGCAAGCACACCCCGCCCGGCACGACCGTGACCGTCACCGCCCGGCCCGACGGGTTCGCCGTCCACGACGACGGTGGCGGCTTCGCACCCGAGCTGCTCCCGCACGCGTTCGAGCGGTTCGCCCGCGGCGACACCGGCCGACAGCGCGAGGGTGGCGTCGGCCTCGGCCTGGCGCTCGTCGAGGCGATCGTCGGAAGCCACGGGGGCACGGTCACCCTCGCCAGCGAGCCCGGCAGCACCCGGATCGACGTCACGCTGCCGCGGTCACCAGCGGCACCCGGCCCCGCGCCGTAGCACCCAGAGTTCCGCCACCCGACGGCGGGCGACCACTCCTGGAGTCAGGTCGCGGGCCCCGCGGCTGGCACGATGCCGCCATGTCGTGGGGGAGCAGACGAGCTGGCCGTCCGACCACGTCCCCCGCGACTCCCGTGACCGACCCGGCGGGGAGCCGTGACGTGATCCCGCTTCGGGAGGCGACCTGGGCCTGGTTCCTGATCTCGTTGCAGACCTTCGGCGGGCCCGCCGGGCAGATCGCGGTCATGCAGCGCACCCTGGTCGACGAGAACCGGTGGATCGGCCAGCAGCGGTTCCTGTTCGCGCTGTCCTACTGCACCCTGCTGCCCGGCCCCGAGGCCCAGCAGCTCGCGACGTACGTCGGCTGGCTCCTCAACGGCGTCAAGGGCGCGCTGGTCGCGGGCGTGCTGTTCATCCTGCCCGGGGTCGTCGCGCTGCTCGCGCTGTCCGCGATCTACGTCGGCTACGGCGACACCACGGTCGTGGAGTCGCTGTTCCTCGGTCTGGCGCCGGCCGTCATCGCGATCGTCGCGCAGGCGGTGGTCCGGGTCGGCGGCAAGGGGCTCTCGCACCCCTCGCTCGTCGTCCTGGCCGCCGCCTCGTTCGTCGCCCTGACGGTCTTCGCCGTCCCGTTCCCCGCCGTGGTGGCCGCCGGCGCGCTGGTCGGCTGGCTCCTCGGCCGACGCATCCCGGGCCTGGCCAAGCCCAAGAAGGCCACGGCCGACGACGGTCCCGCGCCGCTGATCAGCGACGACGCCCTGCACGCCGAGCGCCCGTCGGGCCGGCGCGCCCTCACCGTCCTGGTGGTCGGGCTGTCGCTGTGGGCCGTGCCGGTCGCGGCCGCCGCCGTGGTCTTCGGCCGGACCAGCATCTACGTCGACCAGGGGCTGTTCTTCTCCGGCGCGGCCGTGGTCACCTTCGGCGGGGCCTACGCCGTCCTGGCCTACGTCGCCCAGCAGGCCGTGAACACCTACGCGTGGCTGGCGCCCGGCGAGATGGTCCGCGGGCTCGCCCTCGCCGAGTCCACGCCCGGACCGCTGATCATGGTCGTCCAGTTCGTCGCGTTCGTGGGCGCCTACCGCGACCCCGGCTCGCTCGACCCGTGGCTCGCGGCGGTGCTCGCGGCGCTGCTGACCACCTGGGTCACGTTCGTGCCCTGCTTCCTCTTCATCCTGCTCGGCGCCCCGTACGTCGAGCGCCTGCGCGGCAACCAGGCCCTCTCCACCGCCCTGACCGGGATCACCGCCGCCGTGGTCGGGGTCATCGCCAGCCTGGCGGTGTTCTTCACGATCCACACGCTGTTCGACGACACCACGCGCCTCACCCCCGGCCCTGTCGACCTCGAGGTGCCGCTGCTCGACACGGTCCAGTGGACGCCGCTCGCGATCACCGCGCTCGGCCTGCTGCTGATCTTCCGGCTCGGCTGGAGCCCGCTGCGCACCCTGGGGGTCTGTGCGCTGGTCGGCGTCGTCGTGGGGCTCGCGGTCGGCGTCTGAACCGGGCGCGACCTCCGGGTGCGGCCGCCGTCATGCGGATGGGCGCCTCCCCCGGCACGCCCCGGCCAGCCGTCCACCCGGCTTGCTCGTGTAACTTGACCAGTTCGCCCGACAAGTAGGCGGTGCGGGGTTCCGCCCCGATCGGGTACCGACGTCGACGGGGGTGGACCGGTGGGAGCAGGGACGAGGTCGCTCGTGGCGCGCAGCGCGCTGCTGGCGGCGATCGCGGTGGCGATCCTGGCGGGACTCGCGGCCGCGTACCCGGGTCCGGCCGCAGCGGCAGCGAGTGGGGGCGACGGCGACCGACCCGTGCTGCGGGTCGGCACCGAGGGCACCTACCCGCCGTTCTCCTACGAGGACGGCGGCGAGCTGACCGGCTACGACATCGACGTCATGGAGGCCGTGGCCGACGAGGCCGGCTTCGACGTCGAGTTCGTGCAGGGCGGGTTCGACTCGCTGTTCCCGGCCCTCGACGCCGGACGCATCGACGTCATCGCCAACCAGATCAGCATCAACCCCGAGCGCGAGGCCCGCTACCTCTTCACTCGCCCCTACACGTACTCCCGCGGCGTCATCGTCACCTCGACGGACACCGACGACATCACGACGCTCGAGGACCTCCGGGGCAGGACGGCGGCGCAGTCGGAGACCAGCAACTGGGCCCAGGTGGCGCGCGACGCCGGCGCCGAGGTGGAGTCGGTCGACGGGCTGCCGCAGGCGGCCGAGCTGCTCGAGCAGGGCCGCGTCGACGTGATCGTCAACGACAACATCGCGGTGCTCGACTACCTCGCCTCCCGGGACGACGCCGGGATCAAGATCGTCGGCGAGGTCGACGACGAGGTCAGCCGGCAGGCCCTCGTCTTCCGCCAGGACGACCAGGACCTGCGCGACCAGGCCGACCAGGCCCTCCAACGCCTCGCCGCCGACGGCACGCTCGCCGAGATCTCCGAGGACTACTTCAAGGCCGACGTGTCGGTCGAGGGCGGCGGTGAGGTCGATCCCGAGGGGTCCAGCAAGGACACCACGACCTGGGACGCGCTCCGCGAGGCCGCCGGACCGATGCTGGGCGGCTTCATCAAGGGCACGATCCCGCTCACGATCGTCAGCTTCGTCGTGGGCCTGGTCATCGCCCTGCTCGCTGCGCTCGCCCGGATGTCGTCCTCGCGCCTGCTGCGGTGGCCCGCGCGCTTCTACATCTCGCTGATCCGCGGTACGCCGCTGCTCGTCCAGCTGTTCGTCGTCTTCTACGGCCTGCCGCAGATCGGGATCAAGCTGCCGGGCTTCACCGCCGCGTGCCTGGCGCTGAGCCTCAACGTCGGCGGGTACGCCGCCGAGATCATCCGCAGCTCGATCCTGGCGGTGCCGCGGGGACAGTTCGAGGCCGCCACCACGATCGGCATGGGCTACCGCCGGTCGATGCGACGCATCGTGCTGCCGCAGGCCTCGCGGATCGCCGTGCCGCCGCTGTCCAACACGCTGCTCTCGCTGGTCAAGGACACGTCACTCGCCTCGGTCGTGCTGGTGACCGAGGGGTTCCGCGAGGCGCAGAAGGTGGCCCAGAACACCGGTGAGTTCCTGCCCCTGTACGTGCTGGCGGCGGCGTACTTCTGGGTCGTCTGCTTCGTGATCTCGATCGGCCAGGACAAGCTGGAGAAGAAGCTGGGGAGGTACGCCACGTGAGCGCCGAGCACCTGATCGACGTCGAGGGGCTGCGCAAGTCCTTCGACGGGACGCCCGTGCTGCGCGACGTCGGTTTCACCGCCGCGTCCGGCACCTGCACCGTCCTGCTCGGGCCGTCCGGCTCGGGCAAGACGACCGTGCTGCGCTCGCTGAACGTCCTGGAGACGCCGGACGCCGGTCGGGTGCGCATCGGCGACGCCGCGGTCGACTTCGGCGTCCCCCCGCGCGACCGCGGGGCGAGGCGCCAGGAGGTCCGTGCGCTCCGGGCCCGCAGCGGGATGGTCTTCCAGGCCCACCACCTCTTCCCGCACATGACCGTCCTCGGCAACCTCGTCGAGGGGCCCGTGCAGGTGCAGGGCCGTCCCCGCGAGGAGGCCGAGGCCGACGCGCGGGCGCTGCTGGAGCAGGTCGGCCTGGCCGGGCGGGAGACGGCGTACCCCGCCGACCTGTCGGGCGGCCAGCAGCAGCGCGTGGGCATCGCCCGCGCGCTGGCGCTGCAACCCGAGGTGGTGCTGCTCGACGAGCCCACCTCGGCGCTCGACCCCGAGCTGGTCGGCGAGGTGCTCGCCGTGATCCGCGACCTGTCCGACCAGGGCTGGACGATGGTGGTCGTCACCCACGAGGTCCGCTTCGCCCGCGACTGCGCGCAGCAGGTGCTCTTCCTCGACGACGGCGTCGTCGCCGAGCGCGGCGGTCCCGAGGTGCTCGTCGACCCGCAGGAGGAGCGCACCCGCCAGTTCCTGACCCGGGTGCTGCAGGCCGGCTAGGGCGGGCCCCGCGGTCGGGAATGCCGGGCGCGCCGCGGCGTTGAAGGGGCATGACCGCCTACGAGCTCTACCACCGGGCCAGCCGCCAGTTCGAGCTCCGGGACTACCTCGGGGCCGCCAAGACGCTGGAGCGGCTGCTGACCGACCTCGCCGGCGAGGCCGACGACACCGGGCACGGGCTGACGCACGTCCGGCTGCTGCTGGCCCGCGCCTACTACCACTCGGCCCAGCTGGGCCGGGCCGAGACGGCCGCGCGCGCGGTGCTCGCCGAGTCGCCTACCGACGCCTACGCCGCGCTCCTCCTGGGCCGCACCCTCGAGCGCGGATCGCGTCGCGACGAGGCCGCCGAGGCGCTGCGCCTGGCCGCCGCGCTCGGCGCGCCCGGCACGTCGTACGACGCCGCCTGACATGAGAGCTTTCTCATCGCCGTGACCTTCGGTCCACCCCTCGACCCGACTACTCTGGAGGTCGAGGGGAGTACCTCGTCACTCTTCCCCGGTCAGTACGGAACCGCCATCGGTTCCCCGGGTGGAGGCCGTCGGTCCACGGCGGTGAGGGAGACCTCAAGCCGTCTCGCTTGAGGAGATCTCACGTGTCCCTGCCCACCATCCCGACGTCGCCGCTGGCGATCGAGAGCATCGGTACGCCGACCCTCTGGGCCGTCACCATCGGCGGCGTCCTGCTCCTGCTCGTCGTCGACTTCATCGCCACCCGCAAGCCGCACGAGGTCTCGATGAAGGAGGCCGGCCTGTGGTCGGCGTTCTACATCGCGCTGCCGCTGGCGTTCGGCGTCTACGTCCTCTCCGCCCACGGCACCGAGAACGGCGTCAACTACTACACCGGCTACATCGTCGAGAAGAGCCTCAGCGTCGACAACCTCTTCGTCTTCATGCTGCTGCTCTCGGCGTTCGCGGTGCCCAAGGCCCTGCAGCAACGGGTGCTGCTGTTCGGCATCATCGGCGCCCTGGTGCTGCGCGGCATCTTCATCGCCCTCGGTGCCGCCGCGCTGTCGGCGTTCAACTTCGTGTTCCTGATCTTCGGCGCGATCCTGCTGCTCACCGGCGCCAAGCTGCTCAAGGACGCCCTCAGCGGCGAGGCCGAGGAGGAGCCCGACCCCAACGACATGCGGGTCGTGAAGGTCCTGCGCCGCTTCTGGCCCGTGACCGAGGACTACCAGGGCACCAAGATGACGGTCCGCCAGGCCGGCAAGCGCGCGCTCACCCCGCTGGCGCTCGTCACGGTCGCGGTGTTCATGACCGACATCGTCTTCGCCGTCGACTCGGTGCCCGCGGTCTACGGCATCACCGAGGACCCCTACCTGGTCTTCGCGACCAACGCCTTCGCGCTGCTCGGCCTGCGCGCCCTCTACTTCGTGATCCAGGGCCTGCTCGCCAAGCTGGTGCACCTGTCCTACGGCCTGTCGATCATCCTGGGCTTCATCGGCGTCAAGCTGGTGCTGCACTGGGGCCACCTGAACTGGAAGAGCGTGCCCGAGATCGGCAACCTCCTCTCGCTCGGCGTCGTGGTCGGCGTCCTGGTGGTCACCACGATCACCAGCCTGGTCGCCGTACGCCGCCAGGAGGAGCGCGACGCGGCCGACGAGACCCGCGACTCCGACCTCAAGGTCTGACCCCGCTGACGGTGGTCGAGCCGCAGGGACGAAGTCGCTGTGAGTCGAGACCCCGCAGGGTGCGTAACTCGCCGGGTCTCGACTCGGGCTCGCTGGCGCTCGCCCGGCTCGACCAGCGTCGGTGACCGGTTACAGCCCGGGGACCGGCGAGGCCGGTCGGGTGGGGCGGGTGGCGGGGGCGCGACCGGCCAGGGCGGCCTCGATCGCCGGGCGCAGGTCGGCCGGCCGCAACGGCCGGTCGACCACGACCACCGGCGCCGGGCCGGCGTACGCCGTCGCGCGGTCCGGGTCGGCGACCACGACGTCGTGGGGCCGGCCCGGCCCGTCGACGAGGGCGTAGCCGAGGTGCTCGACGACGCCCTCGGCGATCATCTGGTTGACCTCGCCGTCCTCGAGGACGAGCACGCGGGGCGGCTGGTACTGCTCGGTGCGGCCGAGGTCGAGCTCGAACCAGAACCGGCTGCCCCGGCCCGGCTCGCTGTCGGCGCGCAGGGCGCCCCCCATCGCGGTGACCAGCTGGTTGCTGATCGAGAGCCCGAGGCCGGTGCCGCCGAACTCGCGGGTCGTGGAGGCGTCGGCCTGCGAGAACGGCTCGAACACGCGGCGCAGGTCTTCCGGCGCGATGCCGATCCCCTCGTCGCGGACCTCGAAGAGCACGCGCACGGTGTCGTCGCCCTCGGCCACGGTGCGGGCGGTGAGCACGACCTCGCCCTGGAGCGTGAACTTGACGGCGTTGGCGGCCAGGTTGATGAGCACCTGGCGCAGGTGGGCCACGTCGCCGAGCACCGTCGGCACGTCGCAGACGACCCGGGTGCGGACGTCGCCGTGGCTGGCCGGCCCGACCACGAGCGCGGCCACCTCGCGGAGGAGGCGGCCGACGTCGAGCTCGGTGTGCTCGATGTCGACGCGGCCGGCCTCGATCTTGGAGAAGTCGAGGAGGTCGTTGATGATCGCCATCAGCGCCTGTCCCGTCTGCTCGACGCCCTCGGCGTAGCGCCGCTGTCGGTCGTCGAGGTCGCTGGCGAGCAGCAGCGAGGTGAGGCCGAGGACGCCGTTCATGGGGGTCCGGATCTCGTGGCTCATGGTGGCCAGGAACTCCGACTTGGCCCGGGAGGCCTCCACCGCGACCTCGCGGGCGCGCGCCTCGGACCGCAGGATCCGCACGGACCGCACCACGGCCAGGGCGAAGAGGGCGGCCGTCGACGCCAGGATCACCGGCACGAAGGCGTCCTGGCCGAAAGCGGGCTCGACGGCGAGCAGCACCACCGGTGCCACCAGCGGCAGGATCGCCACCAGCACGCGGGCCACGAACCACTGGCGCTCGGGCCGCTCGCGGCCGGGCCGGTCGGCCGAGGGCCAGGCGGCCTGCGCCATCAGGACGCACCCGAGCATCCAGCCCAGGTTGAGCAGCGGGTCGTCGGCGTCCGGGATGACCTCGAACAGGTACAGGAGGTCGGAGATCAGCCAGGTCCCCAGGCCCCCGACCAGCCACGTCCCGCCCCACAGGCGCCGGTTCGAGCCGACGGAGACGCGGACCAGCAGGCCGAGGGCGACGGCGTCCAGCACCGGGTACGCCGTGATCACCACCTGGCCCAGGAGCTGGGGGTCGTCGATGCCGATCAGGTGCACCTGCAGGTGGACCAGCACCAGCGCCGAGACCACGACCACCGTGACCGCGTCGACGAGGGCGTCGACGTCGAGGCGGCGGTCGCGCCCCCGGGCCGCCGCCTGGAACAGGGCGGCAGCGATGAAGAGGGTCGAGGCCAGGTAGAAGACGTCGGCGGGGGAGGCGGTCGGGATCTCGCGACGCAACGAGTCCCAGGTGTAGACGGCGTCGCCGAGGGCGTTCATCGTCAGCCCGGTCGCGAGCAGGACGGCGAACACGCGTCCGGCGCCCCGCTGCCGTCGGGCGCCCGCGGCGGCCAGGAGGGCCGCGGCCCCGTTGACCGCGAGCACCACCGCGCTCGTCCCGTCGCCACCGAGGTCGTCCCAGGTGACCACCGCGGCGAGGGCCACCACGGTCAGGGCGACACCGGCCCAGAGCGGGACCAGGCTGCGTGCCGCTCGGAGGTCGGCGGCACCGGCGACGGGGGCGGTGGCGGACACGTTCACTTCCAGGAGTGGGGGGTTCCTGCCAGTGTGACCCAGGGTGCGCAACTTCGAGGCGGGTTGCCGGGAAGTGTCAGGACGGCGACCGTTTTGCCAACTCGGCGTGGCGGGCCCAGCCGGGTCCACCCGGGCCCGGTGGGCGGGCCGGCGCACTAGCGTTCGCGTCGTGACCTCCGTCTTCGACGCCACGACCGCCGTCACTCCCGCGCCCGGCCCGGGTGGGTCGGATGGGTCCGGTGGGACCCGCTACGCCGCGGAGCTCGGCGACGGCTGGCAGATCGGGAGCGGCCTCAACGGTGGCTACCTGCTCGCCACCATCGCGCGGGCGATCGGCACCGCGCTGCCCGCCAAGCCGGACCCCCTCGCGATCAGCGCGTACTACCTGTCAGCGTCCCGGCCCGGGTCCGCCGAGGTCGACGTACGCGTGCTGCGCGACGGGGGCACCGTCGCCACGGCTGCCGCCGACCTGCGCCAGGGTGAGGACACCCGGATCTGCGCGCTGGCGACGTACGGCGACCTCGACCGGCTCGCCGCCGCCGGCAGTGAGGTGCGCACCCTCGCCACCCCGCCCGACCTGCCACCCCCCGACGAGTGCGTGGGCAGCGCCGTCCCGCCGGCCGAGCTGACGTCGGCGACCTTCCTCGAGAGGTTCGACCTGCGCCTCCACCCCGACGACATCGGCTGGGCCGTCGGGCAGCCCAACAGCAGCGGCCTGCTGCGCGGGTGGTTCCGCCTCGAGGACGGCCGCGACCCCGACCCGCTGTCGCTGCTGCTGGTGCTCGACGCGCTGCCGCCGGTGACGTTCACCTACGGCCAGATCGGCTGGGCGCCCACCCTCGAGCTGACCGCCCACGTGCGCGCCCGCCCCGCCCCCGGCTGGCTGCGGGTCACCCACGCCAGCCGCAACATGGCCGACGGGTTGTTCGAGGAGGACTGCGAGGTCTGGGACTCCGCGGGCCGGCTCGTCGCGCAGTCGCGGCAGCTGGCGCGGATGCCGCGGGGGTAGTCGGCGCGCGGCGGGGGAGGTGGGGGCCCGGGGCGAGATCTCACCGGTGGACCGGGGAAGTCTGAACCTCCCGGGCAATATCCCGCCTGGGAAGTTCAGGTATCCCCGGCTCACCGGTGAAATCCAGCGACCCCGCCCCACCCGCCCCGCGAAACAGCGGACCCACCCGTCAGTCGAACCAGGACCGCCTCATCGTGAACAGCCACCGCGCGGTCGGGTGCTCGGAGACGGAGTAGAGCAGGTCCTCCTCGGGCCAGTACGCGATGTCCTCGTTGCCCATCGGGGTCGCCCGGCGGTGGTGGGTCAGGGCGTCGGGCTGGCCGGCGTACACCGAGCCCGGGACCAGGCGGCCCTGGGAGACCGTGACGTGGAGGCGGCCGCGGGCGTTGACGGCGCCCTGCATCCGCAGCGGGCCGTCGCCGAGGGTGCGCAGCCGGGTGCGGTCGTCGGGGCCGGTCTCCAGCAGCCCGGTCGCGGCGTCGGTGCCGAAGGTGGCCAGGCGGCGGGTCACGGTGGGGTCGTTGGTGTACTCGCCCGCCAGCACGGCCGGAGGGTCGGTGCTGCGGTCGAGGGAGAGGAAGGAGTAGCGGAACTTCGCGGCGCCCTCGTCGGTCACGGCGCGGTACTGCCAGCGCACCGGCAGCACGTAGCGGTAGCCGAACGCGACGTCGGGCGAGGCCACCCGGACCAGGTCGTCGATACGGCAGGTGAACAGGCCGCGGCCGGTGGCGGCGACGTGCAGGTGGTCGCCGTGCCAGACCACGCCGCCGGCGTGCACGTGCAGCGGCTCGAGCCCGCCGTCGGGCTTGGGCCGGACCAGCAGCACGTGGCGGTAGCGGTCGGCGTCGAGGTCGAGGAAGCTCACCCGCGAGCCGTGCTTCTCGTCGTGCCACGGCATCTTCTTCGCGTACGACGTCATCACCACGAGCCGGCGTCCGTGCACGTCGTCGCGCCCGGCGTCGGCGGCGGTCGAGACGCCCTGCGGCCACCACCGCAGGTCGACCTGGTCGCTCGGGTCGAACCACCACGCCTCGTGCACGGCGCGCCCGGGCGCCCACGTGCGGCGCAGCCGGCGCGGCAGGTCGGCGAGCAGCCCGTCGAGGCCGACCCGCCCCTCGCTGCGGGCGGCGAGCGCCTCCACGGCGTCGCTGGTGTCGTCCACGCGTTGCAGGTAGAGCCCGGTCATCTCAGTAGTCTCGCCGACATGGACAGGCGGGCGGTGGTGGGTGCGGCGATCGTGCGCGGCGGACGCCTCCTCGCGTGCCGTCGTACGACGCCCGCAGCCGCGGCGGGGCGGTGGGAGCTGCCGGGCGGCAAGGTCGAGCCCGGCGAGACCCCCGACGACGCGCTGGTCCGCGAGGTCGCCGAGGAGCTCGGCCTGGTCGTGACGGTGACCGGCTGGCTCGACGGCGCCGCCCCGATCGCCGAGACCCACGAGCTGCGGGTGGCCACCTGCGCGGTCGCGACCTGGACGCCGTACCCGACCGAGCACGACCGGATCCGCTGGCTCGACCGCGACCACCTCGACGACGTCGACTGGCTCGAGCCCGACCGGCCGTTCCTGGCCCAGCTGCGCGAGGTCCTGGCGGCATGAGCACCCCGACGCCCGGACGCGGCATCTTCTTCGACGAGGACGACGCCCGCGCGGTCGCGGCGCGCCTCGCCGGCCAGGGCTACGACGTCGAGGTGCTGCGCGACCGCCTCGCCGGCGAGGACGACGACGAGGACCACCCGTGGGCGGTGGTGACCGACGCGCCGGCGGTGGTGCTGGAGCTCCTGGTCGAGGAGCGCGACGGCTGGTACGACGCCGACCAGCCCGCCCCGCCGGTGCTGCCGCCGCTCGACCTGCCGGCGGCGCCCAAGCGGATCAAGCGGCCCTAGACGTGCCTCCCCGCCGTCCGCCGGTGCGGCGGCTCGGGCGGCGCTCACTACGCTGGACGACATGAGCGACACTCCCGCCGAGCGGCTCCTGCTCGTGCACGCCCACCCCGACGACGAGTCGATCGGCCAGGGCGCGACGATGGCCAAGTACGTCGCCGAGGGCCGCGGCGTCACCCTCGTCACCTGCACCGCCGGCGAGATGGGGGAGGTGCTGGTGCCCGAGCTCGAGCACCTCGCCTCCGACCGCGACGGCGGGCTCGGCGAGCACCGGCGCGGCGAGCTGGCCGCGGCGATGGCCGAGCTCGGCGTCACCGACCACCGCTTCCTCGGTGGGTTCGGCCGGTTCCACGACTCGGGCATGGCCTGGCACCCCGACGGCCACGCGATCGCGGCGCCCGAGATCCCCGACAACGCCTTCTGGCACGCCGACCTCACCGAGGCCGCCGACCTCCTCGTCGAGATCGTCCGCGAGGTGCGCCCCCAGGTGCTGGTCACCTACGACCAGTTCGGCGGCTACGGCCACCCCGACCACATCCAGGCCCACCGGGTCGCGACGTACGCCGTCGCGCTGGCCGCGGTGCCGTCCTACCGGCGCGACCTGGGGGAGGCCTGGGACGTCGCCAAGGTCTACTGGGGCGCGATGTCGGAGACCCGGATGCGCGCGGGCCTGCGGCTGCTGCGCGAGATGGGCGACACGACCACCTTCGAGGGCATGGAGCCCGACGGGCCGCTGCCGCCGTTCGTCACCTCCGACGACAACCTCTCCGCCGCGGTCGACGCGCAGGACCACGTCGACACCAAGATGGCGGCCCTCGCGGCCCACGCCACCCAGATCACCACCGACGGCCCGTTCTTCGCGCTGTCCAACAACGTCGGCTCGACCGCCTGGGGCATCGAGTACTTCCGGATCGCCAAGGGCGAGCGCGGACCGCTCGGCCCCGACGGCCTCGAGACCGACCTGTTCGCCGGTCTCGACGCCCGCGCGGAGGCCTGACCTGACCCGGTCGCGGGCGCTGCTGGTCGTCCGCGGCCTCGCGCTCGGCCTGGCCGGGGCGGTGGTCGGCGCGGCCGCGGTGCTCACCCACGGCCGCACGCTGGGGCTGGTGCTCGGCCTGCTGGCCTCCGCCGCCGCGGCCTGGGCGCTGCCGGGCGGGTGGAGCCTGCGCTTCGCCTTCACCACCGGCTGGGTCGCGGTGCTGGGGGTCGCGCTGCTGCCCCGATCGGGCGGCGGCTACCTGGTCGCGGCCGACGCCGACGGCTACGTGCTGCTCTGCTTCGGGCTGGTGCTGATGCTGTCCGGGATCGTCACGGTCCGGCCACTGCGCCCCGCGGACACGCCCGATCCCTAGGATGTGCGGGTGAAGACCCGTGGCCGCATCGCCGTCGTCGTGGTGGTGGTCGTGGCCCTGCTCGCCGCCGGCGGCTACGCCGCCGCCTACGTCGCGGCCGGTGACAAGCTGCCCCGCGGTGCCAGCATCGCCGGCGTCGACGTCGGCGGCCTGACGCCGAGCGAGGCCGAGGACGCCCTGCGCGAGGGCCTCGCCGAGGAGGTCACGCGCCCGATCGAGGTGTCGGTCGACGGCCGCAGCGCCGAGGTCGACCCCGCCGAGGCCGGGCTCGAGGTCGACCACGCCGCCTCGGTGGCCGCCGTCGCGCGCGAGCAGTCGTGGAGCCCCGGATCGGTCTGGGACTACTACGCCGGTGGCGACGACACCGACGCCGTCGTCCGCACCGACGACGCGGCGCTCGACGCCGCGATCGACCGGCTCGAGGGCGACCTCGGCACCGATCCCGTCGACGGTGCCGTGAGCCTGGCCGACACCCGGGTGCAGGTCACCGCACCCGAGCCCGGTCGCGGCTTGGAGGCCGCGTCGACGCGCGAGGCCCTCGTGGCGTCGTACCTGAGCGGGGAGCCGGCCGAGCTGGCGATCACCGAGCTGGTCCCCGACATCGACCAGGGCGACGTCGACGAGGCCGTGCGGTCCTTCGCCGAGCCCGCCCTGTCGGCGCCCGTCACCCTCCGGGTCGGCTCGGCCCGGGTGCGCCTGACCCCGCAGCAGTACGCCGCCGCCCTCCGCCTCGAGCCGCGCGACGGCGAGCTGGTGCCCGCCGTCGACGCCGAGGCCCTCGCCCCGCTGGTCGAGGACGCGAACGGCGACGGCGGCCCGGTCGACGCCCGGATCGAGCTCGTCGACGGCCGGCCGAAGGTGATCAAGGCCAGGCCGGGCGTGACGTTCAAGCCGGCCGATGTCGCCGCCGCGCTCCTCGGCGTGGTGGCCGCACCCGAGGGTGACCGCGTCGCCGAGGTCGACGGCACTGTCGACCAGCCCGACTTCACCACCAAGGACGCCCGCGCCCTCGGCGTGAAGCAGAAGGTCTCGGAGTTCCCCACCTACTTCCCCTACGCCGAGTACCGCAACACCAACATCGGCCGGGCCGCGGAGATCATCGACGGCACCCTGCTCAAGCCCGGTGAGGTGTTCTCGATGAACGACACCGTGGGCGAGCGCACCCGGGAGAACGGGTTCACCGAGGGCTTCATCATCAGCGACGGGATCTTCAAGGAGGACCTCGGCGGAGGCGTCTCCCAGATGGCCACGACGCTGTTCAACGCGATGTTCTTCGCCGGCCTGGAGGACATCGAGCACAAGCCGCACTCCTTCTACATCAACCGCTACCCGGTCGGCCGCGAGGCCACCGTCGCCTGGCCCACCGTCGACCTGAGGTTCCGCAACAACACCGAGCACGGCGTCCTCATCGACACCGAGCTCAAGCCCAGCACCCCGTCGTCCCAGGGCGAGGTCATCGTCCGGATGTGGTCGACCAAGGTCTGGGACATCGAGACCACGACCTCCGAGCGCTACGCCTACACCGGCGCCGCTACCCGCACCCTCGACACCCCCGACTGCTACCCCAACGCCGGCTACTCCGGGTTCCAGATCGACGTGTTCCGGATCTTCAAGCGCCCCGGCTCCGACGAGGTCGTCAAGCGGGAGAAGTTCCACACCGAGTACACGCCGTCCGACACGGTGATCTGCCAGCCGCCGGGCTCCCTCGGCTGAGGTCCTGCACCCACGCTGGTTGAGGAGGTTGCGCCAGCAACCGTCTCGAAACCCCCGCAGCGTCCGCGCCGACTGTTCGCGGGCACCTCGCCGGGTCTCGAGACGGTCGTGACCGACCTCCTCGACCGCCGGTGGTGACGCACGCTGGTTGAGGAGGTTGCGCCAGCAACCGTCTCGAAACCCCCGCAGCGTCCGCGCCCACCGTTCGCGGTACCTCACCGGGTCTCGAGACGGTCGTGACCGACCTCCTCGACCACCGGTGGTGACGCACGCTGGTTGAGGAGGTTGCGCCAGCAACCGTCTCGAAACCCCCGCAGCGTCCGCGCCCACCGGTCGCGGGCACCTCACCGGGTCTCGAGCCGGTCGTGACCGACCTCCTCGACCACCGGTGGTGACGCACGCTGGTTGAGGAGGTTGCGCTAGCAACCGTCTCGAAACCCCCGCAGCGTCCGCGCCCACCGCTCGCGGGCACCACACCGGGTCTCGAGACGGTCGTGCCGACCTCCTCGACCACCGGCGCCCACCCCCTGTCCCGAGACCCGACTGGCGAGTAACATCGCGTGACATGCGCCACGTCATGGGGTCCCTGCTCGTCGCCGTCCTGCTCACCGTCGGGCTGACGGTGGCGTCGCCGACGGCGTCGGCGGGTGACCTGCCGACGTCGCCGCTGGGCGACCCGCCGGGCGCGAACGACTGGTCGTGCAAGCCCACCGCGGCCCGGCCGACGCCGGTGATCCTCGTCCACGGCACGGGCGGCGACCGGCGCAGCCTGCTGGAGCGGCTGTCGGCCGGCATCAAGGCGGCCGGCTTCTGCGTCTTCTCCCTCGACTACGGCAACCGGGGGCTCGACGACATCGCCGCCTCCGCGGGCGAGCTGAGGACCTACACCCAGCGGGTGCTCCGGGCGACGGGGGCGAGCAAGGTCTCGATGGTCGGCCACTCCCAGGGCGGGATGATGCCGCGCTACTTCATCAAGTTCCTCGGCGGCGCCGCGGTCGTCGACGACCTGGTCGGACTCGCGCCGTCCAACCACGGCACCGCCTACACCGCCGGCGCCAACCCCATCAGCCGGCTCGTCGGGTTCGCCTGCCGGTCGTGCGTGCAGCAGGGCGCCGGGTCGGCGTTCCTGACCCGGCTCAACGCCGGTGACGAGACCCCGGGTGGGGTCAGCTACACCCAGGTCACCACCCGCTACGACGAGGTCGTGGTCCCGCACACCTCCGGCTACCTCGCCGCCGGCCCGCGCACCACCAACCTGACCCTGCAGCAGGTGTGCCCCCTCGAGCTCGCCGAGCACCTGCTCATCCCGCTGGCGACGCCGTCGCTCTCGGTTGCGCTGCACGCGCTGACCCGCCCCGGCCCGGCCAGCCCCGCGTTCCGGCCACGCTGCCTCTGACCCCCGTACGCTGCGGGCCGTGCTCGTCCACTTCCGGCTCACGGTGCCCGACAACCTCGGCGACGAGGTGCGCGACCTGCTCGTCGGCCACGCCTTCGTCACCAACGTGACCTTCCAGCCCGGCGTCGTCGTGCACCCGCCCGGCGTCCTCATCGAGGCCGACGTGGCGCGCGAGAAGGCCGGCGACCTGGTGCGGGAGCTCAAGGCGCTCCGGCTGCACGAGGTCGGCGGCATCGTGCTCAGCACCCCGACCGGGACGCCGTTCGACGGCGCCCGCGAGCTCGCCCGGCTCGCACCCGGGCACCCCGACGACGCCGTCATCTGGGACTCGGTGGAGGCGACCGCGTCGGCCGGTGCCGTGCCGACGCTGTCGTTCCACGTCTTCCTCGTCCTCGCGGTGGCGCTCGCGGCGGTCGCGGTGATCACCGACTCGGCGGTGCTGGTGGTCGGCGCGATGGTGGTCGGGCCGGAGTTCGGCGCGATCGCGGCGGTCTGTGCCGGCATCGTGCTGCTCAACGGACGCCTGGTGGTGCGGGCGCTGCGGCTGCTCGTGCTGTCCTTCGTGTTCTCGATCGCGGTGGTGACGGTGCTGGCGCTGGTCGCCGGCGCCGCGGGGCTGGTCACCGAGGAGGCCGTCACCCGACCGCGACCCAACACCGGCTTCATCTGGCGTCCCGACACCTGGTCGATCGTGGTGGCCCTGCTGGCCGGCGCGGCCGGCGCCCTCGCCCTCGCCATCGACCGCCAGGCCACCATGGTCGGGGTCTTCATCAGCGTCACCACGGTCCCGGCCGCCGGCAACCTGGCCCTCGGCATCGCCGTGGGCGACCTCGACGAGATGCGCGGGTCGGCTGCCCAGCTCGGCCTCAACATCGTCGGCATGGTGCTGGCCGGCGTCATCACGCTGCTGCTGGTGCGCACGGTGTGGCCGCGGCTGGCGGAGCGGTCGGAGAAGATCTTCGGGTTCCAGGAGTAGGCCCGAGCAACGACGACGCTCGGCGGTGGGCCGCGACTAGACCGGGTCGGCGACAGATCGGTCGGGGCCCGGCGTGAGGTAGCGGTAGCGGTGGTGGGTGCGGAACCCGAGCCGCTGGTAGAGGGCCAGGGCCGGCGCGTTGTCGGCGAGCACCTGGAGGTAGGCCGTGGTCGCACCGCGCTCGGCGCCCCACCCGAGCAGCGCCGCCATCACCGCCAGGCCGAGGCCACGGCGACGGTGGGCCGGGTCGACCAGGAGCGAGCGGAAGCCGACCCAGTCGTCGGCATACGCCGCCGCCCCCGACGCCCGGTCGCCGACGCGCACGGTCGCGAGGTCGCCGTCGTCGACGAGCTCCGCGGCGGGGTCGTCGGCCCCGCGCAGCGCCCGCGCCACCTGGGCGGTGCCGGCGACCTGGAAGAGGGTGTCGGACTCGTGCGACTCGGGCACCCAGCCGAGGGCGGTGAGCCGCTCGTCCTCCGCCGAGCCGGCCAGCACGGCGGCGACCGGCCGGGCGTAGTGCGCGACGACCCGCTCGACGTCGTCGGTGACGCCGGAGGGGCCGAACGCCAGGACCGAGTTGGCACGCCGCGCCGTGGCCGTGGCCGAGTCGCGCAGCACCCAGTCGCCCACGGGGGCCGTCACCAGGTCGGGGAACAGCGCGAACCCCCGCACCTGCGCGTCGCGGGCCGGCACCCGGTCGCGGACCGAGGCCCGCGGCGGCACCGGCTTCCCGGAGACCACGTCGGCCAGCGGGATGGTCACCGGGGGACCGGTCTCGGGCCGGACCACGAGCACGCCGTCGCCGAACGCCTCGCACACGCCGAGCAGGTCGGTCAGCGCCGGACCGCCGCTCGGACCGGTCTCGCCGCGCACCAGGCGGCGTACGACGACACGCCGGCCGACCACGTGCGGGCCGAGCAGGTGGCGCCCGACATCGCTGCCCACACTCTGGGGTTCCTGCGGGGCGGGCACGCCCACACACTAGGCTGGCGTTGCTCTCGCACCCGCTCTCCGGGACACCACAGGAGGAACCACCGATGACCTACGTCATCTCGCAGCCCTGCGTCGACCTCAAGGACCGGGCCTGCGTCGACGAGTGTCCGGTCGACTGCATCTACGAGGGCAAGCGGATGCTTTACATCCACCCCGACGAGTGCGTCGACTGCGGCGCCTGCGAGCCCGTCTGCCCGGTCGAGGCCATCTTCTACGAGGACGACGTCCCGGAGGAGTGGAAGGACTACTACACCGCCAACGTCGGCTTCTTCGAGGAGATCGGCTCCCCGGGCGGGGCCGCGAAGATGGGCGAGATCGACCACGACCACCCGATCATCGCCGCGATGGAGCCGCAGGAGCACGACCACTGACCCGTCCCGCCGTCGGCTGGCACGCCGGTGTCGCCGCGGTCCGTGAGCGGGCCGCCGCCTCCGGTCTCGACGTCGTCGACCTCTCGGTCGGCGCGCCGGTCGACCCGACGCCCGAGGTCGTACGACGGGCCCTGGTCGAGCACGCCGACGCGCCCGGCTACCCGCTCACCATCGGCCGCCCGGGGCTCCGCGAGGCGTACGTCGACTGGTTGGCCCGCGTCCACGGCGTCTCCTGCGTCGCCCCCGGGGCGACCCTGCCCACGGTCGGCAGCAAGGAGCTGATCGGCACGCTGCCCCTGCTGGCCCTCGACCCCGAGCACCCGGGCCCGGTGGCGATCCCGGCGCTGGCCTACCCGACGTACGCCGTCGGCGCGCGGTTGGCCGGGCGCGACGTCGTCCTCGTCGACGGGCTCGACGACCTGCTGGCCCTCGACCGCGCCGGACGCACACCGGCCCTGCTCTGGATCAACTCCCCGGCCAACCCGACCGGCCGGGTGCTGCCGCCCGCCGAGCTGGCGGCGCTGGTGACCCACGGTCGCGAGCGCGGCACGCTGGTGGTCTCCGACGAGTGCTACGTCGACCTCGGCTGGGAGACCGAGGCGGCGACCGTGCTCCACCCCGACATCTGCGGGGGATCGGCCGACGGCCTCCTCGCGGTGCACTCGCTGAGCAAGCGGTCCAACCTCGCGGGCTACCGGTGCGGCTTCGTGGCCGGCGACGCGGCGCTCGTGGCCCGGCTCACCGCGACCCGACGCGACCTGGGCCTGATCATGCCCGAGCCCCAGCAGGCGGCGGCGATCGCGGCGCTGGGCGACGAGATCCACGTGGCCGAGCAGCGCGCCCGCTACGGCGCCCGTCGCGACGTGCTCCGCACCGCCCTGGAGGCGGCCGGGTTCCGGGTCGACCACAGCGAGGCCGGCCTCTACCTGTGGGCCACCCGCGGCGAGTCCAGCGCCGAGACCACGGGCTGGCTGGCCGACCGGGGCGTCGTCTCGGTCGACGGCGCGTCCTACGGCCCCACCGGCGACCGGCACGTCCGTCTCGCGATCACGGCCTCCGACGAGGCGGTCGCGGTGGCCGCGGGCAGACTGACGGCATGAGCATCCTGCCGCTGACCCGCTCGCTCGCCCACCCGAGCACCGACCCGCCGACCCTCCTCGAGCGGGTGCGGGTCGCGCTCGGCTGGAGCGGCAGCGACTTCCTGGTCGGGCTGCAGGGCTACGACGAGCTGATGGCCACCCTCGACGTCGCCCACGACATCGAGGGCCTGGTGCGGGTCGGCGACCCGACCTCACCGCCGCTGCGCCTGCTGCGCGCCCTCAACTGCCTCGAACCCGAGCTGCGGCTCACCCAGGTCGCGACCGTGCCCTCCCCCTGGCGCTGGACCCGCCTCGGCGGCGGGGCCGGCGACGCCCAGGCGGTGGCCCTGCGCCAGCAGACCTACTCCGACGTCGTGGAGGCGATGGGCCGCGCCGGCGTGGCGTTCCGGGTGATGCCCGACGACACGACCACCGAGGAGATCCTCGGGGCCGGGCACGAGCTGGGGTCGGCCGTGGTCGACGTCGACGAGCTCCGTGCCGACGACGTCCTCATCACCGGCTTCCTCGAGCAGCAGGCGCCGCTGGCCTACGGACTGCTCTCGCGCTCGGCGGGCGCCGAGCCCGCCGAGGCGGCGTGGCTCTCGATGTCGCCCGAGCGCGAGTCCGCCGGCACGCTCATGGTCGCCCTGGAGCAGGTCAGCGACCTCGGCATCGACCTCGACTTCCTGCACAGCGACCCCCTGCCGCTCGCGCGCGGCGCCCGCCACCACGACTTCCACGTCGGCTTCCGGGCCGGTGCCGAGCGCCTCACCGAGCTGCAGGAGGCCCTCGCGGGCGTCGGGTTCACCAGCCGCGTACTGGCGGCGTTCGTGCCGTGAACGTCACCTACCTCGGTCCGTCGGGCACCTTCACCCACCAGGCCGTGGTCTCGCTGCGGCCCGACGCCGAGGCCGTCCCGGTCACCGACGCCGCCGAGGCGCTGGCCGCGGTCGAGGATGGCGAGGCGACGTACGCCGTGCTGCCGATCGACAACTCCGTCAACGGCGTCGTGGTGCCCACCCTCGACGGGCTGCTGCTGCGCCCGGCGCTCTCGATCGTCGACAGCGTGGTGCTGCCGATCTCCTTCGACGCCTGGACGCGCGATCCCGCGGTGCCCCCGCACGTCGTGGTCAGCCACCCGCACGGCCTGGCCCAGTGCCGCCGCTGGATCGAGGCGCAGGGTCTGCCCACGCGGGAGGCCTCCTCGACGGCGGCCGCGTGCCGTGACCTCGCCCCCGGCGAGATCGGCATCGGCCCGCGGATCTGCGGCCGCCTCTACGACCTGCACGCCGTCGCCGAGGCGGTGGAGGACAACGCCGCGGCCTTCACCCAGTTCGCGCTGGTCTCGGCGAGCCGGCTGCCGGTGCGCGCCGACGGCGACGACGGGCTGCTGGTCAGCCTGCTCCCCGACGCCAACGTGCCCGGCCTCCTTCGCCGGCTGCTCGGTGTCCTGGAGCAGCGCGGCGTCAACCTGACCAACCTGGTGACCCGGCCGGTCCCGGCCAGCCCCGGCATCTTCGTGTTCCTGCTGTTCCTGTCGGGGTCGTTCACCGCCGACGACTTCGAGTCGATGCGCGCGGAGTGGGCCGACCTCGGTGCCACCGCCCGCGCGCTCGGCCGCATCTCACCGCTGCACGAGCTGGCCGCGCGATGACCCTCGAGCGCGTGGCGGTCGTCGGTGCTGGGCTGATCGGCGGCTCCGTCGCCCGTCGCCTGCACGCCCGCGGGCTCGTCGTCGTCGTCGTCGACCCCGACCCCGGCACCGGGTCCGCCGCCGCAGCGGCCGGGCTCGCCGTGGCCGACGACGTACCGGCCGACACCGACCTCGTCGTGGTGGCCACCCCCCTCGACGTGCTGCCGGCCGTGCTGGCCGGGCTCGCGTCCACGCGGGCGCTGGTCGTCGACGTCGGCAGCGTCAAGGGCGCCGCCGCCGCGGCCGCGGCCGACGCCGGGCTGGGCGACCGGTGGGTCGGCTGCCACCCGATGGCCGGCACCGAGCTCTCCGGCTTCGCCCACTCCACCGCCGACCTCCTCGTCGGTGCGACCTGGGCGGTGACCCGCGGCTCCGGGCCGGTGGGGACCGTCGTGGAGCTCCTCGTGCAGCACTTCGACGCCACCGTCCTGGTGCTCGACGCCGCCGCGCACGACCGCGCCGTCGCGCTCGTCAGCCATGCGCCCCACGCCCTCGCCAACGCCCTGCTCGAGGTGGTCGAGCGCGCTGCCGACCCCGCCGCGGCCCACCTGGCCGCCGGGTCGTGGCGCGACGGCACCCGCGTGGCCGGCCGCGACCCCGACCGCACCCGCAACATGCTCGCCGACAACGCGACCGCCCTCGGCCCGGTGCTCGACGACCTCGTCGCCCTCCTGCAGGACTACCGCCGCGAGCTCGACGACCCCGCCGCCCTCGGCCGTCGCCTGGCGCAGGTGTCCGACGGTGCCGCGACCGTGCGCGACCCCGCGCCGGCGTGGTCGCCCTGCCCCGACCTCGCCGCCGTCCTCGCCGCCGGAGGCTCGGTGCTGGTGCGTCGCGGCGTTGGTGGCCTCGAGGTCGCCCCGGCCGGCTGACCAACCGGCCCGGGCCCCGTGCGGACGTGGGTGTTCGCGTCGCCTCCCGCGCCGGCTGCTCTCACCCTCGGCGCGGTGGCCGGATGCACTACCTTTCGCCCATGCGAGTAGGCGCGGCGGTCGTCGCTGCGGTGATGGCCATCGGATCGGCCGGGTGTGGAGGTCCCGTGCCTGCTGAGGAGGACGCTGCCACGAGCAGCACGCCGAGCGCGAGCTCCTCGGGTGCGCCCTCGAGCCCGCCCGAGGAGTCAGGCGGCGTCGACGCGCAGCAGGCGCTCGCGGATGCTGTGACAACCATGCGGGCGGACGAGGTGACCGACTTCCGCGCAGACCTGCACCTCGCAGAGCGATCGGTGAACGCAACGGAGGGCGTCGCGGTCGCGGGCGGCTGGCGATCGACGACCCGGTTCGAGGAGCCGCCGACGGCCCGGGGCCCGGACCAGGTGACGATGACGACCGTCTCCACCGACGGCACGCTGTGGATGCAGATGAACTGGACGGACGAGCGTGCTGGCTGCTGGCTCGCCCTCCCGGACGGGGAGGTGCCGCTCGGGATCTTGGCGATGAGTCCCGATGAGCCCGCCTACACCCGACTCCTCACACGCCTGAGAGCCATCAGCTTCGCGAACGCGTCACGAACCGCCATCCACGGCGAGCTCGGGCTGGACGCCGCCATCTCGTTGGTCAGCGGCCAGGTGGTGCAGCGGGTCGACATGGACGGGTTGGACCTCAAGGACGCCTGGGTCCCGGTGCAGATGGGGTACGACGGCGAACGGTTGACCGGCGTCGCACTGCACTGGGGCGACGTGGCCGTGATCCTGGAGAGAGCCGGCGCGACGGTGCACGCCCGAACGCGAGCAGCCATGCGGCACATGGGCATCACGGTCAACTACCCGAGGACCACCCGCTCTGCGTCGGTCGTCCCGCCCCCGGCCGAGCTGCAGTTCTCGCCGAGCGATCCTGGCTGTCACTGAGGCCCTGGGCCGCGTCGGGTGCGCGGCCGCGCTGGGGGCAGTGCCGCAGGCCCCGGCTCCCGGTGGACGTCGGCGCGCACCGGCGATCGTCCAGCATCAGGGCCTATCGTGCGCCCGTGACACTGCGACTCATCGGGGCCGGACTGCCGCGGACCGGGACGACGTCCCTGCGCGAGGCGTTGCGGCACCTCCTGTCCGCGCCGGTCTACCACATGAGCGACGCGCTCGCCCGTCCCGAGCACACGCCCACGTGGGCCGCCGCCCTCAAGGGCGATCCGCCCGTGTGGGAGGACTTCCTCGGCGGGTACGCCGCGGGCGTCGACACCCCCTTCTCGAGCTGCTGGCGTGACCTGGCCGCGGCCTTCCCGGACGCGCCGGTGCTCCTGTCGCACCGCGGTAGTGCCGAGGTGTGGCACCGCAGCATGGACGCGACCGTCCTGGCCCGTGCCCGCGACGTGCTGGCGACGGACGACGATGCCGACCCCACGGTGCGGTTGTTCCGCGCCGTCTTCGACGACCTGTTCACCGACCTGGACGACCCCGTCGAGGTGATGGGTGCCTACGACCGGCGTCTCGAGCAGGTCCGTGCCGAGATCGCCCCCGAGCGCCTGGTCGAGTGGCGGCCGGGTGACGGGTGGGGCCCGATCTGCCGTGCCCTGGAGGTACCGGTCCCGGCCGCCCCGTTCCCGCACGAGAACTCCACCGCGGACTACCTCGCACGCGCCGCAGCCCGGGCTCGCGCTGCCCGCTCGGGCGCCTGAGGACAGCACGCCCGCTCCGCCCGGTGACGGCCCCGCGGTGCGAGGTCGTCGAGGGCCGGGACGCTCAGGCGAAGACGTCGACGTGCACGTGGTCGCGGTGCTCCAGGATCACGGGGTCACCCGACCCCGACGGCGCGTCGTAGTCGCGCCAGGAGGCGTCGCGGCCGGCCACCCAGATCCGGTCGTCGAAGATGACGGTGCGCACGTCGAGGCGGTCGGCGTGGGCGACCAGGTAGTGGGCCAGCGCCCAGCCGCGGTCGGTGTTCGCCTCGGTGACCGGGCGGAAGAACACGTCGACCGCCCGGCCGTCGTAGTGCGCCGAGCCCGCCATGTGGCCCGTGCTCACGCCGCCGGGGGCGAAGCCGCCGAGCGGCAGGTCGCCGAACGCCGCCTGCACGTCCTGGCGTACGTCGTCGGCCCGCGTGGTCAGGCCGCTGCGGGTGAGACCCGTGTCGGACTCGTCGGCGTCGCCGGCCACCTCGCACGCGAACGCCGCGCCGGACTGGCCGGTCAGCGCCGAGGCGAGCACCCGGGCGTCGGACTCGTGGTCGGCGTAGGCGTCGGGGTAGCCCGACCGCTGCACCGCCTGGGCGGCGACGGTGATCTCGAGGCCCTGGTAGTCGTCGACGTCGACCAGCGCGTCGTAGAAGGCGTTGCTGGCGTGCACCGGGTCGAGGACCTCCGCCTCGGTGCCCCAGCCCTGCGAGGGACGCTGCTGGAACAGGCCGAGCGAGTCGCGGTCACCGTGCTCGATGTTGCGCAGGTCGGACTCCTGGTACGCCGTGGCCAGCGCGATCGAGACCGCGCGCGGCGGCAGGTCGCGCCGGACCCCGATCGCCGCGATCAGCGCGGCGTTCTCGGCCTGCTCGAGGCTGACGTCGACGGAGCGGTCGTCGACGGTGGCCGTGCAGCCCTCGTCGACGCCGACGAAGGGCAGGCCGCCGTCCCGGACCACGACGACCAGGCCGGTCGTGACCGCCACGAGGGCGGCCACCGCCACCAGCGCCGTCAGCAGGTCCTTCCGCATGCCCCGAGTGTGTCGGAGCCGTGGTTGAGAGGATCCTGAGTCCGGCTGACCCTCAGTTGGCGTGCAGAGCCTCGTTGAGCGCGATGCCCGAGCCCTGCCACGGCACGGCCTCGACCGCGCCGGTCACCGAGTTGCGGCGGAACAGCACGTTGTCGTGGCCGGACAGCTCAGCGGCCTTGATCACCGTCGGCTTGTCGTCGCGGTCGCGGATGGTCACCTTGGTGCCCGCGGTGACGTAGCAGCCGGCCTCGACCACGCAGTCGTCGCCGAGGCTGATGCCGATGCCGCTGTTGGCGCCGAGCAGGCAGCGCTCACCCACGGAGATCACCTGGGTGCCGCCGCCGGACAGGGTGCCCATGATCGAGGATCCGCCGCCGATGTCGGAGCCGTCGCCGACCACGACCCCGGCCGAGATCCGGCCCTCCACCATCGAGACGCCCAGGGTGCCGGCGTTGAAGTTGACGAACCCCTCGTGCATCACCGTCGTTCCCTCGGCGAGGTGCGCCCCGAGCCGCACCCGGCCGGCGTCGGCGATCCGGACGCCGGCAGGCACGACGTAGTCGACCATCCGCGGGAACTTGTCGACGCCGTGCACGGTGACGTGGGCGCCGCTCGCGCGCAGCCGCACCCGGGTCGACTCGAAGCCGGCGACCGCGCACGGGCCGGCCGAGGTCCACACGACGTTGGCGAGCAGGCCGAACGCGCCGTCGAGCGAGCAGCCGTGCGGGCGCACCAGCCGGTGGGAGAGCAGGTGCAACCGCAGCCACACGTCCTCGGTCGACGTCGGCGGCGAACCGAGGTCGGCGACCTCGACGAGGCGCACCTCGCGGGTCACCCGGCGTACGTCGTCGGGCACGGCGAGGTCGTGCAGTCCCTCGGGCGCGTCCCCGGCGTCGGCCGTCAGCCTCGGCTCGGGGAACCACGCGTCGAGCACGGTGCCCTCGGTGTCGAGGGTCACCAGCCCCCAGCCGGAGGCGGGACGGTCGGTCGCGGCGGAGTCGGTCACGGCAAGCCAGCCTAGGGCGCCCGCGGGTCGCTGCGCCGGTCGGGTTTGCCGCGGCCCGGGGCGGGGGAGGACGCGCCCGTGCCTCGATTCCTCCGTCTCCTCGCCCTGTCCACCGCCTCCGTCGTCGGTGCCGCGATCGTCCCGGTCGTCGCGTCCCCGGCCTCCGCGTCCCCCGACGACGCGCCCGTCGCGGCCCCGCGCTCCGCGGCCGAGGCCGGCGTCGTCGTCGGCGACACCGCGATCACCTCGACGTCGTTCGCCCGCCTCGACCCGCCGGCGTCCGAGCGGTCGCCCCGCCCGGCCACCTGGCCGATCGGCGGCGGCGGGGCAAACCTGACCACCCACTCCGTCACCCCCTCGGGCACGCCCGCCCAGCAGTTCACCCGGGTCGAGATGAGGCACTACCGCGCCTACGGCGGCGTGATGGAGGCGCGGGTCCAGCTCGGCGGCACGCCCGACGCGGCGACGCCGTCGTGGCTGGTCCTGGCGTGGGGCACGCTCAACTCCGACGGCACCCTGTGCGTCTCGCCGTCCGGCAGCAACATCGGCTTCACCGCCACCGACACCGACACCCAGAACAACCCGGTCTACCGCGGGGCGCGGATCGACGTGCGCCCGTTCGAGTTCCCGGTGGCCCGCCGCGCCACCTGGAACTGCGCCTTCGCCCAGTCGCGCAACGCGGCCGGCGGCGCCACCATGTACGACGCGCTCGCCGCCCGGGCCGGCCTGTTCCGCCAGAAGCCGTTGCTGTCCATCCGGGTCAAGGGCCGCCAGCTCCGGCGCAGCGGCTTCACCCGGGTGCCGGTCATCGTCCGCAACGACGCCGGGACCGTCGCCACGGCGCCCCGGGTGCGGCTCAAGGTGCGGGCCCGCGGCGTCGCGGTGCGCTACAACCCGCGGGTCGGCACGATCAAGCCGGGCGGCACCCGGCGCGGCGCGATCTTCGTCAAGGACGTCCGCCGCGGCAACGGCTCGGTGACCCTGATCGTGACGTCCAAGGACTACCGCAAGAAGCTGACGGTGCCGGTGCGCGAGAACCGCTGAGGGAGCGCTACTGGCCCGTGCGTCCGTCGATGCACTCGCGGAGCAGGTCGGCGTGCCCGCAGTGCCGCGCGTACTCCTCGACGAGGTGCACCAGCACGTCGCGGACCTCGACCTCCCCGTCCGGGTGCGGGCAGAGGGCGTCGAGGTCCGCCGCGGCGTACACCTGCTCGGCGTGGGCGACCTCGCGGCGCCACGAGGTCCACGCGTCCTCGACGACCGCGGGATCGGCGACCGCGCCGTCGAAGTCGAGGTCGGGCTCGGCGTCGGTGCGGTAGAGCCGGTCGAGCTCGGGGTGGCCCTCGACGACGCGCCGGGCCCAGGAGTGCTCCACCCTGGCCAGGTGGCGCAGCAGCCCGAGCAGCGACAGCGTGGACGGCGGCACCGAGAGGCGGGCCAGCTGCTCGGCGTCGAGGCCGCCGAGCTTCATCTCCAAGGTGAGCCGGTAGGCGTGCAGGTAGCCGAGGACCGTGTCGCGCTCGCCGCGGGCCGGGCCGGCAGGTGCCCGCGGGTCGTCGGCCGGGTCGGCCCAGGAGCCGCCGTGCGGGTGGGACGATGAGGACATGGGTCCAACCTGGCAGGTCGCGACCGGGAACCGGGCGCAGACTGGCGGCGTCAAGTCACCATGAGACTGTCCCGGACCGCCGTCCTCGCCGCATCCGCGCTCGCGCTCACCCTGCTCCCGGCCGTGCCGGGACTGGCGCCTCCTGCCGCTGCCGGCGTGCGGGTCGACTCCCGCGTCGGTGACCTGACGGTCCGGCCCGAGGCGCCCGGCACCGGCGCCCGCCGGCTGACGTCGGCGACCGTCCGGCAGGACCTGTACGCCGACCGCCTCAGCGGCCGGTTCGTCCTCGACCAGGTGCCGACCGACGCCGGGACCACCTCGACGCTGCGCGTCTACCTCGGCACCGTCGACGGCACCACGTGCCACGCCGACATCGAGCACGCCAGCGACACCCTCGCCCCCACTGGCGGCTTCAGCCGCGACGGCCGCGTGCTGACCTGGCGCCAGCCCGACGACCGCGCCGGCTACGCCGACTGGGACTGCGCGTTCGCGATGCTCCACGTCGCCGGCGCGGTCGTGCCCGAGCGGTCGGTCCTGATCGGGACGCTGCGCGACGTGCCCGCACGTCCGGACCTGGCGGTCACGGCCGTCGAGCTGCTCGGCTCGCGGTCCGTGCGGCTGGTCCGCGGGGTCTGGACCAAGGTCGACGTCACCGTCGTCAACCGGGGTCGCGGCGACGCGACCGGCACGGTCGTCCGCGGCACCGGTCCGGGCCTCCGGGTCCGGCCCGCCCGGTTCGGCACCCTCGACGAGGACTCGTCGTCCTCGGAGGAGGTGTGGGTCAAGCTCGTCGGCCGACGCTCGGCCACCCTCCGGCTGACCGTCACCGGCGGCGGCGACCGGGCCGCCCGATCCGTGCGGGTGCGCCGGGCGCCGGCCCCGGCCCCGGCTCGACCGGGCAGCTACCGCAGCAGCGACGGCGACGTGAGGTTCTCGGTTCGCGGGGGGCGGGTCCGCGGCTTCCGGGCGTCGACCTCGACCCGGTGCGGGGGCTATCCCGACATCCCGACGACCACCTGGAACACCTACGCCTTCCCGACGGTGCGCGTCGCCCGCAACGGCGTCGTCGACGCCCGCGACCGCGGCGAGCTCTACGTCGTCAACCTCGAGCTGCGGATCGCCGGCGGGCGGGTCACCGCGGGGCGGTTCACCTACAGCGGTCCCGATCGCTGCTTCGCCGTCGAGACGTTCACGGCGCGGCGCACCGGCTGACATCCTGGGGTCCATGGCGGACCCGGTCTTCGTGCTGCACGACCACCGCGAGCCGCGACCCCACTTCGACCTCCGGCTGGAGGAGGACGGCGTGCTCCGGTCCTGGGCCGTCCCCAAGGGGATGCCCACCGACAGCCGGCACGACCGGCTCGCGGTGTCGGTGCCCGATCACGACCTCGAGCACGCGACGTACACCGATGCGGGCAAGTCGATCGCCGACCACGGCACGTGGTCGCTGGTCGACCGCACCGACCGGCGGTTCGTCTTCGACCTGCACGGCCAGGGCGGCGTCCGCCGCTACGCGCTCATCGACACCGGCCGCGACTGGCTGCTGCACCTGGTCAAGCAGCAGCCGCCGACCGACGCTGGCTGACCGCGGCTGGCTGACGCTGACCGACGTCGGCGGGCGGTCCTCGGGCGCCGCGCGCAACTGATTCGTCCGGAGGCGGGCCGGGTCACTACGCTGGGAGCACAGGCGTTCGAGCCGTCATCAGCGGCGAGCCTCCGGAAGAACGGTCCCGTCCGCCAGGCGGGGCTCACTAGAACCGGACGGGTGGGCCCGTCACAGCCACGAACGAGCGGTCGTCGCTCCTGCGGGGGTGGCGGCAAGCGAGGTGGTACCGCGGCGCTGCACCCCAGACGTCGTCCTCGTGATCAGTCCGATCCGAGTGCGACCGCAGGAGCCTGGCGATGGCCTACCCCAAGAACGACCCCGACCGACGCGTCCCGTCGAGCCCGCGCTTCCCCGAGATCGAGCAGCGGATCCTGGACTTCTGGGCCACCGACGCCACGTTCCAGGCGAGCGTCGAGCAGCGCGACGCCGGTGCCGACGGCGCCAACGAGTTCGTCTTCTACGACGGCCCGCCGTTCGCCAACGGGCTGCCCCACTACGGCCACCTGCTCACCGGCTACGTCAAGGACGTCGTCCCGCGCTACCAGACCATGCGCGGGCGCCGGGTCGAGCGCCGCTTCGGCTGGGACACCCACGGGCTGCCGGCCGAGCTCGAGGCGATGCGGCTGGCCGGCATCAAGACCACCGACGAGATCCTCGAGCTCGGCATCGAGAAGTTCAACGAGCTGTGCCGCGACTCGGTGATGAAGTACACCGGCGAGTGGCGCGACTACGTCACCCGCCAGGCGCGCTGGGTCGACTTCGACCACGACTACCGCACCATGAACCCCGACTACATGGAGTCGGTGATCTGGGCGTTCAAGCAGCTCTACAACAAGGGCTGGATCTACGAGGGCTTCCGGGTCCTGCCCTACTGCTGGAACGACGAGACCCCGCTGTCCAACCACGAGCTGCGGATGGACGACGACGTCTACCAGAACCGCCAGGACCCGGCGGTCACCGTGGGCCTGCGGCTGACCAGCGGACCCGCCGAGGGCGCGCTGGCGCTGGTGTGGACGACGACACCGTGGACCCTGCCGTCCAACCTGGCGATCATGGTCGGCTCCGAGATCGACTACGTCGTCGTCGAGGCCCCCGTGCCCGGCACGGACACCACGGCCCGCTACCTGATCGCCGAGGCCCGGCTGGCGGCGTACGCCCGCGAGCTGGGGGAGTCGCCCGAGGTCGTCGCGCGGCACACCGGCGCCGAGCTGGTCGGCAGCACCTACGTGCCGCCGTTCACCTACTTCGAGGGCCACGCCAACGCCTTCCGCGTGGTCGCGGCCGACGACGCGGTGACCACGACCGACGGTGTCGGCCTGGTGCACACCGCCGGCGCGTTCGGTGAGGTCGACAAGGAGGTCACCGACCGCGAGGGCATCGAGGCGGTGATGCCGGTCGGCAAGGACGGCAAGTTCACCCACCCCGTCGACGACTACGCCGGCCTGCTGGTCTTCGACGCCAACCTGCAGATCATCGACCACCTGAAGGCGGCGACGCGCGGCGAGGCGGCCGCGTCGGTCACCCCGGGCACCGTGCTGCTGCGCCGCGAGACCTACGACCACAGCTACCCGCACTGCTGGCGGTGCCGGGAGCCCCTGATCTACAAGGGCGTCTCGTCGTGGTTCGTCGAGGTGACGGCGTTCAAGGACCGGATGCTCGAGCTCAACCAGGAGATCAACTGGGTGCCCGACCACATCCAGGACGGCCAGTTCGGCAAGTGGCTCGAGAACGCCCGCGACTGGTCGATCACCCGCAACCGGTTCTGGGGCAGCCCGGTGCCGGTGTGGGTCAGCGACGACGCGGCGTACCCCCGGGTCGACGTCTACGGCTCGTTCGCCGAGATCGAGCGCGACTTCGGGCGGCTGCCGACCAACAAGGACGGCGAGCCCGACCTGCACCGTCCGTTCGTCGACGAGCTGACCCGGCCCAACCCCGACGACCCCCGGCCCGAGGGGGAGCGGTCCACGATGCGCCGGGTCGCCGACGTGCTCGACGTGTGGTTCGACTCCGGCTCGATGAGCTACGCCCAGGTGCACTACCCGTTCGAGAACGAGGACTGGTTCAAGAACCACTTCCCGGCCGACTTCATCGTCGAGTACATCGGCCAGACCCGCGGCTGGTTCTACACGCTGCACATCCTGGCCTCGGCGATCTTCGACAAGCCGGCGTTCCAGAACTGCATCAGCCACGGCATCGTGCTCGGCTCCGACGGCAACAAGATGAGCAAGTCGCTGCGCAACTACCCCGACGTCAGCGAGGTCTTCGACCGCGACGGCGCGGATGCGATGCGCTGGTTCCTGATGTCGAGCCCGATCCTGCGCGGCGGCAACCTCGTGGTGACCGAGCAGGGCATCCGCGACTCGGTGCGCCAGGTGATGATCCCGCTCTGGAACAGCTGGTACTTCCTGCAGCTCTACGCCAACGCCGCCTCGGCCGACGTCGCCGCGACCACCGCCTCCACCCACCCGCTCGACCGCTACGTGCTGGCCAAGACGCGGCAGTACGTCGAGCAGATGACGGCCGCGTTCGACGCCTACGCCGTGGCCGACGCGTGCGACGCGACCCGCTCGTTCCTCGACGTGCTCACCAACTGGTACATCCGCCGCTCCCGCGACCGGTTCTTCGCCGAGGACGCCGCGGCGTTCGGCACGCTGCACACGGTGCTGGAGACGGTGTGCCGGGTGACCGCGCCGCTGCTGCCGCTGACGACCGAGGAGATCTGGCAGGGGCTGACGGGCGGCCGGTCGGTGCACCTGACCGACTGGCCCGAGGTCGACGGCGTCGACGCGCTGCCGGCCGACGACGCGCTCGTGGCCGCGATGGACCTGGTGCGCGAGGTGTGCTCGGCGACCTCCGCGCTGCGCAAGGGGGCCTCCCTGCGCAACCGGCTGCCGCTGGCCACCCTCACGGTGGTCGTCGCCGACCCCCAGGCACTGCAGGGCGTCGAGGCACTCGTCGACCTGGTGGCCGACGAGGTCAACGTCAAGGACGTCCGGGTGCTCGGCGCCGACAGCGACGAGGCGGCGGCGTACGGCGTCGAGCAGAGGCTCACCGTCAACGCCCGCGCCGCGGGTCCCCGGCTCGGCCGCGAGGTCCAGGTCGCGATCAAGGGCTCGAAGTCGGGCGACTGGTCGGTGACCGACGACGGCACCGTCACCGCCGGTGGGCTGGCCCTCGTCGAGGGCGAGTACACCCTCGACACCGTCGCCGGGTCGAACGACGCGACGACGGCGGTCGGGGTGCTGCCCGGGGGCGGGTTCGTCGTGCTCGACACCGAGGTCACCCCGGCACTGACCGCCGAGGGGCTGGCCCGCGACCTGGTCCGCGCGGTCCAGCAGGCCCGCCGCGACGCCGGCCTCGACGTCTCCGACCGCATCGTGCTGACCGTGGACGGGTCCGAGGCGGTCCTGGCGGCGGCGCTGACCCACGCCGAGCTCGTCGCGGTCGAGACCCTCGCGACGTCGTACGTCGCCGGGCCGGGCGGGTCGACCGAGGTCACCCTCGCCGACGGCGAGACCGCCACGATCGGCGTCACCAAGGCCTGACGCACGCTGACCGAGGGGGGTCAGTCGATGTTGTGGACCTTGAGGACCGACGTCCTGAGGTCGACGATCCGCAGGTCGCTCCCGGCGAACTGGGTGCAGCGGAGCTGGGGGCGGTCGGCCTGCTCCTGGACCGAGACGGTGGCCTGCAGGGTGAAGGGCACGACGTCGCCGGGCTGACCGTTGGCGGCGGGCGCGAAGTGGACGGCGTTGAGGAGCGAGCCCTTGGCGTGGATGCCGCACCGGGTGGGGATCGGGACGCCGTTGCTGACGTTCTCGAGCGTGCCGGTCATGGTGACCACCAGGACGCCGGACTCCTCGGCGACGGCGAGCGACGGGCAGATCTGCAGCGTCTGGTCGGGGCAGGTGGGGATGTCGACCTCGGGGTCGGTCACCCAGCCCGACGTGATCCGGGCCTCGCCACCGATCTCGTCACGGCCGACGGTCCCGTCGGCCAGGTCGGCGCCGGTGAGGCTGGAGTCCTTGACGTCGGCCCCACCGACGGAGCCGTTCCTGAGGTCGCTCCCGCTGAGGCTGTTGTTGCGGACGTCGACGGTCGTGATCGTGCCGTTCTTGATCTGCTTGCCGGTGACCAGCTTGGCGGCGGTCGCCGAGCCGGCGACCGAGACGAGCACGACGGCGACGGCGAGGAGCAGGGCTGGCAGGAGGCGGAGCTGACGGTTCATGGCGGTGGTCCTTCGGAGGTGGGGGCCGCTCCGTCGCGGCCCGGTGAGGACGACACTCGTCGCCGCGCGACCCCCCGCGCATGAGGGATCGACCCCCAACTCCGAACCTGCTCTGCTCCTCAGTCGCCGAGCCGACGGTAGGCACGCGCCGAGAGCGGGACGAACACCGCGAGGACCAGGGCCGGCCAGGCGACGGCGAGGAGCACGGCGTGGTCGGCCAGCAGCCCGTCCTCGGCGCCGGTCGGGTTGCCGAAGAGCTCGCGGCAGGCGGCAGCGGTCGCCGAGACCGGGTTGAGGTCGGCCACGGCTCCGAGCCAGGCCGGCATCGTGCCGGGCGGGACGATCACCCCGGACAGGAATCCGATCGGCCAGACGAGCACCTGCACGGCCATCAGCGACCCCTCCGCGCGGAACGTGAGCCCGAGGAAGACGCCGACCCACAGCACCGCGAGGCGCAGCCACAGCAGCAGCGCGACGCCGACCAGCGCCGCGCCGACCCCGCCGTCGACCGACCAGCCGACGAGCAGGCCGCCGACCATCAGGACGGCGAGCTGGACGGCCGAGCTGAGCAGGTCTGCGCCGGCCCGCCCGAGCGGCACCGCGACCCCGTCGAGGGGCATCGAGCGGAGCCGGTCGGTGATGCCCTTGCGGGCGTCGGCGGTCATCGCCGCCATCGTGGTCTCGACGCCGAACATCATCGACAGCGCGAACATCCCGGGCAGCAGGTAGGCCAGGTAGTCGCCGCCGCCCGGCAGCTCGACGGCCCCGCCGAAGAGGTAGCCGAAGACGAGCACCAGCATCACCGAGAACGCGATGCCGAAGATCGGCGTCCAGGGCTCGCGGCGCCAGTGCCGCAGGTCGCGCTCGGTGAGCAGCCAGCTCTCGCGGGTGGACGTGCGGACGCTCATCGGGCGGCTCCCTCGAGGGTGGTGGGGTCGGTGAGGTGCAGGAACACGTCGTCGAGGCTGGGCTGGCGCACGTCGGCCTCGACGTCGCCGATCCCGGCGGCGGCCAGGGCCCGGCGGGCGGCGTCGACGTCGGCCCCCGGCGCGAGGGTGAGCACCGGCTGGTCGCCTCCCAGCCGGCTCTTCAGCTCCTGGGGGGTGCCCTCGGCGATCACCCGCCCGGCGCCGATCACGGTGATCCGGTCGGCGAGGCGGTCGGCCTCGTCGAGGTACTGGGTGGTCAGCAGCACGGTCGTGCCGGCGGCCACGACGTCACGCACCATCGACCACACCTCGGCCCGGGCCCGTGGGTCCAGACCGGTGGTCGGCTCGTCGAGGAAGAGCAGGGTCGGGCGCAGCAGCAGGCTGGCCGCGATGTCGAGGCGGCGCCGCATGCCTCCGGAGTACGACGCCACCGGCCGCCGCGCCGCCTCGGTGAGCCCGAACCGCTCGAGCAGCTCCTCGGCGCGGGCGCGGGCCGCGGGGCGGCGCAGCCCGAGCAGCCGGGCGAAGAGCTCGAGGTTCTCCTGCCCGTGCAGCACCTCGTCGACGGCCGGGGCCTGGCCCACCAGGCCGATGGCGCGGCGTACCTCCCGCGGGTGGCGGCGCAGGTCGTGACCGGCGACGACGACCTCGCCCTCCTCGAGGCGGGTCAGGGTGGCGAAGGTGCGCACCGCCGTGCTCTTGCCGGCGCCGTTGGGGCCGAGCAGTGCGTGCACGTGGCCGGCGGTGACCGTGAGGTCGAGCCCGTCGAGGGCGGTGGTGTCGCCGTACCGCTTGCGCAGCGCGGTGGCGTGGAGGGGTGGGGTCATCGGGTGCTCCTATTCCGTACGTCGTACGACGTTGAACGGACGGACCCTAGCATTTGTTCCGTACGGTGTACGAGAAAGTAGGGTGGCGAGCGTGACCGGCCCCGACCCGACGCTGCCGCTGCTCTGGCGCGCGGCCGCCGAGGACGCCGAGGTCCCGGTCAAGCGGGGGCCGAGGCAGAAGGTGGCCGTCGACGAGGTCGTCGATGCCGGGATCGCGGTCGCCGACACCGCGGGGCTGGCTGCGCTCTCCATGCGGGGGCTCGCGCAGCGGCTCGGACTCGGGGCGATGTCGCTCTACACCTACGTCCCCGGCCGCGACGAGCTCGTCGTGCTGATGGTCGACCAGGCGCTCGGTCGCACCGAGCGACCGGCCCACCCCGACGACGTACGACGACGCCTCGAGGGGGTCGCGGAGTCGTCCCTCGGGGAGTACCTGGAGCACCCGTGGCTGCTCGAGGTCGCCGGGCTGCGCGCCTGGCTGGGACCGCACGCCGCCGACCGGTACGAGTGGCAGCTGACGGCGGTCGACGGGCTCGGGCTCGGCGACGTGGAGATGGACCAGACGGTCGCGCTGCTCGACGGCTTCGCGGCGGCGTCGGCGCGCGCCGTCCACGACGTCCGCGAGGCCGAGCGCCGCTCGGGGATGACCGAGCTGCAGTGGTGGGAGGCCAACCACGAGGCGCTGGACGAGGTGGTGGCCGGGCGTTCCTACCCCCTCGCCGGGCGGGTGGGGCAGGCCGCCGGCGAGCTCTACCAGGCGGCCACCGACCCCCAGCGCCAGTTCCGCTTCGGCCTGGACCGCATCGTCGACGGGCTGCTGCGGCACCTGGACGCACGCTGACCCGTCGCCAGGAGGCGACGGGTCAGCGTGTGGTGGGGCTGTGGTCAGCCGACCCGGATCGCGGTGATCCGGGGGTCGGTCACCCGCAGGCTCTCGCCGGCCATCTCGGTGCAGCGCAGCGAGATCGGCTTGCCGGTCTCGGTCGCGACGACGACCTGGGTCATCGAGATCGACTCGGCCTCGCCGGCCACGCCGTTGGCGGCCAGGGGCGTGCGCGCCTGGGCGAGCGACGAGCCGTCGCGGAACAGGCCGCAGTTGTTGATCAGCTCGGTCGCGGGACCGTTGAAGTTGTCGATGGTCACGTTCCCGGTGACCACCCAGGTGCCCGCGGTCAGGTCGGTGGCGGCGAGGTCGGCGCAGGTGTCCAGTCCCAGGTCCTCGCAGGTACCGATGTTGAGCGAGTCGCCCTCGTCGAAGCGGACCTCGTTGCGCGCCGCGGCCGCGAGGTCAGCAGGACCGACGGAACCGTTCTTGAGGTCGGCGCCGGTCACGGCGCCGTTCTTGAGGTCGCCCCCGGTGAGGTTGTTGTTGCGGACGTCGGCGGAGGTGACGGTCCCGTTCTTGATCTGCTTGCCGGTGATCATCTTGGCGGCGGTGGCCGAGCCGGCGACCGAGACGAGGACGACGGCGACGGCGAGGAGCAGGGCGGGGACGAGGCGGAGCTGGCGGTTCATGGCGGTTTCCTTCGGTGGTGGTGGTGGTGGTGGTGGGTGTGCTGGGTAGGTCAGTCGACAAAGTCGAGGCGGGTGGCGACGAGGGCGACGTCGGCCAGGCGGAGGTTCTCGCCGGGCAGCTCGGTGCAGCGCAGCGAGACGTGGTCGCCGGCAGGCACGAAGATCGGGGCCTGGAGCGTGAAGGACTGGACCTCGCCGGGCTGGCCGGAGCCGGCGAGCGCGAACCGGGCCTCCGCCTTCTTGGACCCCTCGAGGGTCAGGCCGCAGCGGTTGGCGATGGTGGGGGCCACGACCGCCACGTTGTCGACGGTGCCACTGACCTGGAAGAGCACGGTGCTGTCGTTGCCGGTGAGGGCGACCAGGGCGTCCTCGCAGGTGGCGAGCGAGGTGTCGTTGCAGGTGGCGACGGGGGCGTCCACGATCGAGGTCGTGTAGACGACGGACTGCGCCGCAGGCGAGAGGTCCGCGGGGGTGATCGACCCGTCCGTGACGTCGACGCCGCCGACGGAGCCGTTCTTGAGGTCGGCGCCGGCGACGGTGCCGTTGCGCAGGTCGCTGCCGGTGAGGCTGTTGTTGCGGACGTCGGCGGTGGTGATGGTGCCGTTCTTGATCTGCTTGCCGGTGATCAACTTGGCGGCGGTGGCGGTACCGGCCACGGCGACGAGCAGCACGGCGACGACGGCGAGGAGTGCGGGCAGGAGGCGGATCTGGCGGTTCATGACGGGAGTCCTTCGGCGGTGGGCCCGCTCCGATGCCGGCCCGATGACACGACTCTCGCCGTCCGGGCATCCCCCAGGCGTGAGGGATCGACCCCCAGGTCCGCGAATGAGGGATCAGGCCGCAGCGGCCCTGACCGGAGCCCCCGTCGTTTGCTTGACTGACCGGATGAGCCTCGTGACCTGGCAGGACCTCTGCCTCGACGCCCTCGACGTCGACGCCCAGTCCCGGTTCTGGGCCGCGGTGTCCGGCCTGACCGAGGTCGAGTCGGAGCCGCCCCGGCGACTGGCCGGACCCACCAGCCGCCACACCGTGTGGATCAACCCCGTCGACCGCCCGCACCGAGCCAAGACCCGGATGCACCTCGACGTCGACTGCGGGGCCGTCGACGACCTGGTCGCCCTCGGCGCCCGGGTCCTGGCGCCGTCGTCGGAGACCGGCTTCGCCTGGACCTTGATGGCCGACCCCGAGGACAACGAGTTCTGCGCCTTCGTGCGCGACCCCGGTGCGCTGCCCGACTACCGGCTGCACGGCATCGGCGTGGACTGCGTCGACTCGCGCGCCCAGGCGCACTGGTGGGGCGAGCTGTTCGGCGTCACCCCGACCCAGGACGACGGCGAGGACTGGTGGACGCTCACCGGCGTCGCGGCGGACGAGCGGATGACCCTCGACTTCAACGACGTCCCCGAGCCGCGTACCGAGCCCAGCCGGGTGCACTGGGACGTCGTCGGGGTGGTCGACGAGCTGCTCGCACGGGGGGCGACGTACTGCTGGGACCAGCCGCGCTGGACGGTGCTGGCCGATCCGGAGGGCAACGAGTTCTGCGTGTTCTCCCCGGCCTGACGGTGGGCGGTGTCAGCCGACGAGGCTGAGCGCGCGCCCGTCGGGGGTGAGGTAGCCGCCGTCGTCGAAGAGGATGACGCCGTTGCACAACCGGCACCAGCCCTGCTCGCTGTGGTCGGCCACCACGTGGGCCGAGTAGCACCGGTCGGACGTGGTGTCGGGGCAGGCGGGGGAGTGGTCGCACATGTCGTGCTCCTTTGCCGGTGGGACCCGTGGGTGACGGGACGGTCGATCGAGCGGTGAGACCCATGTAACGCCCCGCGGACGACTTTTGCATGTGTTTCGGCGGAACGGTGGAGAACTCCTCCGTGGAGTGGCTGGTTGACTACGCAGCGTGGACCTCGACCTCAGCGCCGACGCCGTCACCCTCACCCGACAGCTCGTCGACATCGAGTCGGTGAGCCAGCACGAGCAGGAGATCGCCGACGCCGTCGAGGCCGCGCTGAGCGCCCTGCCGCACCTGAGCGTCGTACGCCGCGGCCACACCGTCGTCGCCCGCACCGACCTCGGGCGCAGCGAGCGCGTGGTCATCGCCGGCCACCTCGACACGGTGCCGGTCAACGCCAACCTGCCGGGCCGCCTCGACGAGGAGGCCGGGCTGCTGCACGGCCTCGGGACCTGCGACATGAAGGGCGGTGACGCGGTCATCCTCCGGCTCGCCGCGACCGTCCCGGAGCCCGTGCGCGACGTGACGTACGTGCTCTACGAGGCCGAGGAGATCGACGCGGAGTTCAACGGTCTCAACAAGCTGTCCCAGAGCGACCCCGAGCTGCTGCAGGCCGACTTCGCGATCCTGATGGAGCCCTCCGACGGCGTGGTCGAGGCCGGCTGCCAGGGCACGCTGCGTGTGGAGGTGCGCACCACCGGCGAGCGGGCCCACTCTGCCCGGTCGTGGCGGGGCGTCAACGCGATCCACGGCGCCGCCGACGTGCTCACCCGGCTGCAGGGCTACCAGGCGCGGCGGCCGGTCATCGACGGGCTCGAGTACCACGAGGGCCTCAACGCGGTCGCGATCCGCGGGGGCGTCGCCGGCAACGTGGTGCCCGACGAGTGCGTCATCGAGGTCAACTTCCGGTTCGCGCCCGACCGCAGCGAGGCCGACGCCGAGGCGTTCGTGCGCGACTTCTTCGACGGCTACGACGTCCGGCTGACCGACACCGCGCCGGGCGCGATGCCCGGTCTCGACCGGCCAGCCGCGCAGGAGTTCGTCGCGGCCGTCGGCGGGGTGGTCAACCCCAAGTTCGGCTGGACCGACGTCGCGCGCTTCACCGTCCTCGGCGTGCCCGCCGTCAACTTCGGACCGGGCGACCCGATGCTCGCCCACAAGCAGGAGGAGTACGTCCCCGTGGCCCAGGTCGAGCACTGTGAACGCACCCTGCGCACCTGGCTGGGCGGCGACGCCCGATGAAGTCCAAGCGAAAGGGCCCCGTGATCCAGCGCCGCGACCAGGTCGACGGCACCACCACCGACCAGCACCTGCTCGACACCAGCGGCTCCGGCGACTTCGTCCACACCGACCCGTGGCGGGTGCTGCGCATCCAGGCCGAGTTCGTCGAGGGCTTCGGCGCGCTTGCCCACCTCGGGCCGGCGGTGTGCGTCTTCGGCTCGGCGCGCACCTCGGTCGACCACCCGTCGTACGCCCAGGGCGAGGACGTCGGCCGCAAGCTCGTCGAGGCCGGCTTCGCCGTGATCACCGGCGGCGGCCCCGGCGCGATGGAGGCGGCGAACAAGGGCGCGAGCGAGGCCGGCGGGGTCAGCGTCGGGCTCGGCATCGAGCTGCCCTTCGAGTCCGGCCTCAACGAGTGGGCCGACGTCGGCATCAACTTCCGCTACTTCTTCGTGCGCAAGACGATGTTCGTCAAGTACAGCCAGGGCTTCGTGGTGCTGCCGGGTGGTCTGGGCACCCTCGACGAGATGTTCGAGGCGCTCACCCTCGCCCAGACCCAGAAGGTGACGGCGTTCCCGGTGGTGCTGGTCGGCACCGCCTACTGGTCGGGCCTGCTCGACTGGCTGCGCGGCACCGTGCTGGCCGACGGCAAGATCTCCGCCTCCGACCTCGACCGGCTCGTGCTCACCGACGACGTCGACGAGGCGGTCGCGCTGATGGTGGCGGCGCGGGAGGAGACGTGACCTGGTTCCTCGGCATCGTCGTGGTGCTGGTGATGGGCGGCATCGCGCTCGTCGCCGCCGGCCGCGGCGCGCCGATGGTCGAGGAGCACGACGACCGCCCCGACGCGCTCGTGCCCACCAGCGGCGACCTGGAGGCGACGCACCTGCGGCGGGTGCGGTTCTCGATCGCGTTCCGCGGCTACCGGATGTCGGAGGTCGACGCGCTGCTCCGCCGGCTCGCCGCGCAGCTCGAGGCCGACCGCGCCTGGCGGCACGGCGCCGGCGCCGGCCCGGAGACCGAGCCCCCGGCGCAGACGCGTCCGGAGGACGTACCGCCCGGGTGAGAGACTGCCGGGCGTGTCCCCGGACCTGGCCCTCGTGGTCTACGTGCTCACCGCCCTGGCGGCGGTCGTGGTCGTGCTGACCCGGCTCCGGCTGCGGCGCGACCGCTCGGCCGCCGGACGGGTCGGCATCGCGCGCGGGCCGGTCGCCGTCCACACCGGCGCGGGGGTCCTGGCGCTGGTCGTCTGGGTCGCGTTCCTGGCCACCGGTGACACAATCTCCGAGAGCACCTCCACGCTGCTCGGCATCGCGGGGCTGCTGCTGTGGTGGGTCGTCGCGCTGGCCGGCCTGCTCCTGCTGCTGCGCTGGCTGCCGGCCCGGGGTCGGCACGCCTCGGGCGCCGTCGAGGACTCCTGGTCGACCGGTCCCGGGCTGTCGGTGCTCGGCCACGTCGGGATGGTCGTCGGCGTGCTCGTCTTCACCTACGCCTACCTGGTCAAGGCGGTCTGACCGTGGTCTCGAGTCGGCTCGCCCGTCGCGTCCTTCCCCTGCTCCTGCTGCCGGCCGTCGTGGTCCCGGTCCCGCCCGCGCCGGCTGCCCCTGCGGACGACCGGAGCGCGGCGTTCGAGACCCGGGTGCTGGGCCGGTCGGTCGACGGACGACCCCTCCGCGCCCACCACCTCGCCGACCCCGAGGTCCGTCACCGCGAGACCGTCGTGCTGTTCTCGACGATGCACGGCGACGAGCAGGACACCCAGCACGCGCTGCACGCGCTGGTCTCCGGACCGCAGGTCGTCGGCCTGGACCTGTGGGTGGTGCCGGTCTACAACCCCGACGGCCTGCGCGCCGGCACCCGCGCCAACGCCCGCGGCGTCGACCTCAACCGCAACTTCCCCTACCGCTGGGCCGACCTCGACGGCCGTTACGAGTCCGGCACCCGGCCGGCGTCCGAACCCGAGACGCGAGCGGTGATGCGCTTCCTGCGCGACGTCGACCCCGACTGGGTGCTCAGCCTCCACCAGCCCCTCAACGGCGTCGACACCGACACCAAGCGCCCGGCCTTCGCGCGCCGGGTCGCCCGCATCCTCGACCTCCCCCGCCGCACCCTCGACTGCGGCGGCGTCTGCCACGGCACCATGACCGGCTGGTTCAACCACCACTTCGCCGGCACCGCGATCACCGTCGAGTACGGCGCCCGCCCCTCGCGCCGCCACCTCACCCGCGTCGTCCCCGACCAGGTCCTGCGGATCTTCGGCGCCGCCCGCGGCCAGCTCCACGCCGAGCCGGTCCCGCGCTGACGCCGGTCGGTGGGTTGCGCTGGCGACTGCCGCCGACGCTGGTCGAGGAGGTCGTGGTCGGCCGGCTGGCGGGATCTGGGTGGTGGGGCTCGGCGCGAGATCTCACCGGTCCACCGGGGAAATCTGAGCTTCCCGGGCAAAACCCCCGACCCCGACGACCACCCTCACCGCCCCTCGAACACCGGCTTCTCCTTGGCCACGAACGCCGCGACGGCGGCGCGGTGGTCAGCGGTGGAGCCGGTCCTGGTCATCATCGCGCTCTCGAGCTCCAGGGCCTCACTGAACGTCACCCCGTCGGCGTGGTTGACCGACCGGCGCATCGCGCCGAGGGCGACGGTGGGGCCGGCGGCGAGCCGGGTGGCGAGCGCGGCGACCTCGTCGGCGAACCGGTCGGCGGGGGCGACGGTGGTGGCGAGGCCGAGGTCGAGGGCCTCCTCGGCCCTGACGGTGCGGGGGAAGTAGAGGAGCTCCATCGCCTTGGCACGACCGACGAGCAGCGGCAGGTGGTACGACGCGCCGGTGTCGCAGGACAGCGCGACGTTGGCGAAGGCGAGGTTGAAGCCGGCGGTGTCGGCGAGGATCCGCAGGTCGCAGGCGAACGCCAGCGAGGCGCCGGCCCCGGCCGCGACGCCGTTGACCGCCGCGACGACCGGCTTCTCCATCCCGGCCAGCGCGGTGACGATCGGGTTGTAGTGCCGGTCGACGGTGGTGAAGAGCTCGTCGCTGCCGCCGCTCTCGAGCAGCTGGACGTGCTCCTTGAGGTCCTGCCCGGTGCAGAACGCGCGCCCGGTGCCGGTCAGGACGACGCAGCGCGCGGCCGGGTCGTCGGCCACGGTGGTCACGATCTCGAGCAGCAGCTCCTTGGTCGCGACGTCGAGGCTGTTCATCGCCTCGGGCCGGTTGAAGGTGATGGTGGCGACCCCGGCGGTGAGGTCGAGGAGCACGGGTGCGTCGGTCATGCCAGCGGAGTCTGCCACCGCCAGGGGGCCTCCGGAGGCCGGGACGGGCGGGTGGGTGGACGGTGGGTGGGCGGTAGACGGGCGGTAGTGGTGCGGTGGCGGGCACCGATAGGGGATAATGGTCCGCACATGAGTAGGACGGCTCGCCGCCGTCTCTCTCCCGGCTCGACATGGAAGAGGTGCCGCATGGCGGCGATGAAGCCGCGGACCGGCGACGGTCCGCTGGAGGTCACCAAGGAAGGTCGCGGGATCGTCATGCGCGTCCCCCTCGAAGGTGGTGGCCGCCTCGTGGTGGAGCTCAACGCCGAGGAGGCCGGCGCCCTGGGCGACGCCCTCAAGAACGTCGTCGGGTGACCCGGAGCGCTCAGCCCCCGATCTCCAGGCCGGTCCTGCCGAGCCAGGTCTCACCGCCTGACGTCGCACTGACGCGCCAGCCCGTCCACGCCGTCACCGGCGTCGACGTCGTCGCGCTCCCGCTGCTCCCGGGCGACGACGACGGCGCGCCGCTGCTCGGTCCCGGGGCCGCTGAGGTCGGCGACGCGCTCGGGGTCGACCTGGTCGCGGTGGCCGAGGCCGCCCGGGTGACCGGCAAGGTCGGCGACCTCGTCGCCGTGCCGGTGCCGCTGGGCGGACCCGACCAGGCCGAGCTGCGCCTCCTGCTCCTCGTCGGGGTCGGCGACGCCACCCCGACCGACCTGCGCCGCGCCGGCGCCGCCGTCGCCCGGGCCACCCGCGACCGCAGCGCGGTCGCCACGACCATCGCGAGCCTCGACGCCGAGCACGGCATCGAGGCGTTCGTGGTCGGGGTGATGCTGGGCTCGTTCGGTTTCTCCTGGCGCTCGACACCGCCCGAGCACGTGCCCGTCGCCCGGGTCGTGCTGGCCGGCCTGCCGGCGTCCGCGGACGACGTCGACCGGGCAGCGCTCGACCGGGCCGTCGCGATCGGCGGTGCCGGGTGGCGCGCCCGCGTCCTGGCCACGGTCCCGTCCAACCTGAAGAACCCCGCGTGGCTCGCCGAGCAGGCTGAGGAGCTGGCCGGGGAGGCCGGCCTGATCTGCCGGGTCTGGGACGACGAGGCGCTGCGGGCCGAGGGCTTCGGCGGCATCATCGGGGTCGGCCAGGGGTCGGCCACGCCGCCCCGGCTGATCCGGCTCGACTACGCGCCGCCCAAGTCCTCGCGGCGCACGCCCACCGTGGTGCTGGTCGGCAAGGGCATCACCTTCGACACCGGCGGCATCTCGATCAAGCCGGCCCAGGGCATGGTCGCGATGAAGCGCGACATGACCGGGGGCGCCGTCGTGCTGGCCACGATGGCCGCGCTGGCCGACGTCGGGTGCCCGGTCAAGGTCGTCGGCCTGGTGCCGGCCGCCGAGAACGCCGTCTCCGGCAGCGCCACCCGCCCCGGCGACGTGCTGCGCCACTACGGCGGCCGCACCACCGAGGTCACCAACACCGACGCCGAGGGCCGGCTGGTCCTCGCCGACGCGCTGGCCTACGCCGTCGCCGAGCTGAGCCCCGCCGTCATCGTCGACGTCGCCACCCTCACCGGCGGTGTCAAGGTCGCGCTCGGCCAGCAGGTCGGAGGGCTCTTCTCCACCGACGACGCGCTCGCCGAGTCGCTGCTGGCCTCGGGCGAGTCGGCCGGCGAGCCCCTGTGGCGCTTCCCGCTGTTCGCGGGCTACCAGGACAAGCTGGCCTCCAAGGTCGCCGACTCCGACAACGGCCCGTCCGGGCCGGCCGCGATCATGGCGGCGCTGTTCCTGCAGAAGTTCGTCGGCGACGTGCCGTGGGCCCACCTCGACATCGCCTCGGTCGGCGACGCCCCCGACGACCGCCACGAGTGGACGGCCGGACCCACCGGCTTCGGGGCGCGCGCCCTGCTCACCTGGCTCGGCTCGCCCGACCCGCTCGCCGGAGTCGGCGCCGGGCAGTGAGGTCGCTGACCATCCGCTGGTCGCTCGCCGAGGCACCCGAGGGCGTCGAGGACGAGCTGGCGGCGTACGTCGAGAGCACCTCCCACCCGCGCTTCACCGGCATGTCCGGCCTGCGCTACAAGACCTGGCGGGTGCGGCCGGGGGAGTGGTTCGAGGGGCACTACGTCTTCGTCTCCGACGCCGCCCGCGAGGAGTTCCAGCGCACCTTCACCGAGGGGGCCGCGGACGCCCCGGGCACCCGGATCATCGGCAGCCCGCCGATCCTGATCGAGGCCTCCGAGGTGGTCGCGGTCGCCGAGGGCTGGGACGGCTTCGAGCCGAACGCACGCGCCTGAGCTAGCCCTTCTTGGCCAGCAGCAGGCCGTCGCCCACCGGGAGCAGCAGCGGGACCAGGTCGTCGTGGTCGGCGACCGCCCGCACCAGGTCGCGCACCGCGACCGTCTGCTGGTCGCGCTGGGAGGGGTCGGCCACCCGGTCGTGCCAGAGGGCGTTGTCGAAGACCACGACGCCGCCGGGCCGCAGCAGCCGCAGCGCCTCGGCGAGGTAGGCGGTGTACTCGGTCTTGTCCCCGTCGGCGAAGACGATGTCGTAGACGCCGTCGGTCAGCCGGGGCAGGACGTCGAGGGCCGCGCCCGGGATCGTGCGCACCCGCTGGCTCGCGATCCCGGCCTCGGTGAAGGTCTCGCGGGCCAGGCGCTGGTGCTCGGCCTCGAGGTCGACCGTGGTCAGGACGCCGTCGGGGCGCATGCCGCGCAGCAGCCACAGGCCCGAGACCCCGGTGCCGGTGCCGATCTCGACCACCGACCGGGCCTCCATGACCGAGGCCAGGAAGCGCAGCGCGGCGCCGCCGCCGCTGCCGATCGCGGCGACCCCGACCTCGGTGGCGCGCTCGCGGGCGGCGGCCAGGACGTCGTCCTCACCGACGTAGGTCTCGGCGAACGTCCAGCTGGTCGCGGCGATCGGCGGGGTCGGCGTGCTCGGCATGTGGGCACGCTATCGCCCACGCGTCGCCGGATCCGGGAACACGGGCCGGGGGTCGCTCGTTGCTCCGGTCGTGGGACCTGCTCACAGGCAACCCTCAGCCCAGCCCCCTACCGTCTGAGGACCATGCCCCGCCAGCGACCGAGGACCCCCGTGACCGATCCGACCGACGCCACGCCGCAGCAGGGCGTCCCCACCTGGGACGAGATCGTCGAGCGGCACTCCGACCGGGTCTACCGGCTGGCCTACCGCCTCACCGGCAACCGTCACGACGCCGAGGACCTCACCCAGGAGGTCTTCGTCCGCGTCTTCCGGTCGTTGTCGTCCTACACGCCCGGCACCTTCGAGGGCTGGTTGCACCGCATCACCACCAACCTGTTCCTCGACCAGGCGCGGCGCAAGCAGCGCATCCGCTTCGACGCGCTCTCCGACGAGCGCGCCGACCGGCTGTCCAGCGCGTCGCCAGCACCCGAGGCCGCGTACGCCGACCGCACCTTCGACGACGACGTCGAGCGGGCGCTGGCCACCCTGCCGCCCGACTTCCGGGTCGCCGTCGTGCTGTGCGACGTCGAGGGGCTGACCTACGAGGAGATCGCCGAGATCCTGGGCGCCAAGCTCGGCACGGTCCGCTCGCGCATCCACCGCGGCCGGGCGATGCTCCGCACCGCGCTCGCGCACCGGGCGCCCAGCGAGGGCCGGGCCCGCTACTCGGGCCCGACGCCGGCGCCCCAGAGCGTCGGGGAGGGGCGGCGCCGATGAGCCACCTCACGCGACGTCGGGTGAGCGACCTCCTCGACGGACACCTCTCCGCGGCCGAGACCGAGTCGGCCTGGGCCCACGTGCACACCTGCCACCTGTGCCGCGACGAGGTCGAGCGGGAGGGCTGGGTCAAGACCCGGCTCTCGTCGCTGTCCTCCGAGCAGGCTCCGGGAGGCTGCGCCCCCGACCGGCTCAAGGGTGCGCTGCTCGGCATGCCGCCCGGCGACTGCTTCGGCGGTCCCCCGCAGGACGACCTCGTCAACGGCGCGCGACCGCGGCGCGGCGTCGGTGGGATGGCCGGCATCGCCGCGATCGGTGGCGGCGCCGCCGGCGCCGCGGTGATGGGCATCCTGGCCCTGGGACCCGCGCCCGCCAGCCTGCCCTCGCCCGATCGCATGCAGCAGCCCGTCACCCAGTTCTCCCCGCGGCCGGCCTCGCCGCAGGTGCCGGTCCGGCTCGACCGCTGACCGCCCTGCGTGAGGGTGACGACCGGTGACCACCGGCGGGGGATGATGGTCCGGTGACCCACCACGATGCCGAGCGCGACGGCACCGACCCCGCCGACGGCGGCCCCGACCGCGCGGCCGGCACCGACGACGGCGTCGACTCGACGCGACCGCTCTCGTTCGGGGCGCCCCGGGTGGACCCGCCCGCGGAGCCGTCGTGGGCGCCGCCGTCGGGCCCGCTGCCCGCGGCGCCGGTGCCGACCTGGGCCGACTACGCCCGCGGGTCCCAGCCGGGCTTCCCGCCTCCGGCGCCGACCAGCCACCGGGGACGCACCACCCGCTGGATCTGGCCGGCGGTCGCCGTCCTCGCGCTGCTCCTCGGGCTGGTCGGGGGCATCGGCGGCAGCGTCGTCTACCAGGAGGCGTCCGACGACGAGCCCGACGTCTACGAGGGACTGACCGACGACCAGGTCGTCGAGCTGCCGCCGGTCAAGGCCGGTGGGGTGGCCGCGGTCGCCGAGGCGCTGCTGCCCAGCACGGTCCAGATCATCGCCGAGCTCGACGGCCAGGACGAGGGCGCGACGGGCTCCGGCTTCGTGATCGACAAGAGCGGGCACGTCGTCACCAACAACCACGTGATCGCCTCCGCGGCCGAGAGCGACGGCCCGGTGCGGGTCGTCGACCAGGACGGCAACACCTACGACGCCGAGATCGTCGGCCGCAGCCCGGTCTACGACCTCGCGGTCCTGCGGATCCCCGACGACGCCGACCTCGCCCCCGCGGCCCTCGGCCGCTCAGAGGGCCTGCGGGTCGGCGACGGCGTGGTCGCCATCGGGTCGCCGCTCGGCCTCAGCTCGACCGTGACCGCCGGCATCGTCAGCGCGCTCGACCGCCCGGTGACCACCGGCAGCACCGGTGACGACTCCTCCTACATCAACGCCGTCCAGACCGACGCCGCGATCAACCCCGGCAACTCCGGCGGCCCGCTGGTCAACCTCCGCGGCCAGGTCGTCGGGGTCAACTCCGCGATCGCCACCAGCGGCGGCGCCACCAACGGCGACGCTGGCAACATCGGTGTCGGCTTCGCGATCCCGGTCGAGCAGGTGCGCGTCACCACCGACCAGATCCTCCAGACCGGCGAGGCCCGCTACCCGGTCATCGGCGCCCAGGTCGGCGGCAACGCGGGCACCGGGGTCGCCGGCGCCTACCTCGACGAGGTGCTCGACGACACCCCCGCCGAGGACGCCGGCCTCGAGACCGGCGACGTGGTGGTGGAGGTCCAGGGCAAGCGCGTCGTCGACGGCATCTCGCTGATCGTCAACATCCGCAGCTACCAGCCCGGCCAGCGCATCGAGTTCGTCTACCTGCGCAACGGTGAGGAGCGGACGACGACCGTGCGGCTCGACTCCGAGGTCGGGTAGGGCGGCACCTCCCGGCCGCCCGCAGGCGCCGGTCGACCGTCAGTCGACCTCGACGTCGTCGACCAGCGGGTGCTCGTCGACGAAGATCTTGGTGGCCCGGTAGGCGTCGGCGATGTACTCCTCGAGCTTGGACGCCTCGACCCGCCACTGGCCGCGGCCGCCGATCTTGATCGCCTCGAGCTCGCCGCGGCGCACCATCGCGTAGACCTGGGCGCTGGAGGTGTTCAGCACCTCGGCGACGTCGGCGAGGGTGAGGAAGCGCGGGGTGCCGGCCATGGGGACCATCCTGGCACCTCATCCGTCACGTCCGTACCGTCTGCTCCCTGCTTGTGGAGGAGCAGGTGACCGGACGCCGCGCCGCAGCGATGATGTCGGCGTGCGCAGAGATCTCGGGGCTCCTGCCGAGCAGGTGCCGGCCTCCGTCCGCTCGTCCTCACCCACCTGGCGCGACCCTCGGCTGTGGGTCGGCGTCGCGATCGTCGCCGCCTCGGTGCTGGTCGGCACCCGGGTGCTCGCCTCCGCCGACGACACCGTGCAGGTCTGGGCGGTCGCCGGCGACGCCGACCCCGGGGAGCGGCTCACCGAGGACGACCTCGTCGCGCGGCGCCTGCGGTTCGCCGACGACGGCGACCTCGCGCGCTACTTCCGCGTCGACGAGGCGCTGCCCGACGAGCTCGCCCTGGTGCGCGGCCTGGGCGAGGGCGAGCTGCTGCCCCGCGCCGCGGTCGGGGAGCCCGACGACGCCGGCACGGTGACGGTCTCGCTCGCGCTCACCCCGATGCTCGTGCCGAGCGCCGTCGGACCGGGCTCGGTGGTCGACGTCTACGTCACCGGCGAGGCGGCACCCGCGGGCGGCGGCCGGACGACGCCGCGCGAGGCCGGCACGCCGGTGCTCGACGACGTCCGCGTGGTCGCCGCGCCGGCCGTCGACGAGACCTTCGCGGCCGGCGGGGAGCGCCAGGTCGAGCTGGCCGTGCCCGACGAGGAGGTGGCCGGGTTCTACGACCTGCTCGGCGACCTGACCACGCCGGTGGTCTCGCTGGCCCAGGTGAGCTGATGATCGTCGTCCTGGTCGTCGCCTCGGGCGCCGCCTGGGAGTCCCGAGCGCTCGCCGTGCTCGCCGAGCACCCCGGCACGGTGGTGCTCAAGCGCTGCGTCGACGTCGACGACCTGCTCGCGGCCGCCGCCTCCGGGCAGGCCCAGGCCGCCGTGCTCGGGCTCGAGGCCCGCGGCCTCGACGCCGCGGCGGTGGCGCGGCTGGCCGACCACGGCGTGCGCACGGTCGCGGTGGTCGCCGACGACCAGGCCGAGAGCGGTCCGGCCCGGGCGGGGCGCATCGGCATCCGTTCGGTCCTGCCCGTCTCCGGCCTCGCCGGGCTGGCCGACGCCGTCCTCGCGGCGGGGCTCGGCCCGCGCCCGACGGCCCCGCCGCCCGGCGCCGCGCCCACCGAGGCGGAGCCCCCTCCCCACCCGGCCGGCGGGCGGGTCGTCGCGGTCTGGGGGCCGGCCGGGGCGCCCGGCCGCAGCACGGTCGCCGCCGCGGTCGCGGCCGAGCTCGCGCGCCGCGGCCGGCGCACGATCCTGGTCGACGCCGACCCCTACGGCGGCTCGATCGGCCAGCAGCTCGGCGTGCTGGACGAGGTGTCCGGGTTGCTGTCGGCCGCCCGCCTGGCCACCGCCGGTCAGCTCGAGGACCGCTTCGCGACCGTCCAGCGCGGCCTCGACCAGCGGCTGTCGGTCGTCACCGGCCTGCCGCGCCCCGACCGGTGGACCGAGGTGCGCGCCGGCACCGTCGAGCACGTCCTCGAGCTCGGCCGCGCGGCCGGCGAGGTCGTCGTCGACACCGGCTTCAGCCTCGAGGGCGACCCGGCCGGTGACCTGGGCGGTCGGCCGAGCCGCAACCTGCTGACCCTCGGGGCCCTCGACGTCGCCGACGAGGTGCTGGTCGTCGGCAGCGCCGACCCGGTCGGTCTCTCCCGGCTCGCCCGGGGACTGGTCGACCTGCGCGAGGTGGTCGGCCCGGTGCCGGTGCACGTCGTCGTCAACCGGATGCGCCCCACGCTCGGCTGGTCGGAGAAGGAGGTCGCGAGCATGGTCGCCGGCTTCGCGCGCCTGGCCGGGCTGCACTTCCTGCCCGACGACCGCACCTCGGTCGACCGCGCCCTGGTCGCCGGCCGCACGCTGGTGGAGTCGGGCGACTCGGCGCTCACCCGGGCCGTGGCCGCCCTGGTCTCGGCGGTGGTCCCCGACGTCGGCCCGCGGTCCGCGGCGCAGGTCAGGCGGAGAAGAGCAGGAACAGGCCGCCGCCGGTGAAGCCGACCATCGCCACGAGCAGCGGCAGCTGACCGGTGAGCTGGTGGCGGGCGGGGAGGAGCCGCAGCGCCCGGTCGTGGGCGACGATCGCGGCGACCACGTGCCCGAGCACCACGGCACCGACCTTGAGGTTGGCCAGCAGGGTCGGGTGGTAGGCCAGCCAGGTGACGTCGCGCCAGTCACCGGTGCCGAACCAGTCGGAGCCGTTGCTGAAGGGGTCGCTGGCCAGCACCAGGGTGCGCGAGCCGACCTCGATGAAGTAGGTGAGGTAGTGGGCGACGACGTAGCCGATGATGATCGGCACGATCGAGTGGGCGAGCGCGTCGGGCAGGTCGCGCCGCCGGCGCTCGGGGCCGACGCCGGTGAGCACGCAGCCGAGGGCGAAGATCGCGGTCGCCCCCGCGCAGAAGACGAGCAGGGCGAGGTTGCTCAGCAGGTAGCCGCTGACCTGCGTGCCCTGCAGGAACTCCACCCACGCCGGGGACTCGCCGAACGAGTCGAACCCGGTGCTGCCGAACAGCACCCCGACGACGCCGACCAGACCGGGTGCGACCTCGATGGAGTCGAGGTTGGCCAGCGGGCTGCGCAGCAGCAGCCGGCCGTCGCGCACCGCCCACACCGAGGCCTTGCCGACCAGGGTGGAGTAGATCTCGAACGGGTCGGCCCGCTCGTAGAAGGCGTTGCCGAACACGGCGCCGCCGACCAGCATCACCGCGACGTAGACCGCGAACCACAGGCGCACCGGGCTGAGCTCGGTGGAGGAGGGGTAGACCAGCTCCAGCCAGACGAAGGCGAACAGCCCGAGGACCGCCGGCCAGTAGCCCAGCCGCGCGGGATAGCGGTAGAGGCCCTCGTCGGGGTCACCGCCGGTGAGCCGCGCGAAGAGCAGGTTGATCGTGCGGACCGGGCTGATCGCCTTCCAGAACGGCCCGAACAGCAACGACATCGGCACGATGCCGACCCACAGCCAGACGTAGACGATCCCGAAGAACGGGTTGATGACGGTGTCCTCGCCGGCCACGGCGACCATCACCGTGTAGAGGAACAGCACCATCCCGAAGGCGCGCAGGACGATGCCGAACGCCGGGTGCGCGACGAGGCGCTGCAGCGCGTCGGGGGCGGGCCGGCCGCTCGTCGCGGCGTCGTACCGCGGCTTGCGCCAGGCCACCGAGAGCACGGTGAAGGAGATGACGAGCGCAGCCACCGCGCCCGCGATCGCCAGGCCGAGCGAGATCGGGAGGTCCTGCTGGCCGCCGAGGCCGTGGGCGAGGAGGTCGTCGGAGGTCACGAGACCTCGAGCTCGACGACCGCTCCCTCGAAGGGCTCGTGCAGCTCGATCTCGACGATGCCGGGGCGGTCGAACTGCAGCTCGATCGGCTCGTTGGTGCCGGCCTCGAAGGGCGCGCTGGTCTCGGGGGAGGAGTGCACGTGCAGCTCACCGGCGGCGTCGGAGGTCACCACGACGTCGACGGGCTGGCCGACGTCGACCTGGACGCGCTCGCCGTCGGGGGTGACGGTGTCGCCCTCGACGGTGACCTCGACGACCTCGGTCTCGGTGCTGCCGCCCGAGCCCTCGTCGTCGCCGCACGCACCGGTGAGGGCGAGCACGGACAAGAACACGGCGGCGGTGGCCGCTCCTCGGCTGATCACGGCGCTCCTCCAGGGGGCTGACGACACGGCGGACACGGCGGACAGGTGCCCCGCCGGGTCGGCACCTCTGCCAGAATCCCACGAGGGACAAGGTCGGGCGGTACCGGTACCCGGTCCGCCACGGGGACGCTTGGAAGGGGCCTGGTCGGATGAGCGAGCGGCTGCGGGCGCGCGACCTGGCGTTCCTGACCGGAGAGACCGCCACCGCGCCGCACCACAACGCCACCGTCGAGATCTTCGAGCCGGGCGAGGCGGGCTTCGACCACGAACGGCTCCTCGCGCTCATCGCCGACCGCATCTCGTTCGTGCCCCGCTACCGGCAGCGGCTGGCGGAGGTGCCCGGGCGCCTGACCGCGCCGGTCTGGGTCGACGACGAGGCGTTCGACCTCGACTACCACGTACGCCGCTCGGCCCTGCCGCGTCCCGGCTCCGACGAGCAGCTGCGCGAGCTCGTCTCGCGGATCGTCTCGCGCCGCCTCGACCGCAGCCGCCCGCTGTGGGAGATCTACGTCGTCGAGGGCCTGCGCGACGACCGGGTCGCGCTGCTCTACAAGAGCCACCAGGCGCTGGTCGACGGTGTGCACACCGTCGACCTCGGGCAGCTGCTGCTCGACCGCTCGCCCGAGCCCAGGACCCTCGACCCCGACGACTGGACGCCGCGAGCGGCGCCCTCGGCGGTCGGGCTGCTCACCGGCGCGGTGCTGGACTCCGTCACCTCGCCCGCGACGCTGGTCGAGACCGCGACGGTGGCGGCCGACTCGGTGCTGCGCACGGCCGACCGCGTCGCCGGCCGCACCCGGTCGATCGCCAACGCGCTGACCGGTCGCCGCCCGAAGGGCCGCGGTCCGGTCGTCGGCCCGCTCTCCCAGCATCGCCGGGTGGTCACCGTCGAGACCCGGCTCAGCGACCACCGCACCGTCCGGGAGGCGCACGGCGGCACCGTCAACGACGTGATCCTGGCCTCGATCACCGGGGGCCTGCGGTCGTTCCTGATGACCCGCCCCGAGTCCCTGGGCGGGCTGCGCCAGCTGCGCGCCGTCGTCCCGGTCTCGGTGATCGACGACGAGCTGGAGGCCACCTCGCTCGGCAGCCAGATCGCCGCCCACTTCGTGCAGCTGCCGATCAGCGAGGCGAGCCCGCTGGTCCGCCTCCACCAGGTCTCCTACTCCTTCCAGGCGCACGCCGAGACCGGGCGCAGCGTCGCCGCCAACCGGCTCGCCGGCATCGCGGGCTTCGCCCCCACCACCTTCCACGCGATCGGGTCGCGGGTGGTCGCCGAGGAGCTCCGTCGCGGCTACCACCTCAGCGTGACCAACGTCCCGGGGCCGCAGTCGCCGCTGTACGCCGCCGGCGCCCGGATGGTGGCGACCTACCCCGTGCCGCCGCTGCTGCCGGGTCACCCGCTGGCCATCGGGGTCACCTCCTACGACGGCAAGGTGTTCTACGGCCTTACCGCCGATCGCGTCGCGCTGCCCGACGCCGACCTGCTGGGCACCTGCATCTCCGAGGCGCTCGACGAGCTGCTCGCCACCGCCACCGCGGTCCGGGCTCCCCGTGGCCGGGGCCGGACGACGTCCCGCCCGGCGCCGCGCAGCGCCAGGGGCGCGGGCAAGGGTGCCGGCGGGGGGCGGGAGTGACCCGGCTCTACCTCCCCACCACCCTCGACCGGCTCCGGGAGGCCTGGGCAGCCGGAGAGCTGACGCCGGGTGACGACGTCGTGGTGGCCGAGGGCGACGACGAGGACTCCGAGTACGCCGCGCTGATGACCGCCGCCGACGCCTCCGCGGCGCTGCTGGCCGGTCCCGGTCGCCGGGTCGTGGTGGTGGTCGAGGTCGACGACGCGCAGGCCCTGGATCGTCCGGTGCCGCGCCGGCGGGTGGTGGCCGTGCACGCCGACCCCGACGAGCGGCCCGCGGGCGCAGATCCCGACGACGACCTCGCCTGGTACGCGACCCAGGAGGTCCCGGACCTCCTCGGCTGAGCGGTCGACGACGCCGACTCGGCGTGGCCGCGGAGCGTCACTACAGTCGGGAACCATGGACGCCATCACCCACCCCCCGGCTCCCACCAACGAGCCGAACCTGACCTACGCGCCGGGCAGCCCCGAACGGGCCGCCCTGGTCGCGGAGATCGACGAGCTCGAGCGCCACCAGCACACGTTCGAGGCCCACATCGGCGGCCGTCGACGCAGCGGCGGCGGCCAGGAGATCCAGGTCGTGCAGCCGCACGACCACCAGCACGTGCTCGGCACCCTGCGCAGCGCGACCACCTCCGACGCCGAGGACGCGATCGCGGCGGCGCAGGCCGCCAGCCACGACTGGCGCACGCTGCCGTTCGACGAGCGCGCCGCCGTGCTGCTCAAGGCGGCCGACCTGCTGGCCGGGCCGTGGCGCCAGCGGCTCAACGCCGCGACCATGCTCGGGCAGTCGAAGACGGCGTTCCAGGCCGAGATCGACGCCGCCTGCGAGCTCATCGACTTCTGGCGCTTCAACGTCCACTACGCCCGTCAGGTCCTCGAGGACCAGCCGATCGCCAACAGCCCCGGCGTGTGGAACCGCACCGACCACCGCCCGCTCGAGGGCTTCGTCTACGCGATCACGCCGTTCAACTTCACCGCCATCGCCGGCAACCTGCCCACCGCGCCGGCGCTGATGGGCAACACCGTGATCTGGAAGCCCAGCCCCACCCAGCAGCTCGCGGCGTCGCTGACGATGGAGCTGCTCGAGGAGGCCGGGATGCCGCCCGGCGTCATCAACATGCTGCCCGGCGACGGCCTCGACGTCTCCCAGGTCGCGCTGGCCCACCCCGACCTCGCCGGGATCCACTTCACCGGCTCCACCCCGACGTTCCAGCACCTGTGGCGCACCGTCGGCGACCACATCACCAGCTACCGCGCCTATCCGCGGATCGTGGGCGAGACGGGCGGCAAGGACTTCATCGTCGCCCACCCCTCGGCCGACCCCGACGTGCTGCGGGTGGCGATGATCCGCGGGGCGTTCGAGTTCCAGGGCCAGAAGTGCTCCGCGGCCTCGCGCGCCTACGTGCCGCGCAGCCTCTGGACGACGATCAAGGACCAGCTGATCGCTGAGACCGAGGCCCTCTCGATGGGCGACGTCACCGACCTCTCCCACTTCCTCGGCGCCGTCATCGACGACCGGGCCTTCGCCAAGCACCGGACCGCGATCGAGCGCGCCCAGGCCACCGACGGCCTGGAGGTCGTCGCCGGCGGCCAGACCGACGACTCCGTCGGGTGGTTCGTGCGGCCCACGATCGTCGTCGGCGGCGACCCCACCGACGAGATGTTCACCACCGAGTACTTCGGCCCCATCCTCACCGTCCACGTCTACGACGACGCCGACTTCGAGAAGGTCGTGACGCAGATGGAGAACGTCGCGCCCTACGCCCTCACCGGGGCCGTCATCGCCCGCGACCGGCGCGTGATCGACTGGGCGAGCGAGACCCTGCGGTTCGCGGCCGGCAACTTCTACGTCAACGACAAGCCGACCGGCGCCGTCGTCGGGCAGCAGCCGTTCGGCGGCGGTCGCGCCTCGGGCACCAACGACAAGGCCGGGGCGGCGGTCAACCTGCTGCGCTGGACCTCGCCGCGCTCGATCAAGGAGACGTTCGTGGCGCCCACCGACCACCGCTACCCCTACCAGGGCTGAGGCTCGCGTCGCGATGATCCCGCTGCACCTCGGACCGGCCCACCCGATCGAGCAGGCTCTCACGGTCCTGCTGGCGTTCGGGCCGTTCGCGGTGCTCGGGATCGTCGTGCTCGTACGCCGTCGCGCCGACGCACGCGCGGACGCCGACGGGGCGGACGACGCCGGCCGGCCCGTCGGGGGCGAGCAGCCCGTCGAGGACGGTCAGCGCGAGAGGTAGGTGCGGCCGGCCTTCTGCTCGGCCTTGAGCGCCTTGAGGAGCAGGTCGCCGATGATGCCCTCGAGCTTGCCGGCCACGAGCGGGATCTTGACCTTGATCTTCATCTCCACCGACTCGATCGTGCGTCCGTCGACCTCGCGCAGGTCGGCGGTGCCGGTCATCTCGCCGGGCTTGCCGGGGATGGTGACGGTGATGTCGCCGTGATCGGCGCTGGTCCAGCGCTCCTCCTGGACGAGGTTGGTCTCGTCGCCGACGATCTTGGTGGCGATCGACGGCAGGCCCTTGGTGGGCTGCCACTGGTCGATCACGACGTGCTTCCCCTCGCCGTCGGGCTCGACGGTCACCTCGACCCTGGTGACGCCCTGCAGGGCGCAGACCTGCTTGCGGAACGCGGGGTCGCCGAGCATCGCGGCGACGTCAGCCAGCGGCGCGTCGTACTGCATCTCGTAGGTGATGGTCTTGGTCATCAGCGTTCCCCTGCCAGCCAGGCGGCGCCGACCGTGTGCTCGACGTCCATGCCGTTCTTGATGTTCTCGGCCATCACGGCCTCCAGCTTGCCGCCGATGATCGGGACCTTGACCTTGATCTCGAGCTCGACCGTCTCGGTGGTGCCGGTGCCCGCAGGCGCCAGCGCAATGCGTCCCCGGGCCGAGGTCGGCTTGCCGGGGGCGATGATCTCGAGGCTGCCGCCGGAGGCGTCGGCCCACTCCTCCACGAGCCTGACCTCGGTCGTGTCGCCGGCGATCTTCTTCGCGATCGCGGGCAGGCCGGCGGTGTCCTGCACCTGGTCGGTCTCCAGCGCGAAGCCGGACCCGGACGGCGTCAGCCGCACCTCGGCCGAGACCACCCCCTGGGCGGCGCAGACCTTCTCGCGGAAGGCGGGGTCGGCGAGCATCGCGAACACCTCGTCGGGCGGGGCGTCGTAGGCGAGCACGTGGCGGAACTCCATGCGGTCATCATGCCGGTCGGGGTGCGCGACGGGCCGCCGGGTGCGGTGGCGCGCACCTGGGTCGATCACGGCAGGCCGGTCGGCGTGGTTGGCTGGCGTCGTGACCACCACCGACCCCCAGGACGAGCGCTTCGTCTCCTTCGGTGAGCAGGGAGCCCAGCTGACCTACGGCAGCTACCTGCGGCTGCCGACGCTCCTCGACGCCCAGCACCTCGAGTCCGACCCGCCCGCGCACGACGAGCTGCTGTTCATCACCATCCACCAGGTCTACGAGCTGTGGTTCCAGCAGCTGATCCACGAGGTGACCGCGGCGCGGGACGCGATGAGTGGCGGCGAGCTGTGGTGGGCCCAGCACCTGCTGCAGCGCGTCCACGTGATCGAGCGGGTGCTGGTCCAGCAGGTCGACGTGCTCGAGACGATGACCCCGCAGGACTTCCTGCAGTTCCGCCAGCGGCTCGCCCCGGCCAGCGGCTTCCAGAGCGTGCAGTTCCGCGAGCTCGAGTTCCTCTCCGGCGCCAAGGACCCGACCTACCTCACGCGCTTCAAGGGCCTCACCGACGACGAGCAGGCGCGGCTGCGCAGCCGGCTGGAGGAGCCGACGCTGTGGGACGCGTTCCTCGACGTGCTGCGCGCCCACGGCCTCCCGGCAGGCGACGACGACGAGGTCGCCACGTCGGTGCGCACCACCGCCCACGACCGGTCGCGGTACGCCGCCGTGTGGGCGCTCGCCGAGGCGCTGCTCCAGCACGACGAGCACGCCGCGAGCTGGCGGGCGCGGCACGTCGTGATGGTCGAGCGGATGATCGGCAGCAAGTCCGGGACCGGCGGGTCCAGCGGGTCGGCGTACCTGCGCGGGCGGCTGCCGCTGCAGTACTACCCGGTGCTCTGGGACGTCCGCAGCCGGCTGTGACCCGAGCTGTGACCCCAGCGTTGACCCGAGCGTTGACCCGATGACCACCGTGCTGATGACCTGGAACCCCGGCCCGCACGACGACGTCATCTACGACCGGGCGGGGTGGGTCGAGACGATGGTGCGCCCCTGGCTCGCCGGACGCCTCGGCGAGCTCGAGGGGACCTGGAGCGTCGCGCGGCACAAGCACGGGATCGGTCCCGGCACCACGGCGCTGCTCTACCGGCAGGGCGCGCACGGCCGCGGCCTGGTCGCCCGCGGCACCGTCACCTCCGAGGTGCTGCGCGGCGAGCACACGATCGACCCCCGGCGGCTGACCGGCTACGTCACGGTGACCTGGCGCGAGGCGGTGCCCGTGGAGGAGCGCCTCGACCTCGCCGACCTCGAGCAGGCGGCGCCCGGCTTCGGGTGGCGCCACGTCTACTCCTCGGGCCGGTCGCTGCCCCCGGACGTCGAGGCGGACGTCGTCCGGGAGTGGGAGGCGCACGTGCGGGACGACGCGGTGCTCCGGGCCGTGCGGGACCGGGTCGCGCAGCGCCGGTAGCCACGAGCCGCCCGCGGGGGTTGTTGTGGGCGGGGTGGGCGCGCCATAACGTGAGGGCCGTGTCAACGACGACGCACGAACCCGACAAGGCCGAGCTCCTCGCGAAGGCCGTCACGCTGGCGAAGCAGGGGAAGGGGAGCGGCGGGCCACCGCACGACGCGGTCGACGACCTGCTGCGTGCCTACTTCCGCCACGTCGCGCCGGAGGACCTGCTCGACCGGTCCGACGCCGACGTCTTCGGGATGCTCGCCGCCCACCACAAGCTGGCCACGCAGCGCCCGCAGGGGACCGCGCAGGTGCGGGTGCTCACCCCCACCCCGGCCGAGCACGGGTGGAGCGCCGCGGGGCACACCGTGGTCGAGGTGGTCGTCGACGACATGCCGTTCCTCGTCGACAGCCTGACCATGGAGCTGAGCCGGCAGCTGCGCGACGTGCACCTGGTCGTGCACCCCAGCTTCGACGTCGTCCGCGACATCACCGGTGCCCTGCAGACGGTCGTCCCGGTGGCCGACGGGGCGTCCCCGCCCGAGGGCGGGGCCGTGCGCGAGTCGTGGATGCACGTCGAGGTCGACCGGCTGCGCGAGGGCGACGACCCCGCCGCCATCGTCGACGACGTCCAGCGCGTGCTCAACGACGTGCGCGAGGCCGTCGAGGACTGGTCGAAGATGACCGCCCGCGTCCACGAGATCGTGCAGGGACTCGCCGACGAGCCGCCGCCGCTCGACCCCGGTGAGCTGCGCCAGTCCGGCGAGCTGCTGACCTGGCTGGCCGAGGGCCACTTCACCTTCCTCGGCTACCGCGAGTACTCGCTGGAGCGGGCCCAGGTCGACGGCGTCGAGGACGACGTCCTGCGTGCCGTCCCCGGCACCGGCCTCGGCATCCTGCGCTTCGACCAGCAGATGTCGGAGTCGTTCGGCCGGCTGCCCGACCCGGTCAAGGCCAAGGCCCGCGAGAAGACCCTGCTGGTGCTGGCCAAGGCCAACTCCCGCGCCACGGTGCACCGTCCCGCCTACCTCGACTACGTCGGCGTCAAGACGTTCGGCGCCGACGGCGAGGTCACCGGCGAGCGCCGCTTCCTCGGGCTGTTCTCCAGCGCCGCCTACACCGAGTCGCTGCTGCGCATCCCGCTGGTCCGCGAGAAGGTCCAGACGGTGCTGCAGCGCAGCGGGTTCGACCCGCAGAGCCACGCCGGCAAGGCGCTGCTCGACACCCTCGAGACCTACCCCCGCGACGACCTGTTCCACACCCCGGTCGAGGAGCTCGGCCCCCTGGCCGAGGCCGCGATGCAGGCCCGCGAGCGCCGGACGCTGCGGATGTTCATCCGCAAGGACACCTACGGGCGCTACGTCTCGGTGCTCGTCTACCTGCCCCGCGACCGCTACAACACCGGCGTGCGCGAGAAGTTCGCGCACATCCTCAAGGAGCAGCTGGGCGCCGACAGCGTCGAGTTCAACGTCCGGATCAACGAGTCCACGACCGCGCGGGTCCACTTCGTCGTCCACCAGCCCGCCGGCGAGTCGATCCCCGACATCGACACCGCCGACCTCGAGCGCCGGCTCGCCGAGGCCTCGCGCTCGTGGCGCGACGACTTCACCTCCGCCGTCATCACCGAGTACGGCGAGGAGGTGGGCGCCATCCTCGGGCGCCGTTACGAGGACTCCTTCCCCGAGGCCTACAAGGAGGACTTCGCGCCGCGCTCGGCGTCGGTCGACCTCGGCCGGCTCGAGGGCATCGTCGGCGACGAGGGGCTCGACCACTCGCTCTACCAGGACATCGACGCCGGCGACGGTGAGGCCCGGCTCAAGCTCTACCGGATCGGCCCGCCGCTCTCCCTGAGCCAGGTGCTGCCGATGCTGAGCTCGATGGGCGTCGAGGTCGTCGACGAGCGGCCCTACACCCTCACCGGCCTCGAGCGCCGCTCGCACATCTACGAGTTCGGCCTGCGCTACCCCGGCCGGCTGCCCGACCAGTCGCGCGAGCTCTTCCAGGACGCCATCCGCGCCGTGTGGGGCGGGCTCACCGAGATCGACGGCTTCAACACCCTGATCCTGCGAGCCCGGCTCACCTGGCGCCAGGCGACGGTGCTGCGGGCCTACGCCAAGTACATGAAGCAGGGCGGGACGCCGTTCGCGCTCGACTCCATCGAGGAGGCCCTGGCCGGCAACGTCGCGATCACCCGGATGGTGGTCGAGCTGTTCGAGGCCCGCTTCGACCCCGACCGCACCGACGCCGGCAGCGACCGGTCCGAGGCGGTGGCCGCGGTCGAGAAGCGGATCCTCTCGGCGCTCGACGACGTGGTCAGCCTCGACCACGACCGCATCCTGCGCTCCTACCTCACCCACGTGAAGGCGACGCTGCGCACCAACTACTTCCAGGAGACCAAGGACGGGCTCCCGCACGCCTACATCGCGCTCAAGATGGAGCCGTCGGCGATCCCCGACCTGCCCGAGCCGCGGCCGGCGTACGAGATCTTCGTCCACTCCCCGCGGGTCGAGGGCGTGCACCTGCGGTTCGGCGCGGTGGCCCGCGGCGGTCTGCGCTGGAGCGACCGGCGCGACGACTTCCGCACCGAGGTGCTCGGCCTGGTCAAGGCGCAGATGGTCAAGAACACCGTGATCGTGCCGGTAGGCGCGAAGGGCGGCTTCTTCGCCAAGAACCTGCCCGACCCCGGCGTCGACCGCGACGCGTGGCTGGCCGAGGGCATCGCCTGCTACAAGACCTTCATCTCCGGCCTCCTCGACGTTACCGACAACCTCGTCGAGGGCGAGACGGTGCCGCCCGAGCGCGTCGTGCGCCACGACGGGGACGACTCCTACCTCGTGGTCGCCGCCGACAAGGGCACCGCGACGTTCTCCGACATCGCCAACGGCGTCGCCAAGGCCTACGGCTTCTGGCTCGGCGACGCCTTCGCCAGCGGCGGCTCGGTCGGCTACGACCACAAGGCGATGGGGATCACCGCCCGCGGTGCCTGGGTCTCGGTGCAGCGGCACTTCCGCGAGATGGGCGTCGACTGCCAGCGGCAGGAGTTCACCTGCGTCGGCATCGGCGACATGTCCGGCGACGTGTTCGGCAACGGGATGCTCTGCTCGCCGCACACCCGGCTGGTGGCGGCCTTCGACCACCGCGACATCTTCCTCGACCCCGAGCCCGACGCGGCCACCTCCTTCGCCGAGCGCGAGCGGCTGTTCGCGCTGCCCCGCTCGAGCTGGCAGGACTACGACACCTCGCTGGTCTCCGAGGGCGGCGGGGTGTTCCCCCGCTCGGCGAAGTCGATCATCCTGACGCCCCAGGTCCGCGCAGCGCTGGGGATCGAGGGCGACGTCGCCTCGATGACGCCCGCCGAGCTGATGCGCGCCATCCTGCTGGCGCCGGTCGACCTGCTCTGGAATGGCGGCATCGGCACCTACGTCAAGGCCGAGGTCGAGTCCCACGCCCAGGCCGGCGACAAGGCCAACGACGTGATCCGGGTCGACGGGGGCCAGCTGCGGGCGCGCTGCATCGGCGAGGGCGGCAACCTGGGCATGACCCAGCTCGGTCGCATCGAGTACGCCCGCGGCGGTGGCCGGGTCAACACCGACTTCATCGACAACTCCGCCGGCGTCGACACCTCCGACCACGAGGTCAACATCAAGATCCTGCTCGACCGGGTCGTCGCCGACGGCGACCTCACCGAGAAGCAGCGCAACCAGGTGCTGGCCGAGATGACCGACGAGGTCGCCGCGCTCGTGCTGCGCGACAACTACGAGCAGAACCTCGCGCTCGCCAACGCCGAGGCCAACGCCGCGCCGCTGCTCCACGTGCACGAGACGTGGATGCGGAAGCTCCAGTCCGACGGCGTGCTCAACCGCGAGCTCGAGGACCTGCCCACCAGCCGCGAGGTCGCCCGGCGGATCGAGCGCGGCCAGGGGCTGACCACGCCCGAGCTGTCGGTGCTGATGGCGTGGACCAAGATCGTGCTGGCCACCGAGCTGATCGCCTCCGACCTGCCCGACGACCCCTACCTCGACCTCGACCTGCGCGGCTACTTCCCGACCCAGGTCCGCGAGGGCTTCCCCGACCGGATCAGCGAGCACCCGCTGCGCCGAGAGATCATCGTGACCCAGGTGGTCAACGACCTCGTCAACGGTGCCGGGATGACCTACTGGCCGCGGCTGGCGGGGGAGACCGGTGCGACTGCCGCCGAGCTGACCCGCGCCAACTTCGTGGCCCGCGAGATCTTCGGCTCGCTGCCGCTGCGCGAGGAGGTGGCGACGTACGACAACCGGCTGCCGGCCCTGGTGCAGACCCAGATGCGGGTCGAGATGCGCACCCTGGTCGAGCGCGGCTCGCGCTGGTTGGTGACCAACCGCCGGCCGCCGCTCGACAGCAGCGGGGAGGTGGAGCGGTTCGCCGAGCCGGTGCAGCGGGCGATGGCCGCGCTGCCCGACCTGATGCTCGGCACCGAGCTGCAGGCCTACGACGCGCGGCGCACCCGCCTGGTCGGGGACGGCGTGCCGGAGGACCTCGCGGCGCGGGTGGCGGTCCTGCCGACGTCGTACATGCTGCTCAACGTCGTCGAGATCGCCGCCCGGGAGGAGCTGGAGATCGCCGACGTCTGCCGAGTGTGGTTCGCGCTCGGGGAGCGACTGGGGTTGTCGGGGCTGGCCCAGCAGATCCTCACCCTGCCGCGCGCCGACCGGTGGCAGACGATGGCGCGGGCCGCGCTGCGCGACGACCTGCACGCGGTGCACGCGCAGCTCACCTCGCAGGTGCTCGCCACCACCTCGGCCGACGACCCGGCGACCGACCGGATCGCGGCCTGGGAGGCCGGCGACGCCGTCATCGTCACCCGCGCCGCCGACACGCTGCGCCAGCTGTGCGCCGACGGCAACGCCGACCTGGCCCGGATGTCGGTCGGGCTGCGCGTCGTGCGCGGCCTGCTCACCTGACCGCCCGGGCACGGCGTCCCCGGACGCACGCCGGCCCCGGCCCCCTGTGCGGGGGCCGGGGCCGGGTGGAGCGTCGACGAGAACCACCGCCGAGGCTCCCGGGACGCTGTCCGGGTGCCGAGAAGGCCGGTGTGTCGAGGTGGGACCGTCAGCTCGGGTCGACGCAGATCACGTAGACGGTGAGGTCCTGGTTGTTCACGCTGTCGTGCTGGCCGCCGGCCTTCCACGTGGTGGCGACGTCGTCCGGGCCCTCGAGGTCGGAGAAGAACTCGCCGAACGCCTTGCCCGGGTAGCTGTCCTGGAGGACGGCTCCCTGCTCGACGGCGCCGCTCTCCCACATGCCGCCGCCACCGACGGCCACCTTGCCCTCGGGGCAGTGCGCCGAGGTGTACTCGGCCGAGTTCGGGTTGACCTCGACCTTCGCGCTCACGACCTGGTAACCCGGGAGCGACGGCGCGTTCAGCTTGCCCTGCACGCCCTTCCCGAGCTCGTTCTGGCCGAGCGAGCCGTTCTTGACGTCCTTGCCGGTGAGGCTCTGGTTCTTCACGTCGGCGGAGGCGACGGTGTTGTTCTTGATGTCCTTGCCGGTGATCATCTTGGCGGCGACGGCGGAGCCGGCCGTGGCCGAGCAGATGACGGCGGCGGACAGGACGGCGGCGGGGACGATGCGAGCGGCGGTGCGGTTCATGGTGATCTCCTGGTGTGTGCGGGCCGCCGGCGGTGACGGCCCTGGTGAGGAGGACTCTGGTCCGCGGGGCACCCCCCGGGCATGAGGGATCGACCCCCAAGTCGGCCCCACCCCCAGGAATGAGGGATCGCCGGTCTGAGGGGGGTGGCCCGGGTCTGAGGTGCCTCAGGCGTTCGTCGGACGTCGGTGGCGCCACCTAGGCTCGTTGACGATGGCAACTGATCTCGGACGCGCGCTCGGACCCGATCCCGACACCCCGCCCGCGGCGGGGGTGGCGTCGATCTGGCGCATCCGCGGCTACCTGCGCCCCCACCTCGCGGCGGTCGTGACGATGCTGCTCACCTCGCTGGCCGTCGTGGGCACCTCGATCACGATCCCGCTGGTCACCAAGGCCGTCATCGACGGCCCGATCGCCGACGGCGAGCTGGCGCCGGTCCTGCCGCTGGGGCTGCTCGCGCTGTCCGTGGGCGTGGTCGAGGCGGTGCTGATCTGGCTGCGCCGGTGGGTGCAGAGCACGGCGGTGCTGGCGATGGAGACCTCCATGCGCCACGACCTCTACCGCAAGCTCCAGTCGCTGCCGATGTCCTTCCACAGCCGCTGGCCGGCCGGGCAGCTGCTCTCGCGCGCCGTCCAGGACCTCAGCTCGATCCGCCGCTTCCTGGGCTTCGGGCTGATCTTCCTCGTCGTCAACATCGTGCAGGTCGTCACGGTCTGCGTCGTGCTCCTCTTCATGTACTGGCCGCTCGGGCTGCTCGTCGCGGCGACCGCCGTGCCGATCGTGTGGCTGTGCATGCGGTTCGAGCGGCGCTACGTCCTGATGTCGCGCGCCGTGCAGGACCAGCAGGGCGACCTCGCGACCCTGGCCGAGGAGGGCGCCGTCGGGATCCGGGTGGTCAAGGCGTTCGGCCGCAGCGAGCACGTCGCTTCCCAGTACGAGGCCGGCGCCCGCGAGCTGCACGCGCGGAGCATGGACAAGGTGCGGCTGTCGTCGCGGTTCTGGACCTTCCTGGAGGTGATCCCCAACCTCGCGGTCTGCCTGGTGCTGCTGCTCGGGGCGGTCGGGGTCGGGCAGGGCGAGCTGACCCCCGGCGAGCTGGTGGCGTTCCTGACCCTGCTGCTGTCGCTGGTGTGGCCGGTCTCCTCGCTCGGCGTGATCCTGGCGATGGCGCAGGAGGCGATGAGCGCCGCGGCCCGCATCCTGGAGGTCCTCGACACCGAGCCCGCGATCGTCGGCGGCACCCGCACCATCGTCGAGCCGCGCGGCCACCTGCGGCTCGAGCACGTCGACTTCGCCTTCCCCGACGCCCTCGACGAGCCCGTGCTGCGCGACGTCGTCCTCGACGTCCGGCCGGGCGAGACCGTCGCGCTCGTCGGGGCCACCGGGTCGGGCAAGACCGCGCTCACCTCGCTGGTGCCGCGCCTGCACGACGTGACCGGCGGCCGGGTGACCCTCGACGGCGTCGACGTGCGTGAGCTCGACCTCGTCCACCTGCGGTCCCTGGTCGCGACGGCGTTCGAGGAGCCCACGCTGTTCTCGATGAGCGCGCGGGAGAACCTCACCCTCGGCCGCTCCGACGCCAGCGACGCCGACGTCGAGGAGGCGCTCGACGTCGCCCAGGCCGGCTTCGTCCGCGACCTCCCCTGGGGCCTCGACACCCGCATCGGCGAGCAGGGCATGTCGCTCTCGGGCGGCCAGCGGCAACGGCTCGCCCTCGCCCGCGCCGTCCTGGCGCGGCCCCGGGTGCTGGTGCTCGACGACACCCTGTCGGCGCTCGACGTCCACACCGAGAAGCTCGTCGAGGACGCCCTGCGCAGCGTCCTGGCCGACACCACCGGGCTCGTGGTCGCCCACCGCGCCTCCACCGTGCTGCTGGCCGACCGGGTCGCGTTGCTGCAGGACGGCACGATCACCCACGTCGGCGACCACCGCGACCTGCTCGCGACCGTCCCCGCCTACCGCGAGCTGCTCTCGGCCGACGCCGAGCTGCACGAGGCGGTGACCACGTGAGCACCACGAGCACCTCCAGCCGACACGCCGACGGCCGCTCCTGGCGCGGCATCGCCAAGGCCGACCTCGAGCTCACCGACGAGATCCACGGCGCCGACCGAGTGCGCTTCACCGGCGGCTCCGGCCAGCTCCTCCGCGAGCTGCTGCGCCCCTACCGGGCCGCGATCTGGGTGCTGGTGGCGGTCGTGGTGGTCGAGAACGCCGCCCGCCTGGCCATCCCCTACCTGGTCGCGGTGGGCATCGACTCCGGCATCCCGCCGATCCGCGAGCGTGACGACCTCGGTCCGCTGCTCGAGGTCGTCGGCCTGGTCCTGCTGGCCACCGTCGTCCAGGCCATCACCCGGCAGGTCTTCCTGCTCCGGTCGGGCCGGATCGGCCAGGACCTGCTGTTCCAGCTGCGCCGTCGGGTCTTCCGGCACTTCCAGCGGCTCAGCCCGGCGTTCCACGACGACTACACCTCCGGCCGGGTCATCTCCCGGCAGACCTCCGACATCGACGCGATCTACGAGATGCTCGAGACGGGGTTCGACGGCCTGGTCACGGCGTTCCTGACCCTGGTCGGCACCGCGGTGATCCTGATGTTCCTCGACGTCAAGCTGGGTCTCGTCGCGCTGCTCTGCGGACCGTTCCTGTTCTGGGTCACGACGTGGTTCCGGCGCGAGTCGGCCCGGGCCTACCGGGTCTCGCGGGAGAAGATCGCGCTGCTGATCGTCCACTTCGTGGAGTCGATGAGCGGCATCCGCGCGGTGCAGGCCTTCCGCCGCGAGGGCCGTGACCTCGAGATCTTCGACGAGCTCAACGACGACAACCGGCGGGCCAACCTGGTCGCGTTCCGGCTGGTGGCTTGGTTCATGCCCGGCGTACGGCTGATCGGCAACGTGACCATCGCGGTCGTGCTCGTCTACGGCGCCTACCTGGCCCACGAGCGCGAGATCACCGTCGGCGTGCTGGCGGCGTTCCTGCTCTACCTGCGGCGGTTCTTCGAGCCGATGATGGAGATCTCGCAGTTCCTCAACACCTTCCAGTCGGCCACGGCGGCCCTCGACAAGCTGGCCGACGTGCTCCGCGAGGAGCCGACGGTGCCCGAGCCCGACGAGCCGCGGCCCCTCGCCGACACCGGGGTGGGTGGCGCCGCCCTCACCTTCGACCACGTCCGCTTCGGCTACCTCGACGACCGTGCCGTGCTCCCCGGCCTCGACCTGACGATCCCGGCGGGGCAGACCGTGGCCCTCGTCGGCACCACCGGCGCCGGCAAGACGACCCTGGCCAAGCTCGCGACCCGCTTCTACGACCCGAGCGCCGGACGCGTGCTGCTCGACGGCGTCGACCTGCGCGACCTGTCGTCCGACGACCTGCGCTCGTCGGTCGTGATGGTCACCCAGGAGAACTACCTGTTCACCGGCTCGGTCGCCGACAACATCCGGTTCGGCCGACCCGGCGCGAGCCAGGCCGAGGTCGAGGACGCCGCCCGCGCGCTCGGGGCGCACGACCTGGTGATGGCGCTGCCCCGGGGCTACGACACCCAGGTCGCCAACCGCGGTGGGCGGCTCAGCGCCGGCCAGCGACAGCTGGTCGCCTTCGCGCGCGCCTTCCTGGCCGACCCGGCGGTGCTGATCCTCGACGAGGCGACCTCGTCGCTCGACGTCCCGTCCGAGCGGCTGGTCCAGCAGGCGCTGCGCCGGGTATTGGCCGGTCGCACGGCGGTGATCATCGCCCACCGCCTCTCCACCGTCGAGATCGCCGACCGGGTCCTGGTGCTGGCCCACGGCGAGGTCGTCGAGGACGGCGCACCGGCCGACCTGGTCGCCGGCGGCGACGGCCACTTCTCCGACCTCCACCGCGCCTGGCTCGACTCCCTGGCCTAGCAACGTGCCCCGGGCAGGGGCGCCGCGGACGGCGTCGACCGACGCTGGTCGAGGAGGTCGGTCACGACCGTCTCGAGACCGGCCCGGCGCTACCCGCGGGCGAGGAGGGCGAGGGTGGTGTCGTCGCCGCCGATGCGGGCCGGCTCGGCGACCTGGGCCGGGAGCAGGGCTCGGACGGCGTCCGGGCCGCCGTCGCGCACGGCGTCGGCGAGCTCGCGGCCGGTGGACCGCCACCAGGTGCGCGGGTCCCGGCGGGCCTTGCCGAGGCCGTCGGTGGCGACGAACGCGAGCACGACCGGGTCGTCGTCGACGTCGAGGTCGATCGTGCGCAGCGACGCGAGGGGGTCGGGCTGGCAGAGCGAGGCGGTGTGCACGCCGTCGGACGACGCGGGGTCCTCGGGGAGCGGCTGCTCCACCTCGCCGGAGGCGCGGACGACGACCGCGTCGCCGTCGCCGACCTGCAGCAGCGTGAGCCGCCCGCCGGCGACGGCCGCGGCGACGAGCGTGGAGCCGTAGGGCACCAGCGGCCCGCGGCGGAGCTGGTCGGAGCGCAGCGGGTGCGCCTCGACGTGGGCGAGCACGGCCTCGCGCCAGAGACCGACCACCTCCGCGCCGACCGCCGCGGGGTCGGCGGGCCGGCCGGCGGCGACCGCCTCGCGCAGCACGTCGTGCGCGATCGAGGCGGCGAGGCCGGAGCCGACGTCGCTGCGGAAGTGGGCGTGGTGGCCGTGCCCGTCGGCCACGACCGCGACCGCCGCACTGCCGTCGCCCGCCGCCCAGACCGCCGAGGAGTCCTGGTTGGGCAGGTGCTCGCGCACGTGGAACGCCCCGATCGTCGACGCCGCGGCGACGTCCCAGCGTGCTTGCTCCGTCACGGGTCCAACCTAGCGACGGAACCGATCGCGGCAGCGACCCGTCACCCCGGTGTGCCCCCGATCCTCCGCCTGGTCCTCGTCCTGCTGCTCGCCGTGCCGGTGCTCGTGCTGGCCCCGTCGACTCCTGCGCAGGCGTGCGACTGCGCGGGCGGCACCTTGCGGTCGTTCGCGCAGGAGTCCGAGGCGGTGTTCGTCGCCACGATGCTCGAGTCCATGCCCGAGGACGAACCGGTCACGACGACCGCCCGCGCCCGGGTCTCCCACGTCTACGCCGGCGACGTGCCCGGCGAGCTGACCATCGCGACCCACGGCCAGACCTCGGCGTGTGGACTGCCTGCCCTCGCCGCGGGGAGGACCCAGCTGTTCATGGGCTCGATCGAGGATGGGGCGGTCCGGGTCGGCCAGTGCGGCGGGACCACCGACGCGGGGCCACGGCAGGTCGCTGCCGTCGAGCGGGTGCTCGGCCCCGGGCAGTCCCGGGACGCGGCGCCGGCGGCGCTCCCGCCCCCGGTGCCGGACGACGACGCCGCGTCGCCGTGGCCGTGGGTCGGCGGCGGGCTGGCCGTCGTCGTCGTCGCCGCGGCCGGCCTGGCACTGCGGACACGGCGCTGGACCTGACCCGGCGTCAGCTGGCCTTCTTGGCGGCCGTCTTCCTCGTGGTCGACTTGGCCGCGGTCTTCTTGGCCGCCGTCTTCTTCGCGGGCGCCTTCTTGGCCGCGGTCTTCTTGGTCGCGGCCTTCTTCGCCGGCGCCTTCTTGGCCGCGGTCTTCCTCGCCGGCTCGTCGTCGGCGTCGGCCGCGTCGTCGGTCTCGGCCGCGTCGGGCACCGACTCGCCGCGCGCGGTCTTGGCGGCCGCGACCGAGCGCTGCAGGGCGGCGAGCAGGTCGACGACCTCGCCGCCGGTCTTGGTCGACGTCGGGGTGCGCTTGATCTCGCCGCCCTCGATCTTGGCCTTGACGACCTCCTGCACGGCCCCGGCGTAGTCGTCCTCGAAGTCGCTGGCGTCGAAGTCGCCGGCCAGGGTCTCGACCAGCATCGTGGCCATCTTGACCTCGGAGTCCTTGACCTCGCCGGCCTCGATGGAGAAGTCGGGCTTGCGGACCTCGTCGGGCCACATCATCGTCTGGAGCACGATCACGTCGTCGCGCACCCGCAGCACCGCGACCGTCGTCCGCTGCCGCAGGGCCACGGTGACCACCGCCATCCGGTCGGCGTCGAGCAGCGCCTGGCGCAGCAGCGCGTAGGGCTTGGCGCCGGTCTTCTCCGGCTCGAGGTAGTAGGACTTCTCGAACAGCATCGGGTCGATCTGGTCGCTGGGCACGAACTTCTCGACCGCGATCTCGCGCGACGACGTCGACGGCAGCGCGGCCATGTCGTCGTCGGTGAGGATGACCATCTCGCCGTCCTCGGTCTCGTAGCCCTTCGCGATCTCGGCGTAGGGCACCTCCTCGCCGTCGATCGAGCAGACCCGCTGGTACTTGATCCGCCCGCCGTCGCTGGCGTGCACCTGCCGGAACGAGATGTCGTGGCTCTCGGTGGCCGAGTAGAGCTTGACGGGCACGCTGACGAGCCCGAAGGACACCGCACCCTTCCAGATCGCGCGCATGGGGAAGCCTTTCGTTCGCTTGGCCCCCAGTGTGACGGGTGGGACGCCCGGAAGTCATCGCCCGCAGGGGTCCGGGTCCGACCCGGCAGGATGTCCCCATGCGTCCCATGCTCGCCACCCCCGGCGACCACGTGCCGGCCGGCGAGGAGTGGGCGCACGAGGTGAAGTGGGACGGGATGCGGATCCTCGCCGACTCCGCCGGCTACGGCGACCGCGGCCGCTACCGGCTGACCAGCCGCAACGACAACGACGTGACCGGTGCCTGGCCCGACGTCGCCGAGGGGCTGCGCGAGCTGCGCGGGCTGCGCCGCCGCGACCTGCTGGTCGACGGCGAGGTGATCGCCCTCAACGACCAGGGGGTGCCCGACTTCCGCACCCTGCAGGAGCGGATGCACGTGCGCCGCGCGTCGTCGGTGCAGCGCCTGGTCACCACCGTCCCGGTCACCTTCATGGTCTTCGACCTGCTCCGCCTCGACGGCGACGACCTCACGAGCGAGCCGCTCGCCACGCGGCGGGCCCGGCTCGCCGAGGTGCTGGAGGGTTCCCCGTGGCAGGTGCCGGCGGCGTACGACGACGGGACGATGCTGCACACCGCGACCCGCGAGCAGGGGCTGGAGGGCGTGGTCAGCAAGCGGCTGTCGTCGCCGTACCGGCCGGGGGAGCGCAGCCCGCACTGGCTGAAGTTCGCCCACCGCTTCCGCACGTCGTACGTCGTGGGCGGGTGGCGCCCGCAGGACGGCACCACCGACCGCCTCGCGTCGCTGCTGGTCGGCGAGCCCACCGCCGACGGACTGATGTTCCGGGGCCGCGTCGGCAGCGGGATCGCCGCCAAGCAGAGCCGCCTGCTCACCGAGGCCGTCAGCGGGCTGGCCCGGGCCGACAGCCCGTTCGACGACGAGGTGCCGCGCATCGACGCCCGGGGCACGTCCTGGCTCGACCCGGTGCTGGTCGTCGACGTCGACTCGCACGGACGGGGCTACCAGCGGCTGCGCCAGCCGTCCTACCGTGGCCTGCGCACCGACCTGACCCCGGAGGACCTGTGAGGACGACGTTCGCCACCGGCGCCCTCGTGGCCGCCCTCCTGACCGCGGTCCCGGCCGCCCCCGCACCCGCCGCACCCACCGCAGATGGAGGGCGCCCGGCAGCCGGGGCGGCGCGGGTGGTCGTCCTCGACGGCGTCCGGGTGCGCCTGCGGCCCGGCACCGAGCAGGTCGTCACGGTCAACCACCGCCGCGGACACGACGCGCGGGTGGCACTGCACGTGCTCGGCGAGCGGGGGTGGCGGGAGGTGCGCGCCACCACCGACGGTCGCATCGGCTACGGCGGGCTGGTGCGCGGCGACCTCCGCCGGCAGGGCACCGGCACCACCCCGCTCGGCACCCACGGCCTCACCTCGACGTTCGGCACCCACCCGCGCCGGCCGGCCTGGACCCTGCCCCACCGGCAGGTCCGCCGCGGGGACTACTGGGTCCAGGACAACGCCTCGCCCCACTACAACCGCTACCGCAACGTCCGGCAGGGCGGCTTCCGCCCGCGCACCTCCGAGCGGCTGACCGACTACGGGTCGCAGTACGAGCACGTGGTCGTGACCGACTACAACGACGAGCAGGTGCGCCACCGGGGCGCGGGCATCTTCGTCCACGTCAACGGGTCCGGCGCGACGGCCGGCTGCGTGAGCGCGCCGCGGCGGTTCCTGCGGATGCTGGTGGTGCGCCTCGACCCCGCGAAGCGACCCGTGGTGGCGGTCGGCCGATGAGCCCGAAGCACCAGGACGAGGAGGTCCACGTCGAGGTAGACGGCCACCGCCTGACGATCAAGAACCTGACCAAGGTGCTCTACCCGCAGACCGGCACCACCAAGGGGGAGGTGCTCGACTACTACGCGCGCATCTCGCCCGTCCTGCTCCCGCACGTCGCCGACCGGGCCGTCACCCGGATCCGGTGGCCGCACGGCGTCCAGGACCTCAGCTTCTTCGAGAAGAACACGCCGCCCGGCACCCCGTCGTGGGTGCGCACCGTGACCGTGCCGACCAGCGGCCGCCGGGCGGGGCGCTACGGCGACGTGCAGAACGACACCATCACCTTCCCGCTCATCGACGACCTCGCCACCTTGACCTGGCTGGCCAACCTCGCCGCGATCGAGCTGCACGTGCACCAGTGGCGGGTCGGACGCAACGGCCGGCCTCGCAACGCCGACCGGATCGTCGTCGACCTCGACCCGGGCGAGCCGGCCGGCCTGCACGAGTGCTGTCAGGTGGCCCTCCTCGCCCGCGACGCCCTGGGCGCCGCCGGCCTGACCGCCAAGCCGGTGCTCAGCGGCAGCAAGGGCCTGCACCTCTACGCCGACCTGCCGCAGCGGCTGCCCTCCGAGGAGGCCTCCGACCTGGCCAAGCAGATGGCCACCGAGCTCCAGGCCGCCCACCCGAACCAGGTCACCTCGGTGATGGCGAAGAACAAGCGCGGCGGCAAGGTCTTCATCGACTGGTCGCAGAACGCCGGGTTCAAGACCACCGTGGCGCCGTACTCGCTGCGCGGCAAGGAGCGCCCGTACGTCGCGGCGCCGGTGTCCTGGGCCGAGGTGGAGGAGGGCGCCGAGGACCCGTTCGGGCTCGAGCAGCTGCGCTTCGAGACCGTCCTGGAGCGGGTGGAGGAGCGGGGCGACCTGTTCGCCTGAGCACGCCGACGAGTGCCGAGTTGACGGCCTGTTACCAAATGGTGGTCGTCGTGTGAACTGCGCGTGGGCGTCCAGGCCGTACGTTGGAAGTGAGCTCGGGTCCGCGGGCCGCACGTCTGGGGGGAGTGCGGCCCCGCCCGAGCTCTGCTTGCTCCCTGGGAGCGGATGGAGCAGGATCGGGTTCGAGGCCGTGGTGTCTGATTCTGCCAGGAGTCCGTGGGACCCCTGGTCCAACCCCTATGCTCCATGACATGGGCCACAGAGTGCTCGTCGTCGAGGACGAGGAGGACATCGCGTTCCCCCTCGTCCGGACGCTGGAGCGCGAGGGCTACGACGTCGACTGGGTCGTCAACGGCCAGGAGGCCCTCGACCTGCTGGGCGGGGGCACCACCGAGGTCGTCATCCTCGACCTGGGCCTGCCCGACATGGACGGCCTCGACGTCTGCAAGCAGGCCCGGGCGGCCGGCTACGAGGGCGCGATCATGATCGTGACCGCCCGCGCCGGCGAGCTCGACCGTGTGGTCGGCCTCGACTACGGCGCCGACGACTACCTCGCCAAGCCGTTCGGCCTCGCCGAGCTGCAGGCCCGGGTGCGGGCGCTGCTGCGGCGTACGGGCGCCGGCAGCGGCAGCGACCAGCCCGACGACGCCCTGCGCATCGACGTCGACGCGCGGCGGGTCTACGCCCGCGACACCGAGGTGGCACTGACCGGCAAGGAGTTCGACGTGCTGTCGATCCTGGCCGCCAACAAGGACAAGGTCGTCAGCCGCGGCCGGCTGATGGCCGACGTGTGGGACGAGAACTGGTACGGCTCGACGAAGACCCTCGACGTCACGATCGGGCGGCTGCGCCAGAAGCTCGAGAGCGTCGGGGTGACCGAGCGGGTCGTGGCCGTGCGGGGCGTGGGGTTCCGGCTGGAGGCCCCCGCCCGCGATGCGTAAGCGCCTGACCGCCGCGTTCGTCCTGATCACGCTGGTCGTGCTGGTGGGCGCCGGGGTGGTGCGGTCCTACGCCGGCGACCAGGAGGTCCGGGCCCACGAGCGCGCCGACGCCACCGCCTACGCCGACGGGCTGGCGCGGCTGCTCGGCGAACGGGCGGACCGGGGCGAGCCGGTCAGCCGGGCGGCGCTGGAGGAGCTCGTCGACGTGGAGGCCCGGCTCGTCTACGCGCTGCCGGGCGCCGAGGACCTGGTGGCGACCGGTGACCGCTTCCCGACCGACGAGGACGAGACCGTCAGCGGCGACGCGGACGTCGCGGGCGGCGGACGGCTGACCGTCAGCCGGCACCACAACGAGGCGCTCGAGGGTGTCTGGGGCTCGGAGTGGGGCGAGATCGTGGCGCTCTTCGCGCTGCTCGGCCTGGCGGCCGGGGTCGCCGGCTACCTCTTCGCGCGCAGCCTGTCGGGCCCGTTCCGCCAGCTCGCCGTGGCCGCGGCCGCCCTGGGACGCGGACGGTTCGACCTCGACCTGCCCCGCGGTGGCGTGCCCGAGGCGCAGGCGATCGCCTCGGCGCTCGAGCTGAGCGCCACCCAGCTCACCGAACGGATCGAGCGCGAGCGCGAGTTCGTCCAGCACGCCAGCCACGTGATCCGCACACCGCTGACCAGTCTGCGGTTCCGCCTCGAGGAGCTGGTCACCGACCCCTGCCTCTCCCACGAGGCGCGCGACGACGCCGAGCACTGCCTCAAGGCCGTCGCCCAGCTCAACGAGGTGGCCACCGACCTGGTCGAGCTCGGCGGGCGCGGCGTGCTCGTCGCGGGCGCCGCCGTACCGCTGCGCGACCTGGCCGACCAGGTGTCCCAGCGGTGGGCCCGGCGGCTCGACGCCGGCGACCGCCGGCTCACCTCCGCCGTCGAGGGCGACCTCGAGCTGCTCTTCACCCCCGGTCCGGTCGAGCAGGTGCTCGACATGGTCTTCGACGACGTCGTGCGGCACGAGTCCGGGTCGGTGCGGCTGGTCTTCGAGGGCGCCGAGAGCCGGCTGCGCGTCGACGTGATCTGCCTGTGGGACGACGGCACCCGCGGCGCGCCCGAGCACCCGGTGCCCGACCGGATCCACCTCGTGCTCGACGCCATCGGCGGACGCCTGGAGGAGCCGGTCGACGCCGACGTGCTGCGGCTCCACCTGCCGCGGCGCTAGCGCGACCGGCCCTCGTCGTCGCTCCCCGGGTCGACCAGCTGGTAGCCGGCCGGCCGCTCGGGCAGGCGCAGCTCGCTCGCGGGCGCCCACCGCAGCACGGCGTGCAGGCCGGCGCGGGCCCCACCGGGCGTCGTCCAGGTGCGGACCTCGACGGGGAGGCGCTCCTCGACGTCGATCACGTAGTCGGCGCGCCGCGGCGGCTTCGGCCCGTACGGTGCCGGCGGCGTCGTGGCGGTGTGGTCGGTGGCGGGGTCGGTGGCGGGGTCACGGGCGGGATCGTCGGTCACGGCGAGGGTGAGGCCGTCGCGGGACGTGGTGCGGGCGGTGACGGTGCGCCCGCGGGGGTCGAGCAGCGGGCCGAGCAGGTCGGCCTGCACCAGCATGGCGAGGTCGAGGGGGAGGGTGCCCAGCAGCTCGCGCTCGCCGGCGCCCGACGTGCCGACGAGACTCACGTCGAGCTCGTGGTCGAGCAGGATGAGCTGCTGCACCCGGCCGGACTGCGCGGGGTGGCGCACGTAGGTGTAGCGGCCGGTCGTGACCACGAGCGCCCCCGTCGCGGGCGCCAGCGCCACCGACGCGGTCCGGCCCGCGGTCGTCTCGACCGTCGTCCACGCCGCCAGGGGCTCCGCGTCGTCGAGCACGGCGGCGCGCACCTGCTGCTGGACCTCGTCGGCCGTGAGCCGGTCGAGCGGGGGAGCGGTCGGTGCCGCGCTCTCGTCGGGTCGGGCGTGCCGGTCGACGAGACCGCCGACGGTGATCGCCCCGACGACGACAGCGGCCACGGCGGCCGCCGCCAGCAGTGCCGCGCCGCGGGGTGACCGGCTGCCGTGGCGGACGTCGTCCCGGGCCCGCTCGCTGGCGACCCGGTCGAGCGTCTCGCGGCGCAGGTCGCCCCAGTGCGGCTCGTGGTCGACGGACCGGATCGTGTCGCGGGCGTGGTCGAGGGGGTCGGTCATGGGCGCGTCCGTTCGGAGGGGGAGGACGGGTGGGTCGGGTCGGGGTCGGTCGCGGCGAGGGCCGCGCGCAGGCGGGTGCGGGCGCGGTGGACACGGACGGTGGCCGACCGGGTCGAGCAGCCCAGCGCCACACCGAGCTGCTCGTGGGTCAGCGGGGCGGCCGCCAGCATCGCCACGACCTCCTGGTCGCGGGCCGACAGGGTGGCGATCGCGGCCCGCAGCGCCTCGAGCCGCACCAGCCAGGGCGCGTGGTCGGGCTCGGTGGGGTGCGCGTGCAACTGGGCCCGGGAGGTCAGCGCGCGGCGGCGCCGCAGGGTGCGGACCTGGTTGGCCACGACGTTGCGAGCCACGGCGAGCAGCCACGCGGCCGGGTCGTGGTCGGTCGGGACGCCGCGCCGGGCGGCCACCACGAACACCTCGGAGACGACGTCCTCGGCGTCCTGCTGGTCGAGCCGGGCGCGCGCGTAGCGGTAGACCATCCGCGCGTGCTGCTCGAACAGCTCGCCCGCGTCGGGTGGCTCCCCGGGGTGGGGCAGGGGCGCCTTCACGAGCGTCGCTGCTCCTTCCTGCTCTGCGGACCACATGGAAGGTGAAGTGTCCGGCACCGCCCGACCATCACAGGCTGGCGCACGCGAGGTGGGTCACACCACGACGCGGTGACCCGGCGTCCGCTGCGGACACTCCGCTCTCGACGCCCGGGACAGCCGGGCCCGGGAGGGGAGCGGTGGATGAGGGCACGCGTGGCTGTGGTCGTGGGGGTCGTGGTGGTGGCCGGCAGCGCCGGCTGTGCCGACCCGGGCACCGGGGCCGCGGCGCCGGACGCCGACCCGCCGCGCCGCGCCGAGCCGGCCGTGACGACGTACGCCCCGGCGGCGCCGGAGGCCGGCCGGGTGGCGCGGCCGGCGCCCCCGCGCGGGCCCGACCTCACCGCGCACTCCACCACCGACCCCGACAGCCCGTGGGTGGTGGTGAACAAGAAGCTGCCGATCGCGCCGCTCGACCACCGTCCCGACCCGATGGCGATCGTCGAGGGCTACCAGGTGCACCCGCTCGCGGCCGCGCCGCTGCAGCGGTTGCTCGACGCCGCCCGGGCGGCCGGCGTACCGATGAAGATCACCAGCGCCTTCCGCTCCCACGACTACCAGCACGGCGTCCACGAGGCCACCGTCGCCCGGGTCGGCCCGCGCGCCGCCGAGGAGATCTCGGCGCGCCCCGGCCACAGCGAGCACCAGACCGGCCTGGCCGTCGACCTCGGCAGCCTGACCGACCCGGGGTGCAGCTTCGACGCCTGCTTCGCCGCGACCCCCGAGGGCCGCTGGCTCGCCCGCCACGCCACCCGCTTCGGTTTCGTGGTCCGCTACACCGCGGCGACCACCGAGGTCACCGGCTACCGCCCCGAGCCGTGGCACGTGCGCTACGTCGGCCGTCCGCTCGCCGCCGAGCTGGCCCGCACCGGCCGCGCGCTCGAGGAGGTGTTCGGGCTGCCGGGCGGTGGCTACCGCCGCTGACCTCGCGGTCGCGGAGTCGGTCTGCGCGGGGGGTGCACGGCTGGGGACGCCGGGTCCGGGCCGGCGATCGCGACCCCAGCGTTCGCCCGCAGTTCAGCCGCAGCACCCGTGCGGGCCCGACCCTGGGCTCATGGGTGACCAGCACGAGGAACGACCGGTCGGCCTCGCCGACCTCGACGCCGCCGGGGCGCGGTCGTTCGTCTCGACGGTGGGGCCGGTCCTGGCGCTCGCCCCGGTGGTCGGCCTGGTGCTGGTCGTGCTCCTCGCCGTGGATCTGGTCGCCGGGCTCGTCGCCCTCGGCGTCGCCATCGCGCTGTGCCTGGTCGTGGTGGGCTCACGCCGCTGGGACGGGCGGCGTCGCGGGTCCTGACCGGACATCCGTGCTGGTCGCCACCGAGCGCCAGGTCGTACGACGTCGGGCCGTCACCCGGTCTCGGCGCGCAGGGCGTGCAGCCGCAGCGCCACCTGCAGCTGGAGTGCGCTGCTCGGCGCCCGCCAGCCCTCGCCCAGCACCGCTTCCACCCGATCGAGCCGCTTGAGGAGGGTGTTCATGTGGATGTGGAGCGCCTGCGCCGTCCGGGTCAGGTTCCCGGCGTGGTGGAAGTACGCCGTCAGGGTGGCCACCAGCCGCGTCGCGCGCCGCTCGTCATGGGCGAGGAGCGGTCCGATCGTGTCGTGGAGGAAGCGGTGCAGGTCCTGGCGTCGGTCCGGGTCGAAGAGCAGGGCGTACATCGCGTACTGGTCGGTCGTGGTCCCGTGGTCGGTGACACCCAGGGCCTCCATCAACCCGCAGCACCGGCTCGCGAGGTCGTACGCCCGGCCCCAGTCGTCCGTCGAGACCCGCTCCGCGACCACGCGCACCGGCGTCGCGAGGTCACGGCGCAGCCGGGCGTGCACCGTCTGGGCCATCCCGCCCAGGTCCGGCGCAGGCACCAGCAGCGTGGCCCGGCCCAGGTGCTCGCCGGCGAGGCCGCCCAGCTCGGTCGAGAGGGCGTGCAACCTCCTGCCGACCTCGGGCGACGTCCTGGTGGCGGACTCGGCGACGACCAGGGCGTCCAACCGGTCGATGTCGATCCCGCGCGCCTGGGCCCGGGTCCGCTGACCGGCCCCGACGGGCGGGGCGGAGACCAGCAGCTCGGTGAGCAGCTCGCCGCGCACGCGCTCCTCGGCCTCGGCCACGGCCGTCTCCTTGAGGACGAGCAGGCCCATGATCTGGGCGGCCCGCTCCAGCGTGCGGATGTCGACCGCCGACGGCTCGTGCGAGCGCGTGAGCAGGAGGGCACCGAGGTGCGTGTCGCCGGCCTGGATGGTGGCTGCGCTGTGCCACAGGCCCGAGCTGTCCGTGGTCGTCGCCCACCGTCCCGACTGGCGGGCCTGCTCGACGGCGTCCGGTGACGGGCGCCGGACGGGTTGCCCCGCCGCGTCGTCGTGGACGCGGGTGGCCGTCATCGCGCCGGTCCGGTCGAACACGGTCACCGCGCCGTGGAGGTGCTCGACCAGCAGCTGCGCGATCTCGTGCGCACCGCCTCCCGTGAGCACGACACCGGTGAGCGCCTCGTGCACCGACTGGGCCCGCTCCATCGCCGCGACCTGGTGCTCGATGGTCGAGTACGCCTCCTGCAGCCGCCGGAGGGCGGAGCGGCTCTCGTCGTAGAGACGGGCGTTGTTGAGCGCGATGGCCGCGTGGTCGGCGAACGCGCTGAGGAGCGCCACCTCGTCGTGCTCGAAGGGCCGTTCGGTGCGGTCGGCGGCGAACAGCACGCCGATCACCTCGTCGCCCACCAGCAGCGGCACCCCCAGCAGGGCCACCATGCCCTCGGGCAGCACGAGGTCGTCGAAGGTCCGGTCGTGCGGCACGTCGCGGGTCTCGAGGTAGTTGCTGACCCAGGCGGCGGCACCGGTGGCGATGACCCGGCCGCCGACACCGGTGCCGGACGGCACCCGGGCCGCCTTGAAGGTCGAGGAGATCGTGCCCTGCGAGGCCTTGAGCGACAGCTCGCCGTCGGGTCCGAGCAGGGATAGGTAGGTGAAGTCGGTGCCCACCAGCTCGTGCGCCTGGCGCACGATGGCGTCGAGCACGGTGTCGAGCTCACCCAGTGCCGTGAGGGAGCGCGCCGTCGCGTAGAGCGAGCTGAGCTCGCGCTCGCGACGGATGCGGTAGGCGCCGAGGTCCTGACGGGCGGTGCGGTGGGACGGCTCGGTCCCCGCGGACTCCGGTCCAGGCTCGGGCATGGACGATGTCTACACCAGGGACGGTCCAACAGGGGAGGAATCATCCCTCATGTGAGGGCCGGTGGCGACCTAGAGTTCCGGCCAGCCGCACTGTGGCGCAGGCCACAGGAAGCGCTCGACTCCAGGAGCCCACATGTTGACGTCCCGCCTCTCGCCCGTCCGCGCCTCGAAGGCCTCGCGCGTCGCCGTGACCGCGCTGGGGCTCGCCCTCGTCCTCGGCACGGCCGCCTGCGGCGGAGACACGGACGGTCCCGGCGCCTCGACCGGCGACGGGGTGGACGGCAAGACGATCAACTTCGTGGGCTACGGCAACGACAACCCCTGGGGTGCCCACTTCAACAAGGTGTTCATCGAGCGGCTCGAGAGTGCCGGGGCCGAGGTCGTCGACCTGACGACGATGGACCCCGGCACGGCCGTGACCAACTTCAACCAGGCCGTCTCCAACCAGCCCGACCTGATCGTGGCCGCGCTGCTGGACACCTCCTCGATGGTGGTGCCGATCTCCAAGGCCAAGCAGGCGGGCGTCCCCGTCCTCGTCTTCGACGGGCGCCCCGACCCGTCCGTCGACGGCGACGTCATGCAGGTCCTCTCCGACAACGAGGCACTCGGGGTGGCCGCCGCCCAGAACCTCGTCGAGGGCATGCAGGCGCAGGGCAAGGACTCCGGCAGGATCATCGCGATCACGGGCACCGCGTCCGGCTTCGCCTCCCAGGACCGGATGGCTGGGTTCGAGGCCGAGCTGGCCAAGACCCCGGAGTACGAGCTCGTCGACGTCCAGGACGGCAACTGGGACCCGGCCCTCTCCGGCAGGATCGCGACCCAGCTGTTCGCCAAGTACGGCTGCGACGGCATCCAGGGTGCCTACGGCATGGCCGACTACCAGGCCCTGCCCATCATCGCCTCCGCCGAGCAGGCCGGGTGCGCGGTGGGCGGCAAGGACGGCCTCGTCGTCACCGGCAGCAACTGCTTCAAGGCCGGCATCGACGCCATCAAGGCCGGGACCCTCTACGGGACCGCCACCGAGGACCCCGGCACCATCGCCGAGCAGACCGCCGACTACGTCGGGCGCTACTTCGACGGGGAGAACCCGCCGCAGACGGAGGTCGTCGCGGAGGAGCGGGTCACCGCCGAGAACGTCGACCAGTTCGCCGACCAGTGCAGCAACGCGTGAAGCCTCCGCCCTCGGCCGCGCTGCCCGGCGGCGCGGCGGTCCGCGTCGACGACCTCGTCAAGAGCTTCGGCAGCACCCGGGCCGTGCGCGGGGTGACCTTCGAGATCGCCGCGGGCGAGATCCACGCGCTCTGCGGCCACAACGGGGCCGGCAAGAGCACCGTCGTGAAGATGCTGTCCGGGCAGGAGACACCCGACGACGGCGCCATCCACCTCGACGGCCGGGCGGTCGACCTGCGCAGCCGGCAGGTCGCCCAGCGGGCCGGCATCGCGCTGGTCGACCAGGAGCTCAGCGTCGTCCCTGCTCTGAGCGTCGCCGAGAACCTGATGCTCGGCGACCAGCAGACCCGCTGGCTCAACCGGCGGCGTAGCTCGGCCTCGCGGTTCCGTGCCCTGCTCGACAGCGTCGGCCTCACCCACGTACGGCTCGGCCAGCCGTTGTCCACCCTCGGCATCGGCGAGCGCCAGCTGGTCGAGGTGGCGCGAGCACTCGGGCAGGACGCCCGCCTCGTGATCCTGGACGAGCCGACGGCGACGCTCAGCGACGTCGAGAGCGACCACGTGTACGCCGCGGTGCGGCAGGTGGCGGCGACCGGCTGCGCCGTGCTGTTCGTCTCGCACCGCCTGGGCGAGGTGCTCGACCTCTGCGACCGGGTGACCGTGATGCGGGACGGCGACGTCGTCGCCACGACGCCCGCCCGGGCGCTGACCATCGACACCCTCATCCACCAGATGCTCGGCGAGGCGCCCCGGCGGCTCGAAGCACGGACCGCCGGGGTCGGCCCGGTCGACCGGATCGGCGAGGCCGGCCGGGTGGTCCTGTCCGTCGACGGGCTGTCCGTGCCCGGCCGGGTCCACGACTTCAGCCTCGACCTCCGAGCGGGTCGGGTGCACGCGGTGGCCGGCCAGCTCGGGTCCGGCGCCTCGGACGTGCTGCGGGCACTCGCGGGTCTCGTCCCCGCCGGCACGGCCCGCGTCGAGGTCGACGGCGTCGCCGTCCGTGCTGGTCACCCGGCCGCCGCCGCGGCCGCGGGCATCGCGTTCGTGTCCAACGACCGCAAGTCCGAGGGCCTCTTCCTGGACAAGCCGGTCAGCTGGAACCTGCTGGCCACCCGCCTCCCCTCCGTGACGCGTCTCGGCGTCCTGGACCGCCGACGGTGGTCGGCGACGCGCGACGTGCTCGTCGACCTGTGCGGCCTGGACCCCCGCAGGTCCGGTCACACCGTCGGGTCGTTGAGCGGCGGCAACCAGCAGAAGGTCTTCGTGGGCCGGTGCCTGGGTCGTGACGACGTCCGGGTGATCCTGCTCGACGAGCCCACGCGAGGCGTCGACGTCGGCGGTCGCGCCGCCATCCACGCCCTGCTCCGTGACGCCGCCGACCGGGGCGTGGCGGTGCTGTTCAGCTCCACCGAGCTCGAGGAGCTGACCGACCTCGCCGACGTCGTCGTCACCATGCACAAGGGTGCGGTGGTACGCCGCCACGACGGCGACGCGGACGGCGCGGTCCTGCTGCGCGAGATCACCCACGGCGCGCGGCAGGAGCAGCACGCATGAACGCCCTGTCCGCACCGCCTCGCCCGGCGGCCGCCGTCCCCGGTCGCCGGCGCTCCGCCTCGACGATCGCCGTCGACCTCGTCGTGGTCGTCGCCGTGCTGGCGGTGGTGCTCGTCGGGCTCTCCACCGACCGCTTCGTGTCGGTGGCCAACGCCAAGGCGATCGTCACCTCCGCCAGCCTGGTGGGGATCGCCGCGCTGGGGCTGACGCTGATCATGATCGGCGGGTCGGCCGTCTCGCTCGCGATCTCCCAGACCGTGGCCGCGGTCGGCATGATCTTCCTGGCCACGCAGTCGCTGGGTCTGGTCACCGCGCTGGTCGTCGCGATCGTCGGTGGCGCGGTGATCACCGGCATCCAGGGGGCCGTCGTCGGCTACGCCGCCGCCAACCCCGTGGTCCTGACGATCGCGGCCAGCTTCGCGATCGCCGGACTGGCGACGGGCATCGGTGGCGGCACCACCGTGTCTCCCTCGGGCACCGGCTACGACCTGCTGAACGCGACACCCGGTGGCATCGCACTCAGCGTCTACGTGCTGCTGCTCCTCGTCCTCGCCCTCGAGTGGACCCTGCGGAGCACCGCCTTCGGCCGGACGTTGTACCTCGTGGGCGAGAACCGTCCGGCGGCCCGGGCAGCCGGGCTCCCCGTGGGGCGGACGACGTCCCTCGCGTGGTTCGGCGCCGGGGCGCTGTTCGCGGTGACGGCCGCGTTCACCGCCGCCTTCAACACCTCGGCCAACGTCAACCTCGGCGGCACCCTCACCTTTGACGCCATCGCCGCCGTCCTCGCCGGGGGCACCCCGATCTCGGGTGGGCGTGGGTCGGCCGTGCGCACGCTCGCCGGGGCGGTCCTGATCGCGACCGTCTCCGACATCCTGCTGCTGCGCGGCTACTCCACCGGCGTCCAGGTCCTGGTCAAGGGACTCATCGTGCTGGGCGTCGTCGTCCTCGTGCACCTGCGCTCGAGGGGGAAGCACGCATGAGGATGCCACCGCTCAGCCGACCCGAGGTCCTGCTGCCGGTCACCGCCCTGGCCCTCACCCTCGTCGCGTTCGCACTCCTGCCGGTCCACACCGGATCTGCCCTGACGCCGTTCGACGTCTACAACACGTCCCAGATCTTCGCGCGCTACGGGCTGCTCGCCCTCGCGCTCGGTCTGACGATGATCGCCGGGGAGTTCGACCTCTCCGTGGTGGGCACCTACGCCCTCGGCGGCATGCTCACCGTCCAGGCCGGCCAGGACGGCTACCTCTACGGTGTGCTCGCCGCGGTGGGCGCCGGCGCGGCGATCGGACTGGCCCAGGGAGGACTCATCGCGGGCCTGAGACTGCCGTCGATGCCGGTCACCCTGGCGACGTACATCGCCCTGCTGGGGCTGACGAGCGCGCTGTCCGGTGGACTCACCAAGTCGTACTCGAACATCGAGGTCACCCTGTGGGTCGACCAGGTCGTGCTGACCTACTTCTCGCCGCGCAGCCTGGTGACGCTCGCGCTGTTCGTGCTCGCCGCCGTCCTGCTGGCGTGCACCCGCTGGGGCCGCGAGCTGCGGGCCATCGGGGGCGACCGGCGCGCCAGCAGGGTGGCCGGGGTGCGGGTGGACCGGCTGGTCGTGGGGACCTTCGTCGCCTCCGGCGTGCTCTCCGCGCTGGGGGGCTCGCTCCTGGCCTTCAGCCTGGGGTCGGCCAACCCCGACCCGGGCGTCCAGCCGCTCATCCTCGCCGCCGCGGCGGCGCTGCTCGGCGGCGTCTCCCTCGCGGGCGGCCGGGGCACCGTGCTCGGCCTGCTGGCGGGGGTGCTGGCGGTCGCGCTCCTGGCGGGCATCGTGACCGTGGCCGCGCTGCCGGGCTACGTCACCCAGCTGTTCTACGCCGGCCTGCTCGGCGTCATCGTCGTCATCGACGCGCCCGACCTGCACGACGCCGTCCTCCGGCGCCGGACCGGACGGCGTTCCGCCACCCCCCACGCTCGCTCGAGCGACCACACCCAGGAGACCGCACGTGCCTGACCCGTCCCTGATCTTCTCCGACCTGCGCTTCCCCGAGGGGGCGCGCTGGCGCCGCGGCCGGCTGTGGTTCTCCGACATGCACACCGGCCAGGTCTTCCGGGCCGATCCTGCAGCCAGGACGATGGAGGAGGTGGTCGTCGTCGACGACCAGCCCTCCGGCCTGGGGTGGCTGCCGGACGGCTCGCTGCTGATCAGCTGCATGCTGGACCGCGTGGTCCGGCGGCTCGGTCCCGACGGCGGGCTGACCGACTTCGCCGACGTCTCGGCGCTCACCGACGCCCCGATCAACGACCTGGTCACCACGCCCGAGGGCCGCACGTTCCTCGGCGGCTTCGGCTACGACCTCTACGCGGACGCCGCGCAGCGCCCGGGCCCGATCTTCGCGATCGACCCCGACGGCACCCCGACGCTGGTCGAGGACGACATGGTGTTCCCCAACGGTGCCGTCGTCCTGCCCGGCACCACGACCCTGGTGGTAGCCGAGACGTGGGCGGCCAGGCTGACGGCGTTCGACGTCGACGAGCGCGGCGGTCTGATGGGCAAGCGGGTCTGGGCCGAGCTGCCCGCCGGGTCGACGCCCGACGGGATCTGCGTGGACGCCGCCGGCGGGGTCTGGGTCTCCTCGATCGTCACGTCACGGTTCCTGCGGGTGGAGGAGGGCGGCCGCGTCACCCGGACCATCGACGTGGGGAGCCGCTGCGCCACCGACTGCGTGCTGGGCGGACCCGAGGGACGCACGCTCTTCCTGCTCACGTCCAACAGCTGGCAGCCGTCAGAGACCACGACGCGGCAGGGTCGGGTCGAGGCCGTCGAGGTCGACGTACCCGGCCCGCCGGAGGTGGCGGGACCGTGAGACGCGGGCTGATGCAGGACCGCCCCCTCACCATCCCGGGCCTGCTCTCGCGGGCCGAGGGGGCGTTCGGGCACAAGCGGGTCGTCACCGGCGGGACCGCCGACGCCGTGGCCACCTGGCGGGAGATCGGTCCGCGGGTCCGGCAGCTGGCGCGGGCGCTCGACGCCCTCGGCGTACCGCCCGGTGCGTGCGTGGGGACGTTCGCCTGGAACAGCCAGCGCCACGTCGAGCTGTACCTCGCCGTGCCGTGCTCGGGTCGCGTGCTCCACACCGTCAACCACCGCCTGCACGGCGACCAGGTCACCTTCATCGTCAACGACGCGGCCGACGACGTCCTGTTCGTCGACCGGACCATCATGCCCGTGGTGTGGCCGCTCATCGGCTCGTTCGCGACCGTGCGGCACGTGGTCGTCATGGACGACGGCGGCGACGCGCCGCTCCCGGACGACCCCCGGATCCTCGACTACGAGCAGCTGGTCGGCGCGCAGCCGTCGGACCCGATCGCGACCGTTGTCGACGACGAGGACGCGGCCGCCGCGCTCTGCTACACCTCCGGCACCACCGGCAACCCGAAGGGCGTCCTCTACAGCCACCGCTCGGTGGTCCTGCACAGCCTGCTGCTGCTCGGCGCCGACGTCTTCGCCCTGAGCGAGAGGGACGTCGTGGCGCCGATCGTGCCGATGTTCCACGTCAACGCCTGGGGTCTGCCGTACGCCGCGATGCAGTGCGGGGCCGACCTGGTCCTCCCGGGACCCGCCACGTCGGCGGAGCAGCTGACCGCCCTCCTGGCCCGCCACCACGTCACGTTCAGCGCCGCCGTCGCGACCGTGTGGCGCGGCATGATCCCGTTCCTGGGGAGTCACGACCTGACGTCGCTGCGGTGCCTCGTGAGCGGCGGTGGCGCGGTCGACGACGCCTTGTCCAAGGCCTACGAGTCGGCCGTGGGGATCCCGCTGACCAACGCGTGGGGCATGACCGAGACGAGCCCCGTCGTGACGACGTCCCGCCTGGCGACCCACCACCGCGACCTCGACCACGACGCACGCCGGCTGCTGCTGGGCACCCCCGGTCCGGCCGTCCCCCTGACCGAGATCCGGGTGGTGTCCGACGACGGCGTCGAGCAGCCGCGCGACGGGCGGACGCCCGGCGAGCTGCAGGTGGCCGGCACCACGATCGCGCGCGCCTACTTCGGAGCAGACCCCGGCGCGGGGTCCTTCACCGACGACGGGTGGCTGCGGACGGGCGACGTCGCCACGATCGACCCGTGGGGCTACCTGCGGATCGTCGACCGCACCAAGGACCTGGTGAAGTCCGGGGGAGAGTGGATCTCGTCGGTCGAGCTCGAGAACGCCGTGATGTCCGACCCCCGCGTCGAGGAGGCGGCCGTCATCGGGGTCGTCGACGCCCACTGGGGCGAGCGACCCGTCGCCTGCGTGGTCCCCGCGCCGGGGGAGTCGCTCACCGCCGAGGACGTCCGCGAGCACCTGCGCGACCGGGTGGCGTCGTGGTGGATCCCCGAGCGCATCGAGATGGTGAGCGAGATCCCGAGGACCGCCACCGGCAAGTGGTCCAAGCAGGCGCTCCGCGAGCAGTTCGCCGACCTCGACCCCGCCTGAACCGTCGACCCACAGAGAGCACCGATCACCATGGCCATCGAACCCCGCCTCGTCGTCACCGGCCACGATGCCGACGGCACCGCCGTCTTCGTCGAGGACCGCCACCCCGACCCCGTTCGGGTCCAGGCACTCCCGGGTGCCGACTTCTTCCTGCTGTGGGGGACGCCGGACGGCACCGCCACGGTCGGCGAGCAGGACGCCGTCCCGGTGCTCCGCCCCTACTTCCCCGGCGTCGGTGGGAGCCGCGTCCTCTTCCTGCGCTGGGCTCCGCACACCGATGAGCCCCGGCCTGCCGCCGATCCAGCGGCCGTGGCGGACGAGGTCGCCGACACGCTGCCCGGGCTCCTCGACCCGTTCGAGGACGGCGACGACGGCATGCACACCACCGACACCGTCGACTACGCCATCTGCCTGGAGGGCGAGCTCTGCCTCGAGCTCGACGACGGGGCCGAGGTGACCCTGACCCCCGGCACCTGCGTCGTCCAGCGCGGCACCCGGCACGCCTGGACCAACCGCAGCGACCGGCCCGCGCTGATGTGCTACGTGCAGATCGGCGCCGTCCGGGTCGGGTGACGGTCGGGCTGACCTGGTCGTCTCCCACCGGACGTCGGCCATCTCGGCGTCGACAGCGCACAGGAGCCTCACCGAGCACCACCAGTCACGGGTTGTCCACAGATCCCGTCGAGGGTCTGTCCTGACGCCGGGGACCGTGCTTAGAGTCCGGTGATCAGCGTGCTCCGTCTCGGGAAGGGGAGGCCGCCGATGACCCTGACGCACCCCCACGTCGCGCTCGGCGGCACCAGTGCAGCCCTGGTCGACGACCTGGACCGGTCGGTGCGCGAGCTGGTGCGTCGTGAGGGTGTCGACCCGCAGCGTGACGCGGGGGTGGTGCGGCGGATCGCGGAGGCGGTGGTGCGCAGCCACGACGAGCGGAGCCTGACCGGCGTGGTGGCGCCGGTGGCCGACGTCGCCGCGATGGTCGGGGAGCTGGTGGCGCGGGTCTCGGGGTTCGGGCCGTTGCAGCCGTTCCTGGACGACCCGGCGGTGGAGGAGATCTGGATCAACGACCCGAGCCGGGTGTTCGTGGCGCGGCACGGGCGGCACGAGCTGACCAACCTGGTGCTCACCACCGCGCAGGTGACCGAGCTGGTGGAGCGGATGCTGAAGTCGAGCGGACGCCGCCTCGACGTGAGTGCGCCGTTCGTCGACGCGATGCTGCCCGAGGGGCACCGGCTGCACGTCGTCCTGGAGGGCATCAGCCGGGGGTTCTCAGCGGTCAACATCCGCAAGTTCGTGCTGCGCGCGGGGCAGCTCGGCGACCTGGTCGAGCTCGGCAGCCTCAGCCCGCGGGCGGCGTCGTTCCTCGAGGCCAGCGTGCGGGCGGGGCTCAACGTCCTGGTCGCCGGCGGCACCCAGGCCGGCAAGACCACGCTGCTCAACTGCCTGGCCGCCAGCATCCCCGGCGGGGAGCGGGTGGTGAGCGCGGAGGAGGTCTTCGAGCTGCAGTTCCCGCACCCCGACTGGGTGCCGATGCAGACCCGGCAGTCGGGGCTGGAGGGGACCGGGGAGATCCGGCTGCGCGACCTGGTCAAGGAGGCGCTGCGGATGCGACCGAGCCGGATCGTGGTCGGCGAGGTCCGGTCGGAGGAGTGCCTCGACCTGCTGCTCGCCCTCAACGCCGGCCTGCCGGGGATGTGCACCCTGCACGCCAACAGCGCGCGGGAGGCGCTGGTGAAGATGTGCACGTTGCCGCTGCTGGCGGGGGAGAACATCTCGGCGCGGTTCGTGGTGCCGACGGTGGCGGCGTCGGTCGACCTGGTGGTCCACCTCGGCATCGACGCCCAGGGGGTGCGCCGGGTCAACGAGATCGCCGGGGTGCCCGGACGGGTCGAGAACGACATCATCGAGGTGGAGCCGCTGTTCGTGCGCCAGGGCCACGAGCTGCGGCGTACCCAGGGGTTGCCGCCGCGGCTCGAGCTGTTCGAGCGGGTCGGTGTCGACGTGCACGCGTTGCTCAACGAGGGCCGGTGACGTCGTGGGGGCGTTGGTCGGGCTCGGGGTCGGGGTCGGACTGCTCCTGATCTGGTCGGCGTTCACCATGCCGCGGACGCCGGCGCGTGCCGGTCGCGCGCCCGGGCGGGTGCGCCGGCTGCTCGACAGCGCCGGCCTGCCCGACGTGTCGGTCGCCGGTCTCGCGGTGCTCTGCCTGGTCTGCGCCGTCGTGGTCGCGCTCGTCGTGCAGGCGGTCACGAGCACCCCGCCGGTGGCGGTGGCGTTCGGGGCCATCGGCGGCTACCTCCCGCTGGCCGTGGTGTCCGGACGGGCGCGGCGCCGGCTGCGCGAGCTCGCGGAGGTGTGGCCGGAGGCCATCGACAACCTCGCCTCGGCCGTGCGCGCCGGGCTGTCCCTGCCCGACGCGCTCGCCGGGCTGGCCACCCGCGGGCCCGAGCCGCTGCGTCCGGCGTTCGACGCCTTCGCCCTCGACTACCAGGTGACCGGGCGGTTCGGCGAGAGCCTCGACCGGCTCAAGGCCCGACTGGCCGACCCCGTCGGCGACCGCGTCGTGGAGGGACTCCGGATCGCCCGCGAGGTCGGCGGCGGCGAGCTCGGGCGGCTGCTGCGTAACCTGTCGGGCTACCTGCGCGACGACCTGCGCACCCGCTCCGAGCTGGAGTCCCGCCAGGCGTGGGCCGTCAACGGCGCCCGGCTCGCGGTCGCGGCGCCGTGGCTCGTGCTGCTGCTGATGTCGCTGCAGTCCGACGTGATCCAGCGCTACCGCTCGGCGACTGGTGCCGTCGTCCTCGCCGTCGGCGCCGGGCTGTGCGTGCTCGCCTACCGGGTGATGATGCGGATCGGGCGGCTGCCCCTCGAGCGACGGATCCTGTCGTGACGCCGGGGACCTGGGGTGCGCTGCTCGGCGGTACGGCGGGGCTCGGGCTGGTGCTCGCCGGCCGGCGGGTCCTGGTGATCCGCCGACCGTCCCTGGCGCTGCGGGTCCTGCCCTACGTGCGCGACGTCAGCCCCGGCGGACCCGGCGGACCCGGCGGTCTGAGGACCCTGCGTGAGCTGCCCGGCGAGAAGGGGCCGCGGTCGGCCGTCGCCGGGGTGTTCGGCCCGTCGGTGCGCTCGGCCGCCGACGCGGTCGAGCGGGTGCTCGGCGGCGCGCGCTCCGTCGAGCGACGGCTCGAGCGGGCCGGGATCGACAAGTCCGTCCACGAGCTGCGCATCGAGCAGGTGACGTGGGGGCTGGTCGGGTTCGCCGTCGCGGCGGCGTACGGCGTCCTGCAGGCGTTGCGCGGACCCACCTCGCCGGTCGCGGCGCTCCTGGTCTCCGCCGTCGCGTTCGCCGCCGGCGTGCTGGCCCGCGACAGCTACCTGACCAGCCAGGTCAAGGCGCGCGAACGACGCATCCTCGCCGAGTTCCCCACCGTGGCCGAGCTGCTGGCGTTGTCGGTGGCGGCGGGCGAGGGGCCCGTGGCGGCGCTGGGCCGGGTCGTCGAGCGCAGCGGGGGCGAGCTGTCGCGCGACCTGGGCCGGGTGCTGGCCGCGATCCGCACCGGCGAGCCGGTCGGCGCGGCGTTCGACCGGATGGCCGCCACCACCGGGCTGCCACTGGTCTCCCGGTTCGCCCAGGGCGTCGCGATCGCGGTCGAGCGCGGCACGCCGCTCGCCGACGTCCTGCACGCCCAGGCCGGCGACGTCCGCGAGGCCGGCCGCCGCGAGCTGATCGAGGTCGCCGCCCGGCGCGAGGTCCTGATGATGGTGCCCGTCGTCTTCCTGGTGCTGCCGGTGACCATCCTGTTCGCCTTCTGGCCGGGCTTCATCGGCCTCTCGCTCACTGCTTGACCCCACATCCATCTCGGGAGAGGAACCCATCATGGGGAAGATCCAGGCACTGCTCGTCCGGGCCTACGTCGCACTGCTGCTGCCGCTCCTGGTGCCGCCACGGGAGCGCGAGCGGGGCGACGTGCCGGGCTGGGTGATGATCACGGTGATGAGTGCCGGCATCGTCGGGGTGCTGACGCTGGTCGCCAAGCCGCAGCTGTCCTCGATGCTCACCAACGCCCTCAACAGCGTGAAGTGACGATGGCGGCTCGCGACGAGCGCGGGTCGGCCGTCGTCGACTTCGTGCTCGTGCTGGCCGTGCTCGTCCCGCTGGTCCTGGGCATCCTCCAGCTCGCGCTGGTGCTGCACGTGCGCAACACGTTGGCCTCGGCTGCCGCCGAGGGCGCGCGGTACGCCGCGGTGCAGGGCCGCGGACCGGCCGACGGCGCGGCGCACACCCGTCGGCAGGTCGACGGTGCGGTGGCCGGTGAGTTCGCCGACGAGGTCACGGTCCGGCGGGTGGTGGTCGGTGGGGTGCCGACCATCGAGGTCGTGGTGCGGGCAAAGGTGCCGGCGCTGGGGCTGGGTGGGCCCGCGGTCGAGGTGGAGGTCGAGGGCCACGCCGTGCAGGAGCCGCCGTGAGGCGGCGAGCGCTGCTCCGAGCCCGTGACGAGCGGGGCAGCGCGATCGTGGAGATGGTGTGGCTCGGGATCCTCCTGCTGGTCCCGCTGGTCTACCTCGTGGTGTCTGTCTTCGAGGTCCAGCGCGGGGCGTTCGCGTCCACGAGCGCAGCCCGGTCAGCGGCCCGGGCGTTCGCGCTCGCACCCACCGACGCCGCGGGTCAGCGAGCCGCGGTCGCCGCTGCTCGGCAGGCGCTCGCCGACCAGGGCGTCGAGGGGGTCCCGGTCGAGGTGTCGGTGACCTGCACGCCGTACCCCGGGCAGTGCCACAGCGGGACCTCGGTCATCACCGTGAGGGTCGAGACCCGGGTCGACCTGCCGCTGGTGCCCGACGTGCTCGGCGGCGGCACGCCGTCGTTCGCTCTCGACGCGGCGCACACGGTGCCGATCGGGCAGTACCAGGAGATCACCGGTGGCGCGGCCGACTGAGCGCGGCCCTGAGCGCGGCTCGGTGACGCCGCTGGTCGTCGGGTTCGCGCTGGTGCTGCTGATGACGATCGCGGTGGTCGTCGACGCCAGCGCGGCCTACCTCAAGCGCCAGGACCTCGCGACGCTCGCCGAGGGAGCTGCGCTGCAGGGCGCCGACCGGGGCGGGGAGGGCCGCGAGGTCTACGACCGCGGCGTCACCGATCAGCCGCTGCGGCTCACGCCGTCGGCCACCCGCGCGGCGGTGACGGCGTACCTGCGCGGCGTCGGTGCGTACGCCGCCCACCCCGGCCTGGCGGTGGCGGTCACCGTCAGCGGGGGCCGGGTCGAGGTGCGGCTGACCGCGCCGGCCGAGCTGCCGCTCACGTTCCCCGGCACCCCCGACAGTGCGCGGGTGTCCGGCACCGGCTCCGCCGTCGCCGACCCTGAGTGACGCGGCCTGGTCCTCTACCGACGCGTCGACAGTGCACGGAACGTGGGCACGAACAGGGGTCGCATCGTCCGGGTCAGGTCTTCTCCCAGGTGCTTGTGGTCGAAGAACGTGTTGACGCCGCCGACGCGGCCGTAGCAGGTCCGGGCCGAGCAGTAGGCCGACGAGGTGTCGATCACCTGGGGCATTCCGTGCAACCCCGTCGAGAGTCGAGCCAGCCATCGGCGGTTGTCGCCGGCACGGGGCAGGACGCGCGCGCGGTCGAGGTCACAGACGTACGGGGCTTCGCCGGCCTCGCAGTGCGGGGCCTGCGGTGGCACCGCGCCGGACTGTGCCAGCACGTCGGCCGGGATGCGGGCCCGGCCGATGGCCCGGAACATGGCGTAGGACCGCTCGACCGCGAGACGGGCGACGTGCCGCTCGTAGTCGGTCATGCCGGAGTCGACGCCGGTCGCCCACTCGACCCGGAGCGCGGCATGTGCCGCTCGGTAGTAGTGCCAGTAGCCGCCCAGCAGCACCCGCAGCCTGCGACCGGACTCGGCGAGATCGCGCACGTAGGTGAGCGCGCGTGCGTTGTGACGGTCGCAGGTCAGGCGGGGTTCGCCGCTCGCGGCCGGGAACGGCAGGCTCAGGGGGCAGCCACCGGAGTAGATCACCACGAGGTTGACCCGACGCTTGTTCGAGGACGCCGTCAGCGGAGTCAGGTACTGCAGCGCGTGCGAGTCGCCCCAGAGCACCAGCCACGGGCGACGCTCGAACCGGGTGACCCGGCAGATCTTCGAGGGGCCCTGCTTGACGCACGCCTTCGGGAACTCGGGGTAGTCGCGGTCAGCAGCACGGACCGGACCGGCCGGCAGCGGTGTGCCCGGGTCGGCAGTGGCGGCGGTGGCGGCGCCACCGGTCAGCACCAGGCAGGACGCCCACGCGACGACGGCAGCTGTCGCCGCCCGTCGCACCGCGCGCCACGTCCCACCCACGACGTCGGTCACGTCGTCATGGTGACACGACCGAGCCGGCTCACCGGCGCGCGCAGACAGACAGACGTGGGTCCTGGTCGTCGGGCTGGCAGCGGACCGTGTCGCGCGACGTACTGCGACGCCGTGCCCGGTGCCTGCATCCTGGCCCGTTGCGCGGCCCGGCCATGCCGACGTCCCGCTGGCGATCGCCCCGATCTCGATGACGGTGGTAGGTAGGTTGCGCGGCATGGAACGTGTGGCGGCCGCCTTCATCTGTCTCAGCGTCGCTGCGGGATTCCTGTACGGCCTGCTGTTCACCGAGCTGCGGGTCATCGCCGCGCTGGGCGGTGCCCTGATCTTCGGCGCCGCTGCCATCGCGATGACCGGCATCGTGGCCGTACTGGTCGAGCTGGCGTCTCGGGCGCTCCGCCGCGACTCTTCCCGTGACTGACGACGTCGTGACCAACGCTCGGTCCTGCACGACAGCGCTCGACGCCGCACGGCTGGGCACCAGCCGTGCGCGAGACTGGCCCCATGACGGAGCAGCGGGAAACCCACTCGCGCGTGGTCGCTGGAGTGCGCGAGTTCTGGTGGACCGCGAGCCTGTGGGCTGCGGCCGAGGACTTGCCCGTGGTGTCGGTTCCCATCGCCCGTATCGCTGAGTTCGACCAGAACTGTTGGTTCGGTGACACCACTCCCACCTGTCGTGAGGTGGCGGAGCACGCACGTCGCATCGAGGCGGCAGACCTGAGCCACCCGGTGATCCTCAACGCCGAGGGCGGTCTGATGGATGGTGGTCATCGGATCGCCCGAGCGTGGCTCGATGGTCGCACCGAGGTCGACGCTGTCCGGTTCGAGGCCGACCCCGCGCCGGACTGGACTGTTCCCGACGCGCGGTAGCAAGCCCGACGCTCGGCACGGCAGCGCGCTCGCAGCGGCAGGGGACGTGCGCTACTCGGTGGCCTTCTGGTAGCTCCAGGACGCGCCGGCCTGGGTCGCGCCCGCGGCCGCGATCACGGCGGCGACGACGTTGAGCGCGCCGAGATCGGCGGCGCGGCCGATCGCGAACAGGACCGCGCCTGATCCCACGAGCGCCCACCCCAGCCAGAGGGGCCCCCGGGCTCGCCATGGCTTCGGCAACTGGTCCGACACATCCGCTCCTAGCACTCCTGGATGAGGCACATCATGTCCGAGCGCACTGAGGACCGCTGTGGACCACGGCCATCTAGTGGCAGTCACGGACGCGGCTCACGCCGTTGCTGTGCTTGTAGTGCAACCACCCGTCGGCGCGTCCCGAACCGTGCCTCGTCGTCCGGTGAGGGGTGGGCCCGGTTCGGGATGCCATGCGGCGGCGTTCCCGGCCGGGGTGCTTGTCGGAGGGTCGGATGCTCCGCGGGCCGGTTTGGTTGTGTGAGCGGCAGTGCTCGGTGGCGGTGGTTCGTCGGACGCATAATGGCGGCGTCCGCGACGTCCCACCAGCAGAGTTCGGGGCGGCGCACCACGCTGCCACCAGGGCCGACCAACCCCTGGTCGGGATCCAGCAGCCGAGCCGCCACGGAAGCCAGGGCGGTGCACCTGCGTGTGTCGAGGCGAGGATCCTGGTGGTTGCAAGCCGGGAGAGATCCTGACCATCGCGTCGGCCCCGCATCCGAGATGGTCAGCTGCCGCTGTGCGACACCCGATCAGATCTGGTTCGTGCCTCCGTCGACGTACAGGTTCGCGCCGACCACGTAGCTGCTCTCCTCCGAAGCCAGGAAGGCCACGATCGCGGCCGCCTCGTCGGGCCGACCCATGCGGCCCTTGGCCACTGTCGCGGCGACATGCTCCTTGATGGCCCTCGCGGACTCCTCGTCGCCGAACGCGGCGGTGCCCCCGGGCGTCTCGATCCACGCCGGCGAGACCACGTTGACTCGGATGCCTCGACCCTTGAGCTCGCTGGACCAGGTCCGCGCGAAGGACCGGACGGCCGCCTTCGACGCAGCGTAGGCACCGAACGCGTCCATCCCACGGTCGCCGGCCGTCGAACCGACCAGGACGATCGAGGCGCCGTCGTGCAACAGCGGGAGCGCCTTCTGCACCGTCAGCATGGTGCCTCGGACGTTGACGGCGAAGGTGTGGTCGAAGTGCTCCTCGGTCGTCTCCTCGAGCGTGACGAACGCACCGACCGCCGCGTTCGCGACGACGACGTCCAGACCCTTGCCCCGCGCCCGGACCGCGTCGTAGAGCCGGTCCAGGTCCTCGGCCTTCGAGATGTCGCCGACCACGGCGGTGGCCCGGTTCGTTCCGATCGTCCTGACTGCGGCCTCCAGCTCGGCCTCGCGCCGGCCGGTGATGAACACGTACGAACCCTCGTCCGCCAGTCTCACGGCGGAGGCCAGACCGATCCCACTGCTTCCACCGGTCACGACCGACGTCTTGCCATCCAGGTGTCCCATGCGGATCTCCGTCACTCTCTGTATCGGTTGAGCACATCGGTATCGATGCGCTGAACCGATCCTGCAGGCGGGATGCCGTATGATCCATGGCGTACAGTCCACAATTCTTTACATATCGTCCAGGGGGTCGCGTCGTGCTCGGATTCCGGGACCCGGTCGCTGATGCGATCGGCCTGCTCCGGCCCCACACGGTGATCGGGCCCAACCTCCAGGCCGCGGGCGAGTGGGCCCTGCGCTTCGAGTCGTTCCTGCACGTGCGGGTCGGTGGCGTCGTACGCGGCACGTGCTGGTTGACACTCGATGGCCACGAGCCGGTGCTCCTGCAGGAGGGGGACACCTTCATGCTGGGCAACCCCCCGCCCTACGTTCTGGCCGGCTCGCTCGACGCGAGCCCGCACCCTGCGGCACCGGCCTGGGCGGGTGCCGAGGACGGGTTCGTCCGGATCGGCCCAGACTCCGACGACGACCTCTACATGTGCATCGGGCACATCGGCTTCGACGAGACCAATGCGGCGCTCCTCACCGATCTCCTGCCGCCGCTCGTCATCGTCCGAGTGACCGATCCCCATGGCCGCCAGCTCGCGCAGCTCATCGAGCTCCTGGCCGCCGAGGTCGGGATCACCGCCCCTGGCGGTCCGCTGGTCCAGAACCACCTCGCACAGATCCTGCTCGTGCACATGCTGCGTGCCCACGCTGGTCAGACCGATCGGCCCACCGGCTGGCTAGGTGCCTTGAACGAGGACGGAATCGGTGCCGCCCTTCGTGCCGTGCACGCTGACGTGGCGAACTCCTGGACCCTTCAAGAACTCGCCGACATCAGCCACATGTCACGTTCTGCGTTCGCCCAGGCGTTCAAGAGCCACGTCGGGGTCCCGCCGCTCGAGTACCTGATCGAGTGGCGCATGAGCCTCGCTCGCGACGCCCTTGCCCGCGACACCCTGTCCATCTCCGAGCTCGCACGAGCCACGGGGTACCAGTCCGAGAGTGCGTTCAGCACCGCGTTCCGCCGCGTGGTCGGCTCATCGCCGGCACAGTTCCGCAAGCAGGCACGGCAGCTGACCCCCTCGGTGGCGGGCGGGACCTGACGAGGACGTCCGGGGTGTCCGGGGCCGCGGGTTGTAACGCCAGGTGGCCCAGGACTTGATGAGTAGCTCGACTGCTGCCTTGGACGCGCCGTAGGCCGCCCCGATGGGGGCTGGAGAGGTGGCCGCCGTCGAGGTGATGTTGACGATCGATCCGCGGCCGCGCAGCGCCATGCCGGGGGCCAGGGCGCCGACCAGCAGGAACGGAGCTCGGGTGTTGAGGGCGATGTGGTGTGGACAACCCAATCTGTGCACGTTGTGGGTTGTCCGACCCAAGAACGGCAGGTTGTCGGGTATGCCGGAGGGTGACGTGGCGGGCGGCCCGAGACGTGCTGGGCAGCGCCTCCTGACGCGCAAGGGTCAGGCCACGCGGGATCGCATCGTCATCGCTGCCACCGACCTCATCGCCCGCCAAGCCGACGCTGTGGGCGAGATCGGTGGTTGCCCCAGATCGGTGCTCTCGACAGCTTCGAGGCGCTCGAGGCGTGGGCGAGAGCAGCGATCGAGCGGCAGCACGAGAACGACGGCCGAGGTGAGTGCAGCCTCGGGACGTTGGCCGCGGAGCCCAGCGTCCGCGACGAGGGATCTCGGCTCGAGCTCTCGACGGGTTTCCTCCGGTGTCAACGTCTCCTCCGCGAGGGGCTGGCGGCCATGCTCGCAACTCTCGAAGTGTCCGCCCGACGCTCGGCAGATCCGAGCGTCCGGCACGGTGCGGATTGACGCGCAGCGGGTGGGGGTGTCTATTGGTGGGGCCGGTTCGGCGGCCCGATGCCAGGGAGCAGACGATGACTGCAGCGACGTACCTCGACGGCAACTTTGCGCCGGTAGCCACCGAGTTGACCGCTACGGACCTCGAGGTCACGGGCGCGGTGCCGCCGGGCCTGGAGGGCAGGTACATCCGCACCGGGCCCAACCCGTTCGCAGCGCAGGCCGACACGTACCACTGGTTCGCGGGCGACGGGATGGTGCACGGGGTCGACCTGCGCGGCGGCCGACCACGCTGGTACCGCAACCGGTGGGTGCGCAGCCCCGAGGCCAGTGCGCATTTCCATGAGGCCCCGGTGCCTCATGAAGACGGCGGGTGGTATCCCGGCTCGGGCAACACCAACGTGTTCGCCCACGCCGGCCGGATCCTGGCCGTGACCGAGGGGTCGCTGCCTTACGAGCTGTCGTGCGACCTGGACACGGTCGCCACCCGCAACTTCGGTGGCCCTCTCCCTGCCGGCATCAACGCTCACCCCAAGGTCGACCCGAATACCGGCGAGCTGCACGTGATGAGCTACGGCTTCGACAACCCCGCGTTGCGCTATCACGTGATCGGGTCCTCCGGGGAGCTCGTCAGCACTGTCGACATCGACCTCCCGGCTCCGGTCATGCTCCACGACATGGGCCTGACCGCCACCCGGGTCGTGCTCTTCGACCTGCCTGTGCTCTTCGACCTGGAGCTCGCCCTCCAGGGCGTTGCCCTGCCCTTCCGCTGGCGCCCCGACAACGGGGCCCGGGTCGGGCTCCTGCCCCGGGCCGGCACCGCGTCCGACGTCGTGTGGATCGACGTCGAGCCGTGCTTCGTCTACCACCCTCTCAACGCCTTCGACGACGGTGACCGAGTGATCATGGACCTGGTGGTGCACGACCGTGCCTTCGCCGAGGACGCAGAGCCCCTGTCCGATCGCCCCCGTCTGGAGCGCTGGACCATCGACCCTCGGGCCCGCAAGGTCCTCACCGAGACGATCGACGATCGAGGCACGGAGTTCCCGCGCGGGGACGAACGACTAACTGGCCGCCGCCACCGCTACGGCTACACGATCGGCGTGTCCTCGGTGCGCCACCTGGGCGGCCTCGGCGATGACCCTCGGACAGCTGTACGCAAGCACGACCTCCTCGGCGGCACCACCGTCGAGGTGGACCTGGGCTCTGGCCGCATCGCCAGCGAGATGGTGTTCGTCCCGGCCGGCAGCGCGGTTGGCGAGGACGACGGTTGGCTCATGGGCTACGTGTACGACGCCGCGCGCGGCGCCAGCGACCTGGTGATCATCGACGCCCACGACTTCGGACAACCGGTGGCCACGATCCACCTGCCGACCCGGGTACCGCAGGGATTCCACGGGAACTGGATCCCGGATTCCGCCCTCGCCTGAGGAATGGACTCCAGGATCCGAGCGGGTCGTCCCCTGGCGCCGCAGAGCGTGCGCGGTCCCTCGATGAGAGGGACATCCGGCAGCGAGGGCCGAGGACAGGTACGGACGTCAGTGGGCACACGCTCATGCGACCTTCGCCCCTGGAATGGCTCCGGGTGCCACGCAACCGCTGCCCACACGACGGCGAGACCGCCCACTTGCGGCAAGTCGGGCGGGTCAGTCCGTCGGGGAGCCTGTTGGCGTTCCCGGCTCCGTTGGGCTCGGGTAGGAGCAGGCGCAGTCGAGCTCGTCGTCGCAGCCCGCGACGACGAGGGCCGTGAGACACGTGATGGTCCCCAGGAGGAGGCGGAGTGGCTGGCGCACGACCATGAGACGCGCCTGTGCCACGACGGGTTCCACGGATTGCCAGGCCGTCGGCACGAGCGCTCGCAGCGCGGCATGGTCGGGCGGAGCCCTCAGTGCGGCATGATCGCGCTCGCACCTTCCGGACTATTATCCGGCCCGAGGCGCACGTCCACTGCACCGCCCAATAGGTCAGCTGCCGGTAGCGGTCGGGTACCAGACGGTCAGTTCTCCGCCAGGAGCGCAAACGATCAGCAGGTCATCCTCGGAACTGATCTGCCAGGACTCGTAGTGCCGATCTGGCTCGACCTGGAGTTGCAGACCATGTTCGAACGCCACTGCGAGGTGCCCATGTGTCACGTCGATGCGGGTGACGGCCTTGTTCAGGGAGCGGAGCAACGATGTCGCGACGAGGTCGTCGTTCCAAACACACGTGTCGAGGGGCCTGCCAGGTTGCGCAAGCTCGAAAGACGACTGCTCAATCATGACCTCACGGGGAATGGTGCCCGCATCTTCGCCCCAGAACGTCAGCCGGATACCGCCCATGGCCATGCTGAACTGCGAAAGTCGTCGACCCACAAGCATGCGCAACTGCGCGATCAGGCGAGGATCGTTGAACACCTCCGGACCGGAGGCGTCGCAGAAGCGCGCGTCCGTCTCTCCGTCGGCCCGGCTCGTTGTGATGCTCGCGACCAGTCTTGGGTTGTTCGGTTCGAGTGGATCCATGTAGTCAGAGTGCCCTGGGCAACCCGCACGCACAGTGCAGTGGCCCGACCCGCTGTGCCCTCAGCGCGGCATGGTCGGGCGGAGCCCACAGCGCGGAATGACCGGGCGGAGCTTGTACGGCGGCACGGTCGCCCGGCACCGATCAGATTTTGTGCGTGGTGAGGTAGCGGCAGACTCGGATGGTGCACTCGTGTCCTTGCTGTGGCTATCGCACGTTGCCGAGTCGGTATGACTACGAGGTGTGCCCGGTTTGTTGGTGGGAGGACGACGGGGCTCAGCCCTGGGAAGTTGGTGGCCCGAACGGGGTGTCGTTGATCGAGGCGCAGCGGCAGTTCTTGCGACGACGCCGCCCCTTCTCGCTGCGTCCTGGCCGAGTGCGCACGCCGCGACGTCGTGAGGCTCGCGACTCTGGTTGGCGACCGATGGAGGTGACCGAGGATGTCCAGGCGCTGATGGATCGGGCGCGCGCTGCGTTCGATGAGGAGATGGCAGAGCTCGACGCTCGCGTGGCCGAGGACATCGCGCGAGACCCCGAAGGCCCGCTGAAGGAGTACAACGCCGCGATCCGCGAGCTGGAGTCAGCCGCGACGCACCTGAGTCACGCTGAAGTCGAGCGCCGGTTTCGCGAGGTCAGTCACGCCCACGGCATGCTGTGGCCTGCGGCACAGGTTGAGTTGTTGTCCCGGCGACTGAAAGAGCCACGGTTCTACTACCGCCACCCGTTTCGCGGGGCATGGTGGCTGATCCGCTACTCACGCCCAAGGACCTTCGCTCGTCGGGTGAGGGAACTGCGGACGGGAACGATCCGCGCTAGTGGCTAGCGCCGACGCTTTGCGCTTCGCCCAACGCAGAGAACTCAGCATGTGAAGTGCAGCCCGTCCCGCAGTAGAAGCGTGTGTCTCCGAGCGCCCTCCACGCGGCATGACCGGGCGCATCGCCGGGGCCTCGCTCGTAGGGTTCCGCTGTGGACGACGTGCTGACGGTGGACCTGAGCGACGACGAGCGCTCCATGCTGCGCTGGGGCCTGCTGGACTGGGGCGGCCCGGCCTCGCCCACAGACGACCTTGCAAGGGTCATGGGGTTTGAGTCCGTTGCCGACCTCTACCTCCAAGCGCGACGCATGTCCGAGGCTGTGTGGACCAACAAGGGTCTGACACGTCTCGATTGGACACGTGCGCTGGTCGCTACAGAGTTCGTCTGGGCAAGCGACGTGTTCGGCTCTGGGCTCGACGCCGTCTACACTTGGGGCTTCTCGGACACCGAGGGCGTTCTCATCCTGCGCTCCATCCAGCGCAAGTTGAACCAGGCGCAGGCCAGGGTCTCGGGCCGCTCGCTGGCCTGAGTTCGCCGCCCGACCCTCGGCATGAGCGGGCGTATCGGCTCGCGACGGGGCATCGGCCGGGCGGAGTCTTTAGGACCCATTCACGGGAGTCATCGCGGCCATCAGCGCGGCCGGGCCGCGCCCGCAGCGCGGCATGAGCGAGCACTATTTCTCGCGTTGCCGATGTTCCCAGAGCAGCGTGCGCGCCTCATGGGTCCCCAACTTCTCCAGCCCCGTCTTGCCCCAAGAGCGGATGGACTCGTCGGGGTCGTCGAGTGCCTGCTCAAGGACGGCAAGCGCCTCGGCGCAACGGGCCTCACCAAGAAGTTCGAGCAACCAGCAGCGCAGACCCCGGTCGAGTTCGCTGCCGTAGGCGTCGAGGAGCTCTGGGACATGGTGAGCGGCGACGCGCTTCGCCAATCCGAATCCGTCCTCTTGGAGTTTCGGGTCGTGCTTGCGCATCATCGCCATGCCACGTGCGAAGTCGTCGACCACGGGGTCGAGCCTAGGTTCTTGGGGTGCCCGATGATCGGCACGACTGCGCCCTCAGCGCGGCATGATCGGGCGGTTGTGAACTCTGCCCAGCTAGGAACTGCGCCTGTCCAGACCGTCCCGCGCGAGCCCAGTAGCAAGTCCGAGCAACGCGCCAACGGACGCCAGCGGCAGGCCGACCGCCAGCATGGCCAACCAAGCCGTAGGAGGGTTCGCAGAGAAGCCGACAAGCAATCCCACGAACAGACCGACGACGCCGAGCACGATGGCGCCGCGCGTCATGTAGCGCGCGGGCCATGGCAACGCTGCCAAACAAGCCGAGGTCTTCCGCGCAAAACCTGCTGCCGTCACGCGCCATCGTCTCATGAATTGAACGCGTTCATCTGATCAGCCTGGGGCCTGCCCGAAGACACCATGAGCATCAACTCCGCCCGCCTTCGGCAAGACCGCGAACCGACGGCAGGACCGGGTGGCTAACTCAGCCCACCGGCGTCAAGGGTGACTTGGGCTTGAGTGCCGTCGGCACCGCAATCCGGCCCGTTCGGGTACGAGGCTCCCACGGCGACGGTTGCCACCGCGATATCGACAATCTCACCTGCCCGCCGGTACTGACCACTCACCTCAGCAGTCCCTACAGGCAGTCCGAGCTCGACGAAACCGAACTGCGTGCCATCGGGCGTCGACTCGGCTGCGCAGTTCGGTTCAGGTCCGGACCCAGTGCAGTCCCCGGGCTCGGCTGCGGTCCCAGGCATCAGCGAGACGCGATGAGTCGAGCATTGGTCGTCCTCGCAGACTTCGAGTTCCAGGCTCCGAACGGGAGCAACAGCGGAGGCGACTGTGACGCCCAGCCCATGCACGCCGCCGATCAGGGTGCAATTGCCACCAGCACTTGACGCGTCGTCCGAACACCCTGCCAGCAACAACACAGCTAGGGCTACCAGCACGCCGCCGCTGCTACGCATGATGCGAGGCTAGACGGCCCGCGACACTGAGGTTCGATCAGCGCGCCGACTCTTGGCATGTCCGCGCCCGCAGCGCGGCATGGTCGGGCGGACCCTCCGTGCGGCACGGTCGGGGGAAGCTACTCACAACTGGCCGTCCCCAATCTGTTCGAGAATGAGACTCCACCAGCACTCCTCGTCCGCAACCGCGCGCGAGTCGATCTCTGCCAGACGGGTTCGCAGGACGGCTTCTTCGTCGTCCGTCCCCGGTTCGTCTAGAGACGGTCGCAACGTCCACGCCGTTCGCACCACCTCCAGCGAGGCAGCGAACTGATCGAACGTCGAGTTGACGAAGCGGTAGTCGAACTCGGAGTCGGGGTCAATCGCTTGCACGGTGCCGTCAGGCATGACCTGTATCTCGCACCCCCCGTCGTCTCCTAGCGTCGGCAGGGCAGACCCACTAGCAGGCTCGAAGATCGGTTCAAGGGCCTGAAGCACCCTCCATTTGTACCGGGGTGAGCCACTTCGCGACGAGCGGACGGGCGACCGACCTTGGGCATGACCGCGCCCAGGGCGGCAGACCGGGCGATTCGTCAGTCGGAGTCAACAGTGAGTGGACCGTCCCACGATGGACGACGAAGACGTGTCGCGACGTAGTCGCTAAGGCGCTGCGCAGCCTCGACCGTTGGGGGATCGTCAACGCGTTCCGCAACGAACGCCAGTTCGTCCGAGAGGGACTCACACATCGCTCTGTTGAGACGAACGGGGTCGGCCGCTCCGAGCAGAGGCAACGTGTGTAGTTCATACGCAGTCGCGATAAGGACGAGCCGACGGAATAGACGTTCTGAGAACCAGAGGGCCTCCGCCTCGGAGGGGTCCGACTCAAAGACACCCACAACACCGTCGTCGTCTGCGTACGTCGCTGGGTCGAGTCGGTCGGCGTAGCGGTCTGGCGTCACCGCAGCATCGTGCCCGACTCTCGGCAGGACCGCGCGGCTCGCGGCATGGTCGGGCGGAGCCCCCAGCGCGGCACGAGCGGGCGGACAAGTCGCGTGGTGGACCATGGCGGAATGACACCAGCAGGAGACGAGCTGGACGACTTCCGCAGCGAGATGTGGCTGGTCGTACACGAGGGCGGGTTTCTATTCGAGGTACCGCGAGGCTCCCGCACGCTCCTCGCTGATGGCTGGGTGGAAGCAGGCCCCTGGTCGCCCGACGAGTGTTCGGTCGCGCTACTAGCTTGGTTCGATCACGGCTGGCTACAACTCACAGTCGCTCCGGAACACTTGGACCAATGGAAGAGTCATGCGGGTTCCGCCGACCTGGTCCCAGATCAACAAGACCCCGCATGGCGTGTCGTGGAGCCGACAAGAGCGCGCGAAGTGCTTGCGCATCCCGATGTCTGGATCGAGTCACGTCCGGAGGGTTTCCTTTGCCTCGACCGAACTCGGGCCGCACCCTCATCCTCGTTCCGAGAGATGTGGTTCGACGCCCTTGGCCCGTCATCCTGATGGTGCCCTGACTCCTTGCGCGGCGACGCCCGACTTACAGCAGGAGCGCGCAGCTCGCGGCATGGTCGGGCGTCAGCCCGTGACGCGGCATGGTCGGCGGAGCCCGCAGCGGGCATGCCCGGCGGAGCCCACGTGGCGCATAGTGGGTCGAGCTCGACCTAGCGTCGTGCTTCGGCTGGCTGCACCATGACCTTGTGAAGAACCCGTGCCCGTGCTGCGGCTATCTGATGTTCGACGACCCGCCCAACTCCCATTGCATTTGCAGCATCTGCGGCTGGGAGGACGACGCCGCGCAGCTGCGCTGGCCAGACTAGGTCGGCGGGGCGAACAACCCGTCACTGGAGCAGGCGCAGAAGAGTTACCAAGAATCCGGTGCCAAGAGCGAGCGCGCCGCGGCCCACGCTCGAGGTGCGGGCACAGAGGATGTCCGTGACGTCGGTTGGCGCCCAGTCGATCGCGCCGTCGATCTCTTCGAGGCCTGCGGCCGTCAAGATGCCGAATGGCCCGAGGACCTCACGGTTCTCTACTACTGGCGACGGACGTTCTGGCGCCCCGGTTGGATCCACGGCCGATAGGCGCAGCTCAGCACCGTTTCCCAACCAGCAGAGCCCGCAGCGCGGCATGGTCGGGCACTCCCCATGACCGACGAATTGCGGAACCCGCCAGACTCCATGCATGGACGCCTCGAAGGCAATTGAAGCCGCTCTCGGTGAGACGCTCAAACCTCGTGGGTTTCGCAAACGGGCGCGGAACTGGTTCCGCACGACCAGCGCAGGCGATTACCAGGTGGTCAACCTGCAGAAGTCGTCGTGGGGCGGCGGGGACTGCTACCTCCACCTTGGCTGGGACCCACGGGTTGCTGCAGGCGACTTCCTCTCGGCGGGCTCCTGCATGGCAGGCTTCAGCGCCGAGCACGCCGTCGCAATGCGACCAATCGAGCTTCTCCGACCCGACGGGGTGTCGGTTCTCAGCATGCCGGGGATCAGCCTTCTGAGTCGGAACGTGTTCGAGCAGTACGCCGAAGACAGGTACCGACGAGAAGTCCTCGAGGTCGTGGCCGAACCGGTCGGTGAACTGATGGACCGAACCAAGGCTGTGGTTGATCTCCTACCGCTCTTTGAGGCAAAGCCCGGCTGGGTAACGCGAAGTCTCCGCGAGTACCTCTACCCCCTGGGCTACGAACTCCCCGCCAGGGATTGACGCGGAGACGGCCGTTCGGACGAAGCCCGCACATCGGCATGACCGGGCGTATCGGCTCGCGACGGGGCATCGGCTGGGCCGAGTCTTTAGGACCCATTCACGGTCGTCATCGCGGCCATCAGCGCGGCCGGGGCCGCGCCCGCAGCGCGGCATGGTCGGGCGCTTGCTAGGACGTACCGCGTTCCCGCTGCTTCGCCTGGCGGTGACGCAACCTACGTCGCAGCTGGCTCCGGAACCGGCGTTGCGCTGTCTCGTTGGCAACGAACTGCGGGTCGGATGCGCTCTCGTAGTAGCTGTTCTCGGCCTCGTCCCGCGCGCCGTCCTCATCAACGATGCGCGCAAGCGCCTCACGACTTGGCGGACCAGCGTCCAACCGCTCGGCCCACGGCTTCTTCGGCGACGTCACCGTTCCAGAATGGCGCACGATTTGCGTGCCCGACATCGGCATGAGCGCCCTCAGCGCGGCATGAGCGAGCTCGGACGCTATGCCCTCAGCGCGGGGGAGCGTGCGAGTGCGAGGCACGACGCGACGTGAGGGCTCGGACGCCTGTGCACTATGCGCCGCATGATTGGGCGGGAGTCCGCAGTGCGGAGTCGGACAAGATTGCCGACCACGCTTCGCCAGCGAGCTGGCCCGGACTGGGATTGGATCGGCACATGCGCGTGTCCTGTCAGACTTGGCCAGTGGCGAGCTGGCGGCGTAGACGACCTTCGAACTCGAAAGAGTCAACGCACGCGACCGCTATGCCACGACTAAGTGCGACCCGCGTGCATTACTCGAACAGTTCAGACGTCACCGTGATCTTTGAGCCATGGGGATCGGAGATGCCACTTCGGTCGGGCGAGGGATTGGTGATCGAGCCGCACGAGGGCGGAACTAGTCAGCTCGAGATCGCACAGATCAGCCCAGACCAGGTCATCGTCGTCGTCGATGATCGCGACCGCGTCATTTGGACTCCCGCTGCCGGACGTACTGACGCGCCGGGGCAGTGGGTGGTCGATGTCGGCGCCGGCGAGCGCTGGATGCCACTCAAGGACGTTGCGGAGCTGGACGAGCCTGACGTCAGCCCCTGACCCCCGGCAACAGCGCTGTGAGCAGCAGCGCTCGGTGCCAGCGACTTGCTAGCGCTTCGTGGCGGGGTCCGCTGGCCAGCGGCCCGATCGGGTTGAGCCCTCAGCGCGGCATAGTCGGGCGGAGCCGCTCGCGGCTCAGCGATACAAGCGATCCCGGACCCAGGTACGGTCCAGAGTCGTATGGTGGGGTCCCGCGTCAAAGGATGAGTCGATGAAACGACGACATGCCGTGTCCATGACCGCAGCCACCGTGCTGGTCTGGAGCGGGTCGGCGTGCCGCCCCGTTGATATCGGTCCCGATCGACGGAACACCTTTTGGTTCGTCAATGAGACCGACCAACGCATCGTTGTAGTCGACGAAGACTTCGATGCCGAGCACGTAGTTGGTCCTAATCGGCACACCTCCATAGGAATGAGCGGCTGCTATGACCAGACCTACACCGCTCGCACTGAGGACGGCTCCATCCTGGCCACGCTGGACGGAGAAGTCTGTTCCAGGCAGTCGTGGACCATCTTCGGCCCCAACGACGCGGAACTAGCCGACGGGGACGACTGGAGGAACGACTGACGTCCGCGGGCCGCCCGACTCTCGGCATTAGCGGGCGTATCGGCCCGCGACGGGCATCGGCCGGGCGGAGTCTTTAGGACCCATTCACGGTCGTCATCGCGGCCATCAGCGCGGCCGGGGCCGCCCGCAGCGCGGCATGCTCGGGCGCCATCCACTAGCTGGCGAGCTCGCGCAAACGGGCGGCGCACTCCCTGCAATCGCGACCGCCTTCGCCGTAGAAGGGATTACGCACTATCACCACCTCGACGGCAGTCAGCCCACACAGAGACCCCTGCTGCTCGCCCACGCCGTGCTGGGTCCGGGTGAAGTCGAGGTCGTTCCGCTCGTAACAGGCGGCGGTCCAGGGACCATCCTTGTCGATGACGATGCCGTTGTGTCTGCGAGTCACCTCCGGCACCCTACGTACGCGCGCAACGCAGGCCCGCACGTCGGCATGAGCGGGCGTATCGGCTCGCGACGGGCACTGACCGAGCGGGGTCTTTAGGACCCATTCACGGTCGTCTCGCGGCCATCAACGCGGCCGGGGCCGCGCCCGCAGCGCGGCATGAGCGGACGCTTCACCAGTTCCTGACTGGCACCACGACAAGGGCCGTCCCGGCCAGGTCTTCTAAGTGAGCCATCACGCCGGGAGCAACTTCCGCCACCCGGCCCTGGGCTCTCACTCTGATGCGCCAAGGGTCAGGCAAGACCCGGACTTTGGTGGCTGGCTGCGCCTCCAACAAGGTGTAGCGGATTCCGTTGAACGCGTCCTCATCAAGTGCCATCCGTTCGGTGGGCACCAGGTCAAAGGTGTAGGCCACAAGGTCAACCTATGGTGCACGCTCATCGGCATGAGCGGGCGTATCGGCTCGCGACCGGCATCGGCCGGACGGAGTCTTTAGGGCCCATTCACGGTCGTCATCGCGGCCATCAGCGCGGCCGGGGCCGCGCTCGCAGCGCGGCATGGTCGGGCGGAGCCCGTTGTGCTATCTGTCAGCCTGTGCGCATGAACGCAGACGACGAGGTCATCGCGGCGGAGGGCGTTGCGCCGAACGGAGACACCTGGGCGCTGGGGTACCAGCCCGAAGGCTTCGGTGGCCGTCACTACATGGCGTTCTATGTCAACGGAGGTCTAGATGAGGACGGGGCTGGCTGGGACATTCCGGGCACCACTGAAATCGGGTTCTCGGGCGGTCTTCGGTCAGGAGAGGGGCACTTCTACCTGTACGGCCTCGTCACGTCCCGCATCGTGCGTGTGCGTGCCGAGAGCCACAACGCGAGCAAACAGTCCGAGGTCACGACCGCTGCGTTCCCCGCTGCAACGACCGACGATGGGAGCCCGCTGCGCGTCTTTGTCCTAATCCGACCCCCGGTAGAGGACGTGACTGCTCTGGTGGGACTCGACGGCGACGGCCGGGTGGTTCAGCGAATCCGCCTTCTTGGACGACCGGCCCGCCATTGACGGCACGCCGAGCCCGACTCTCGGCATGAGCTGGCGTATGAGCTCGCGCCGGGCATTGGCCGAGCGGAGTCTTTGGGACCCATTCACGGTCGTCATCGCGGTCATCAGCGCGGCCGGGGCTGCGCCCGCAGCGCGGCATGGTCGAGCGGTGTGCACCCGGCGGCCCCTCGGGGATCAGTCGGAGTCGGTTGAGAAGCGTTCCCACGCCGACTGACGAGTCATCCCAAGGTTCTCGCCGATCCGGGCCCAGGTCACACCGCGGGCCCGCAGCTTTTGGGCACGGTCGATGACTGCCTCCTCCACCTGGTCGCGGGACGCTGCGATCTGGGCCATGTCGAGGAGTAGCTCCTCGTCGCTTTTGTCGTCGAGCGGAGGAAAGGACGGCGTGGGTTTGCTGGCCAGGATGTTCACGCAGATCTCGACGCACTCGTTGCAGATGTACACGCCGGGGCCGGCAATGAACTTCTCGGCCTCGGTCCCGAGTTTGCCGCAGAACGAGCAGTGATGGTTGTCCGGGCTGGTGCTGGTCATGGTGTCACCCTTCGATGTTTGTCAGGCGTTTCCTGACACGTCGTCAGGGTAATCCTGACACGGTCTAATGACAAGGACCGTCCGCGCGAGCCGCCCCCACATCGGCATTAGTGGGCGTATCGGCTCGCGACGGGGCATCGGCTGGGCCGAGTCTTTAGGGCCCATTCACGGTCGTCATCGAGGCCATCAGCGCGGCCGGGGCCGCGCCCGCAGCGCGGCATGGTCGACCGCTAGCGCAAGCAGTGGCGCGCGCTACCGGTCGAACTCCCAATCCTGGGTCCGGTAGTGAACGACATCGAAGGACAGTGCCAAGTCATCCCATCTTCCTTCGGTCCTCAGTTGCTCGATGCACTTCTCTGCTGCCTCCTCTTCGTAGAAGGTCGCAAGGTGTAACCCCAGGTCATCGGGGTCCCCGCTAGCGACCACGACCGAGTAGAGGTGGTCGGGGGCGCGGTAGCCACGCGGGAGCACCATCAGTCGGGACTTCCATGTCCTGAGGTGCAACCTGCCAACGCGCAAGCGGATGCGCGTCGGGCTTTGGATTTCGAGCTCGAACATGGCTCGGAGGGTATTCCTGGCGGGGTAGTACGCGCGCTTCTTCGTCGCCCGACCTTCGGCATGTCCGCGCACTCAGCGCGGCATAAGTCGGGCGCACGATGACTAGTCCTGCGTTGCGAAGTTCTCTTCGTCGTCCCGCCACAACTCCCTCTCGATTGGCGGCACCTGGTGCCCGGCCGCACGATGCTCGGCGAGATGGTCAACTAACGCTTGAGTTGAGTCGTAGTCCCAGTCGTCGCGAAGCGAGCAACCGCAGCACACCAACTTCGCGCCTCGGCCGCCGCCTCGCTGCCCGCGCGATGGGGCGTCGTCCTGGGTCGGAAAAATGTAGACGTCCGAGTGATCGCTGATGCGGGCGTAAGCCATGTCGCGAGTATGCATCTCGGCCGTGGGAACGGCGCGCCCGACCATCGGCATGAGCGGGCGTATCGGCTCGCGACGGGGCATCGGCCGGGCGGAGTCTTTAGGACACATTCACGGTCGTCATCGCGGCCATCAGCGCGGCCGGGGCCGCGCCCGCAGCGCGGCAAGGTCGGGCGTCGAGAACGTTTGGTACGGGCACCTGCAAACAGGGGTGAGCACCCGTCGTTGCTGGCTACGCCACTACCGCTCACTCGGTCATGGCGGCGCATTCAGCCGCTCGGAGAGTACGACAGCAGCCAGTCGCGAAGCGACCGCACTTCGGCATGGTCGGGCGGAACCGTGAGGAGAGCCGGTTATGGCTCCGCGCGCCTAGTGACAGAGCCGGACTTTGCCGGGCATCCACCCATCGAGACCGAGCAGGTAATCGGTGACGCGGACAACCCGGCCCTTGTTCCCGAGGAAGGCGACTGTCGCGCTCTCCTCAGACCGCGCAAGGACCTCGTAACGCTGCCCACCAGTCCGGTCCGAGCGAGCCATCTCGCCCAATGACGGTTTGGCGCCCACGCCGAAGGTGTCCACAATCAGCGGAACGCCGTCGCACGGGTACTGCTGTGGCGCGGACTCAGTAGCGATGAATCCGGCCCGAGGTGTCACTGAGCCGCTCCGTATCTTGGCGTCTAGGTTGGTCGACTTTTCAAGCTGCCGCGTCGGTGCCGAGTCCGGACTGCTGTCAACGCCTGCGCAAGCGGTCAAGGCGAGTAGCGCAGCCAGCCTTACTGCTGCCGTCGTGTTCGAGCGCCTCATGCGCTACCTCCGTCTGTCTGTCCCTTCAGCATGACGTGCTCACTGCCAAAGTCGGTTCCAATGGACACCGCCCGACTCTCGGCATGAGCGGGGCGTATCAGCGCGCGACGGGCATCGGCCGGCCGGAGTCTTTAGGACCTATTCACGGTCGTCATCGCGGCCATCAGCGCGGCCGGGGCCGCGCCCGCAGCGCGGCATGGTCGGGCTCCGCCCGTACTTCCCTAACGACTCAGAGCGGGCCGCAAGCCAAACAGCCTGCGGGAGAGGTGGACGGCCGCGCGCTAGCTACTCATCGAGCAGCCACAGGTACAGAGGTCGTCCGGGAACTTCTGGTCCGGCTCGCAGGACCGGGTGGGGCAAAATAGGGCGGGGCCGCGATCGCGTCCTCGAGGATCAGTAGCGGCTAATCGGCTTGTGGGAACTGAACGACATCACAAGGGCGACGATCCACAGGACCACCGTCCAGCCGCCCAGCAAATTGATCCAGAAGATCGTCCAATGGTTCGACTTGCCACGCAGGGCCGCGACCGCCCACGGCAGCATGTAGCCGGCAGTGAGGAGCGCGACGACGACGGCTACGAACGCGCTGACCGGGCGATTGCGCCGGTCGGTCAGGTAGCTGCTCATCCCACCAGCGTACGGGCGGTTGGACGAGTGTGCCCATCATCGACATCGCCTCCAGTCTTCGGGAACGACTCCCGACTTTCGGCATGAGCGGGCGTACCGGCTCGCGACGGGCAGTGGGCGAGCGGAGTCTTTAAGACCCGTTCACGGTCGTCATCGCGGCCATCAGTGCGCCCGCAGCGCGGCAAGAGCGGGCGGCAGGGTGACCGCCTCAAACCAGGTTGTCGTTGTCCTTCCTAGCCGATCGAATCTCGGCATAGGTGGTCTTCAGGTGACGTCGTGGAGAGCGCACGTACCAGGCGGCACCGATCCATCCCAGCAGGAAGACCCGCGAAACCCACCTCGCCCTGCTCAGCCCGGACGAGTCCCACGTTGAGGAAGGCCAAGTCAGCAGATCAATCAGTGCCCACAACCAGAATCCCGCCATTGTCAGCGCTACGACGATGACGGCGACGACCACGACCTGCCCCGAGGTCACGAGTGCAAGCACAACCGGGATGAGTTGCTCACGCACGTCGCGGAGCGTAGTCGTAGCCCCGCCGCACACCCTCAACTCGGCATGACCGCGCAGCGCGGCATCAGCGGAACCGGGACGGACCCCGGCTCGTAGTGTCTGCTCACATGAGCGATGGACCGACGCCCGGCGAGCAGCGTCGGGAGCTCGACATGCGACTTCACGTCGTCGAGGCCCTGGTGCGAGTCATGGACGACCCCCACCGGCTCGTAGACATCCTCCTCGCGGTGGACGAGACCGCCGATGCCGTGGCAGCACTCCAGGATGCGTTCGGGTTCAGCGAGGTGCAGGCGGTGGCCGCGCTCGACATGCAGTTCCGTCGTCTCGGCAAGGCGACCCAGTCGTGGATGCGCTCTGACCTGAACGACATGCGCCTGGAGCGCGCGCGGCTGGACGGCCCCTGACGACTGAGGTCTCGTGGCGGCCGAGCTCATGGCGACGGCACGGCTCGGAGAGCGCTACGACTGCAGTGTGACGTCGACCGCCGGAGGTCGGCCGTGTCTCCGTGCCCGCCCGGTGCCGGGCGGACCCCCCGCAGCACGGCGATCAACCGTGGCGATCGCCCTCAGCCCGGAACTGTCCTCGTTCCCGAGCACCGGTCGTCGTGGCCAGCGGCGGTGGCTCGCGACCCGGCGCGGGCCCGGCGCGCGGCGCTCAGCGGGCGGCGAAGAACGTCCGCAGGTCGGCGACCACGGAGTCGGGCACCTCGAGCGCGGCGTAGTGCCCGCCGGCGGGGTACTCGGCCCAGTGCTGGATGTTGGCGTTGTCGCGCTCGGCGAGCGAGCGGATGGTCTGGAAGTCGTCCTTGAAGAGGGCCAGGCCGATCCGGCCCGTGCTGACGACCGGCTGCGCCTCGGCGTGCTGCTCCTCGTAGTGGTAGCGCACCGAGGTGGCGGCGGTGTTGGTGAGCCAGTAGAGCGTGACCTGGGTGAGGACCTGCTCGGGGGTGACGAGGCTGGTCCCGTTGCCGAAGCTCTCGAACAGCTCGCTGTAGGCGAGCTGGCCGACCGGGGAGTCGGAGAGCCCCGCCGCCACGGTCTGCGGACGGGTGCCGTTCATCGTGTTGTAGCCGCCGACGCTCTGGAACCACTCCAGGTGGCCGAGGGCGGCGTACTCCTTGTCCCCGAAGCCCTCGAACTCGGCGGGATCCCCGCTGGGGAACGAGAAGAGCTGCAGCACGTGGGCGCCGAGGAAGCCCTCCGGGTCGAGCACCGCGAGCTCGCGCCCGACCATCGCGCCGGCGTCGCTGCCGTGCACGCCGTACGACGGGTGGTCGAGCCGGCGCATCAGCGCGTCGTAGGTGCGCGCCACGCGGGCCATCGTCCACCCGGTGTCGACGACGGGGGTGCTGAAGCCGAAGCCGGGCATCGAGGGGATCACGACGTCGAAGGCGTCCTCGGCCCGCCCGCCGTGGGCGACCGGGTCGGTCAGCGGTCCGACCAGGTCGAGGAGCTCGACGAACGAGCCGGGGTAGGTGTGCGCCAGCAGCAGGGGCGAGGCGTTCGCCTCGCGGGACCGCACGTGGACGAAGTGGATCGTCTGGCCGTCGATCTCGGTGGTGAAGGCCGGGTAGGCGTTGATCCGCTCCTCGACGGCGCGCCAGTCGAAGTCCTTCCAGCGCTCCACCATCTCCTGCAGGTAGCCCGTCGGGGTGCCGTAGGCCCAGTCGTCGCCCGGTGCTGCAGGAGCGAAGCGGGTCTGCGCCAGGCGGTGGTGCAGGTCGTCGAGGTCGGCCTGCGGCATCGTCACGGTGAAGGGGCGGATCGGCGTGGTGGTCATCTCGTGCTCCTGCGGATCGTCGGGTGGTGCGGGTCGTCGTCGACCCGTTGACACCACCGTAGGAACTAATCAGGAAGGGAACGTTCCTGTATTCTCGAGTGGGTGCGAGAGACCTCTGCGCGCCTGCTCGCGCTCCTCGGACTCCTGCAGACCCGACCTGACTGGACCGGCGCGGAGCTGGCGCAGCGCCTCGACGTCACGGGTCGGACCATCCGCAACGACATCGGGCGGCTGCGCGCGCTGGGCTACCCCGTGGACACCGTCCGGGGCCGCGGAGGTCACTACCGGCTCGGGAGCGGCGGCAACCTCCCGCCCCTGCTGCTCGACGACGAGGAGGCCGTCGCGGTCGCGATCGGGCTGCGGGCCGCGACCGGGATCTCCGGCGTCGAGGAGAGCAGTGCTCGCGCACTCACCAAGCTGGAGCAGGTGCTGCCCCACCGGCTCAGCCGTCAGGTCGCAGCACTGCGAGACGCGACGGCGGCCGGCCCGGTCAACACCGAATCGAACGTCGAGGACCCCTCCGTCGACGCAGGCGTGCTCACGACGCTGGCGGCCGCGATCCGCGACCACCAGGGCCTGCGTTGCACCTACGGGGAGGTACGGCTCGAGGTCGAGCCGTACCGGATGGTCGCCTGGCAGCGGCGGTGGTACCTGGTCGGGCGCGACCGGTCGACCGGTACCTGGTCGCCGTACCGGGTGGACTGGCTGACATTGCACACGCCCGGCGGCCGCCGCTTCGAGCCGCAGCCGTTCCCGGGAGACCTGACCGACTTCGTGGTGCGGGAGGTCGCCCGCACCGGGTGGGCGGTGCACGCGCGGCTCGTGATCGACGCCTCGGCCGAGGAGGTCATCGCCCGCATCAACCCCGCGGTCGGCACGGTCGAGTCCCTCGACGACGGGCGCAGCGTGCTGGTCACCGGCGGTGACAGCCTCGAGGTCGTCGCCGTCTGGATCGGGATGCTCGGGCTGGACTTCACCGTGCAGGAGCCTCCCGAGCTGGTCGGGCACCTGCGGGTCCTCGCCGAGCGGTACGCCCGCGCCACCGCCGTCCTGCCCGGGGGGGCCGGCTGCTAGCAGTCCTTGCGCTTCGCCAGCGCCGCCTTCGCCTTCCCCAGGCCGGCCTTGGCTGCGTTCAGCTTCTTCTGGGCCGCCTTGACCTTCGCCTTCTTGCCGGTCTTCTTGGCCTTGGCCAGCGCCTTCTGGGCGGCCGTGACCGCCTTCTTCGCCTTGGCCACCGCGGCGCTCAGCTGGCCGCACGAGGGCGGGGGCGGGGCGACCTTGGCCGACGGTGCCGACAGTGCCGGCGACGTGCGGTCCGCGAACTGGTCGGTCACGGTCGCGGTGATCTCGACGCGGAACGTGGAGCCCTTGTCGGCCGCGCGCACCTGGTAGGTCGGGGTGGTGACGACCGGGTTGGTCGGGTTGCACTGGGTGCCCTGGGCGTTGCAGCGCAGCCAGCGGCGCTCGAACGTCGGGTTGGTGCCGGTCCAGGCCCCGGCCGTCGACTGCAGGGTGGTGCCGATGTGGGCTGGTCCCACCACCCGCGGGGCGGCGGTGTTGACGGGCTTGCGCTCGTACACGGCGCCGGAGACGCCGGCCTGCCGCTCGGCCGACTTGGTGCTGCCGATCGTGCCGACGACGGTGGCCCGCACGACGTGGTCGACGTCGTCGACCGTGGAGGTGTACGACGCCCCGGTGGCGCCGGGGATCGGCAGGCACGGGTCGAGGTCGAGGTCGCAGCGGTACCAGCGGTACTCGAACGACGTCGGCAGGAAGATCCCGTTGGACCGCCACCGCTCGCTGGGGTCGTCGCTCGCGTCGATGGTCATGGTGCTGCCCCACGGGGCCGACGTCCCGTTGACCAGCTTGGGGTAGCCGGACGGCGGCATCGGCTCGAAGCCCGGCGGGGCGGTGATCGGGCCGATCGCGGCGGAGAGGACCTCGGGCGCCCAGGTCGGCTGCACGACGTTGATCGCGCGCACCCCGACCCGCAGCCACGTGCCGTCGTCGGCGGCGGTGGTGGTGTAGGTGCGGTGGGTCGCGCCCGGGATGTTGGTGATGCACGACGCGGCCAGGACGCTCGTGCAGCGCTTCCACTGGTACTTGTAGACGAAGGGGCCGGTGCCGCCCCACGCCCCGGTCGCCGCGGTGAGCGTGTAGCCCCGGGTCGGGGTGCCGCTCGGGGCGGCGATGGTCCCGGGCGCCTCGACCGCCGACAGCGGCAGCGTGAAGAGACCGTGGCCCTGGGTGCCGGCCATCAGGCTGCCGGGCGTCCCGAAGCCGACGTTGAGGCTGTAGACCGACTCGTTGGTCATCGCGATCTCGCCCGGCGCGTTGGCCTTGGTGCCGGACATCTTGGCCCAGCTCTCGCCGCCGTCGACGGTGGCCCAGACGCCGTTGGCCGCCCCGACGATCATCTTGGGCTGGCCGTCGGTCCAGTACGTCGCCGGTACCACCTGGAACGCGCGCACCTCACCGCCGTTGAGCAGCCCGGCGCCGGAGCCCCCGGCGTCGTACCAGGTGAGGCCGCCGTTGTCGGAGCGGTAGACGCTGCTCGTGGTGGCCGCCATCAGCTTGCCCCCCACGACCGCGACCCGCTTGGGGGTCTCGCCCGGCGGGATGCCGTCGGAGCTCAGCGTCCAGGACTTGCCGCTGTTGGCGGAGCGGTAGAAGCCGGTCGACGCCGCGGCGTACATGACCGGGCCGACGCCGGTGAGGTGGTAGGTGCCGGAGGTGAGGCCGGCGGCGTCGTTCCACTTCTTCCCGCCGTCGGTGGAGAAGAAGACGCCGTCGTCGCCCGAGCCCGACGTCGCCACCACGATCGCGGTGGCGTCGTCGCTGGGGAAGTAGACCGACTGGACGCCGCCCTGGTCGAGCCGCTGCGGCTGCGGTGTGGCGTCGTCAACGCCGAGCCTGGTCCACGAGCCACCGGCGGCGGGCCCCCGGTAGAGACCCGCGCTGGTGGCCAGGAAGACCTGGCCAGCCTTGCCGGCGGCCTGGTGCACCTGCTTGCCGAGCGGCGGCAGGTTGCCGCTGATGTCGGTCCACGGCCCGGCCGCGCTGGAGGCGGTGTAGACCCCGTCGGTCTCGGACCCGGCCACCAGTTGGGTCGGGGTGACGTAGTCGAGGGAGCGGATCCACCGGTCGCCCAGGTTCCACTTCACCCAGACGTCGGGCGCGGCCGCCTGGGCCGGCACCGCGGTGCCGGAGAAGACGAGGACGAGGAGAACGGCTGGCAGCAACAGCCTCGAGATCAGACGCATGGCCGGACACTAGGTGCGGTCCCGGCCCTCGGACATGACTCGATCTAGCCCTTGACGGCGGCGATCCGCGCCGCGTCAGTGCGCGCCGACCTCCACCAGCAGCACGCCGGCGACGACCAACGAGATCCCCAGCACCATGGGTCGCGTCAACGGCTCGGAGAACAGGACCCGCGCGCCCACCGCGGTGAGCGCGACGCCGCTCGCGGCCCAGATGCCGTAGGCCACGCCCAGCTCGAGCCCCTGCGAGAGCGCGCCCGCCAGGGACGCGAACGACGCGACGTAGGCGACGGCGACCAGGGCGTACCAGGCCCGGCGGCCCCGGGCCGCGACGGACAGGGCGAGCGTGCCCGTCACCTCGAGCACGACGGCCGTCGCGAGCAGCCACCACTGCATCAGCGCGCCCCTGCCGTCGAGGGTGCGGCGGTCTCCCGCGCCCGGCCGCGCTGGCTGCCGAGCTCGACCAGCACGATGCCCACCACGATCACCGCCAGGCCCGCGGCCGTCGTGGGGCTGACCCGCTCGTCGAAGACGACCGCCGACAGCACCGCCGTGAGCGCGACCCCGCTGGCCGCCCACACGCCGTACGCCGGTCCGAGCGGCGCGCCCGAGCGCAGCACCAGCGCGAACAGCCCGAACGCGCTCAGGTAGCCGGCCACCACGACCACGTAGAGGAGCGGGTGGTCCAGTGCGCCCTTGAGCGACAGCGACGCGGTGACCTCGGTCGCGATCGCGCCTGCGAGCAGCAGCCAGGTCCTCACCGGCCGACGGGGGCGAACGCCGAGGCCTCGGCGACGAAGTCCGCGAACGTCCGGGCAGGCCGACCGGTGACCCGCGCGACCACGTCGTCCACCCCCGACGCCAGGCCCAGCCGGATCCGGTCGTAGGCGCCCTCGGTGAGGTCCCGGTAGAAGCCGTCGAGGCCCGCGAGTGCCTCCTCCATGGAGAGCTCGACGTGCTCGACCGGCCGGCCCAGCGCGCCCGAGATCAGCTGCGCGGTGCGGGGGAGGGAGAGCGACTCCGGGCCGGTGAGGTCGTAGGTGCGGCCCTCGTGCCCCGGCTCGGTCAGGGCGCGCTCGGCGACGGCGGCGATGTCGCGCGCGTCGATCCACGAGACCGGTTGGCCGCCGCTCGGGAACGCCACCCGGCCGTCGCGGACGATCTCGTCGAGCCAGAACCGCGGGTCGGTGAAGACCTGCATGAACCAGTTCGGACGCAGCACCGTCCAGGTGCGACCGCTGTCGCGGACCGCCCGCTCGACGCGGGGGGTCCAGTCGTCGTCGTCGTAGTAGCCCGCGTCGAGGTCGGACAGCAGGACCAGGTGGGTACGCCGCGGGGTCGCCGCGGCGAGGTCGGCGATCAGCCCCGGGGCGTCGGCGCGGTCGGGCCGGACGACGAAGACGGCGTCGACGTCGCGCACGGCGGGCCCCCAGGTCGTCGCGTCGTCCCAGGAGAACGCCACCGGCTCGACGCCCTCGACGCCGACCCGGGCCGGGTCGCTGCTGCCGCCGCGCACCTCGACGTCGGGCCGGCGCGCCAGCAGCTCGGCCAGCGGTGCTCCCGTCTTGGCCCGGACTCCGGTGATGAGGACCCGTCGCATCCTGCGCTCCCTACTACTTGATCGGATCAACTGATGTCGCCACGCAACCACACTTCTTTGATCCGATCAAGTAGTACCCTAGGGACGTGGACGACACCGGGGCCCTCGCCCAGCAGCTGTGGGACTTCGTCTACGCCTACGACGCGGCCTATGACCGTGCCGCCCGCGAGGTCGGCCTCAGTGCGGCCCAGGCGTGCCTGCTCAAGGCGGTCTCCGAGCAGCCGTGCGCGATGGGTGAGCTGGCCGCCCAGCTGCTCTGCGACGCCTCCAACGTCACCCAGATCGTGACCCGGATGGAGGGCAAGGGGCTGGTACGTCGCCAGCCCGGCCGCACCGACCGGCGGTCGCGGGAGGTCGTGATCACGCCGGCCGGTCGCGAGCTCGACCAGCGCGTGCGCCACGCGTTCGACTTCCCGCGCGAGCGGCTCGACCGGCTGTCACCGGAGGCCCGGCACTCCCTGTCGGGGCTGCTCGCGGCGCTGTCGGAGGAAGCCGCCCCGGCCGAGTTGTGAGTGAGCGCTCACTCACGTACCGTCTCCGCCATGAGTCCCCGGGCCCCCGCGATGACCCCGACCGAGCGCCGCGACGCGCTGGTCGGGGTGACCCTCACCCTGCTGCGCGAGCACGGCCGCGCCGTGACCACCAAGCAGATCGCCGAGGCGGCGGGCGTCGCGGAGGGCACGATCTTCCGCGTCGTCGAGACCAAGGACGAGCTGGTCGACCTCGCGATCGCGCGGGCCTTCGAGCCCGGTGACGTGGTCACCCGGATCGAGGAGATCGACCCGGCCCTGCCGCTGCGCGAGCGCCTGACCCGGCTGGCGTCGATCCTGCAGCAGCGGTTCCGGGCGACGTTCGCCCTGATGCAGCAGGTCGGGCTCGTCGGTCCGCCGCACCACGACGACCAGGCCGCCGTCGCCTGGCGCCGGCGCCTGGAGCAGCTGTTCCTCGGGGTGGTCGGCGACGACGCCGACCAGCTCACCGTCCCCGTCGACCACTTCGTGCACGTCTTCCGGCTGCTGGTCTTCGCCGGCAGCCACGAGCTGATCGCCGACGGCCGGCTGCTCACGCCCGAGCAGATGGTCGCCACCGTGATGGACGGGCTGGCCCGATGCTGATCCGGCTCCTGCGCGAGCGGCTGCCGGCCTACCGCTCCTGGCTGATCGCCGTCGTCGTCCTCCAGCTGATCAGCGTGCTCGGCATGCTCTACCTGCCCAGCCTTAACGCCCGGATCATCGACGAGGGCATCGCCGCCGGCGACACCGGCGTGATCCTGCGGCTCGGCGCCACCATGCTCGTCGTCTCGCTGGTGCAGATCGCCGGGTCGGTCGGCGCCGCCTGGTACGGCGCCCGCACGGCCATGGCGTTCGGCCGCGACCTGCGTGCCGAGCTGTTCGACCGGGTGGGGCAGTTCTCCACCCGCGAGCTGCAGCAGTTCGGCGCCCCGTCGCTGATCACCCGCGGCACCAACGACGTCACCCAGGTGCAGATGCTGGTGCTGATGGCCTGCCTGATCGCGGCGTCGTCGCCGATCATGATGGTCGGCGGCGTCGTGATGGCGCTGCGCGAGGACGTCGGCCTCGGCTGGATCCTCGCCGTCGTCGTGCCGGCGCTGTTCGTCGCGGTCGGGTTCGTGATCGTCAAGATGGTGCCGAGCTTCCGGCTGATGCAGGGCCGCATCGACGAGGTCAACCGGGTGCTGCGCGAGCAGATCACCGGCATCCGCGTCGTCCGGGCGTTCGTCCGTGAGCCCCACGAGGCGCAGCGGTTCGCCCGCGCGAACGACGACCTCACCGAGGTCGCCGTCCGGGCCGGGCGCTGGCTGGCCACGATGTTCCCGCTGGTGATGCTGATCGTGAACGTCGCCAGCGTCGGCGTCGTCTGGTTCGGCGGCCACCGTGTCGACGACGGCCAGATGGGGGTGGGTGCGCTGACGGCGTTCCTCAGCTACCTGATGCAGATCCTGATGTCGATCATGATGGCCACCTTCATGCTGATGCAGGTGCCGCGGTCCTCGGTGTGCGCCGACCGGATCGTCGAGGTCCTCGACACCGACTCCTCCGTCGTCCCGCCGGCCGAGCCGATCGCGCCCGACCCCGCGCGGCGCGGCCATCTCGACCTCGACGACGTCACCTTCTCCTACCCCGGCGCGGAGGCGGCCGTGCTCGACGGCGTCTCGCTGCACGCGCGACCCGGCCAGACGCTCGCGGTGATCGGCTCCACCGGTGCCGGCAAGACGACGCTGGTCAACCTGGTGCCGCGGCTCGTCGACACCACCTCCGGCACCGTGCGGGTCGCCGGCGTCGACGTCCGCGACCTCGACCCGGCCGCGCTGTGGGACCAGATCGGGCTGGTGCCGCAGAAGGGCTACCTCTTCTCCGGCACCATCGCCTCCAACCTGCGCCACGGCCGCGCCGACGCGACCGACGACGACCTGTGGGCCGCGCTCGACGTCGCCCAGGCGCGCGACTTCGTCGAGGCGCTGCCCGAGGGCCTCGAGGCGCCGGTCGCCCAGGGCGGCACCAACTTCTCCGGCGGCCAGCGGCAGCGGCTCGCGATCGCGCGCGCCGTCGTACGCCGTCCTGGCATCTACCTGTTCGACGACTCGTTCTCGGCGCTCGACCTCGCCACCGACGCCCGGCTGCGTGCGGCGCTGGCGCCGGTGACCACCGACGCGACGGTCGTCGTGGTCGCCCAGCGGGTCTCCACGATCCGCGACGCTGACGAGATCGTGGTGCTCGAGGACGGCCGCGTCGTCGGTCGCGGCACCCACCCCGAGCTGCTCGACGACTGCGAGACCTACCGCGAGATCGTCGCCTCCCAGCTCTCCGCCGAGGAGGCGATCGCATGACCGAGCGTCCAGACCCCCAGCCGCCGGCGACCAAGCAGGGCAAGGCCCTCGAGGCCACCGAGCGCATCGAGGCCCCGGGCGGCGGCCCAGGCCGCGGCCCGATGGGCACCGCGATGGTCGCCCAGAAGGCGATGGACTTCGGGCCCTCGGCCAAGCGGATGTTGCGTCGGATGGCGCCCGACCGCTGGCCCGCGCTGCTGGTCGTCGTCCTCACCGTGGCCAGCGTGGTGCTGATGGCGATCGGCCCGATGTTCCTGGGCCGCGCCACCGACCTCGTCTTCACCGGGTTCATCGGACGCCGGTTCGCCCCCGGCACGCCCGACTCCGAGCTGCCCGAGGCCGTGCAGGGACAGGACGTCGTGCCGGGGGCCGGCGTCGACTTCGGCGCCGTCGGCGACGTGCTGCTGCTGGTGCTCGCGATCTACGTCGCCGCGTCCCTGCTCTCGTGGCTGGCCGGATACGTGCTCAACGGCGTCGTGCAGCGCACCGTGCGCCGGATGCGGCAGGACGTCGAGGACAAGATCCACCGGCTGCCGCTCGGCTACTTCGACCGGTCGCCCCGAGGTGAGCTCCTGTCCAGGGTCACGAACGACATCGACAACGTCTCGACCACCCTGCAGCAGACGATGAGCCAGCTGCTCACGTCGTTCGTGATGCTGTTCGCGGTGCTCGGCGCGATGTTCTGGATCTCGCCGCTGCTGGCGCTGGTCGCGCTGGTCAGCGTGCCGGTGTCGCTGGTCGTGACCCGGGCGATCATGAAGCGCTCGCAGAGCCAGTTCGTCGCCCAGTGGCGGCGGACGGGCAAGCTCAACGGCCACATCGAGGAGACCTTCTCGGGCCACGCGCTGGTCAAGGTCTTCGGCCGCCAGGAGGCGGTGCAGGCGGAGTTCGACCGGCAGAACGCCGAGCTCTACGACGTCAGCTTCCGCGCGCAGTTCGTCAGCGGGCTGATCATGCCGGCGATGATGTTCATCGGGAACCTCAACTACGTCGTCGTCGCCGTCATCGGCGCGCTGCGGGTGGCGACCGGGTCGCTGACGCTCGGCGAGGTGCAGGCGTTCGTGCAGTACACCCGCCAGTTCACCCAGCCGCTGACCACGGTGGCGTCGATGGCCAACCTGCTGCAGTCGGGCGTCGCCTCGGCCGAGCGCGTCTTCGAGCTGCTCGACGCCGACGAGGAGTCCGTCGACGTCCTCGACAGCGACGCGGCCGCGGCCGCGGTGACCCGCGGCGAGGTCGCGTTCGAGCACGTGTCGTTCTCCTACACCGACCGGCCGCTGATCACCGACCTGTCGCTGGTGGCCCGGCCCGGGCAGACCGTGGCCATCGTCGGCCCCACCGGCGCCGGCAAGACCACCCTGGTCAACCTGGTGATGCGCTTCTACGAGCTCGACGGCGGCCGGATCACCATCGACGGCACCGACATCACCGGGCTGCCGCGCGCCGCGCTGCGCGGCCGGATCGGGATGGTCCTCCAGGACACCTGGCTCTTCGAGGGCACGATCCGCGACAACATCGCCTACGGCCGGCCCGGCGCCACCGACGAGGAGGTGCTCGAGGCGGCCCGCGCGACGTACGTCGACCGGTTCGTGCACTCGCTGCCCGACGGCTACGACACCGTGGTGGACGAGGAGGGGTCGAACCTGTCGGCGGGGGAGCGGCAGCTGGTCACCATCGCCCGCGCCTTCCTCACCGACCCGGCGCTGCTCATCCTCGACGAGGCGACGTCGTCGGTCGACACCCGCACCGAGCTGCTGCTGCAGCACGCGATGGCGGCGCTGCGCAGCGACCGCACGTCGTTCGTGATCGCCCACCGGCTCTCCACGATCCGCGACGCCGACCTGATCCTGGTGATGGATGGCGGAGCGATCGTCGAGCAGGGCACCCACGACGAGCTGCTGGTCGCCGACGGCGCCTACGCCGACCTCTACCGCGCGCAGTTCGCCGCCGAGGTCGTCGAGGTGGCGGAGCCGGCCTGAACGAGCACCGCCCGCGACGCCGGTCGGCGTCGCGGGCGGAGCCCTCGGTCGTGGGTGGAGCCGGTCAGTCGAAGACGCCGTTGGCGCTGATCCCCGCGTAGACGGTGTTGGTCTCGGTGCCGTCGGCGCCGACCTCGGCCTCGGCCCGACCGTCCCCGGTCGGCGTGTAGGTCACGGTCGCGGTGCAGGTGGCCTGGGGGGCCAGCGTGGTCGGGCAGTCGTCCTGGAAGCCCCAGTCGCCGTTGGCGCCGTCGGTGTAGAGGCCCAGGTACATGTCGACGGCGTCGGCCGTGCCCTGGTTGGTCACGGTGAGCTCGGTGGAGCCCGTCGCGCCGATGGCCACGTCGCCGATGTCGACGGCGAGGGGGCTGATGGCCAGGTCGGAGCCGTTGGTGCCCGTGCCGGTGAGGAAGGCGAAGGCGCTGGAATCGCGGCCCTCGACGCTCAGGACGGCGTCCTTGACGCCGAGGGACCCCGGCGCGAACTGGACGGAGACGGTGCAGGTGTCGCCCGGCGCCAGTGGGTCGCTGCAGCCGTCGGCGTAGTAGAAGGAGCGCTCCGTGTCGTCCTGCTCGAGCGTGACCATCGCGCCACCGGTGGCCGTGCCGGTGTTCGTGACGACGACGTACGTCGTCCTCGTGGCGTCGACACCCACCCCGCCGAAGTCGTGCTCGCTCGTCGAGAGCGTGAAGGACGCGGCGCCGACAGCCCGGCCCACCAGCCTGGTCCGGGCCGGACCGGGGGTGCCGCCGGACACGGTGAGCGCGCCGGTGCTGGTGCCGGCGGACTGCGGGCTGTAGGTCACCAGGGCCGTGCAGGTCCGGCCGACGGCCAGCGCACCCTGGCAGTCGTGGTCGAGGCCGAAGTCGCCGCTCAGGGCGATGCCGGGCTGGACGGCGCCGCGTCCGTCGCTGGAGATGACGACGGAGCGGGAGGTGTCGGAGCCGACCTCGCGGGTGCCGAAGTCGATGGCGGCCGGCCGGACGCTGAGGTGGGGACGCACCTGGACCGTGGCCTTGCTGGTGGTGCAGTTGGTGGCGAACGGCGCCAGGCACACCCGGACCTTGTAGGTGCCCTGGCGGACGCCGGCCCCGGGGGCGCGGGTGACCTTGACGGTGCCGGTCTTCCCGGCCGCGAGCCGCGGGGTGCGGACGGTGCCGAGCGGGCTGGTGCCGCCGGGGCCGACGAGCGACAGCTTCGCGGTCCTGCGCGGGGCGGCCTTGCCGGCGGAGTTCTTGACCTTGGCGGTGACGGCCACCCGGAGGCCCGCGCTCGCGTAGACGGTCTTGGCCACCGCCGACGTGGGCCGCAGCGTCGGCTGGGCCGCGTCCGCGGGCGCGCCCGCCGCGGTCAGGACCAGCGTCGCGGCGACCACTGGGGTCAGGGCGAGGGCGGCCGCGAGACGCGAGCTCCGGGTCGGACGCGCGTGGCGTCCAGGGAGGGAGAGGGACATGGGACATGTCGTACGCGGTGTCCGGACCCGCCGGTGGACGAACGGCTCCGTTTCACCCATCGGGGTGATCGGGCCGGGCGGGCGCTCCGCCGCGACCGGCGCCGCCACGGAACCGCTCCGCCCCGTCGAGCGCCTCGCCCGACCCGAGGGTCGCCATCCCGTGCACCCACTCGTTGCGGGCCGCGTCGTCCTCGTCCAAGCCCCACTGCTCGATCGCGGAGAGCCGGTCGTGGCGCAGGCAGGTCTGGGGCAGCGCGGCCAGGTCGTGGGCCAGGGCCACCGCGGTGCGCAGTGCGTCGCCGGGCTCGGTGACCCGGTTGACCAGGCCGATCCGCTCGGCCTCGACGCCGTCGATGCCGCGCCCGGTGAGGATCAGGTCCATGGCCCGGCTGTGCCCGATCAGCCGCGGCAACCGGACCGTGCCGAGGTCGATGAGGGGCACGCCGAACCTGCGGCAGTAGACCCCGAACGTCGCGTCGGACGCCGCCACCCGCAGGTCGGCCCACAGGGCCAGCCCGAGCCCGCCGGCCACCGCTGGACCCTCGATCGCCGCGACCACCGGCTTCGCCGTGCGCATCCGGGTCGGGCCCATCGGCGCGCGGCCCCGGGCGCCGGAGACCGGGTCGAGGTCGCCCCGGTCGCCCTCGGCCAGCGCCTGGAGGTCGGCGCCCGCGCAGAACGCGCCGCCCGCCCCGGTGAGCACGACGACGGCCACGGCGTCGTCGGCGTCGGCGGCCTCGACCGCGTCGCTGAGCGCGGCGGCCGTGGCCGCGTCGACGGCGTTGCGGCGCTCGGGTCGGTCGAGGGTGACGACCGCGACCGGGCCGTCGTGGGTCGTGGTCACCGGCGGGCGGGACGGTTCGCTCATGGCGGAACTTAACCGCTTGTCGGGCCCGCGCGGGCGACCTAATCTCGTCGTACACGGGAAAGGAGGTGGTCCGAGGAATGAGTTCTTCGAGGACGCGTGAGGTGGCTGCCCGCTAGCAGCCCAGCACCACGTCGGCTGGAACCAGTCGACGAGCTGCTGGCGAATCCACAGCAGCGACCCGAACCGCAGGCGAACCCGGAACACGTCCCCGGGTGCGGCCCCCCAGGGGCCACGCCTGCGGTTCGTCCTTTTTCACGCCCTGCGTGAAGTTGACCTCGGCAACCGGTCTGGGAATACAGTTGACCTCGGCAACCTTCTATCCCGCATGGAGCACTCGACCGTGGACGACCAGATCCCGCAGACCGCTGCGGCACCGATGACGCACCGCCAGGTGCTGGAGGCGCTGAGCGGTCTGCTGCTCGCGATGTTCGTGGCGATGCTGTCGAGCACCGTCGTGACCAACGCCCTCCCGCGTATCGTCACCGACCTCGAGGGGTCGCAGTCCGGCTACACCTGGGTCGTCGTCGCGACGCTGCTCGCGATGACGGCGACCACCCCGATCTGGGGCAAGCTCGCCGACCTGTTCAGCAAGAAGATGCTCGTGCAGAGCGCGCTGGTGATCTTCACCGCCGGCTCGTTGGTCTCGGCGTTCGCGCCGAGCATGGGCGTGCTCATCGGCGGCCGGGTGATCCAGGGTCTCGGCGTCGGTGGCCTCACCGCGCTCGTCCAGGTCGTGATCGCCTCGATGGTCTCGCCGCGGGAGCGCGGCCGCTACTCCGGCTACATCGGCGCCGTGTTCGCCACCGCGACCGTCGGCGGCCCGCTGATCGGCGGGCTCGTCGTCGACAGCCCGCTCGGCTGGCGCGGCTGCTTCTTCATCGGCCTGCCCTTCGCCCTCGCGGCCTTCGTCGTCCTGCAGCGCACCCTGCACCTGCCGGTGGTCAAGCGCGAGGTCCACATCGACTACCTCGGCGCCACCCTCATCGTCGGCGGCGTGAGCTTCCTGCTGGTCTGGGTCACGCTGGCCGGCGAGCAGTTCGCCTGGGCCTCCACGGCGACCGCGGTCCTCGTCTCCGCCGGCGTGCTGACCATCGCGGCCGCGCTGTACGTCGAGGCCAGGGTGGCCGTCGAGCCCGTCATCCCGCTGCGCCTGTTCCGGGACCGCACGACCGCCCTGGCCACCGCCGCCTCGGTGATGATCGGCGTCGCGATGTTCGGCTCGACGGTCTACCTGAGCCAGTACTTCCAGCTCTCCCGCGGGATGAGCCCCACCGAGGCCGGGCTGATGTCGGTCGCGATGGTCGGCGGGCTGCTCGTCTCCAGCATCCTCAGCGGGCGCGTCATCACCGCCACCGGCCTGTGGAAGCGCTGGCTGGTGGGCGGGCTGGTGCTCGTGGTCGTCGGCTTCTCGCTGCTCGGCACCATCGACGGCGACACCCCGATCGTCGTCGTCGGCCTCTTCATGGCCGTGGTCGGCGTCGGCCTCGGCGCCACCATGCAGAACCTCGTGCTCGCGGTCCAGAACAACACCAGCCTCGAGGACATGGGCGCCGCGAGCTCGGTCGTCGCGTTCTTCCGCTCGCTCGGCGGCTCGGTCGGCGTCTCGGCGCTCGGCGCCGTGCTGTCGACCCAGGTGGCCGACAAGGTGCGCTCGGGCCTGGCCGCGATGGGTGTCACCGACAGCGGTCACGAGAGTCACTCGATCCCCGACCTCGACAGCCTGCCGGCGCCCGTGCGCGACCTCTACGAGCACGCGTTCGGCACCGCCATCGGCCACATCTTCCTGATCTCCGTACCCTTTGCGGTCGTGGCCCTCGTGTGCGTGCTCTTCATCAAGGAGGTCCCGCTGCGGACCACCCTCGAGCAGACTGCCGGGACCGGCGGGACTGCCGGCGAGCCCGGCGCCTCCGTGCCCGTCCCGGCACAGGAGGCCCGGTGACGGAGCCGCGCGTCGAGACGCTGCGCGACCTCGAGCACGAGGTCGGTGTGCTCATCCGGCGCGTGCGCCGCGTCATCGGCGAGCGGGCCCGCGCGGTGCACCCCGACCTGCAGCCGGCGTCGTACCTGATCCTCACCACGGTGGCCCAGGAGGAGACGCTGCGGGCCTCGGCGATCTCGGGGATGTTCGAGGTCGACAAGGGCGCGATCAGCAGGCAGGTCAAGCACCTCGTCGAGCTGGGGCTGCTGAGCGCCGAGAAGGACCCCGCCGACGCCCGGGCCACGCTGCTCTCGCTCACCGACGAGGCGCGCACCCGGATGGCCGACGTCGTCTCGCACCGCCAGAAGGCGCTCGCCGAGAAGCTCGCGGAGTGGACCGACGAGGAGCTCACCCGGTTCGTGGGCGAGCTCGCCCGCTACAACGAGGCGCTCAACGTCCTCGAGCGGTGAGCCAGGCGGCGGTGTCGGGGGGCAGCGTGCGGCCGACCGGTCCGCTTGAGACGAGCAGGTCGCCGTCGGGCAGCGGCACCTCGGTGTCGCCGCAGTTGAGCACGATCGTCACCTCGCCCCGCTCCACGACCAGGACGTCGCCGTCGGTCCGCACGGTCACGGCGTCGACCGGCGGCAGCGTCCGTCGGGCGGTCAGCGCCGCGCGGTAGAGCTCGAGCGTGGAGCCGTCGACGCCGGTCTGGGCCTCGACGGTCCGCGCCTCCCAGCCGGCCGGCTGCGGGATCCAGGGCTGGATCGCCCCCGGGCCGAAGCCGTACGGCGGCGCGTCACCCGACCACGGCACCGGCACCCGGCAGCCGTCGCGCCCGACCTCGCCCGTGCGGAACCACGACGGGTCCTGCCGGTGCTCGGGAGCGACGTCGACCTGCTCGAGGCCGAGCTCCTCGCCCTGGTAGAGGTACGACGACCCGGGCAGCCCGAGCATGGTCAGGGTCGCGGCCCGCGCCCGGGCGAGCCCGCGCTCGCCGCCGCCGTACCGCGTCACGTGCCGCACGACGTCGTGGTTGCTCAGCACCCAGGTCGGGCTCGCGCCGACCGGCGCCATCGCCGCGAACGTGCCGGTGACGACGTCGGCGAACTCGGTGGCCGACCAGTCGGCCAGCAGCCACAGGAAGTTGAACGCCTGGTGCATCTCGTCGGGCCGCACGTAGGCCGCGATCGCCTCGGGCGTGCGGGCCCAGGCCTCGGCGACCAGCATCCGGTCGCCGTCGTGGTCGGCCAGCACCCGGTGCCAGCGGCGGTAGACGTCGTGGACCCCCGGCTGGTCCCACATCGGCTCGTCGAAGTCGGTGCGCGCGACCATCGACTCCTCGCGGACCTGGTTGGGGTCGCGGCCCTCCGTGCCGGGCGGCAGCACCTGGTCGCGCAGCGACTCCTCCTTGAGCAGTCCGTGGGCGACGTCGACCCGGAACCCGTCAGCCCCCCGGTCGAGCCAGAACCGCAGCACCTCCTCGAACATGTCGCCGACCTCGGGGTGGCGCCAGTCGAGGTCGGGCTGCGTGCTGTCGAACAGGTGCAGGTACCACTGGCCGTCGGGCACCCGCGTCCACGCCGGACCGCCGAAGACCGACTGCCAGTTGTTGGGCGGCTCGCTGCCGTCGTCGCCGCGGCCGTCGCGGAACAGGTAGCGCGCCCGCTCGGGGCTGCCGGGCCCCGCGGCCAGCGCCGCCCGGAACCACGCGTGCTCGGACGAGGTGTGGTTGGGCACCAGGTCGACGATCAGCCGCAGCCCGAGGTCGTGGGCGGTGGCGATCAGCCGGTCGGCGTCGTCGAGGGTGCCGAAGAGCCGGTCGACGTCGCGGTAGTCGGCGACGTCGTAGCCGTGGTCGTGCTGCGGCGAGGTGTAGAACGGCGTCATCCACACCGCGTCGACGCCGAGGTCGCGCAGGTAGGGCAGCCGCGCGGTGATGCCGGGGAGGTCGCCGACCCCAGGGCCGCCGCCGCGCTCGCCGGAGGAGGAGAAGCTGCGCACGTAGACCTGGTAGACGACCGCGTCGCGCCACCAGGGCCGCTCGGCCGCGCTCATGCGAAGTCCTCCGCCGAGACCGCGAACCAGACGTGCTCGGCGGTGCCGACCACCTGGCCGTCGGCGGCGTACAGGGTGGCGGCGGTGAAGGTACGCCGGCCGTCGGACCCGCGGGCCGACCCGACGACCACGTGCTCCTCGCCGACGCGCGGCAGGTCGCGGACGTTGGCGGTCATCCGGCCGAGCACCATCAGCCGCTCCTCGAGGTCGCCGGCCCAGCCGCCCACGCAGTCGAGCGCGGCCCAGGCGGCCGGCAGCGACGCGGTGTCGTCGCCGAGGCCCGGGTCGGGGGTCCAGGTGGCGGCGACCCGCACCCGGCCCTCGGCGTCGTCGGCGACGCGGCCGGGGAAGATCCGCAGCCCGTCGCCGGGCTCGCGGTCGGTGCCGCAGGCGAAGCAGCCGGGGAACGGGTGCGACCGGTGACCGGCGTACGCCGCCTCGGCCGCGTGCGCGGTGGCGGGGTCGACCGCCGGGACCGGCGCCGGGTCGGCGCCGGGCGCGGCCTCGGCCACCAGCACGTCGCCGTGCGTGACGCGCGCGTCGTCACCGGCGAGCTCGACGGCCAGCGGGACGTCCAGCGGGGGAGGCGTGCGCAGCGTCACCTGCACGGGGCCGGGGGCGAGGTAGGACGCGATCGCGCCCGACGTCCAGCCGCCGTTGCCGGACGAGGCGGGACCGCGGTAGCGGGTGGGGATCGTGAGCGGGTCGGGCACCGGATCACCCTAGGGCGCCACCCGCCGCTGCCCTCAGCCCAGGGCGGCGTAGCGGTCGAGCGCCTCCTGGCGCTCGGCCTTGTGGTCGACGAGGGGCTGCGGGTAGCCGACGGCGTCGCGGTCGGCCGCGCTCGGCTCGTGGGGGTCGTCGACGTCGGCGAGCTCGGGCACCCAGTGGGTCACGTAGCGCCCCTGCGGGTCGAACTTGCGGCCCTGGGTGGTGGGGTTGAAGACCCGGAAGTACGGCGCCGCGTCGGTGCCGCTCCCGGCGACCCACTGCCAGCCGTGGTTGTTGGAGGCGAGGTCGCCGTCGACCAGCCAGTGCAGGAAGTGCCGGGCGCCGTGCTGCCACTCGACGTGCAGGTCCTTGACCAGGAAGCTCGCGGTGATCATCCGGACCCGGTTGTGCATCCACCCCACCGAGCGCAGCTGGCGCATGCCGGCGTCGACGATGGGGAACCCGGTGCGGCCCTCGCGCCAGGCGTCGAAGCCGGGGCCGGGGTCGTCGTACTGCATGGAGCCGAACTCGGTCCGGAGGTACTGCCGGGCCGAGTCGGGCCGCTGGTAGAGCACGTCGGCGTAGAACTCGCGCCAGGCGATCTCGGTGCGGTAGGTCTGCGGGCCCTTCCCGCGGCGTCCGGCCAGGTCGGCCAGGAGGGTGCGCGGGTGGACCTCGCCGTACTTGAGGTGGTGGCTCATCCGCGAGGTGCCCGGGACGCCGGGCTCGTCGCGGGCGTCGGCGTAGTCGCCGATCCTGTCGTCGAGGAAGGCGTGCCAGGCGTCGAGCGCCGCGGCCTCGCCGGGCTGCGGCAGGTCGAGGCCGTCGGGCAGCGCGACGTCGGGGAGGTCGGTGGTCTGCGCCAGGTGGAGCCAGTGGGCGTCGTCGGGCAGCGGGCCGGCCGGGGCGCGCCAGCCGTGCTCGGCCCAGGCCCGGGAGAACGGGGTGAAGACCTTGTAGGGCTGACCGCTGCCGTTGACGACGCGGTCGGGGGCCACGGCGTACGGCGAACCGCTGCGGACCAGCTCGATCCCGGCGCCGGTCAGCGCCGCCTCGACGTCGAGGTCGCGCTGGTGTCCGTAGGGGCCGTAGTCGGCGGCGACGTGGACGGTCGTCGCGTCCACCTCCCGGGCGGCGGCCAGCACCTGCTCGACCGGGTCGCCGTGGACCACGGACACGGGTACGTCGCCGCGCAGCGCGCGCAGGCTGCCCGCCAGGTAGGCGCGGCGCGACGGACCGCTCGGCCCCCACAGCGCCGGATCGAGGACGAACAGCGGCAGGGTCGGGCCCGCGGCCAGCGCGGCCAGCAGTGCCGGGTTGTCGGCCGCGCGCAGGTCGCGCCGGAACCACATCACAGACGTCACCCGGCCAGCGTGCCAGCGGAGGTCACCGGCGTGCCCACCCTCATGGCGATGGGTAAGAATGGTTGGGTGAGCGACCTCATCGATACCACCGAGATGTATCTGCGGACCATCTACGAGCTGGTCGAGGAGGGCATCACCCCCCTGCGAGCCCGGATCGCCGAGCGCCTGCACCAGAGCGGACCCACGGTCTCCCAGACCGTGGCCCGCATGGAGCGCGACGGCCTGCTCACCGTCGAGGGCGACCGCCACCTCGAGCTGACCGAGGAGGGGCGCCGCCTCGCCACCCGCGTGATGCGCAAGCACCGCCTCGCCGAGCGCCTGCTCACCGACGTGATCGGCCTCGACTGGGAGCTGGTGCACGAGGAGGCCTGCCGCTGGGAGCACGTGATCTCCGAGACGGTCGAGCGCCGCCTCGTCGAGCTGCTCGACCACCCCACCGAGTCGCCCTACGGCAACCCGATCCCCGGCCTCGACGAGCTGGGCGAGATCGCGCTGGGCGAGGAGTTCATGGCCGGGGTCGAGCCGCTGTCCAAGGCCGCCTCCGCCACCGAGGGCCGGGTGCTGGTGCGCCGCATCTCCGAGGAGATGCAGAAGGACGAGGTCCTGATGAGCGCGATGCGCCGCGTCGGCGCCCTGCCCGACAAGACCATCACCGTGATCTCCACCGACGAGGGCGTGCTGGTCGGCTCCGGCGGCGAGACCGCCGAGATTGTCCCCGAGGCGGCGGAGCACATCTTCGTGCGCAAGCTCTGAGCGGTTCCTAGGCCAGGAGCGACAAGAACTCCGAGCACCCCACCTCGACCTTGACCGTGGCCAGGTCGTCGCCGCGGGTGGTGCCGCGGTTGACGATCACCACCGGCTGCCCGGCGCGGGCGGCGTGGCGGACGAACCGGAAGCCGCTCATCACCGTCAGCGAGGACCCGACGACGAGCAGCGTGCCGCCGGCCGCGCCGACGGCGTCGACGGCGGCGTAGCAGCGCTCGACGCGCGGCTTCGGCACGTTCTCGCCGAAGAAGACCACGTCGGGCTTGAGCACGCCGCCGCACTCCGCGCACGGCGGGACGACGAAGTCGGCGGTGTCGTCGAGATCGACGTCACCGTCGGGCCGCACCTCGGCGGCGGCGTGGCGCTCGGCGAAGCCGGGGTTGAGGGCGGCGAGGCGGGCCTGGAGCGCTGCGCGGGCGGACGTCGTCCGGCAGGAGAGGCAGACCACCTCGGCGATCCGGCCGTGCAGGGCGACCATCCGGCGCGAGCCGGCGGCCTCGTGGAGGCCGTCGACGTTCTGGGTGATCAGGAGCTCGGGGTCGAGCGCGGCGCACGCCCGGTGGCCGGGGTTGGGCTCGGCGTGCCGCATCCGGGTCCAGCCCAGGTGTGACCGCGCCCAGTAGCGCTGCTGGGCGGCGGGACCGGAGACGAACTCCTGGTAGGTCATCGGCGCCCGCGCCGGCGAGCCCGGCCCGCGGTAGTCAGGGATGCCGGAGTCGGTCGAGAGCCCGGCCCCGGAGAGCACGACGAGCGGGCGGCCCCGCAGCAGGTCGAGGGCGGGGGAGAGGTCGACCTGGAGCGCAGCCCTCACGCGCCGTACCGCAGCCTGGCCCGCTCGCGCGCCTTCTCCGCCTCGACCTCGCGGTTCTTGGGCGGCGCGGTGGTCACCAGCTCGTCGAGCAGGTGGCGGGTGACGTGGGCGACCTCGTGGACCGCGCGGTCGAAGGCGGCCTGGTTGGCCGTCGACGGCTTGGTGGTGCCGGCCACCTTGCGGACGAACTGCAGCGCGGCGGCGTGCACCTCGTCGTCGGAGGCCGGGGGCTGGAAGTTGTTGAGCGGGCGGATGTTGCGGCACATGCCACTCAATCTACGTCCGGATCCCCGCCGGTCGTGCGGGTCAGACCGGGAAGTAGGCGACGTCCTCGCCGGTCACCAGCACCACCTTGCCGCCACCGACCGGCACCGTGCGCACCTCGTCGACGTCACGGCCGAACTCCACGCGCGTCATCTCGTTGCGCATCTGCCCACCGCCCAGCTGGAGCCTGGAGACGTAGCCGGTGCGGCCGCGGGCGATGACCGTCAGGACCACCCGCTCGTCGGGGAGCCAGGTGAACTGGCGCGGGTCGTCGCCGGCCTTGGCGTGGGTGTTCGGTCCGTACGTCGTGACGTCGAGGCGGCGCAGCTCGGTGAGGTCGGTGACGTCGAAGAGCCCGGCCTGGGCCTGCCACCCGCCGTCGGACCCGACGCCGACGACCCGCATCGTGCCGAGCGGGTGGAGGTAGCTGGAGAAGCCCGGGATCTTGAGCTCCCCGACCAGCCGCGGGGCGTCCGGCTGCGCCAGGTCGACGGCGTACAACGGGTCGACCTGGCGGAAGGTCACCAGCAGCGCGAGGTCGTCGAACCAGCGCACCGACTTGATGTCCTCGCCGACGCCGAGCCCGTCGAGCCGGCCGACCTCGACCAGCTCGTCCCCCTCGGCGCGCAGCGTGACGACCGAGTTGTAGCTGCCGGTCTCGCTGGACGGGCCGACGGCGAGGCGCAGCACGCCGTCGGACTCGTCCATCGACCACCGGTCGCGGACGTGGCCCTCGACCTCGCCGGCGCCGACGTACGTCGCGTCGACGCCGTCGAGGGCGAAGTCGTAGACGTGCGTGGTGCCGTCCGACGCGCCGCCCCGGGGGACCGTGGCGAAGCACTCGAGGCAGCCGAGGTCGCTCCCGCCGCTCGCGGCGAGGTAGAGGTGGTCGGGCGACTCGTAGGTCATCGGCGCGTCGCCGGCCAGGCCGAGGGCGCTGGTCTCGCCCGGCGTGGTCGCCCCGAACCCGACCACCGCCATCGTGGCCAGGCCGAGCTCGGCGCGCGGCACGGCGACGCGCTCGCAGTCGAGCAGGTCGGTCGGCGTCCCGCCGTCGACCGAGACGTGCGGGAGCCAGTCGTCGAGCGTGGTCTCCTCGACCAGGCGGCGGTTGGTGGCCGCGGCGTCGCGGCCGTCCTCGAACGCGAGGTCGGGCAGGCCCTTGGAGAGCACCACGCGGACGTCGCGGCCGTGCTGCCGCGCGGCCACCAGGCTCGCGTCGTAGTCGACGGTCTGCCGCAGCGTCGGCGCGGTCGGGTCGTCGATGTCGATCGTGAGCACCCGGGTCTGCGGCGACGCGACGGGGTAGCCGTAGAGGTCGAGGCCCTGGGTGGGCCGGGTGCCGTCGTTGCCGATCGCGACCACGGTCTCGCCGGCGAGCAGGACCTCGCCGTCGTGGAAGTCGCCGAGGTCGAGGCTGCCGAGCTCCTCGACGCCGTCGGCCTCGGGGCCGCTCACGTCGTACGTCGTCAGCTCGGCGCCGCGCAGCCGCACCAGCAGGCGGCCGTCGGTCTTGACGTTGTCGGGCTCGTCGACACCGGCCTCCTGGACGTTGGTGCCGGTCTCGGAGCCGTAGGCGCCGGACGTGGCGAGCTTGGGTGCCGAGGCGGAGTAGCTCTGGGTCCGGGTCGCTTCTGCGAGTCCTCCTCGCGGCATCGCCCCGCTCGAGTCGAACCCGGACTCGTCTGTCAGCACCGTCCAGTCGGGGCCGTAGGGCTGGCCCCAGCCGTCCTCGGTCACCAGGTCGAGCCCGCGGTCGACGTAGTGCTCGAGCAGGTCGTCGCACGACGCGGGCGCCTGCAGCTCGCCCTGGAACGCCGCGGGGACGATGTCGAGGTCCGCGCCCCCCGGGTCACCTGTCGCCACCTCGGGTCCGGCGGCGCCGACGGCGGGGTCGTCGGGCGTGGGGGCGGAGACGATCGTCCCGGCGACGAAGGCGGCGGCGACGCCGCCCAGCACGGTGACGACGACCAGCGACCGCTTGAGCCGGGCCTCGGGGCGGCTGCGCCGCTCGGCGGCGGCGGAGCGGCGGGCCTCGCGCAGGATCGCGTCGGTGGGGGCGGGGCCGACCGGCAGGTCGTCCCAGTGCTTCTCGAGGTCGGTCACGGGGTGCCTCCGGTGGGGTCTGCGGCGAAGTCGGGCCGCAGCTCGGTCAGGTGGGCGTCGGCGGCCAGCTGGGCCAGCGAGCGGGAGAGCCGGCTCTTGACGGTGCCGGCCGGGACGTCGAGCGCGTCGGCGGTCTCGCGCTCGCTGAGCCCGGCGAAGTAGCGCAGCACCACCACGTCGCGGTTGGGCTTGGACAGCCCGGCCAGCGCCCGGTGCACGGCGTCGGCCGTGTCGACGACGTCGGTGACGTCGACGCGGCTGGCGGCCGGCTCGGGCAGGCGCTCGGAGGGACGCTCGCCCCACCACCGGCGTCGCCTGCTGTCGCGCAGGCAGTTGAGCAGCATCCGGTAGACGTAGGCCGCCCGGTTGTCGGCAGCCGACACGCTGGGCCACGCGGTGTAGCAGCGGACGAGGGTCGTCTGTGCCAGGTCCTCGGCCTCGTGGAGCGTGCAGCCGAGGAAGACCGCGGAGCGGACGAGGGTGCTCCACGACTCGCGGACGTACTCCGCGTAGTCGGCGTCGTGGTCCATCGGTCTCCTGGGGTTCCAGCCGTCCGGGTCGGTCGGCGTCCGGGGGTACGACGAGGTGCTGTGCCCCCGAGGTTCCACCCGATCGGGAAGATCATGACCGGAGTGCCACGATGAGGACCATGCCGAGCGACCAGCGCGACCTCGACCTCGTCCTCTTCGGTGCCACCGGGTTCACCGGCGGCCTCACCGCCGACTACCTCGCCGAGCACGGCCCGGCGGGGCTCCGGTGGGCGCTGGCCGGCCGCAACCGGGCGAAGCTGGAGCGGGTGCGCGACCGGCTCCGCGCCGACCACCCCGACGACCCCACCCTCGGTCGGCTCGAGCTGGTCGTCGTCGACGCCGGCGACCAGGCCGCCCTGGCCGACGTCGTGCGCCGCGCCAAGGTCGCGGTCACCACCGTCGGGCCCTACCAGCAGCTCGGCGGGCCGCTCGTCGCCGCCTGCGCCGAGACCGGCACCGACTACGTCGACCTCACCGGCGAGCCGGAGTTCGTGGACACGACGTACGTCGCCCAGCACAAGGTCGCCGAGGCCAGCGGCGCGCGGATCGTGCACGCCTGCGGCTTCGACTCCATCCCGCACGACCTCGGCGCCTACTTCACCGTCGCCGAGCTCGGCGCGACCGGGCCGGTGACGATGCGCGGCGTCGTCCGGGCGGCCGGCACGGCGTCCGGCGGCACCTTCCACTCCGCCATGGGCGCGTTCTCGCGCGCCAAGCAGATGTCGGCGGCGGCCAAGGCGCGGCGGCGCGCCCAGGGCAAGCCGGCCGACGGCCGCACCTCGCGCGCGGTGGCCGGCAAGCCCCACCGCGACAAGGTGCTGGGCTACTGGCTGCTGCCGCTGCCCACGGTCGACCCGCAGGTGGTCGCGCGCAGCGGCGCCGCGCTGCCGGCGTACGGGCCCGACTTCCGCTACTCCCACTACGCCGGCACCAAGACGCTGCGGTACGCCGCCGGCGGGGCCGCCGCCGTCTCGCTGATCGGCGTGGCCGCGCAGGTGCCGCCGGTGCGCGACCTGCTGCTCAAGAAGGTGCCGCAGGGCCAGGGTCCCGACGTGGCCAAGCGGGAGAAGTCGTGGTTCACCGTCGACTTCGTCGCCGAGTCCGGCGGCCGCACGCTGCGCACCCGCGTCAGCGGCGGCGACCCCGGCTACGGCGAGACCGCCAAGATGCTCGCCGAGTCGGCGCTGTGCCTGGCCTTCGACGACAACCCGACCACCGCCGGCTGCGTCACCACCGCCCAGGCCATGGGCGACAACCTCCTCACCCGCCTCCGCGCCCGCGGGATCACCTTCGAGGTCGTCGACTGACGGTGGGCTGTGGCCCCCACGCGGGCTAGTCCCTGACGAAAAGCACCTCGGAAGGCCGTTTCCGGGTGCTTCTCGTCAGGGACCATCCCCGACCGGTCAGTGGCGACCCCGCCCGCGCAGGAAGCGCTCCAGGCCGGCGAGGTCGTCGGTGTTGACGTGGTCGACGCCGGCGGCGACGAGCTCGCGCCAGATCGCGGTGCGCTCGGGGCCGGGCTGGTCGGGGGTCGCCCAGAACCGGATCCGCTGGCCACGGGCGTGGGCCGTGGCGACGATCTCCCGCAGCTTGGTCCGCTCGGCGGCCGGCATCCGGCCGGCGCCGGTCCAGGTGAAGTGCTTGGTCCAGTTGTCGCTGACCAGCGGCATCACCGACGCCGGCAGCGGGCCGCCGAGGTCGGACATCCGGCCGTCGTAGCCGGCGCGACGGTCCGGCTGGGCGGCCATGGCCGGCAGGTCGCGGTTGCCGCTGATCACCGCGGTGACCGCCCCGGGGGCGGTGGTCGACGGCGTGAAGCGGGTCATCAGGCCGGGGTGGTTGCGCAGCGCGCGGTCGATCGCCCGCCAGGTCTCGGCCGCACCCGACTTGGCGTCGATCAGCAGCTGGACCGCCCCGCCGCGCGGGTAGACCGAGCCCCGGTTCATCGTGGTGCGCGCCTCGAGCGGCGAGAGGTAGAGCCGCTCCAGGGTGCGGGCGGGGTCGACGTCGACGAGGTCGTGGGCGACGAGCAGCTCGCCGTCGACCAGCCACACGTCGGCCTCGACGCTGGTGAAGCCGTGGTCGAGCGCGTCGAGCAGCGGCCGGTCGTGCTCGTAGTCGTTGTGGGCGTGGGCCTGGGGGAGCGGCCGGGCCTGCCGGGGGACGCGGACCGGCCGCGGCAGCCGCACGTGCTCCTGGCGCAGCACCTCGCGGAGCCGGTCGGGGTAGTCGGTGATCAGGCCGTCGACGCCGAGCCGGACGAGGCTGCGCATCGTCGGCTGGTCGTTGACGGTCCACGGGACGACGTCCAGCCCGGCCCGGTGGGCGTCGCGCACCATCTGCCGGTCGACGTAGGGCTCGTACGCCGGGTCGGTCACCGTGCCGTTCTGCGGGAAGCCGTGCACCGGGGAGATCGCGTCGACGCCGAGGGCGTCGGCCATCGCGACCAGGTCACCGTCGAAGTCGTCGGCGTCGAGGCCGCCGAGCCAGGGCGAGGCGCCCGGCCGACCGACCTGGAGGAAGTCGCGGTTGGTCAGCGCCACGAGGGGCAGCCGGGGCATCACCTCGCCCATCCGGCGCAGGGCGCCCCAGTCGAAGGACTGGACGGTGACCTGGTGGGCGATGCCGGCGGCGCGCACCTCGGCGGCGACGACCTGCACGAACTGCTCGCGCGGCGCGGTCTCGGTCGGCGCACCGGCCTCGACCTTGGTCTCGATGTTGAGGGTGACGTCGTCGGCCTCGTAGGCCTGGACCAGGTCGAAGACCTCGCTGAGCAGCGCCATCCGCGAGCCCGGGACCGTCTGCTGCTGCGGGTAGCCGGGCTTCTGCGCGCTGCCGCAGTCGAGGGTGCGCACCTGCGCCAGGCTCAGCGTGTTCACGTAGCGGCCGACGTAGGGGTACTCCGGGTCGCCCGGCTCGGCCGGCGCGGTGTCGCGGCACACCTGCGGGTTGGTGCGCCGGTCGTGGGTCACGACGGCGTGGCCGTCCTCGGTGATCTGGACGTCGAGCTCGAGGGTGCTGACGCCGAGCTCGAGCGCGCGGGAGAACCCGACGAGCGAGCTCTCGGTCGTCAACCCCACGCCGCCGCGGTGGGCCTGGAGGTCGAACGACGCACGGTGGCCGTGGTGGCCGGGACGGGAGTGATCGGCGGGGCCGGCGGCGCCGGCGGCCGGCACGACCAGGACGGGGGCGAGGACGGCGAGGGCGGCGACGCCCAGGAGGTTCCGAGTGACCATGGGGACCAGCCGAGCGGTGGCCCGCGACCACCAGGGGGCGAGCAGGTGAAGTCCGGGCGACCGGTCGACGCCGACTGTCCCTAATCTTGATCTACTACAGATATGGCCCTAGGGTCGGGGTGATGACCCCGACCGACCACCGCGCGGCGCTGCAAGCCGTCTCGCTGCGCGTGACGCGCCCGCGGCTGGCCGTGCTCGACGTCCTCCACCACCACCCGCACGCCGACGCCGACACGGTGATCGGCCTGCTGCGCGCCGAGGAGGGACGCCCCGTCTCCCACCAGGCGGTGTACGACGTCCTCCGCGCCCTCACCGAGGCCGGCCTGCTCCGGCGCATCCAGCCCGCCGGCGCGACCGCGCGCTACGAGGTGCGGGTGGGCGACAACCACCACCACGTCGTGTGCCGTTCGTGCGGCACCATCGCCGACGTCGAGTGCGCCGTCGGCCACGCCCCCTGCCTCACCGCCTCCGACGGCCACGGCTTCGTGGTCGACGAGGCGGAGGTCGTCTACTGGGGCACCTGCCCCACGTGCGCGACCACCCCCATCCCGCAGTGACCCTCCAGTCGGAAGGAACCCGATGAGCGACCCCCAGGACAGCGCCCCCACGAGCCCGCAGGGCATCGATCGCAAGGAGGCGGCCGGTTGCCCGGTCGCGCCCGGCTCGGTCACCGAGCAGGGCAGCGAGAGCGAGAACCCGGCCATCGACTCGCCGACCCCGGTCACCGGCGGCCGTCCCCACAGCCTCCAGGACTGGTGGCCCGACATGCTCGACCTGTCGGTGCTGCACGCCCACTCCTCCAAGGGCAACCCGCTGGGCGCGGACTTCCGCTACGACCAGGAGTTCGCCAAGCTCGACGTCGAGGCGCTCAAGGCCGACATCGTCGAGGCCCTGACCACCTCGCAGGACTGGTGGCCGGCCGACTTCGGTCACTACGGCGGCCTGATGATCCGGATGAGCTGGCACTCCGCCGGCACCTACCGCATCTACGACGGCCGCGGTGGCGCCGGCGACGGCGGTCAGCGGTTCGCGCCGCTCAACAGCTGGCCCGACAACGCCAACCTCGACAAGGCGCGGCGGCTGCTGTGGCCGGTCAAGCAGAAGTACGGCCAGAAGATCTCGTGGGCCGACCTGATCGTGCTCGCCGGCAACGTCTCCCTCGAGTCGATGGGTTTCGAGACCTTCGGGTTCGGCTTCGGCCGCGAGGACGTCTGGGAGCCGGAGGAGATCTTCTGGGGCCCCGAGGACACCTGGCTCGGCGACGAGCGGTACGCCGACGAGCGCGAGCTGCACGAGTCGCTCGGCGCGGTCCAGATGGGGCTGATCTACGTCAACCCCGAGGGCCCCAACGGCAACCCCGACCCGCTGGCCTCGGCCCGCGACATCCGCGAGACCTTCGCCCGGATGGCCATGAACGACGAGGAGACCGTCGCGCTGATCGCCGGCGGCCACACCTTCGGCAAGACCCACGGCGCCGGCAACCCCGACCTCGTCGGCCCCGAGCCCGAGGGTGCCCCGCTGGAGCAGCAGGGCCTGGGCTGGAAGAGCGAGTTCGGCTCCGGCAAGGGCAAGGACGCGATCACCTCCGGGCTCGAGGTCACCTGGACCCGCACCCCCGTGCAGTGGAGCAACGACTACTTCGAGTTCCTCTACCAGTACGAGTGGGAGCTGACCGAGAGCCCCGCGGGCGCCAAGCAGTGGGTGGCCAAGGACGCCGAGGACATCATCCCCGGCCCGACGCCCGACTCGCCCAAGCGCAAGCCGACGATGCTCACCAGCGACCTCGCCCTGCGCTTCGACCCCGAGTACGACAAGATCTCGCGCCGGTTCCTGGAGAACCCCGACGAGTTCGCGCTGGCCTTCGCCAAGGCCTGGTACAAGCTGCTCCACCGCGACATGGGCCCGGTGAGCCGCTTCCTCGGTCCGTGGACCGCCGAGCCGCAGCTGTGGCAGGACCCCGTGCCCGCCGTCGACCACGAGCTCGTCGGTGACGACGACGTCGCCGCCCTCAAGGCCAAGGTCCTCGACTCCGGCCTGGGCACCGCCGAGCTGGTCTCGACCGCCTGGGCGTCGGCCGCCACCTTCCGCTCGACCGACAAGCGCGGCGGCGCCAACGGCGCCCGGATCCGCCTGGAGCCCCAGCGCAGCTGGGAGGTCAACCAGCCCGAGCAGCTCGCGACCGTCCTCGAGACGCTCGAGGGCATCCAGCGCGAGTTCAACGAGGCCGGCGGCGCGAGGATCTCGATGGCCGACCTGATCGTGCTGGCCGGCTCGGCGGCGGTCGAGAAGGCCGCCCGCGAGGGCGGCGTCGAGGTGACCGTGCCGTTCCACCCGGGCCGCACCGACGCCTCCCAGGAGGAGACCGACGTCCACTCCTTCCGGGTGCTCGAGCCGCGCGCCGACGCCTTCCGCGGCTACCTGCGGCCGGGCGAGAAGACCCAGCCCGAAGTGCTGATGGTCGACCGCGCCTACATGCTCGACCTCACCGGGCCGGAGATGACGGTCCTGATCGGCGGGCTGCGGGCCCTCGGCACCAACGTCGGCGGCTCGCCGCACGGCGTCCTGACCGACCGGCCGGGCGTGCTGACCAACGACTTCTTCGCCAACCTGCTGGCCCCCGGTGCGCGGTGGAAGGCCTCGGAGGAGGAGCACGTCTACGAGATCCGCGACCTCGCCACCGACGAGGTCCGGTGGACGGCCACCTCGGTCGACCTGATCTTCGGCTCCAACTCGCAGCTGCGAGCGCTGTCGGAGGTCTACGGCAGCGAGGACGCCCGCGAGAAGTTCGCGACCGACTTCGTGGCGGCCTGGACCAAGGTCATGGAGCTCGACCGCTTCGACCTCGCCTGAGCACGAGTACTACCGCCTGACCGGAGCCCGGTCGACCCGCACGGGTCGACCGGGCTCCGTCGTGCTCGGCCCCGGTGTGGCGTGGCACACCAATCCGTACCGCACCTGGTGGCGAATCACCTCTTGACAAAGGCGCTCGACCGAGCGTCCTTCCCAGTCGAAGGAAGTGCTCCCATGCGCACCAACGCAAGCCCGTTCAAGCGCAGCCTCGCCGGCGTCGCCGGCCTCGCCCTGCTCGCCGTCCCGCTCGTCGCCTGCGGTTCCGACGACTCCGGCTCCGACTCGTCGAGCTCCTCCAGCTCCTCCAGCGCCAAGCCCCAGGCCGTGGCCGCGATCGAGGAGCTGACCGGCAAGGAGACCGCGATCGCCCTCGACAAGGGCTTCACCGACGCCCTCGCCGCGCTGAAGCTGACCCCCGGCGTGACCGGTACGGCCAAGCTCGAGGACGGCTCGCTCATCTTCCCGATCAGCGGCGGCAACGTCAGCGTCTTCGAGCCGGACGCCGTCGACCCCTACGTGATCGGCCAGGTCCAGCACGAGGGCTCCGGCCTGTCCCTGACCGCCGGCGACACCACCGTCCAGCTGGTCAACTTCAACGTCGACCCCGGCGTCTCCCGGGTCTACGGCGACGTGACCGTCAACGGCGAGGTCGCCGCCACCAGCGCCTTCCTCTTCCAGCTCGACGGCCGCACCCTGAAGCCGCTCCAGACCGAGGGGAGCACGGCGATCCTCGAGGGCACCGAGGTCAAGATCTCCGACGTCGCGGCACCGCTGCTCAACGACACCTTCGGCACCGACAAGGTCAAGCCCGGCCTGCTGGTCGGCGTCGCCAAGATCACCGTCGACGTCCCTGCCTGACGGAGGCACCCACGCCCCTGATCGAGCGCCGAACCGGCGCGACCCAGCCGGCCGGACCACGGTCCGGCCGGCTGTCGTCGATCAGGCCCCGGAACCGGCGCGGGTCCTGTCTGGTGCCCAGGGCCCGCGCCACCGGGAGCCGCTCAGTCGAGGCGGCTCCGGGCCGCGGCCTCGGCGGCCGGGATGCGTTCGATCAGGTACGGCGCCAGCGTGCGCACGAAGGTCGTCGTGAGGTGGTCGCTGTTGCGGTAGACCACGACGTTGCCGATGACGGGCAGGCACTGGTCGCCCACGCACATCAGGTCGCGCAGGTCGAGCATCGCGCTCCCGGGGGTCTGCCGGACGGCCTTGCGCACCGCGTCGAACGCGACGATCGCCTCGTCCCGGGGGCGTGAGCACTGCTCTGCGGCGTCGTCGGGGTGCAGCTCGACGCACTGCGCGACGTCGGAGCGACCGTGGGGCCAGTCCCGGATGGCCACCACGGCGCTGCCGCGCTCGATCTGCGAGGCCCACGCCTCCGAGAGCCCCGCGATCGTGGCCTCGCGAGCGGTCTCGCCGGCGCGGGGCACCGCCAGGAACCCGGCCTGGTCGCTGATCGTGAGGATCAGGTCGTAGGGCTCGGAGTCCGCGAGGTGCTCGGCGATGTTCTCCTTCCACCGGCTGCACTCGGCGCCGATGGTCTCGCTGCGCCCCTCCTGCGGGCGGGCGCCCCAGGAGCAGCCGGCCCGCCCGGCGACGTCGATGCGCCAGCCCCGCTGGTCGGCGAGCTCCTCGTAGGCGGCGAGCAAGGTGTTGTTGTGGGAGTCGCCGACGGCGAAGACCCGTCGTGCCCCGGGATCGTCGGGTCCGACGGTGCAGACGTGGGCGTCGGTGACGCCGAAGGTGGCCCAGCACTCGGTGCGGTTGTACAGGTCGAGCGGCGCGGTCGACGGCGGTGGGAGCAGCACGTCGCCGAGGTCCTCGCACCCCGTCACGCTCGGGTCGAGCGCGGCGGCGCCGAGGCAGCGCACGTCGCCACCGGCCACTCGGGCCTGCGCCTCGGCGAGCAACCGCTCCTGCTGGTCGATCGAGGCCCGCGCGCCGAGCGCGGCGCTGCCGGCGACGAGCACGCTCGCGGCGACCGCCCAGGCGGCCACGACCCGGCTGCGCCGGCCGCCCAGCAGCCGCGGTGAGTAGCGCACCGGGTTCTCGACCAGGTACGTCGACGCCAGGCTCAGCACCAGCGTCGCCGCCAGGACGAGCAGCTTGTCGACCGTCGTCAGCGGGTGGCCGGTGGCGTACGGCGTCAGGACGATCAGCGGCCAGTGCCAGAGGTAGACGGCGTAGGAGAGGTCCCCGAGCAGGGTGACGGGCCGCCACCGGCTCGCCCAGGCCAGCGGACCGGCGTCGCCGGCCGCGAGGACCAGCACGGCGCCCGCCACCGGGAGCAGCGCGGCGTACCCCGGGAACGGCGTGCGCTCGTCGAGGACGAACGTCGACGCCGCGATCACCGCGAGCCCGACCGTGCCCATCGCCGCGCGACCCGCGGCCCCGGGCCGCGCCGCCACGCACGCCAGGAGGGCGCCGGCGAGGAACTCCCAGGCCCGGGTGGCGGTGGAGAAGTAGGCGATGCCGGCGTCGGTGCGGGTGCTCAGGACCGACCAGACGAGGCTGGCGAGCGCGAGGACGGTCAGCACCGCCACCGGCAGCCGCAGCCTGCGTCCTGGTAGGCCGGAGCGCAGCGTGAGCAGGAAGAGCAGCAGCGGCAGCGCGACGTAGAGCTGTTCCTCGACCGAGAGGCTCCAGTAGTGCTGCACGGGCGAGGCGGCGTCGCCGAGGGCCTGGTAGTCGACGGCCTTGTCGGCGAGCACCCAGTTCTGCACGTAGAGGACCGAGCCGACCACCTCGTCGAGGAAGCCCTTGCGGGTGCTCAGCGGCGCGACGACGAGCGTGGCCACGGTGACGACCAGCAGCACGAGCAGCGACGCGGGCAGCAGCCGCTTGGCGCGGCGTACCCAGAACCTCCCCAGGCGGACCCGGCCGGTGTCGCGCACCTCGCCGAGCAGGTGCCCGCCGATGAGGAAGCCGGAGATCACGAAGAACACGTCGACGCCGGCGAAGCCGCCGGGGAGGCGGTTCGGCCACAGGTGGTAGAGCAGGACCACGCCGACGGCGACCGCCCGCAGTCCCTGGATGTCGGCGCGCAGCGCGCTGCGGTCGGGGACGCCGCCCGCGGTCGCGGCGTTCTCTGCGATGTCGTCCTCCACGCGGTCGGTCAGGTCCCCGGGGCGTCGGTCGGGCCCGGGGACGCCAGGGACGGTACTGCACGAGGTGTCGCCGGGCGGGGGTGACCGGCCGGGCTCAGCCGGGCAGGACGAACAGGGTGCGCGCGTCCCAGGTGCCGGACCAGGTGGTGCCACGGGGCCCGACCGCCGCGCCCGACGGGGCGCCGCGCCGCCACCGGGTCGAGTGCAGCGTGCCGTCGGGCGTGGCCCAGTACAGCGACGCGCCGGCGACGAACATCCCCCGCACGGCGGCGAGGTCGAGACCGGGAGCGGGCGCGACCAGGCGCTGGGCACCGACGACGCCGCTCTGCGGGGAGAAGTAGCGGTAGTACAGCCGCGAGGAGCCGGCGCGGGTGAAGTAGATCCGCCCCTGGTCGAAGAACATCCCGGTGGCCGCGCGCACGTCGTCCGCCCAGGCGTCGAGGCCGACCAGCTGGTCGGAGGTCGCGACGGCGGTGGGGGCGCCGTAGGTCTCGCCGTCGAACGTGCGGACGGTGAAGGTGCCGTCGTCGTGGCCGAGGTAGAGCCGGCGACCCACCATGAACGCGCCGCGCACGGTGCGCCAGTCGAGGCCCCCGTCGCGTGCGCCGCTCGTGGGTCCGGCGGTGGTGCCGGAGAACCGGCGCTGCTGCAGGACGCCGAGCGGGGTGCCGTCCGGGCCCTTGCGCAGCGGACCGCCGAGGAAGACGGTGCCGGGCAGCCGGGTGGCCCGCACCGCCGGGAGCGCCGCTCCGCCGGCGGGGAACCGGGCGACCCGCTCCCTGGTCTGGTCGCCGATCCGGGTGGTGTCGGAGACCGCCCACAGCCCGGCGCCGGTGAGCAGGAAGTCGAAGACGCCGACGCCGAGGTCGCGGCCGGGGTTCCAGGTGAGCGGCAGGCCGTTGAGGGGGTCGAGCGCCGCGATGCCGGGGCGGGGTACGGCGCCGGGCCCGGGCTCGTTGCTCGCGAAGGGGTTGTTCCACCACCGCTGGTGCCCGCCGACGTAGACCGCCGAGGCGGTGGCCTCGACGGCGTAGCTGGTGTCGCCGCCGGTGTGGTCGACCCACGACGGCGCCACGCGTCCGGTGGCGCCGAGCTCGAAGCGGGCCACCGAGTCGCACGCCGCGCGCGGCCCGCCGTAGCCGCCGGTGGTGGAGACCACGAACCACCTGCCGTCGGGGGAGACGTCGACGTCGCGCATCGTCGCGTCGAACCGGCGCGAGCAGGGCGAGGTGTAGAAGCCCGTGGTGAAGCGGGTGAGGGCGGCGCGGCGGCCGCCGGTGCCGAGCACCACGAGCTGGTGGCGCTTCGCGCCGCCCACGGTGGCGAAGTTGCCGACGGCGACCAGGCGGGAACCGTTGCGGGTGAGCGAGATCTTGAGGACCTGGGTCACGCCGCGGTTGTGGTTGCCGCGCAGTGGCAGGCGCATGAAGCGGTCGTACTTCCCGGTCCGCGCGTCCACCGTGGCCAGCGCCTTCTGCGGGCGACCGCCGAGGTGGGTGAACGCCCCGGCCACCCACAGCCGGCCCCGGCTGAGGGCGACGTCCTTGACCTCCCCGGTGACCCGGCCCGGCTTGAACGACGCGACCAGGGACCCGTCGGAAATCCGGACGCGGGCGAGCTTGGCGCGTCGCTTGCCGGCGATGGCGGTGAACGCGCCGCCGACGTAGACGGAGCGTCCGTCGGCGGCGGGCCGCACCACCTGCACGGCACCGCGCGGGTCGGGCGCGAACCGGCGCGACACCCGACCGGTGACGGCGTCGAAGGCGACGAGCCCGCGGCGCACGAGCGGCTGGGTCCGGCCGTCCTCGCGCACCCGGGTGAAGGTGCCGCCCAGCACGATCGTGCGGCCGACCTGGGTCACGGAGTACACGCGCCCGTCGAGCACGTGGGGTGTGCGCGGCGCCGGCACCTCCGAGACCAGCCGGCCCGCCGGGGCGTCGCCGCCCGAGCCGGTCGGTGCGGCTGCCGCCGCGGCCGGTGAGGTGGCGGGCAGGTGGAGGAGGGCGGCGACCAGGCACCCGAGCAGGGCGAGGACGGTGACGCGAGGACGCATGGGTGGGGAGCACCTGACAGATGGAGGAAGACGTGCGGGCGTGACTCGGACACCACGCTAGGTGCTCGACCCCACTGTCCGGGGCCGGATGGGCCAACGTCCCCACGATCGGGGACGGCGTACGCGCCCTAGGCTCGCGCGGTGGACACGCTGCGCAGCACCGCCCTGTTCGTCGCGGCCGCGATCGCCGAGATCGGCGGTGCGTGGCTGGTCTGGCAGGGCGTGCGGGAGCACCGCGGCTGGCTGTGGATCGGGGCGGGGGTCGTCGCGCTCGGCGTCTACGGCTTCGTGGCCACGCTGCAGCCCGACGCCCACTTCGGGCGGATCCTCGCGGCGTACGGGGGCGTGTTCGTCGCCGGGTCCCTGGCCTGGGGCATGGCCCTCGACGGCTTCCGCCCCGACCGCTACGACGTGACCGGCGCGCTGATCTGCCTGGTCGGCGTCGCCGTCATCATGTACGCCCCCGGCCGCACCGCCTGAGCCTCACCCGCAGGTCGCGCCGCCGCCCGTGGCGCCGGCCGAACCGATGCTGAGGAGCTGGGGCGCCGGGGCGCAGCACCCGCCGTCGTCCTCTGCGGGCGCGCCGTCGAACTGGCCCGACCCGCCGCAGACCCCCGACTCGGGGAGGACGAGCTCGACCCGGGCCGCCGCGTCGTGGTCGCCGGCGATGGCGGCGACGATGCTGCGGGTCTGCTCGAACCCGGTCAGGGCGAGGAACGAGGGCGCGCGGCCGTAGGACTTCATGCCGGCCAGGTAGAGCCCCGGCTCGGGCTGGGCGAGCTCGGCGGCGCCGTGGGGGTAGACGGTGCCGCAGGAGTGGACGTTGGGGTCGATGAGCGGCGCGAGCCGGGCGGGGGCCGACAGCACGGGATCGAGGTCGAGCCGCACCTCGCCGAGCCAGCCGAGGTCGGGCCGGAAGCCGGTGACGACCACGACCTCGTCGACCGCCTCGACGGTCGCGCCGTCGATGCTGGTGAGCCGCAGGGCGCCGGGGGAGTGCGGGTCGTCGTCGACGGCGGCGGTGCGGAACGACGTCACGACCGCGACGCCGGACTCCACGACCCGCCGGGCCCGCTCGCCGAGGGCACCGCGCGCCTCGAGCTGGTCGTCGGCTCCGCCGCCGAAGGCGTCGTCGGTGCCGGCGCGGCGTACGAGCCAGGAGACCCGGGCCGGGTCGGCCCCGGCCAGGGCGACCAGGACGTTCTGGGCCGAGGCGCCGCTGCCGGCCACCGCGACGTGCCGTCCGGCGTAGCGGGCGCGGGTGGCGGGGTCGGTGAGGTCGGGGATGCCGTAGGTGATGCGGTCGGCGTGGGCCCGCTCGCCGAGCGCGGGCAGCCCGTCGCCGCCGAGCGGGTTGGCGCCCGACCAGGTGCCGGAGGCGTCGACGACGGCCGAGGCGGTGAGGCGCTGCGCGCCGTCGGGGGTCTCGACGTGGACCGTGAACGGCGCCTCGTCGCGGCCGGAGTCGACCAGGCGGTCGCGTCCCTGGCGGGCCACGCCCACGACGCGGGCGTGGAGGCGGACGTCGACCTCGGCGGTGCCGGCGAGCGCCTCGGCGAGCGGCTCGAGGTAGGCGGTGACCCAGTCGTGGCCGGTGGGGTAGGCGGCGGGGTCGGGTCGGGTCCAGCCGGTCGCCGCCAGCAGCGTCGCGGCCACGGGGTCGACGAGCTCGCTCCAGGGCGAGAACAGCCGGACGTGTCCCCACTCCCGGACGGCGGCGCCGGCGCCGCGGCCGGACTCGAGGACGATCGTGCGCAGACCGCGGGACTGGGCGTGCGCGGCGGCGGCCAGACCGATCGGTCCGGCACCGACGACGACGACGGGGTGGTTCACGAGGGACTCCTCCGGGGTGCGAGACATCGACGGGGTTCGATGGATGGACAGTATCGATCCAGATCGATGAATGCAACATCGATGTTGATCGATGTAGGCTGGCGGCATGACGACCGACGTGAGCGGCCCGGACCTGTCGTGCGGCCCGCCGGTCGCGGACGGCGGCGCCACGCTGGCGCGCGAGTCGGCGGAGACCTACGCGCGGTGGTTCTCCACGCTGTCCGACCCCACGCGGGTGCGGCTGCTGCACGCCGTCTCGACCTGGCCGTCGGGCCGGGTCCGGGTCGGCGACCTCGCCGTCAGCCTCGGCATCGGCCAGCCGACGGCCACCCACCACGTCAAGCGGCTGGCCGAGGACGGCTTCGTCACGGTCGAGCGCGTCGGCACCGCGGCGCTGGTGAGCGTCAACCCCGCGTGCTGCACGGGCCTGCCGCACGCGGCCGACGTCGTGATGGGCACGCTGGCCGCGGCGCCGTGCTGCCCCGACGACCTCCCGGCCGACGTGACCACCCGCGCGCTGGCCCCCGGCGACCTCGGGGCGGTCCGCGACATCTACGCCGAGGGCGTCGCCACCCGCAACGCGACCTTCGAGACCGTCGTCCCCCCGGCCGAGGCCCTGGTCGACAGGTGGCTCCCCGGGCACCGGTGGGTCGCCGAGCTCGACGGCCGGGTCGTCGGGTGGGCCGCGGTGAGCCCGGTCTCCGCCCGTGAGTGCTACGCCGGGGTGGGGGAGTCCTCGGTCTACGTCACCGAGGCCGCGCGCGGCCGCGGGGTGGGCAAGACGCTGCTGCACCGCCAGGTCACCGAGGCCGACGCCGCTGGGCTGTGGACCCTGCAGACCGCGATCTTCCCCGAGAACCGCGCCTCGATCGCGCTGCACCACTCCGCCGGCTACCGCACCCTGGCGGTGCGCAGCCGGATCGCGCGGCTCGACGGCGTGTGGCGCGACACCGTGCTCCTCGAGCGACGCCGCGACGACACGGAGCGGTGACCGGGCGTCGTACCCGCGGTTGGACAAGAGACATCGACGACCGTCACTATCGACACATGTCGAAGTCCTCCGCCGGTGAGCCCGATGCGCTCGCCTGCTGCGTCCCCCTGGTCCGCGAGCCGATCGGGGTCGAGCAGGCGACCACGATCGCCGGCACGCTCAAGGCGCTGGCCGACCCGGTGCGGCTGCGGCTGATGTCGCTGGTGCTCTCGCACGAGGGCGGCGAGGCGTGCGTGTGCGACCTGCTGCCGGCCTTCGAGCTCTCCCAGCCGACCATCAGCCACCACCTCAAGGTGCTCCACGACGCCGGGCTGCTGGGCCGCGAGAAGCGCGGGGTGTGGGTCTACTACCAGGCGCGGCCCGAGGCGCTCGAGGCGCTGACCACCCTGTTCGCGCCGGCCGGGGCCACCGCATGAGCGACCTCACGCAGGAGGCGGCGACCGGCCCCGACGACGCGCCGGTCCTGCAGCGGCTCTCGACCCTCGACCGGTTCCTGCCGGTCTGGATCGTCGCGGCCATGCTGCTGGGCCTGCTCCTGGGCCGCACCGTCGACGGCCTGGACGACGTCCTCTCGGCCGTCGAGGTCGGCTCGGTCTCGCTCCCGATCGCCCTCGGCCTGCTGGTGATGATGTACCCGGTGCTGGCCAAGGTCCGCTACGACCAGGTCGGCATCGTCACCAGCGACCGCCGCCTGCTGGGCGCGTCGATCCTGCTCAACTGGGTCGTCGGGCCGGCGCTGATGTTCGCCCTGGCCTGGCTGATGCTGCCCGACCTCCCGGAGTACCGCACCGGCCTGATCATCGTCGGCCTCGCCCGCTGCATCGCCATGGTGCTGATCTGGAACGACCTCGCCTGCGGCGACCGCGAGGCGGCCGCGATCCTGGTCGCGATCAACTCGGTGTTCCAGATCGTCGCCTTCGCCGGGCTCGGCTACTTCTACCTCGAGGTGCTGCCCGGCTGGCTCGGGCTGTCGCAGACCTCGCTCGAGGTCTCGGTCTGGGAGATCGCCCGCTCGGTGCTGGTCTTCCTCGGCATCCCGCTGGTCGCGGGTTTCCTGACCCGCTACCTGGGCGAGCGGGCGAAGGGCCGCGAGTGGTACGAGTCGACCCTCCTGCCCCGCATCGGCCCGGTCGCCCTCTACGGCCTGCTGTTCACGATCGTGGTGCTCTTCGCGCTCCAGGGCGACACCATCACCGGGCAGCCGCTCGACGTCGCCCGAATCGCGCTGCCGCTGCTGGCCTACTTCGCGCTGATGTGGGGCGGCTCGTTCTACCTCGCCTACCGCCTGCGGATGAGCTACGAGCGCTCCACCACGCTGGCCTTCACCGCCGCCGGCAACAACTTCGAGCTGGCCATCGCGGTGGCCATCGGCGTCTTCGGTGTCACGTCGGGCCAGGCGCTCGCCGGCGTCGTCGGGCCGCTGATCGAGGTGCCGGTCCTGGTGGGCCTGGTCTACGTCGCCCTCTGGGCCCGCCGCCGCTTCTACCCGACGTCCGTCCCGTCCGTCCCGTCCGTCCCGTCCGAGAGGCCCGCGCCGTGAGCACCCACCGACCCCAGGTCGTCTTCGCCTGCCGCAAGAACGGCGGCCGCTCCGTGATCTCCCGGCTGCTCACCGAGCACTACGCCGGCGACGCCGTCACCGCGCTGTCGGCCGGCACCGAGCCCGGCGACCACGTCCACCCCGATGTCGTCCGCGTCCTCACCGAGCTCGGCCTCGACACCTCCCGCGAGACGCCCAAGGCGCTGACCCGCGAGATGATCGCCGCGAGCGACTACGCGATCACCCTCGGCTGCGGCGAGGAGTGCCCCTACGTGCCCGGCGTCCGCTACGTCGACTGGCCCGTCGATGACCCCAAGGAGCAGGACGACGCCACCGTCCGCCGCATCGTCGCCGACCTCGACACCCGCGTCCGCGCCCTGATCACCGAGCTGGTCCCCGACCACCCGCTCCCGGCGTCCGTCCTGGCCTGAGGCCTCGTTTTCGACTGCTGAGAATGACAATCAATAGCGTTTAGCGTTACGGTGCGGTCGCCGGGTGCATCCAGTGCCGGCCCTGACCGGAAAGCGCTGCCGCCGTGACCCCACCGCCGTCCCTCCCTGCCCGCCGCGGGGTACGTCGTCCCCGTCGGACCTTCCTCGCGACCGCCATCGCGTCCGCCCTCGCCCTCGCCGCGACCCTGGTCGGCCCGGCCGCCACGGCCACGACCTCGGCGCCGGTAGGGGTGGCCGTGACCGACCCGTCGGGCACCCCCCTCGGCCTCACCGGGGTGGAGGCGACGTACCAGCCCGGCGACGTGCTGCGGGCCCGGGTCTCCGGGCACACGCTCGGGGACGGCGAGACCTACCGCTGGCTGATCCGCCCGGTCGGTGTCGCCGGCAGCTACGTGTTCTCCGGCACCGGCGACGAGGCGGCCCTCGGTCGTGTCGAGCAGCGGGTGGACCCGTCGTACGACGGCTACGAGCTCAGCGCCGCCGTACGCCGCGGCGGGGCCACCGTCGCCCAGACGCCCTGGGTGCCGCTCGACGTCGCCAACGCGGTCGAGCCGGTCCAGGGCGCGTTCCGCGAGACCGGTCTGCGCGTCGGCGACGACGTCGCGATCGACCTCGAGGGGCAGGCCCTGGCCGAGGGGGAGTCGCTGCGGCTCGTGCAGCGCAGTGCCAGCCCCTGGTTCGAGGCCGACTGGTTCGCCGAGCTGGTCGACGACGACACCTTCGCCCTCTACCCGCCGTCCGGCATGACCGGCATGCAGTGGGCGGTCCAGGTCGTCCGCGACGGACTCGTCGTCGCGCAGGGGACGCCGTTCGCGGGCGACGTCGCCGACCGCGAGGTGCTGGTCGAGGGCCTGCGGCCGGTCTACCGCGTCGGCCAGACGCTGCGTGCCACCGCGACCGTCTTCCCGCTCCGCGAGGGTCTGGTGTTCCGCTGGTTCTACTACGACGAGGCGACGGCCGACTTCGTGACGCTGCAGGAGGGGAGCGACGCCGCCGCGCTGACCCTCGAGCTGCCCGCGACCATGGCACTCGACGACGTGCCCCTCTACTTCGCGGCCGAGTGGGACTACGGCCCGCACGTCGCCACCGCGGCCACCAGCATCACCGTGCTCCAGGTCTCCGACAGCGACCCGTCGACCCAGCTGCTCTTCCTGTCCGGCCTCGCCGGGCACTACCACCAGGGTGGTCCGATCAACCTCGAGGTCGTCGCCGACCCCGGCCTGGCCGCCGGCGACACCCTCGACTGGTCGTGGCGCTGGCCCGGTGGCGCCTGGGCGCCGCTGCCCGGCGCCTCCGGCGCCAGCCACGCCATGACCGCCGAGCAGGCCCTCGAGGGCGTCGAGGTGCGGGCGACCCTCACCTTCGCCTCCGACGGCTCGCGGCTGGCCTCCGAGCCGGTCACCGTCCACGTCGACGACCACGGGTCGCCCGCGCGCCAGGTCCTCACGGTGTCCGGCGCCGTATCGACGGTCGAGGGCGCCCCCGTGACCCTCACCGCCGGGCTCGCCAGCCCGAGCCTGCTCGACACCTACCAGTGGCAGCGGCAGGCCGTCGGTGAGGAGGGCTACTCCGTCGTCGCCGGCGCCGACGGACCGGAGCTCACCCTCCCGGCCGCGCTCGCGGACGACGGCGCCCGCTACCGCGTCGCGCTGCTCGCGCCCACCGGCGACGTCGCCTACGGCCCGTCGGAGCCGGTGACCCTTCAGGTCACCCCTGCACCGCCGCTCACCGCCACGACGGTCTCTGCCGACCCCGTCCGCCAGGTCTACGGGCGCCCGGCGACCGTCCGGGTCACCGTGTCCGAGCGCGCCTTCGGGCCCGTGTCCCTCCGCGTCGGCGGCCAGGCCGTCACCGGTGCCGCCCGCGACGGCGTGGCCCTCCTCCGGCTGCCCGCCCGCACGCGGGCCCCCGGCGCGCACCGCCTGACGCTGCGGTACGCCGGGACACCCGGTCGGTTCCGGCCCTCCACCGGCGCGGCCCGCCTCGTCGTCGGCAGGGCCCGCCCGTCGCTCCAGGTCGCGGTGCGCCAGGCGACCCAGGGCCGGGTCGCCGTCCGGGTGCGGGTCCGGGCGGCGGGCGTCACGCCGACCGGCACGGTCGCCGTCAGCGTCGCCGGCGAGGTCGGCCTTGCCCGCCTCGACGGCCGGGGCCGGGCGCGCGTCGTACTCACGCCAGCGCCGCAGCGCCTCGCCCGTGCGTCCCGTGTGCACGTCGCTTACCGCGGCGACCGGTTCGTCGTCCCGTCGCGATCGTCACGGCGGCTGTAGGCGCGCCCGAGAGCCCCGTCGGTGGGACTCGAGGGGTCGTGGCGCGATCGGCAACACACCCGGACGAGCGGCCAGTCCCTGGTTTGAGAAGCCTGCAAGCGGGTACCTGCGCCATGGCCGTCCGACCCGGACGACCGTGGGGGGAGTCCGGGTCAGCGAGGCCGCACCCTCCCTCCTCGCGGTGACGCGGGAGGGAGGGTTCCCCCGACCGAGTCCGGGTCCGAGACCATCTCGCCGGCCGCGTAACACGAGCGCGGGTACGCGGCAGGTACCAGGTGAAGCCGGTCGCAGGGTCGGCTCCAGACCGGCGACGCTCGATCCGGCGGGTCGGGCGTCGTCGTCCCCCCACGGCCGCCCCACCCCTACCCCCCGGCGGGGTGGGGCGGTGTCTGGGGTGGGCGCGCGACAGGTGTGACGCGCACCGGCACAGTCCTCTCAGGACGCGCTACCGGGCGGTGTCGGAGCCGCGAACCAGATGGTGCGGTGGCTCCAGTCGCCCGGGCCGCGGCGGCGGCCGGAGCAGACCAGGATGGCGAGCTGGTGCGCGCCGGCGGATGCGTAGTAGGCGTTCATCAGTGCGCGGGCACCGACCTGCACCTTCTTCACCACGCGGTAGCACTGGCGGGCTCCCGATCTCCCGGTCGCCACGATCCTGGCGCCCTCGTGCAGCCGGCTCAGGAGCCGGTTGCCCAGCGCCGACCCGTAGACGCCGCTCCTCGGGTAGGTGTGGGCGGTCAGCCGGACGACGCCGTGCCGGGCGCTGGCGCGGACCGTCCCGTCCCACGCGAGCTGCCACTTCCCGCGGTCGGTCAGCGGCGGCGGGATCGGCACGCCGCGGCGGTCCCGGCCGCGGGGCAGCACCCGGGTCGGGCCCACGACGCCGGGGATGCTCAGCTGCGACGGCCGGAAGCCCCGGCCGACCTCAGGACACCCCGCCTGGCGCGGCGTGGACGCCTTCGTGGACACAGCCGTGGACGTGGACGCCGACGTGGACGTGCCGCCCGCCGGGGCCGCGCCGGGTGCGGCAAGCACAGCACCCAGCACGACCCCGGTGGCCAGACCGATCCGGTACCTCATGATCCTGCGATCAGCCTCTGCCGGAAACCGGTGGAGGGCAGCGGCGGGGGAGGGGGCGGTGCGCTCACCCGGATGCCGGCCTTGTCCCGGTTGTTGGTGGCCTTGCTGTCTCCCAGCGCCGTGGCCGACGCGACGTTGCGCACCTGGCCGCCGATGGCCGCCTTGGTCGCGGTCGCGACCACGAACACCGGTGGCGCCTTCCGGTCCGGGTGGAGGGACGCGGTGCGTACGCAGGTGGCGACGTCGGCGCCCTTGCGGACCGTGCACCTCCATCCCTTCCCGGACGCGGAGAGGAGCTGCAGGCCCCGCGGCAGCGGGTCGGTCACGGTGATCGGGCCCGGCGCGGCGTCCGGCCCCTTGTTGGTGACCACCAGCCGGTAGCGCACCCGGTCGCCTACCTGCACGGCGCGATCGCTGACGACGGCCTTGTCGAGGTCGAGGTCGAAGCGGCTGACCGGGTTGCACGTCGAGCTGGCGGATCCGACGCACTGTCGCGGCGGGGTCTGCCCGGCGTCGAGCAGCCAGTTGCCGAGCCGGTGGTTGCCCTGCCGGCTCCAGGGCTTGACGCGGACGGTGTACCGGACGGTCACCGTCTGGTCCGGTTGCAGCGTGCCGGTGATCGTCATCTGCGCGCTCTGCGGACCGGTGACCGTCAGCGCCCCGTCGGACACGGTCGGGCGCGAGACCATCGTGGCGTCGTCGAGGACGTCGGCCAGGTGGTCCACCTCGTCGACGGCGCCGGGCGCGGTGCCGTCGTTGGTGAGGGTGAGCGTGTAGGTGAGCTCGCGGCCGGTGGCCACCTTGGTGCCCGATCCCGGCCGGACCGACTTCGCGCCCACGATGCGGGGCACCCGGTTGACCGTGCAGTCCGGGTCGCCGTCCTGGCACGTCGCCGGGGGCAGCTCGCCGTCATCGACCAGCACGTTGCCGAGGACGTCGTTGCCCTCCTGCGCCCGCCGGTCGTCGGTCTTGACCTCCACCGTGTAGGACACGGTGACCACCTGGGTGGCGGCCAGGGTCCCGGTGACCGAGATCCGGCCGCCCGACATCGTCGCCGTGAGCGCCGGGTCGGACGACGTCGGACCGGTCACCAGGGCCGCGTCGTCGAGCACGTCGGTCAGCACGTCGTCGCGGTCGACCTGGCCTGGCACCGTCCCGGTGTTGCTGAACGACAGCTCGTAGGTCAGCCGGTCACCGGCGACGACGGTGGTGCCGTCGGCGGGGGTCACCGACTTCGAGTCCACGACCCGCGGCAGCCCGAACGCGTGCTCGGCGCAGGGCTGACCCGTGGTGGGGTCGGTCCCGTCGGCCGTCGGCGGGTCGCAGACCGGCGCGGTGCCGGGGCCGCCCCACGCGACGTTGCGGACCGCGAGGTCGCCCGCACCGGTGAGGGTGACCGAGTAGGTCAGCGTGACGGTGTCGTCGACGCCCAGCGCTCCCTCCCAGCGGATCACCGGCTCGGTGTAGCCCAGCGCGCCCGGCTGGTCGGCCACCGCGTCGCCCGCGTACGTCGCGTCGTCCAGGACGCCGACGAGCGTGTCCCGCAGCAGCGCCGGGTCGGTGAGCGTGTAGTCGGCCTCGCCGATGTTGGTCGCCGTCACGGTGTACTCGACCGTGTCGCCGATCTCGGTGTCGGCGGTGCGGGTCGAGCTCTTGTCGACGTCGAGTGCCCGCACGGGGTGCTCGGTCTCGTCGGGCTGGCAGGTCGGCGGGTCGCCGGCCTGGCACTGCAGGGCGTTGCGCAGCACGTGGTCGCCCTGGTCGGCGAAGGGCAGCACCCGCACCCGGTAGGTGACCTCGAGCTCGCCGTCGACCGGCACCGAGCCGGTGACGACGATCCGCTCGTCCGGGCCGTCGTACGTCGCGGTGAGCCCGGCGTCGGCGTCGATGCTGCCGACGACGAAGACGGCGTCGTCGAGCACACCCGCGAGGTCGTCGGAGGTGTCGACCGACGCTGCGGTCTGACCGGTGTTGGTGAACCGCAGCGTGAAGGTGACCTCGTCGCCCACCTCGACCGCGGTGCCGGACGCGGGGCTCGCGACCTTGTCGGTGTCGAGCCCCGAGCCGGGGACGTCGACCGAGGCGCACGCGTCCTGCGGGTCCTGGGCCTCCTCGACGGGCACGCAGGCGTTGTTGGTCAGGAGGTCGTCGCCGGCGCCGGTGTAGGTCAGCGTGTAGGTGATGGTGGCGGAGTCGCCGGCGTCGAGCACGCCCTCCCAGGAGAGCTCGGGGGAGTCGAAGTCCGGCTCGCCCACGTCCGCGCCGATCGAGTCGACGTCCATGGTGGCGTCGTCGAGCACGTCCGACAGGTCGTCGGTCATGCTCGCCGGAGCGGTTGCGGTGTAGTCACCCGGTCCGGCGTTGGTCACGGTGACCGTGTAGGTCACCGGCTGCCCGACGGCCGGCAGCTCGGTCCGGTTCGAGGTCTTGCGGACCGTCAGCTTCGGCAGCTCGAACTTGGCCTCGGCGCACACCCGGCCGGTGTCGGGGTCGACGCCGCCGACCGGCGGGTCGCACTCGGGCGTGCCCGGGTCGCAGGTGGCGTCGGTCGGGTCGCACTGTGCGAAGGCGACGTTGCGGACCGTGCCGTCGCCGCCGCCCCTCACGGTGACGTCGTACTCGATCGTGACCGTCTCGTCGACCTCGAGCGCGCCGGCCCAGCTCAGGTAGGGGCTGGCGAAGACCGGTGCGCCACCGACGTCGGCGGTGGCGCCGCCGGCGTACGTCGCGTCGTCCAGCACGCCGGTGAGGTCGTCCCGCACTCGCGCCGGGTTGGTCGCGGTGTAGGCGCGGTCGCCGACGTTGGTGGCGGTGACGGTGTAGGTCACGGTGTCGCCGGGGCGGGTGTCGGCGGTCGCGGTGGAGGTCTTCGCGATCTCGAGCTCGGTGGCACCGACGAGCACGACGTGGTCCTCGACCTCGCCGCCGGCGGCGGGCCCGACGGGTGAGGCGTCGGCGGGCGCCACGGTGCCCGAGAACAACCGGAACCGGGCGAACGTGCCGGCCGTGACGGTCCCTGCCGGGAAGACCAGGTCGTAGTCATCGGCGCCGGAACCGGCAGGTACGGCGACGATGACCCGCTCGGCCGCACCGAACGTGCCGTTGCCGTCGAGGTCGATCCAGCCGACGAGGGTGGCCGGCTGCGTGGTGTCGTTGGTCGCCGAGACGGTGACGGTGGTCGGCTGACCGGTGGTCAGCTCGATCGGGCCTGCGACCGCGTCCTCGTCGTCCACGTCGACGCCGTCGTCACCGTCGGCGGGACCCGGGACCCCGTCGTTCTCGATGTCGATGGCCGTACCCAGCATCAGGTCGGCCGTGTTGGCGGTGGCGTCGTAGCCCAGCACGTCGTGGCGGGGGCCGTTTCCGGCCAGCGCGGTGCCGTACGACGCGGGCGCGTCGCCGAGGTCGGTGCACTGGACCCCGAGGGTGATGTCGTCGAGGAAGTTGCCGACCGCGAGACCGATGCCACCGGCCGCGGCGATGGCCCGGAACTGCACCCGGGTCACGAACTGGCCCGCCGGGATGGTGTAGCTGCCGGAGTAGACCTGCCAGCCGGTGTTGCCGGTGGTGGCGTCCTGGGTGAAGTTGGGCGTGAACGTGCCGCTAGCGGCCGGCACCGCGCCCAGCAGCAGCCGGACGGTGTCCTGCCCGAGCCGCCCGCGGTGTGCGAAGCGCCAGTTGAGCGTGGTGCCGGGGATGGTGGCGATGTCCTGGAAGTAGCCTCCGCCGAACTCGGCGAACTGCTCCCCGCGGTAGGCCGGCACGGCGGGCAGGCCGTCGAAGACGGTCCCGTCGTGCCAGATCTCGACCACGCCCGAGGCGTCGTTCCAGCCCGGGACGTACTCGTCGTCGTAGGTCTTGATGTTCGGGCCGAACTGCGCGATGAACGGCGTGTTGCCGTGCACGTCGGGTAACTCGAAGCCGGGGTTGATCAGGCCGGCGCCGCAGGCGTCGGGCACCGGGGTGGCGATGTAGAGCTGGTAGTCCTCGACCTCGCCATCCGGGGCCGCCCCGCCCGGCGTGATCGCCTGACCGGCTGCCGTCGTGTACCGGAAGCGGGCGTAGGTGGAGCCGTGCCGGACGGTCGTCGGCACCGTCAACGGCAACGTGTTGGCACCGGCCGTGACCGCTACGTCGGCTGCGAAGCGCTCACCCGGGTCGGCGAAGTCGCCGTCGCCGTTGAAGTCGACCCAACCGTTGACGAAGCCGGCGGTGCTGGCCTCGACGGCGATCTGGTTGGCGACGCCGTCCTGGATCAGGTTGATCCCGCCGGCCACGCCGAGCGCGGGGTTGAAGTCCACCCCGTCCTCGTCGTCGTCGCCGGTCGTGTCGTCGCCGTCGGCGCCGGGAGTCGGCTGGCCGTCGACCTCGACGTCGGACGCGGCGCCGAGGCGCGGGCCGGCCGGGGCGTGGGACGGCCCGTTGGCGGCGAGCGTGGTGCCGTAGCTGTTCGGCGCGTCGCCCATGTCGGACCCGGCGGGTCGGACCGCCTGGCAGGCGTCGTCCTCGTTGTTGGCCGGGAGCCGGTCGTACATCGGTCCGGTGATCGCCGCTGCGACGCAGACCGGGGTCGCGCTGACCGTCGTCGGCGTGACGTCGAGCACCAGCGGCTCGGACTGGGCGACGTCCAGGGTGCGGACGGCGCCGGCGCCGTCGACCGGCACACACGTCAGGGTCGTCGGTCCGCCGACGGGCGCCGGCGCACCGCCGGGAGCGGTGCACGAGAAGCCGGCCGGGGTGAGGTCGTCGACGCGGAGGCCGGCCGGGACGTCGAGGGTCACGGTCGCACCGGCGTCGGGGCTGGGCCCGTGGTTGACGACGGTGAACGGGATCGTGGTCGCCTGGCCGACCGTCCACGGTGTCAGGGTGCCGGCGGTGACGGCCAGGTCGGCCTCGGCGAGGGTGACGCAGACCGGCAGCGGCTCGACGGGCAGGGTCGCGTTGGAGTCGACGGCGGCGGTGTTGCAGGCCACCTCACCGGCCGAGGCGCCGGGCGCCACGGCCGCGAGGAAGACCACCTGCCGTGACGTGTTGGCAGCGAGGTCGCCGTCGATCCGGATCCGTAGCGCCTTCGTGCCGGGCGCGCCCGGGCCCCAGTCGTCGACCGCCCCGGGGGCGCCGGGGTAGACCTCCGGGCGCGCCGGGTTGGTCGACGCCGAGTAGGCCAGCGAGACGCCGGGCGAGGTCGACTCGATCGAGGCCAGGTTCATCGAGAACTCCGACCCGCGCGGCGATGCGCTGGGCAGCAGGCTGGTGTCGCCGGGGTAGGGCAGCACGTCGTAGGCGACGACGTCGCGCAGGACCGTGTTGCCGGTGTTGCGCACCGTGACGCGGTACTTCACGTCGGTGGCGTCGACCGGCACGCCGGCCATCTGGGAGGAGTCCGAGACCCAGTTGCAGCCGTCGGCCGCGCCGGTGTCGGGGACGCACAGCTCCTTGACGACGCGGATGCCGTCGGTGGCCGCCACGATCACGCCGGCGCTGTCGGTGGCCGCGAACGACTCGGCGACGTCGCCGTCACCGTCGACGTCCGGTGCGTCGGTCACGCCTGCGGCGAGGGCGCGGAAATTGGTCGGGTTCGTGACGTAGAAGTTCTGCGTGGCGGCGCGCCAGGCGCCGGTGTCGTCGCCGGCCCACACCTGGGCGAGGACGGGTGTGCCCGGCACGGCCGCGCTCGTCGGAGTTGCCTTCACCGACAGCGTCGGCCAGTTCTCGGTGACCGTCGGGCTGGGGGTGACCACGCCGGGCCAGGTCGCCACCACGACCTGGCGCGCGACCCCGGCGATGGTCCGGGTCGCGTACTCGAAGGTGGTGCCGGGCGGGGCGGTGGTGGTCTCGCCCTGGCCGTTCGAGGTGAACTGCGCCGAACCGGGCACGATGTCCCAGCCCGCGGGCGCCACGAACACCAGCTGCGGCTGGATCTGGGTGCCGGGCCACACGGTCTCGGTGCGAGCGCGCATCGAGTAGGTGACCTCGGTGCCGATCCGTGGGTTGCCGCCGCCGGCAACGACCGGGGCGCTGGTGAAGTGCGGGACCAGGGCGGGCGTCGGCTTGGTGTAGAGGGCAGTGCGCACCGCGTTGCCGGACAGCGACCGGGTCGGCAGCGGCTGGCCCTGCAGGTTCCGGTAGGCGTCCGCGACGCCGTCACCGTCCGCGTCATCGGGGTAGGTGATCGTCACCGGGGCGGTGTTGGTGATCTCCGTGCCGATGGGCGCCTGGTCGCTGATGCGGAAGCGGTAGCCCACCTGGATCGTCTTCTGGGTGGCGTCCGACGGCAGGATGCGCCCGGCGCCGATCGGAGCCGAGGCACGCGCGCTGACGAACCAGCGGCCGGCTGCGGCCTCGACGAACTGGTTGGCGGCGAGCTCGGCGGTGCCGGTCGCGCCGGTGTTGTCCACCCAGTCGACCGTTGTCCGCCAGCTCGCCGGTGCGCCGGTGTAGGTGTAGGCGTAGATGCGGTAGACCGTGAGACCCGCGTGGGTCAGGTCGGGCTCGTCGACCACAGCGGTGCCATCGACATTGCCGCGGTTGTGGACCTGGACGCGCCACTCCCGGTCGTCGGTGTCGGTCTCGCCGGGCGCGGTGACGTTGAGGGCGAAGCGGTTGCCGCTGAGGTCGCCATCACCCTGCAGGGACTGGCTGTCGAGGCCGAACGCGATCAGCTTGTCGGCGGCCAGGCCGCCGAACGGGGTGGTGCAGGCGACGCGGGCGTTCATGCTGCGGTCCAGCGTGCGCTCGGTGCGAGCCGTGTCGAGGTAGTTGACGGTCACGTCGAGGTTGCTGGTGACCGTCGTGGCGAAGTTGCAGCCGTCCTCGTCCGCCTCCGGGAAGTTCTCGCCCGGGTAGACGATCGTGATGTCTCGGTTCGTGAAGAAGGCGTCGTCCTCGTCACCGACCAGGTTGTTGTTCACCAACGCCCCGAAGCTGTTGAAGCCGCCGAACTGGGCCGGGCCGAACCCACCGCGGGCACCGTAGGACGGGTCGGCCAGGGACCCCTTGGTCCACGTGACGGTGTGGTTGACGTTGTCGATGACCCCGCCGTGCGACGCGGACTGGATCACGGCCTGCGGCGGCAGGTTGTAGACGATCTGGTAGTTGCCAGGTGCCACCAGGCTGGCGCTGCCGGCCGCGTTGGCCGCCGGGTTGAACACGATGTTGCCGGGGTTGACCGCGACGGAGTAGGTCACCGGGACGTCGGCGGTGATGCTGCCGTTGTTCGGCGCCAGCGCCGCGGTCGGCCCGGTCGGGGTCCCGATGTGCCAGGTCACGTCGTCAGCGGTCGCGGCGACCGGTGCGACCGCGGTCGGTGAGGAGATCTCGGCCGACATGCCGATCTCGAACCCCTCGGGGTAGAACGAGCCGTTGGGGATCTCCCGGTTGCGCGTCGCCTGGTAGCCGTAGGTGACCGAGAACGTGCCCGAGGTGCCGGCCGGCAGGTTGCCGAGGTTGATCAGCTTGCCGGTGATGTCGGTGCCGGCGATGGTCCCGCCGGTGGCCGGCGGCACCCAGGTGGCGTACTCCAGGATCCACTCACCGTCCGGCAGCAGGCCGTGCGGGTCCGGCGGGGCCGGCGACATCTGCACCCGGGTGCCGTCGCACGCTGCGGTGGTGCAGGAGTACTGCACCCGGTAGCTGATCTGGTTGTTGTTGGTGCCGTTCGACGCATCGGTGATGACCGCGCCGTTGGTCAGGTTGACCGGCGTCAGCTCGAGGTTCAGCACGCCATCGCCCGCTGCCGCAGCCACGGCCTGGCGGGGCTTCGCGGCGCCCGCAGGACCGCCGGGCTCGACCGGGCCCGATGAGCCTTCCTGCGCCGACTCAGGGCGGGACCCCGTTGTGCTGGAGGCGCTCGGATCAGTCGTCGTCGGCGGATCATCGGCCGCCGTCGCTGGCGCCGGGGCGGATAGCCCGGTGACCAGCAGGACAACTGCGACGAGGATGAGAAATGTCGACCGGAGGGAGAGCCGAGAGATGCGCATGGTGCCTCATATTCAGTCCGAGTGGCGTGCGGGGGGTCACGCCGATCGCGACACTAGACGGCAATTGGGTATTTAGCGAGGAATTGGCGCAAGGGGTGATGTGCAAGCGAATATCGCGTTGCCTCGGGCCCTGTCGCGGCGGCTCGGAGCCCGTCGCGCCGCCGGTCAGGCGCGGTATTTCCTCGTTACCGGACGTCGCGCTTCTCGTCGTACTGGTCACACCGCACATCGACGTGTGAGGGACTAGCGCGCCCGGTCGCCCGCCGAGAACACGCCCGTGACGTGCGTATGTGCTTGCTGAGCCGAATGAGCGAAATATTGAGTCGTACCCATGATCACGAATTCAATGCATTCCGGGTGTGGGCCGTGGGCGGACCACACGATGGACCAACTCGCGGACCAATTTGCGGACCAATTTGCGGACCAATTTGCGGACCAAGCGACGGACCAAACATCCGGCTCGCGGCCATGCGCGCGGGACGAGAGGGAGCGTGATCAGCGGCGGGTGCGTGCGGCGCTGGCGGCCTTCTTGGCGCTGGCCCGCGCCCGCGGCGGCACGGGAGCGCTGTGCGGCTGGGAGGCCTGCTTCCTCCGGCGGAGCCAGAGCACCGACCCGGCGGCGGCGAGGACCGCGACGGCCAGGACCACGCCGACGATGACCGGGCCGCTGGAGTCCTCGTCCTCGACGTCGTCGGAGCGCTCGACCAGGCCCGGGGGGCCGGGGTCGGCGGCGTCGGCCTCGGGGGTGGCGGCCGACCCGGGCCCGCCGACGTAGAACCCGAGCCGTCCGGTGACGGCGTGACCGTCGGCGGAGGTGGCGTCGTACTCGAGGGTGTAGAGCCCCGGCGCCCCGCCCTGGTCGCTGAGGCGTTGGATCAGGGTGTCGGACGAGACGATGGTGGTGCCGGTGTGCAGCGGGGCGCCGTCCGGGCCCATCACCGTCACCGTGGCGCCGGCCTCGGCATCGAGCTCGCCCGAGAACTTCAGCGTGGCCCCGGGAGGCATCGCCTCGAGCGTCTCGCCCTCGGCGGGCGTCGAGGAGACCAGTGAGACGTGGGCCCAGGCGGCCGGCGCCGCCAGCCAGCCCAAGGAAATCAGGACGACGACCGCGGCCATCGCCGCCGGGACGACGCGGCGACCAGCGACCCCGACGCGGCGGTGGTGGGCCCCGTGGTGCTGCTCCCTGTCCAAGCGACGCACTGTCCGTCCTCCCGCTGCCGTCATCGGGACGCTCCGGCGCCTCCGGCTGCAACCTATACGCGCCCGTCGCCCCGTGCTCTCGACCGGTGCGTCCACGGCGAGGCCTCGCAGCTCCCAGGAGCTCGTCGTGACCCGTCGGGCGACCTGACGGTGGACCTCACGCCCGGTCTGGCACGTCGGGCGGGGTGGGCGGCCCGCTGCCGGCCTCGGCGCGGTCCATCGTCTGGAGGTCCACGGACCTTCGCAGCCGGATGAGGGCGTCGCGGATCCGGGTCTTGACCGTGCCGAGGGGTACGTCGAGCAGCTCGGCGACCTCGCGGTAGGTGAAGCCGTCCAGGTAGGCCAGCTCCAGCGTCTGGCGCTGCCGAGGGGTGAGGTCCGCGAGGGCGGCACGGACGAGGCGCGCCTCGTGCGAGGCGTGGACGTGGTCGTGGGTGGGGTCGTGGACGGCGTCGCTGCCGACGCGTTGGAGGTCGCTGGTCTCGCGGGTGTAGCGGTCCTCCCGGGTCGATCGGGACTCGCTGGACCGGACGTGGTCGACCGCGGTGCGGTGGACGATCATCAGGATCCAGCCGAGGCTGTTGCCCTTGTGGGGGTCGAAGTCCGCGGCCTTGCGCCAGATCGTCGAGTAGGCGTCCTGGACGGCGTCCTCGGCGAGATCCTGGTTGCGCAGCACCCGGACGGAGAGACCGAAGGCGCGGGATGCCGTCTCGTCGTACAGGCCCTCGAACGCGGCGGTGTCGCCGGTCGCGGACTGCTCGAGGAGCGTGTCGAGCCTGGTGACGACGGCAGGACGAGCGGTGGTTCTCTTCAAGGTCGGGACCCCCATCTCGCGCGGAATGCCTCGCGCAGCCGGGGTCTGGGGCCGACACTCAGTGGACGTGACACTAGTGGTGCTCGGACGGGCGTCGCCACACCCCGGTCGGTGGCAGCCTGCGTGGCCCCCGACCTCGCCAGCCACGCCCCGCCGCGATGGTGAGCCCGCTGCTGACGACGTCGCTCGCGCATCCGCGGTAGCCGGCGCGGGTGACCGGGTCGGTCCCGAGCGCGGCCGGCCGGTGACCAGCAGGGGTTGCTGCCACCCGGGAAGTGCGGGAACCGGCTCTGGCTACGCCGCGACCACGTCGAGCAGGCGGCGCGCTCGCTCCGCGGGGGATGTCCTTCCCGTTGCATCGAGCACCCGGATCTGGTCCGATTCGCAGGAACGCTGGCTGACCTCGAGCGAGAGACCCCCACCGATGGCGCGCACCGAGTTCCACGAGACGCTCACCGAGTTCCTGCTGGCTCGCATCGCGGACGACGAGGAGGCGGCCGCGACCGCGAGCCAGGTCGCCTACGACCCTGTTGACTGGGATGGCGGCGGGTCGGGCCTGATCGGCGTGGTCGACGGCCGCACGGGTGCGGTGCTGCCCATCATCGCCCCCGCCCGCGTGCTGGTCGAGTGCATGGCGAAACGAACCATCATCGAGGAAGAGATGGGACGCCTGAAGGTGATCGATCCGTCGCAGTCACCAGAGTCGTCACGAACTCTTCGGGTGCTCGCGGCCATCTACGCCGGCCACCCGGACTACAGCGACAGCTGGCGGCCCTGACCTGACGCGGGCATCGCCGGACCCGGATGCCGCGTTCGCGACGCCGGTCCACGCCGCGCGCCCCCTCCCACCCCGTGGTTCGGGATGGAAGGACGCGCGACTTCGTCAGGGTTCCAGCCGTGCAGGCGGCTCGGGGGGACCCGTCTGAATCTCTGTCCGGTGTCCACGTCGCTTCGCGACATGCGGTCGCGGAAGACAAGAATCCGCCTCGATCACCGTTTGGGGCGAGGCTCGATCGATGGAGCGGTGCCACCCTGGCGCCATGGACGACGGACCCGGGGACAAGAGCATCTCGTCCTGGATGGCCGAAGCCGCCCGGGACCTCGAGGTCCAGCAGAACCCGGAGGACACCTACGAGATGGCCGTCTCGTTGGCCCTGAACCACATCCCTGGGTGCGACGTCGCCGGCCTGACCATCGCGCGTCGTCGCGGTCAGGTCGAGTCCCACGCCCCGAGTGATCCCGCGGTGGTGGTGGCCGACGACCTGCAGCAGGAGCTCCAGGAAGGCCCGGTCCTGGACGCGTTGTGGGACCGGACGACGATCTACAGCCCCAGCCTCGCCCAGGACCACCGCTGGCCGGCCTGGGGTCCCCGGGTGGTTGCCGAGACGGGCCTGCACAGCGCCCTGTCGTTCCAGCTGTTCACCCACAAGGACATCCTCGGGGTGCTCAACCTGTTCTCACGTCAGGAGGACGCCTTCGACGAGGAGGACCGGCTCGACGGTCTTTCCCTCGCCGCCCACATGGCGATCGCGGTGACCGCGGTGCACAAGGCCGACCACCTGGGCTCCGCCCTGGCCTCGCGCACCCTCCTGGGCCAGGCCACCGGGATCGTCATGGAGCGCTACGGACTCCCGCCGGATCGCGCCTTCGCCGTGCTGGTGCGGATCGCGAACTCGACCGAGACCAAGGTTCGCGACGTCGCCCTGGCGCTGATCACCGACGACACGCTCCCCGGGCTGTCGAAGCCGTCGAAGCCCGCGACCGCGGGTAGCGACTGAGCCACGGCTCGAGGGGCGGGGTGTGACCTGCGTCGGAGGACGTGCCCCAGGCAGGAGTCGAACCTGCGACCTTTCGCTTAGGAGGCGGCTGCTCTATCCGCTGAGCTACTGGGGCGTGCGCGGCCAATCGTGTCACGGGCGGGCCGCTCCGGGAGAACGGGTTCCGCGGGCGGGCGGGCCGCCAGGCTGTGGATGCTGATTTGGGCCGACCCGTGGCCGTGACGCACCATGGGAAGCTCCGACCACGACCCCCAGGTGACATGCCCGACGCGATCCCCGAGCCCCCTGAGCACGACGCCGTCTCCAGCGACGACCCCGCCGCCACCGGCGCGAGGACCCGACCCAAGCGACGCGGCCGCAGCAAGAAGCGACACCAGCTCCTGCTCGTGCTCACCGCCTCGGTGACGGCGGTCGCGCTCGCGGTCGGCCTCGGCTCGGTCTACTTCCTGCGCCACCTCGACGACAACGTCGAGTACCGCGACTACGACGCGCAGCTGACCGACCGGCCGGCCAAGGTCGCGGTGTCCACCGGGCCGCAGGAGCCGCTCAACATCCTGGTGATGGGCTCCGACACCCGCGACGGCGCGGGCAACAACATCGACGGGCTCACCGGCGACGGCGAGCGGTCCGACACCACGATCATGTTCCACCTCTCGGCCGACCGCACCTTCGCCTACGGCATCAGCATCCCGCGCGACAGCCTGGTCGACCGTCCCGACTGCGTCGGCGACGACGGGGATGCCATCCCCGGCGAGGACGACGTGATGTGGAACGAGGCGTTCGCGGTCGGTGGCCCGGCCTGCACGATGCAGCAGTTCGAGCAGCTCACCGGCGTCCGTCTCGACCACTACGTCAAGGTCGACTTCAACGGCTTCAAGAACATGGTCGACGCGATCGGGGGCGTCGAGGTCTGCATCCCCGAGGACATCTCCGACCCCGCCCACGGCATCGACATCCCGGCCGGCACCCGCCAGATCGAGGGTCAGGAGGCGCTGAGCTACGTCCGCGCCCGGTACACCCTCGGCGACGGCTCCGACCTGGGCCGGATCAAGCGGCAGCAGGCGTTCCTGGCCGCGATGGCCGGCGAGGTCGTCTCGGCGGGCACTCTGACCCGGGTCGACCGGCTGCTCGGTTTCCTCAACGCCGCCACCGCCTCGCTGCAGACCGACTTCGACTCGGTGCGTGCGATGGGCCAGGTCGGCCAGTCCTTCCGCAGCATCGGCCTCGACAAGATCGCCTTCGTCACCGTGCCGTGGCAGTACTCACCCGCCGACCCCAACCGCGTCGAGTGGCTGCCCGAGGCCGAGAAGCTGTGGCAGAAGGTCGTCGAGGACAAGCCGCTGACCAAGAAGGTCGCCTCCGACGGCGTGATCAGCGCCGGCGACGACGTCGAGGGACGCGCGCCGGCGACCAACCGCAAGCGCGCGGTCACCTCCGAGGCGCGCGAGTCGGCCGGGCTCTGCGCGTGAGCGAGCCCGCGCCGCCGTCCGAGACCCGCGAGGAGCGCCGACGCCGCCTGGCGGCGGTCTTCGGCGACGTCCTGCCCGACACCACGAGCGACGAGCGCGACCCGGACCCGTCCGCGGGCGGGACGACGTCGGAGGAGTGGCTCAAGGACCAGGTGCCGCCGCACCACGGGTGAGCCTCCGGCTGTGTGCCCTACCTCACCGGGGTCTCGACTCGGGCTCGCTGGCGCTCGCCCGGCTCGACCAGCGTGGGTCGCCGACGGTGGTCGAGCCGCGGGGACGAAGTCTCCGCGAGTCGAGACCCCCGCAAGGTGCCCACCCCGCCGGGTTCGACTCGGGCTCGCTGGCGCGCGCCCGGCTCGACCAGCGTGGGTCCGACGGTGGTCGAGCCGCGGGGACGAAGTCACCGCGAGTCGAGACCCCCGCAGGGTGCCTACCTCGCCGGGTCTCGACTCGGGCTCGCTGGCGCTCGCCCCGTTCGTCCAGCGTGGGTCACCGACGGTGGTCGAGCGGCGGGGACGAAGTCTCTGCGAGTCGAGACCCCCGCAGGGTGCGTACCTCGCCGGGTCTCGACTCGGGCTCGCTGGCGCTCGCCCGGCTCGACCAGCGTCGGTCGCCGTGGGGTGGTCGGCCAGCGTCGGTCCGTCAGAGGTGCTTGGGGGCGCCGCCGGCGAGGGAGTCGCGGATCTCGCGGAGCAGCTCGATGTCCTCGGGGGTGCCGGGGGGCGGGCTGGGGAAGAACCGCTCCTTGGCCTTGATGTAGGGCATCACCACGAGGAAGTAGACGACGGCGGCGAGGATCACGAACGCGATCACCGCGTTCATGAACCGCCCGAAGTACGACGTCGTGCTGAACACGTCGTCCAGCGACGTGGGGAGCAGGCTGGTGAGCCAGGCGGTGAAGGCGGTGACGACGGCGCCGAACGCCGTCCCGATGATGACCGCGACGGCCAGGTCGACGAGGTTGCCGCGGAAGAGGAAGTTCTTGAACCCGTCCATGGGCGTGCTCCTGGGGGAGAGGGGGAGGGCCAGACGCTAGCGGGTCGACCACGTGAAGGTCACCAGCGAGCGCGCCACGGCGTCGGCCAGCGGTGGCACCTCGGCGTCGGCGACGCCGAGCACCACCAGCCGCCCGGGGAGACCGGTGGGTCCGGTGGCCTCGTCGGCCGTCGGGAGGGCCAGCACGGTCGCGCCGCTCGCGACCGTCTCGGTGTCGCCGGCCTGCGGGTCGGTGGCGACGAGGTCGACCTCGTCGCCCACCCGCAGCAGCGCGACCGCGCCGGCGTCGGGCAGGCGCACGGGTACGGCGCGCAGGTCGCCGCGGTCGCCGGTCATCGCCGGCCCCACCAGCCCGACCTCGGTCAGCGGCTGGCCCCGCGGCACAGGTGCGGCGAGCACCCGGCCGGCCGGCTCGCCGGCGAGACCGTCGGGCACCGAGCCTCGGGCGAACGCCGTCGTGGTCAGGTCGCCCTCGCCGAGCACCTCACCGGCCGGCAGGTCGCGGGCGGCCACCACCACCTCGACCGTGGCGGGCGGGGGTGCCGAGGTCGCTGCCAGCCCCGACCCCACGGCCACCGCGACGAGCCCCGCGGCCAACGGACGGCGTCGACGCAGCACCTGGCGCCGGGTGGCGGCGAGGACGCGGACGTGACGGCGTTGACGAGACGGGTCGCGGGGCATCCCGCGACGCTAGGCGAGCAGCGGCGGTCGTGCCGCCGCTCTCCACAGGGGGCGCGGAGGCCTCAGGTCGTGGCGGCCGGCGCCGGCTTGGAGTCGGACTTCTTCTCGGTCTTGGTATCGTTCTTCTTCTCGCCCTTGCTCTCGCCGGTCGCCTTGGTCTCCGACGAGGACGACGAGGACGAGCCCTCCGGCTTGCGGCTGTCGGTGCGGTAGAAGCCCGAGCCCTTGAACACCACGCCCACCGCGTTGAACAGCTTGCGCAGCCGGCCCTGGCACTCGGGGCAGGTGGTCAGCGAGTCGTCCGAGAAGGACTGGACCTGCTCGAAGGCGTGGCCGCACTCGGTGCAGGCGTACTGGTAGGTCGGCACGGCAGGGCTCCTCGGGGACTTGGCGGCGGTCGGGCGGAGGTGTTGGCACTCGCGCCCCACGAGTGCCAATGCTACGGCACGGCAGAATGTTCCGCACGATGACGGTCACCACCGATGCGAGCGCCGGCAGTCCCGGCACGCCCCCGGACCCGCCCCAGGACCCGCCCGCGCCGCGCGGGCCCCAGTGGTGGCGCCGGTTCCGGCTGCTGCCGCGCTCGCTGCGCGTGACGACGTACGTCGTGGGCGCGCTGGTCCTGCTGCTGGTCGCCGGCCTGCTCACCGGGGTCGTGCTGGTGCGCCGGTCGTTCCCCCAGACCTCCGGCGAGCTCGAGCTCCCCGGCCTGGTCGGCGAGGTGGAGGTGGTCCGCGACGACCACGGCATCCCGCAGCTCTACGCCGACACCACCGAGGACCTGATGCGCGCGCAGGGCTTCGTGCACGCCCAGGAGCGGTTCTTCGAGATGGACGTCCGCCGGCACGCCACCGCCGGGCGGCTGGCCGAGCTGTTCGGTGAGGACGCCGTGGAGACCGACGTCTACGTGCGGACGATGGGGTGGCGCCGCGTCGCCGAGGCCGAGCTGCCGCTGCTCGACCCCGACACCCGGGTCGCGCTCGACGCCTACGCCGCCGGCGTCAACGCCTACCTCGAGGAGCGCGACCCGAGCGAGCTCGCGCTGGAGTACACGCTGCTCAACGCCCAGGGCCTCGGCTACTCCCCGGAGCCGTGGACCGCGGTCGACTCGCTGGCCTGGCTCAAGGCGATGGCGTGGGACCTGCGCGGCAACATGGTCGACGAGATCGACCGCACCCTCACCGCCGCCGCGGTCGGGGAGGAGCGGGCGGCGCAGCTGTGGCCGGCGTACCCGCTCGACGAGCACGCACCGATCGTCGGCCAGGGCGCGGTGGTCGACGAGGTCTTCGAGCAGGACGCCGAGACGGGCGCGACCCGCAACCCGGTGCGCCCGCCGCCGTTCGGGGCGGTGGCCGACGACCTGCGCCGCCTGGCGGGTGCCACCGAGCGGATGCCGGCCTGGCTCGGCCGCGGCGACGGGGTGGGCAGCAACTCGTGGGTCGTCTCCGGCGAGCACACCGACACCGGCGCACCCCTCCTGGCCAACGACCCGCACCTCGGCGCCTCGCTGCCGGGGGTGTGGATGCAGGTCGGCCTGCACTGCCGCACCGTGTCCGAGGCGTGCCCCTACGACGTCGCGGGGTTCTCCTTCTCAGGCGTCCCCGGCGTGATCATCGGCCACAACGCCGACATCGCCTGGGGGTTCACCAACCTCGGCCCCGACGTGACCGACCTCTACGTCGAGCGCATCGTCGGCGACCGGTGGAGCCACGACGGCGACCTGCTGCCGATCGAGACCCGCGAGGAGCAGATCGAGGTCGCCGGCGGCGACGACGTCTCGATCACGGTCCGCTCCACCGACCACGGACCGATCGTCAGCGACGTCGACGACGTCCTCGCCGACGTGGGCGAGTCGGCCGACGTCTCCCGCAACGGCGGGCCTGACGACGTCGACCCCGACGAGGTGGAGTACGCCGTCTCGCTCGCGTGGACCGCGCTGGAGCCGTCGCCGACCGCCGACGCGATCCTCGCCCTCGACCGCGCGTCGGACTGGCCGTCGTTCCGGGCGGCGCTGTCCGACTTCGCCGTCCCGTCCCAGAACGTCGTCTACGCCGACCGCGACGGCCACATCGGCTACCAGGCACCGGGCCGCATCCCGATCCGCAAGTCGGGCAACGACGGGCTCGCCCCGGTCGCCGGCTGGCGGGCCGAGAACGACTGGACCGGCGAGTACGTGCCCTACGACGGCCTGCCCAGCGTGCTCGACCCCGACGAGGGGTTCGTGGTCACCGCCAACCAGGCCGTGGTCGGGCCCGACTACCCCTACTACCTCAGCGACGACGTCGACCGCGGCTACCGGTCCCAGCGCATCCGCGACCTCCTCGAGTCTCAGCTCGACGGTGGCGGCACGGTGTCGCTCGACGACGTGCTCGCCACCCAGGTCGACGACCGCAACCCGCTCGCCCCGGTGCTGCTGCCCCACCTGCTCGAGCAACGGCTCGACGAGCGGTACGACGACGACGGCCAGGAGCTGCTGGAGACCTGGGACCTGACCCAGCCGGCGTCGGGTCGCCAGAGCGCGGCGGCGGCGTACTTCAACGCCGTGTGGCGGGCGCTGCTCGAGCTGACCTTCCACGACGAGCTCCCCACCGACCAGCGCCCCGACGGCGGCCAGCGGTGGATGGGCGCGGTGACCAAGCTGCTGCAGAAGCCGCAGGACCCGTGGTGGGACGACGTCAGCACCGACGAGGTCGTCGAGTCGCGCGACGACGTCGTCCGCGCGGCGCTGCTGCGGGCCCGCGACGACCTCACCTCCGCGATCTCGCCCGACGCGGACGAGTGGACGTGGGGGGCGCTCCACGAGCTGCGCCTGGAGTCCTCGTCCCTGGGCCAGTCGGGCATCGGGGCGGTCGAGCGGCTGTTCAACCGCGGCGGATGGGAGGCCGCGGGCGGCGGCTCGCTGGTCAACGCGACGTACTGGGACGCCCGCGAGGGCTTCGAGGTGGTCAACGCCCCGTCCATGCGGATGGTCGTCTCCCTCGAGGACCTCGACGAGTCGCGCTGGATCAACCTCACCGGCGTCTCCGGCCACGCCTTCCACCCGCACTACACCGACCAGACCGACTTGATGGTCGACGGCGAGACCCTGCCGTGGGCGTTCTCGCGCGACGCCGTCGCCGACGCCGGCGAGGACGTGCTGACGCTGGTGCCGGCGCAGGAGTGACTCACGCTGGTCGAGCCGCGGGGACGAAGTCACCGCGAGTCGAGACCCCCGCAGGGTGCCTTCCCTCGCCGGGTCTCGACTCGGGCTCGCTGGCGCTCGCCCGGCTCGACCAGCGTCAGTGGTCGTCGTACGACGGGCGGTCGCCGACGGTGGTCGTCGTACGACGGGCGGTCGCCGACGGTGGTCGTCGTACGACGGGCGGTCGCCGACGGTGGTCGAGCCGCGGGGACGAAGTCTCCGCGAGTCGAGACTCCCGCAGGGTGCCTTCCCTCGCCGGGTCTCGACTCGGGCTCGCTGGCGCTCGCCCGGCTCGACCAGCGTCCGTGGTCGTCGTACGACGGGCGGTCGCCGACGGTGGTCGAGCCGCGGGGACGAAGTCTCCGCGAGTCGAGACCCCCGCAGGGCGGTCATCTCGCCGGGTTCCGACTCAGGCTCGACCAGCGTGGGTCACCGTCGGAAGCGGCGCAGGCCCGAGGGGGTGACGGCGGCGGTGACGGCGCGGTCGTGGGGCTCGACGGGGACGGGGCGGTCGAGCTCGCCGTCGTAGAGGACGACGCAGGTGAAGGTGCCCACCGGGACCCGGCCGAGCGCGCGGTCGTAGGACCCGCCGCCGCGGCCCAGGCGGAGTCCGGTCGGGGAGACCGCGAGCCCCGGGACGACGACGGCGTCGGCGGTGGCGATCGCGTCGGCGCCGAGGCGGCGGGAGGTGGGCTCGAGGAGGCCGTGGCGGGCCGGCGCCAGCCCCTGCTCGCCCTCGTACGCCGCCCAGTCGAGGTCGTCGTCGGGCAGCAGCACCGGCAGCACCACCCGCTTGCCGGCGGCGACGAGCCCGTCGAGCAGCCAGGAGGTGCCGGGCTCGGTGCCGACCGAGAGGTACGCCGCCACGGTGGCGGCCCGGCGTACCTCCTCGGCGGCGAGGAGGTGGCCGGCCACCGCACGGGCGAACAGGCCCAGCCGGGCGACCGGGAGCCGGTTGCGGGCGGTGGTCAGCTGGTCGCGCAGGGCGAGCTTGGCCGGGCCCTTGGAGGGGCCCGACGACGGGCTGGGTTGTGCGGACGCCACACCGTGAGCCTAGGCTCCATGACATGGGTAGTCCCGCACTCAAGAGGGCCCGCGAGAAGATGGCCGCCGCCGGCGTCGACGAGGTCGCGATCGACACCTTCTCCCACTACTTCCGGCTCCTCGAGCACGGGGAGACGGGGTTGGTCCCGGAGTCGACGATCGACCCGGTCGACATGCCGTCGCTGGCCGACGTCGAGGTCGGCGACGACGTCGCCACCGACGCGATCCGGCACACCGCGGTGATCAAGCTCAACGGCGGCCTCGGCACCTCGATGGGCATGAGCCGCGCCAAGTCGCTGCTGTGCGTGCGCCGCGGGTTGTCGTTCCTCGACATCATCGCCCGCCAGGTGCTGCACCTGCGCGCCCAGCACGACGCCCCGCTGCCGCTGATCTTCATGAACTCCTTCCGCACCTCGGCCGACACGATGGCCGCGCTCGGCCGCTACGACGACCTCGCGGTCGACGGCCTCCCGCTGGAGTTCCTGCAGAACAAGGAGCCCAAGCTCCACGCCAAGGACCTCGCGCCGGTCTCCTGGCCGGCCGACCCCGACCTCGAGTGGTGCCCGCCCGGCCATGGCGACCTCTACACCGCGATGCGCGGCACCGGCCTGATCGACCTGCTGCTCGAGCGTGGGTTCCGTCACGTCTTCGTCTCCAACTCCGACAACCTCGGCGCCGTGCCCGACCCGCGGGTCGCCGGCTGGTTCGCCTCCACGGGCGCGCCGTTCGCGATCGAGGCCGTACGCCGCACCCCGTCCGACCGCAAGGGCGGCCACTTCGCGCGCCGCAAGGCCGACGGCCGCTTGGTGCTGCGCGAGACCGCGCAGACCCCCCGGGAGGACCAGGCCGCCCTGGCCGACCTCGACCGGCACCGGTTCTGCTCGACCAACAACCTCTGGTTCGACCTGGCCGCGATGAAGCTCGCGCTCGACCAGCGGCAGGGCATCCTCGGGCTGCCGCTGATCCGCAACGTCAAGAACGTCGACCCCGGCGACCCCTCGACCCCCGAGGTGATCCAGGTCGAGACCGCCATGGGTGCCGCGATCGAGGTCTTCGAGGGCTCCCGGCTGATCGAGGTCGGCCGCGACCGCTTCGTGCCGGTCAAGACCACCAACGACCTGCTCGTGCTGCGCTCCGACGTCTACGGCATCGGCGCCGACTTCGTGCTCGACCAGGCCGCCGCCGAGATCCCGTACGTCGACCTCGACGTCGACCACTACAAGCTGGTCGGCGAGTTCGACAAGCGCTTCCCCGAGGGCGCGCCGTCGTTGGCCAGGGCCACGTCGCTGCGGGTCGAGGGCGACGTCACGTTCTGCCGTGGCGTGGAGGTGGTCGGCGACGTGACGGTGACGGCGCAGGGTGCCGACCGGATCTCGTCGGGCACCGTCCTGCAATCCGATGGGTGAGCTGCGCTCGGTCGACGAGCACCTGCGCGTGGTCCTCGAGGCGACGAGGCCGCTGCCCGACTTCGTCCAGCCGCTGATGGACGCGCTCGACCTGGCGTGCGCCGAGGACGTCCGCGCCCCGATCCGGCTGCCGCGCTTCGACAACTCCGCGATGGACGGCTACGCCGTGCACACCGCCGACGTCGCCGCCGCGAGCGCCGAGGCGCCGGTGCGGCTGCCGGTGATCGGCGAGATCGGAGCCGGGCAGACGCCCGGCGGGCCGGTCGACGAGCTGCCCCCCGGCACGGCCGCCAAGATCATGACCGGCGCCCCGGTGCCGGCCGGTGCCGACGCGGTCGTCCCCTACGAGTGGACCGACCGCGGTGTCGACGAGGTGCGGGTCGACCAGGCCCCGGGCCAGGGCCAGCACCTGCGCTACGCCGGCGAGGACGTCGCCGAGGGTGACCTCCTCGTCGAGTCCGGCACCGCCCTCGGGCCGCGCCACCTCGGGCTGCTGGCCTCGATCGGCCGGTCGTCGGTGCGGGTGCGGCCGCGCCCGCGCGTGGTCATCGTGTCCACGGGCTCCGAGCTGCGCGAGCCCGGCGCCCCGCTCCGGCCGGGCGCCGACGACGACGCGATCTACGACGGCAACTCCTACCTCCTCGCCGCCGCCGCCCGCCGGGCCGGCGCCGTGCCCTACCGGGTGGGCCTGGTGCCCGACCGCCCCGAGGCGTTCCTCGCCGCGCTCGACGACCAGGTCGGCCGCGCCGACGTGGTGGTCACCTCCGGCGGCATCTCGATGGGCGACTTCGACGTCGTCAAGGCGGCCCTCGCCCCGATCGGCACCGTGTGGTTCGGCGGCCTGGCGATGCAGCCCGGCAAGCCGCAGGGCTTCGGCCACCTCGTCGCCGGGTCGGCGTCGCAGGCGCGGCGGGTGCCGTTCTTCGCGCTGCCGGGCAACCCGGTGTCGTCGTACCTGTCGTTCGAGGTGTTCGTGCGGCCCGCGCTGCGCCGGATGATGGGCCTCACGCCGGAGTCGCGCCGGCCGGTCCGCGCCCGCCTGACCCACGCCGTACGGTCGCCGGCCGGGCGCCGCCAGTTCCTGCGCGGCGTGATCACCGTCGGCGACGACGGCTCCACCGTCACCGAGGTCGCCCCGGTGGGTGGCTCGGGCTCGCACCTGGTCGGCGACCTGGCGGCGTCCGACGCGCTGATCGTGGTGCCCGAGGACGTCACCGAGGTCGCGGCCGGCGAGACCGTGACCGTGATCCGGCTCGACCAGGACTGACGGCCGGCTGCGGCCGGTCTAGCCGGCCGGGGTGGAGGCGGTCCAGCCGAAGGACCCGAGGTCGGTGCTCCGCGCGGGCGGCGCGACCCGCACCGGCGCACCCGGGTCGGTCAGGGTCAGCGTCAGCGACCCGCCGTCGGCCCGCGCGGCGACCCCGGTGAGGCGGCCGGCGTCGTCGAGGTCGACGGTGACCGTCGCCCGGTCGGGCAGCTCGAGCGAGCCCAGCATCGACCCCAGGTCGGGCATGCCGGGCACCTCGATCGAGCCGGCCGCCATCGCCAGCAGGCCGGCCACCTCGCGCAGGTCGAGGACGGCGGTGTACGTCGTCCCGGACGCCGAGGTGTCCTGGTCGACGTCGGTCACGACGTCGCCGAGCTGCTCGGCGATGGCCTCGCGGCCGGGGTAGGAGACGCCCAGGCAGGGCGCCGGGCACTCGTCGGGCGACTGGCCGGACGCGCCGGAGCCACCGGGGCCGGCGAGGCCCGCGAGGTCGGGGAGCGGGACCCGCAGCCAGTCGGCGGGCAGGCCGCCGAAACCGACGAGACCGTAGGCGGTGCCGTCGACGACGCGCACCTCGCGGAGGCCGAGGTCGGCCGGGCGCACCTGCGCCCGCAGCGTGGGGGTCGGGGTGGTGACGTCGAGCGCGCCCGTGACGTCGACGCGCTGGGGGCCGCGGACGGCGAGCGCGAAGCGCGTGGTGGTGACCTGCTCGGCCGCGCCCTTCAGCGAGTCGACCAGGGCGACGAGGTCGGGGTCGACCTCGGGCTCGTCGACGTTCGCCACCGGCTGGGCGCCGTCGGTCGCGGCCGGCCGGGCGTCGCCGGCCGGGGCGCCGGCGCTGCCGCACCCGGTGAGGAGCAGCGTGGTCGAGAGGGCCGCCGACAGGGCGACGGCGAGCGAGGTGCGGGAGGGGCGACGCGACATGCGACCACGGTACGTCGTCCGACCACGCCGACTGGCATGATCGCCAGGTGAGTGACCGGCTGACCCACGTCGACGAGAGCGGCGCCGCGCGCATGGTCGACGTCTCCGCCAAGGACGTCACCGCCCGCACGGCCACCGCCTCCGGACGGGTGCTGGTGTCGCCCGCGGTGGTCGCGCTGCTGCGCGGGGAGGGCGTGCCCAAGGGCGACGCGCTCGCCGTCGCCCGGCTGGCCGGGATCATGGGCGCCAAGCAGACGCCGTCGCTGATCCCCCTGTGCCACCCGCTCGCGCTGTCGGCGGTCTCGGTCGACCTGGTCGTCACCGACGGCTCCGTCGACATCACCGCCTCGGTGCGCACCACCGACCGCACCGGTGTGGAGATGGAGGCGCTGACGGCGGTCTCGGTCGCCGCGCTCACCGTCGTCGACATGGTCAAGGCCGTCGACAAGGCCGCGGTGATCACCGACGTCCGGGTCGAGACCAAGACCGGCGGCAAGAGCGGCGACTTCCACCGGGGTGACGCATGAGGGCCGAGGTGGTGGTGGCCTCCAACCGCGCCGCCGCCGGCGTGTACGCCGACGAGACCGGCCCGCTCATCGTCTCCTTCCTCCAGGGCCTCGGGTTCGTGGTCGACGCGCCGGTCGTCGTACCCGACGGCGACCCGGTGGGCCACGCCATCCGCGCCGCCGTCGACGGCGGGGCGCGGGTCGTGCTCACCACCGGCGGCACCGGCCTCACCCCCACCGACCGCACTCCCGAGCAGACCCGGGCGCTGCTCGACCGCGAGGTGCCGGGCATCGCCGAGGCGATCCGCGCCCAGGGCGTGGCGGCCGGCGTCCCGACCGCGGTGCTCTCGCGCGGGCTGGCCGGCGTCGTCGGCGACTGCCTGGTGGTGAACCTGCCGGGCTCGCGCGGCGGGGTGAAGGACGGGCTCGGCGTGCTCGAGCCGATCCTGGTGCACGCGGTCGAGCAGGTCGTGGGGAGCGACCACTGACCCGCGGCCAGGGCCGGCAGCCGACCGGCTGGCCGGTGACCCTCTCCTCCGGGAGCGACCCGGTCGTGACGCTGCGTCCGCTGCGCGGCTCCGACATCGACGACTGGCGCGCGGTCCGGCACCGCAACGCCGCCTGGCTGGTGCGCTGGGACGCCACCGCCCCGCCCGGCTCGCCGTCCCGGCCGGTCACGTTCCGCGCGCTCGTACGCCGGCTCTCGGCGTCGGCGCGTCGGGGCGAGACGATGCCGTGGGCCGTCGAGGTCGACGGCGTCTTCTCCGGCCAGCTGACGGTGAGCAACATCGTGCGCGGCTCGGCCCAGTTCGGCTCGGTCGGCTACTGGCTCGACCGCGAGGTAGCCGGTCGCGGCGTCATCCCGCGCGCCGTCGCGATGGCGATCGACCACTGCTTCCAGGTGGCCGGCCTGCACCGCATCGAGGTCGCCATCCGCCCGGAGAACTCCAACTCCCTGCGTGTGGTGGAGAAGCTCGGCATCCGCGAGGTCGGCTACGCCCCCCGCTTCTTGCACATCGACGGCGAGTGGCGCGACCACCGCCTCTACGCGATCACCCAGGAAGAGGTCCCCCGCGGCCTCCTCCACCGCTACGAGCAACGCTGACCCGTCGCATCGTGGCGACGGGTCACCGACGAATTCGCGCTGACCCGTCGCATCGTGGCGACGGGTCAGCGCGGTGGATGAACCCCACCCGTCACACCAGCAAATCCCCGACACACCTGTTGACATCCGTCCCGGCGGGTGCTGGCGCTCCTAACCTCAGGACGTGGACCTGAGCGCGCTGATCTTCGTCGCCCTGGCGGTGGCCTGGGCCACCTACCTGATCCCGAAGGCGCTGCGCCACCACGAGGACAGCACCGCCTCGCGCACCGTCGACGGCTTCTCCGCGCGGCTGCGGGTGCTGGCCCGGCGCGAGCCGGTCGACGCCCGCTCGGCCCGCCTCGTGGTGACCCCCGGCAAGCCGGCGTCGGCCGCCGTCGTGGTCGAGGTCGAGGAGCGGCCGGTGCCCGTCGCCGTACGCCGGGACGCGGCGCGGCGGGCGGCCAAGCGCCGCCTGCGCGTGGTGCTGGCGATCCTGCTCGCCGGCGTCGCCGTCGGTGTCGCCGCCGCGCTCGGTCAGGTCTCGTGGACCTGGCTCGCCGCCCCCGGTGGCGTGCTGGTCGCCTGGCTGGTCGCCTGCCGGCTCATGGTCAAGAAGGAGCGCGCGGTCGGCACGTCCTCGGTCCGGCTGCCGCTGGTCGTCGAGGAGGCGCCCGAGGAGGCGCCCGACGACGACGCCGCCGACGACGACGCCGACCCGGTCACCGAGGAGATCGTCGCGGTCCAGGTCGACGTCGAGGTCGCCGCGGCGGAGCCCGTCGCGACGCCCGACCCTGAGCCGCAGCAGCCGGCCGGGTGGGACCCGGTGCCCGTCACGCTCCCGACGTACGTCGGCAAGGAGCAGGCGCAGCGCCGCACCGTGCGCACCATCGACCTCGACTCCACCGGCGTGTGGACCTCCGGCCGCAACGCCGCCGACTCCGCGCTGGCCCGCGAGGCCGACGCCGAGCGCAAGACCCGCAACGCCCAGGCCGACGAGCAGGCCCAGGCCGAGCGGAAGCGCCGCGCCGCCGGTTCCTGAAACTCGTCCGGACAGGTGTCCAGATCGACTAGCGTGCGCCCGTGGGCAAGGGGGCGTCGCTGGTCAGGGTGGGCCTCGCGTACGCCGTCGCGATCGCGGCCGGCGGGGCCTGGCTGGCCCTCGGGCCCGACACCGGCCGGCTCTGGCTCGACGGCCTGCTGGCCGACCTGGTCGCGACGCTGGTGATCTTCGGCGCGAGCCGGCTGCACCGCAACTCCAGCTTCTACGACGCCTGGTGGAGCGTGCTGCCGCCGTTGCTGGCGGCGTACTGGTGGGCGGCGGCAGGCCCTGACGTCGACGACACCCGCAGCTGGCTGGTGCTCGCCGTGGTGGTGTTCTGGGCGGTGCGACTGACCGCCAACTGGGTCTACGCGTTCCCCGGCCTGCACCACGAGGACTGGCGCTACCCGCTGCTGCGCGCGCGGGCCGGGCGCGCCGAGCTGCTCGTCGACCTGGTGGCCATCCACGTGGTGCCGACGCTCCAGGTCTTCCTCGGCATGCTCCCGGTCTACGTCGCCCTCACGACGTCCGGCCGCGACGTCGGCTGGCTCGATGCCGTCGCGGTGGCGGTGGGCGTCGGCGCGGTCGTGCTCGAGTGGGCCGCCGACGTGCAGATGTACCGCTTCGCCCGCACCAAGCAGCCCGGCCAGGTGCTGGACCGGGGGCTCTGGGGCTGGTCGCGGCACCCCAACTACGTCGGCGAGCTGGGCTTCTGGGTCTCGCTCGGGCTGTTCGGCCTGGCCGCCTCGCCGGGCGACTGGTGGTGGCTGTTCGTCGGCGCCGCCGCGATGCTCGCGATGTTCCTGGGCGCGAGCATCCCGATGATGGAGCAGCGCAGCCTCGAGCGCCGGCCGGGCTACCAGGACGTGATCGACCGGGTGCCGCGGTTCGTGCCGCGCCCGCCCCGGCGTACCGGGGTCACCACGTGAGCGCAGACCGCCCGCGGGTGGTCGTCGCCGGCCTGGGTGACAGCGGGCTCCTCGTCGCCCGCCACCTCGACCAGCGGCGCTTCGAGGTCGTCGGCATCTCGGCCAAGCCGATGCTGGTCAGCGGCCAGGAGCTCGGGCACCGCCTGGCGCGACCGGAGCAGTGGACCCGCGACTACCTCGTGGGGTTCGACCGCTACCGGCGACTCGACGGCGTGCGCACCGTGCACGGCGAGCTCACCGGCCTCGACCTCGACGCGCGGTCCGTCGAGGTACGGCTCGCCGACGGCACCCCGGCCCGCGAGCGCTACGACGTGCTGGTGATCTCCACCGGCGTGACCAACGGGTTCTGGCGGCGTCCCGACCTGCAGAGCGCCGAGGAGGTCGAGGACGCCGTCCGCGCCGACCACGAGCGTCTCGCCCGGGCGCGCTCGATCGCCGTCGTCGGCGGCGGTGCCGCGGCGGTGAGCAGCGCGGTCAACCTGGCGCAGGTGTTCCCCACGACCCAGGTGGGCCTGTGGTTCCCCGGAGAGCGGCCGCTCCCGATGCACCACGACAAGGTCTGGGACGACGTCGCCGGGCGCGCGCGGGCCGCCGGCGTGCGGCTGCACCCGGGCCACCGGGCCGTCGTACCGGACGGGTTCGGGCTCGACCGGATCACCGACGGCCCGGTCACGTGGAGCACCGGGCAGGACCCGGCCGAGGCCGACGCGGTGGTCTGGGCGATCGGGCGGGTGCGGCCCAACACCGGCTGGCTGCCCGCCTTGCTCCTCGACGACGACGGCTACGTGCGCTCGGGCCGCGACCTGCGGGTGCCCGGCCACGACGGGCTCTTCGCCGTCGGCGACTGCGCCGCCACCGACCCGCTGCGTTCCTCGGCCCGCAACCGCGCCGACAAGCAGGTGGCCCACAACATCGCCGCCCACCTCGACGGCAGACCGCTCAAGCGCTTTCCCGCCACCCGTCGGCGCTGGGGCGCCGTCCTCGGCCGCCAGCCCGACGGCGTCGTCATCTACACGCCGCGCGGCGGCCGGTTCCGCTTCCCCCGCGCCACCGTCGACCCGCTGATGGTCTCGCTGATCACCCGGCGCGTGATCTACGGCGGCATCCGCCGCCCCTGACCCGCTGCGGGCGCGGACGGCGTCCGACCACCGTGGGTGCCTTCCCTCGCCGGGTCTCGACTCGGGCTCGCTGGCGCTCGCCCGGCTCGACCAGCGTCAGTGGACGTCGTACGACGACCGATCACCGTCGGGGGCGCGTACGACGACCGATCACCGACGGTGGTCGAGCCGCGGGGACGAAGTCTCTGCGAGTCGAGACCCCCGCAGGGTGCGCATCTCGCCGGGTCTCGACTCGGGCTCGCTGGCGCTCGCCCGGCTCGACCAGCGTGGGTCACCGACGGTGGTTGAGGAGGTTGCGCTAGCAACCGTCTCGAAACCACCCCCAGTCGAGACCTGCGTCGGGCCTCCTCGACCAGCGTGGGTCGCCGCGGTCGCGTCAGCCGACGCTGGCCTCGCCGCCGCTGACCGGGAAGTCGAGGGTGGTCGCCGGGGTCTCGGTCTCGGTGGTGCGCAGGGAGACCACGAGCTCCCAGGTGCCGGGGGAGGGGAGGACGACGTCGGCCTCGTAGGTGCCGGGGGCGACGGAGACGACGGGCACGGCCCCGAGGTCGACCTGCTCGGAGGTGAGGGCGGCGAGGGGGGCGGCGTAGCCCTCGGTGGGCGAGCCGGTGGGGTCGAGCAGCTCGAGGGTCACGGTGTTGGGGCCGGTGGCCTGGCTCGAGAGCGTGGCCTGCACCCGGATCGGGCCGAGCAGGGCCGACCGGACGACGGGTCGGCTCGTGTCGAGGCCGCCGGCGACCTGGGCGTCGAGGTCGGGGGTGCGGTCGACGAGCAACCCGGTGACCAGCAGCACCACCACGAGCACGCCGGCCTCGGCGGTGACGGTGCGGGCGACCAGCCCGGCGCCGCTGCGCCGGTCGCGGCGGCGTACGGCCTGCTGCAGCCCGGGCAGGAGCCGGAAACGGTTCCAAGCGGCGATGCCCACCACGACCAGGGCGGCGACGACCTTGACCAGCAGCAGCCGGCCGTACGTCGTCTCGACCAGGGCGTCCCAGGAGCCGACGATCCGCCAGGCCAGCAGGGAGCCGGTGACGACCAGGGCGACCAGGACGCCGGCGCCGGCCGCGGAGAAGCGGGCCAGCACCTCGACGCCGACCGAGCCGCGCCCGGCCAGGTCGCGCAGCACCAGGGTGAGCGCCACCAGGCCGCCGAGCCAGACCGAGCCGGCCAGCAGGTGCAGCATGTCGGCGCCGACCGCGAGCGCCTCGGGCGTGGCGGCGCGGGTGTGGCCGGTCAGCGCCGGGGCGCAGGTCGCCACGACGGCGGCGGCGACGGCCGCGCCCGCGCGGCGCCGGCCGGGCAGGCCGTTCCCGAGCAGGACGACAGCCGCGACCACGCCCGCGGCGACCGCGGCGGCCACGGCGTACTCGACGGCCGGCAGGGCCGACCAGGTGGCGCCGTCGTCCAGCGACCCGAGCCCGGCGCCCCGCTGGTAGGCCGCGGTGACCGGCAGCCCGACCAGCCAGGCGAGCGCGGCCGCGCCCGCGCCGACCCGGGCGGTGGTCACCAGCCGCCGGCGCGCCTGCTCGGTGCCCCGGTCGAGGGGCAGCAGGAGCAGGACGAAGCCGGTGAGCCCGGCGGCCAGGAACAGGCCGAGGTAGCCGACCCAGCGCACCACGCTCAGCCGGAGCGGTGCCGGCGCCGCTCCGGTGGCGACCGAGGGGGGCGCGACGACCGACGTGCTGGGGGCGCCGATGGAGAAGCTGAGCGACCCGCCCGTGGGGTGGCCGTCGCGCGAGACGACGCGCCAGACCACGATCAGGGTGCCGTCGCCGACCTCCTCGTCGAGGGAGACCTCGAGGGCCGACCCGCTCACGCTCGCCGACGACGCCACCGTCTCGCCCTCGGCGTCGTAGACCTCGACGCCGTCGGGCACCTCGGCCACGGTCTCGCTGAACGTGAACCGCACCTGCTCGGGCGCCGCCGCCAGCACCACGCCCTCGCCGGGGTCGGTGGCCACCAGGCTGGCGTGGGCCCGCGCGGGGGCGGCGGAACCGAGCACCAGGGCCGCGACGAGGGCGAGCAGGGCCAGGACGGGGACGAGCCGGGCGGGCGGGCGACGGACAAGAGCGTGACCCACGTCACCACTCAATCAAGCACGGGAACTGGTGTCAAGGATGTGAACCACCGACCCGTCCGCTAGCCTGTGATTCACATCACCGAACACAGGTCGCGCACGTGGACACGCTCGTGGTCCGGCGCGGTCGAGACGAGAGGACCCCCATGCCCAACATCACCGTCGAGCTCCTCAAGGGCCGCACCGTGGAGCAGCGCCGCGACTTCGCCGCCGCGGTCGCCGACAGCGCCGTGGAGATCCTGGGCGCCCGCCGCCAGGACGTCCGCATGGTGTTCAGCGAGATCACCCCCGACATCGTCGCCAACGGCGGTGTGCTGGCGAGCGAGGACGACAGCCGTGCCGGCGTGGTCGCCGCGCTGGCCGACCAGGGCTGACCAGGGCTGACCAGCACCACCCACGACGACGCGGGCCCGGAGGACGATGTCCTCCGGGCCCGCGTCGTTCGCGTGCCGGCGCTAGCGCCGGACCTTCATCACCACGCGCTTGGACACGCCCGTGGTCAGGGCGCTGCCGCGGAAGGAGACCGTGACGGCGACCGACCCGCGCCGCGGCGCCTTGGGCAGCGCGAACGTCACGCGGCCGTCGCGGACGGTGCCGCTGATCGTCCGGCCGCCGACCTTGGCGGTGGCCGTGCCGTCGACGGGTACGCCGCCGGCCGCCCGCAGCAGGGCCGTGAGGGTGACCCGCTGGCCCGGCCGCACCTGCTGGGGGGCCAGCAGCTGCATCGTCGGCGTGGCCTTGCGGACGGTGACCTCCACCGTCGTCGTCGACGCCGCGTGGGAGTCGTCACCGACGTAGCCCACGGTGAGCGTGTGCGTGCCGGGTCGCAACGACCGCGCCGGCAGGACGACCGACGCCTGACCCTCGCTCAGGTCGGCCGAGGCGACCACCCGGGAGCCGAGGAGCACCTCGACCTCGCCCGTCGCCGCGTCCGGTGCGACCGCGACCGACACCGTGCTGCGCTGCCCGTAGGTGTACGACGGCGCGGTCGCCGCGGCGACCGCCGTCGCCGCCGGCGGCAGCTCGTCGACCGCGATGGTCACCGTGGTCAGGCCGGAGTCGAGCGTCCCGTCGTCGACGCGGTAGATGAAGGTGTCGTAGCCGCTGAACCCGGCGTCGGGGGTGTAGGTGAACGACCCGTCCGGCTCGAGGCTGACCTCGCCGTCGGCCGGCTGGCGCACCGTGGTGGCGGTGAGCTCGTCACCGTCGGGGTCGACGTCGTTGGCGAGCACGCCCGGTGCGTCGACCTCGAGGACCTGGCCCTCCACGCTCAGGTAGACGTCGGCCACGGCGGTCGGCGCCTCGTTGCCCGGCGAGCCCCCGCCCTCCTCCACCGTGATCGTCACCGTCGCCGGGGCCGAGGAGACGGTCCCGTCGGAGGCGTGGTAGGTGAAGGTGTCGACGCCGGTGTACCCGTCGTCCGGCGTGTAGACGAGCCGGCCGCTGGCCGAGAGCGTGACGTCCCCGTGTGTCGGCTGGGTGGCCACCGCGGCCGTCAGTGCGTCGTCGTCGGCGTCGGCGTCGTTGCCCAGGACACCCGGCGCCGCCACGACGAGGACCTCGTCCTCGTCGGTGACGAAGGTGTCGTCGACGGCGACCGGGGCGGTGTTGCCCGGGCCCGTGACCTCCTCGACCGTGATGGTCACCGTCGTCGCGGCCGAGTCGGCCGTCCCGTCGTTGGCCCGGTAGGTGAAGGTGTCGGTGCCGACGTAGCCGGCGTCGGGGGTGTAGGTGAACGACCCGTTCGCCGCCAGCGTCACGTCGCCGTGGGCCGGCTGGGTGACGCCGGTCGCGGTGAGGTCGTCGTCCTCGGCGTCGGTGTCGTTGGCCAGGACGCCGGGCGCCGCGATCGTGAGGACCTCGTCCTCGTCGGTCGTGTAGGAGTCGGCGACCCCGACGGGGGCGGCCCCCGCCGGCTCGTCCTCGAACAGCTCGGTGACCTGCTCCGCGGACAGCTCGTAGCCGTACATCCGGAAGTCGTCGACCAGCCCGTCGAAGCGCGGGTCGGGCCAGCTGGTGCCGCCGATGAAGTTGGCGGTGGTCACCCCGCCGACCCCGACGTCGGCGATGCCGAGGGTGAAGTCGGTCCGGGTCGCCTGCAGCTCGCCGTCGAAGTAGATCCTCCCGGTGCCGCCGCTCATCGTGAACACGACGTGCGTCCACTCGGCGAGCGGCAGGTCGTTGCCGCCTCCGAGCGTCAGCCGCTCCTGGGCGCTGCCCGGGGTGCCGGGTGCCTTGAACGTGGCCGCGAACCCGGTGGGGCCGTTGGCCTGCGTGGCGGACTGCAACAGGAAGAACGTGTCGGTGCTGTCGCCGATCTGGACCAGCGGCACCCAGTTGGGCAGGGCGTCCGGGCGGGCCCAGACGGAGACGGTGAACTCCTCGTCCATGCCGGCCTGGATGTTGTCGGGCAGCTCGACGTGGTTGCCCGACGAGCTGCTGCCGCCGGGCAGCTCGACGCCGTCGTCGTAGACGCCGTCGGGTGTCCAGGTCGTCGCGCCGCCGAGCACCGCTGCGCCGACCGACGGGTCGTTGCCGGAGTTGACCGAGGTGGTGCCGGTGCCCTCGTCGAACTTGTAGTGGATCGGCACGCCCTCACCCGGCGGCGGCCGCTCGACGGTGTGGGTCACCGAGGCGGTGGAGTCGCGGAACCCGGCGTCGGCCAGGAAGCGCACCTCGATGTCGTGCTCACCGGGGGAGAGGTTGAGGTCGGGGAACGTGACCGTCCCGGCGGCCACCTCGACCGGCTCGCCCACGCGGGCGCCGTCGACCCAGAGCTCGGCGCTGCCGGAGGCCGGCTGGCCCCCGTCGTCGTCGATCTCGGCGGTGACGGTGAGCGGCTCGGCGAACGGCGACGGCGACGCCGGGTCGACCGTGACGGTCGTCGTGGTGCGCTTGGCCGTGCCGTCGGCGTACATCGAGGCGACGTCGGCCGAGGTCAGCGCCGAGGTGTAGATGCGCACGTCGTCCATCAGGCCGTCGTAGGCAGGGTCGGGGAACCCGTTGCGCCCCAGCCAGTTGTTGGTCGTCGGGCCGACGTCGGTCATGTCGATCGTCAGGTCGGCGCGGGACGCGACCTGCTCACCGTTGAGGTAGAGCGTGCCGGTGGCGCCGTCGCGGGTGAAGACCACGTGGTTCCACTGGTTGGCGGTCACGTCGCGGGTCGGGGCGGCGTACACGCGTTCCTGCAGCGGCCCGTTCTTGGCCTTGAACGTCGCCGCGAGCCCGGTGTTGCCGGCGGCCTGCGTCTGCATCTGGATCTGGAAGAAGCTGCCGGCGCCCTCCAGGCCGTCGCCGATGTGGAACATCCCGATCCAGTTGCCCTTGGTGTCGGGGCGCGCCCAGAACGAGGTCGTGAAGCTCTCCTCGCCCTGCAGCAGGTTGTCGGGCAGGTCGACCGCGTTGGCGTTGGAGCCGCCGGGCAGGTCGATCGCGCCGCCGAACACGCCGTCGGGTGACCAGGTGGTCGCGCCGGTGAGGGTGGCGGCCCCGACGCCGGTGTCGGTGCCGGTGTTGGCGGCCGTGGTGCCGGTGCCCTCCTCGAACTCGTAGTGCACCGGTACGTCGCTGGTGCCGGGATCGGCGGCGATGACGACGAGGTCGTCGACCATCAGGCCGGGACCCGACCCGGGTGCGGTGAGCGAGAGCGTCTCGGAGCGCGAGTCGGCGGTGAAGGTGCCGACGTAGGAGCCGTAGGTGACCGCCGATCCGCTCTGCGACGGGTTGGCGGTCGTCGCGGTCAGCGTGGCGTCGAGCGAGCCGACCTGCAGCCGGGCCGTGGCCGGCGCGGTGCCGGTCGAGCGGCTGTCGCGGGCCAGGCGCAGCGAGACGCGGTACTCACGACCGGGGTCGAGGTCCTCGAGGGTGCGCTCGATGTTGCCCGCGCTGCCGAGCGCGAGCTGGTAGCCGGTGAGGCCGAGGCCCCCCTGGCTGGCGACGGTGCCGCGGACCAGCTGGACCGGGCCCTCGACGGTCCACGGGGCCATCCGGCCGTTGCCGGGAGCGACGTCGATGACGGCCGGCGGGTTGGCGCCGCGCCACTCGACGGGCAGGCGGGGGTACTCGAACTGGTCGACGACCTTCGGGGTGCGCACGTCCATCTCGACCTCGGGGTCGACGTCGACCATCGAGGCGACCGAGGGGGTGCCGTCCTCGTCGAAGACGTAGAGCATGTAGGAGCCCGGCGGGGCGTAGGTGCCGTCCTGGGGCGCGGTGACGGTGACGCCGCCGGCCGACGCGGTGAAGTCCAGCTCCTGGAAGCTCTGGTCGTTGTTGAACCCGTGGGTCACCGAGCCGTTGCGGACCAGGGTGACCCGCGAGACGGTGCTCGAGGTCGCGACCTGGAAGGTGCCGTCGTACCCGATCTTCTTCGCGACGTTGGTGATCGTCGGCCGGGTGGCCGGCTGGTCGTCCTCGAAGAGGTACGCCGGGGAGTAGTACTCGACGTCGGTGTAGTTGCGCGGGCCGGGGGCGCCGCCGCCGCCGACCATGACGCGGCCGTCGGGCAGCAGCAGGGCGGTGGAGTGGTAGAGGCGGGCGTGCTCGTGGGGCACCTCGACCTCGGTCCAGTCACCGGTCTCGGGGTCCCAGATCTCGGGGTTGGTGACGGTGTCGTCGCGGCCGTTGTTCTCGCGGCCGCCGCCGGTGATCAGCACGCGGCCGTCGGGCAGCAGGGTGCCGGTCGGCCAGTGGCGCTGGTACTTCATCGGCTCGGTGGGGGTGACGACCGGGGCGTCCGTGCCGCCGGTGATGTCGACGGTGAAGCCCGCACGGGCGCCGTCGCCGCCGCCGCCGTTGGACCAGGCGCCGCCGCCGACCTGCAGGATCTTGCCGGGGGCGTACATGACGGCGGTCGAGGTGGCGCCGACCGGGTTGCCGTTGGCGCCCTGGTTGGCCGCCGCGGGCGGCACCGGGCCGCGCAGGGTGAGCGCGCCGTCACCGTCGTTGCCGGCGGGGTCGAGCTCGTACATCTGGGTGCCGCTGATGTTGAACAGCGTGCCGCTGCCGGGCGCCACGAAGGCGCGGGGGTACCACCAGCGGTTCTCGTCCTGGCTGCCGTCGCCGTAGGCGGCGTTGCTGGTCGCGCCCTCGAGCAGCTTCCAGCCGGTGCCCTCGTCGGGGGTGAAGATCTCCGGGGTCAGCACGCCGGGACCGCCCGGGCCGCCGCGGAGGCTGCCGCCCTGCACGACGATCGAGCCGTCGGGCATCGTCGTCCCGGTCGGGTACCACCGCGGGATGTTCATGGGCGCCTCGTTCTGCAGCCCGTTGTTGGTGGTGTAGCTGGTGACGCCGATCGCGGCGTCGTTGGGGGCGTTGCCGCCCAGCCCGTCGTCACCGCCGACGGTCATCGTCGCGCCGTTGTGGGGGCTCTGCACCTGCATCGAGCAGAACAGGTCGGTGTAGGTGGTGTTGGACAGGATGCCCGCGCGGAGGTTGGCCATGGTGCGCGGCGTCGAGGGGTCCCAGATGTCGACCTCCATCTGCCCGCCCTGGGTGATCGAGCTGTCGCCGGTCCAGTCGTACGGCGTGGTGTCGTTGCCCCAGCCGCCGACGCTGCCGAAGGACTGCACCTTGCCGTCGGAGGTGAGCGCGACGTTGATGGGCATCAGCGGCCACGGGGTGACGCCGCTCCAGGAGCCCTGCTCGTCCTTGGCCGGCGGGGAGCAGTCGGCGGCGAGCAGGCCGGCGCCGTAGGCGATGCCGTGGCGCAGCTGGGTGCGGATGTTCGGCTCGGCGTAGTGCGCGACGTCGTGGCCCATGCCGGTGTACCAGGACCGGCCGGTGTCGATCTGCTGGCACCAGGTGATCGGGTGCGTGGTGCCCTGGCGGCCGCCGGTGGCGTCGGTGGCGTACGTCGACTCGTCGGCCTCGAGCAGGGTGTGCACGTTCTGCGCGGGGTTGACCAGCCAGTCGTACCACTCGTCGGTGCGGGTGAAGGAGGCCGGGAGCCCCTGCGTCAGCGGGCTGGCCGGGTCGGAGACGACCACGCGGCCCTGCCGCTGGGCCGGGCCCTCGGGGTGGCCCTCGGAGGAGGCACCGACGAGCCGCTGGTAGAACGGGTTGACGTCGTGCTCGCTCTGCCCGACCGACCAGCCGGCGTAGTGGATGCCGACGTAGCCACCGCCGCCGCGGATGTAGGCCTCGAGCGCGGCGCGCTGCTCGGTGTTGAACAGCACCCCGCCGGTCTGGGCGAAGACCGCCACGTCGACGGTGGCCAGGTTGGCGGTGCTGAACGCCGCGGGGTCCTGGGTCTCCTGGACCTGGAGCGTCTCGCCGTACTGGGTGGCGAGCTCGGCGGACAGGTCGCGCACGGCCTGGCGGGCCTGGACGTGGGAGGCGTGGAAGTTGTCCTTGTAGAACAGCAGGACCTTCAGGACCCCGTCGTCGGGGGCCGCGGCCGTGGCCGGGGCGGTGGTGGCGGCGGCGAGGGCCGGCAGCGCGACCCCCAGACCCACGACCAGCACCAGCAGGCGCCGCAGCAGCCCTGCGGCCCCGGTGGTGAGACGCGTGCGGACAGATCGGCGAAGCAGGTTCATCTGGATCCCTTGGCTCGACATCGTGGTCGGCGCGAGGGCCGGCTCCCGACGGCGCGGCGTCCTCGTGTGACGTCCGACACTAAGAGCGGAGATCGTCCAGGGTCAAGAACCGATGACAGATTTGTGAACTAAAGGGTCGTTCTGTTCACGTGCGTGAACTATCGGGCGTGGGTCGCCTCGAGCCGGGCCTTCACGCTGAGCAGCGTCTCGATGATGAAGTCCTCCCGGCCGCCGCCCAGCCGGCTGATCGGCACCGCGACGCTGAGCGCGTCGCTGGAGGTACGGGAGAACGGCAGGGAGACCCCGAAGCACCGCACGCCCATGCAGGACTCCTCGCTCTCCATCGCGTAGCCCACGGTCGCGGCCCGGTCGATGATCGCCAGCACGGCGTCGCGGTCGGTCGTGGTGTTGGGGGTGATCGCGGGGATGTCGTGGGGCACCAGCTGGTCGCGGACGTCCTGCGGCTGGTCGGCGAGGATCGCCCGCCCCAGCGAGGTGGAGTACGCCGGCAGCCGCCGTCCGACCGCGGAGTGCATCCGCAGCGGGTGCAGCGACTCGCGCTTGGCGGTGTAGATGACGTTGACGCCGTCGAGCCGGCCGAGGTGGACGGTCTCCTCGGTCGCGGCGGCGACCTCGTCGAGGACGGTCGCGGCCCGGGCCAGCACCGGGTCGCCGTCGAGGTAGGCCGAGCTGACCACGAGCGAGTGGATGCCGAGCTGGTAGACGCTGCCGGTGGGGTCGGTCTCGAGCCAGCCGCGGTCGGTCATGGTGCGCAGCAGCGCGTGCAGGCTGCTCTTGGGGATGCTGAGTCGCTGGGACAGCTGCAGCTGGGTGCCGGGGCCGTGGGCGGCGATCTCGTCGAGCAGGTCGAGGGCCCGCGCCGCGGACTTCACCGGCCCGGCGACCGAGGCGCCGTTGCTCGTCGGGGGCAGCGGGGCGGTGACCGTGCCGATGGTGGTGCTCGTGAACTGATCCGGCATGCGCCGTGCCTCCTTGAGTGGTGAACGGACCCGAGGCCGTCTCGGTACCCAGCCTAGCGCCGTTTCACATATATGGACTAGTTTCAGGCTCTTGACCCGTGACAGAGGTCACGTGTACGGTCCCGGTTCACATAGCGGAACGTAGTTCACAAGACCGAGGAGCGGCCCAACGTGATTCAGGTGCGATATTCCACCTCGCCGGCGAGCGTGGACACAGCCCACGCCGCCGACCTGCGCGACAACTTCCTCGTCGAGGACCTGTTCGTGGACGGCGAGGTGCGCGGGGTCTACACCCACGACGACCGGCTGGTCGTCGGCGGCGCGGTCCCCGGCGGCGAGCAGCTCGCCCTGCCGGCGTGGGAGGACGTCCTCGGCGGCGCGTCGCACCTCGAGCGGCGCGAGCTCGGCGTGATCAACGTCGGCGAGCCGGGCCACGTGCTCGTCGACGGCGAGAAGTTCGAGCTCGAGCACCTCGACGGGCTCTTCGTCGGTCGCGGCAGCGAGGTCGTCTTCGCCGGCCCCGAGGCGGCCTTCTACTTCGTCTCCGCGCCGGCCCACGCGACGTACCCGACGACGGCGCTGAGCCACGCGGCCGTCGAGCCGCTCGCCCTGGGCAGCCCGGCGTCCGCCAACGAGCGCAGCCTCTACCGCTACGCCTGGGGCCAGGAGCTCCAGACCGCGGCCCTGCAGTTCGGCGTCACGGTGATCGCCGACGGCTCGGTGTGGAACACCTTCCCGCCGCACCTGCACGACCGGCGCACCGAGGTCTACTGCTACGTCGACCTCGCGCCCGACGACCGCGTCTTCCACTTCATGGGCCAGCCCGGCTCGACCCGCCACCTCGTCGTGGCCGACCGGCAGGCCGTCATCTCGCCGCCCTGGTCGATCCACAGCGGCGCCGGCACCGGCTCCTACGCCTTCATCTGGGCGATGACCGGGGAGAACAACTGCTACACCGACCTCACCCCGGTCGCGGTGGAGGACCTGTGAGCAGCGCGCCGTTCGACCTGCACGGCCAGACCGCCGTCGTCACCGGCGCGGGCCGCGGGCTCGGCCAGGGCGTCGCCCTCGGCCTGGCCGGCGCCGGGGCCGACCTCGTCCTGGTCGGCCTGGCCGGCAGCCAGGAGGAGACCGAGAAGATGGTCGTTGACCTGGGCCGCCAGGTGCAGGTGGTCGACCTCGACATGTCCGACCACGACGCCGTCAACCGCGTCGGGGCCGAGATCGCCGCCGACCGCCGGGTCGACATCCTGGTCAGCAACGCCGGCATCATCGAGCGCGCCGACACCGTCGAGCTCGAGCCCGACTCCTGGCACCGGGTCGTCGACATCAACCTGTCCGGGCTGTTCTTCCTGACCCAGCAGCTCGGCAAGCCGATGGTCGAGCGCGGCAGCGGCAAGATCGTCAGCATCGCCAGCCTGCTCGCCTTCCAGGGCGGCATCCGGGTCGTCTCCTACGCCGCCAGCAAGCACGGCGTCGCCGGCCTCACCAAGGCGCTGGCCAACGAGTGGGGCCCGCACGGCGTCCAGGTCAACGCGATCGCCCCCGGCTACATGGCCACCGACAACACCACGGCGCTGCGCGAGGACCCCGAGCGGGCCCGGTCGATCCTCGACCGGATCCCCGCCGGCCGCTGGGGCACACCCGCCGACGTCGCCGGCGCGGCCGTCTTCCTCGCCTCCCCGGCCGCCGACTACGTCAACGGCCACGTCCTGGTCGTCGACGGCGGCTGGATGGCCCGCTAGCAGCACCACCCCGTACCCCACACCCGCACCGCACCTGCACCGCACCCACACCACCGGCTCCACCGCACCACCCGGTCGCGCCCGCGGCCACATCACCACCTCTCGGGTCCACACCCGCCGGTATCCCTGGCGCCAAGAAAACGAGGATCGACGATGACCTTGAAGTCCCGCCCCGCCGTTGTGCTGGCCAGTCTCGCCCTGGCCGCGATCGCCCTGACTGGCTGCAGCGAGGAGGCCGCCGGTGGCGACGGCAACGACGGCGGAGGCGGCGGCGACGCCGCCGCCTGCGAGAAGTCCGACGTCAAGCTGGTCGGCCAGGTCCGCAACGAGTCCAACCCGTACGAGGCCTCGTGGCTCGACGGCGGCGACGCGTTCGCGGAGTCGGTCGGCCTCGAGCAGGAGCGCCTGACCTACGACGCCGACTCGACCCGCCAGCAGGAGCAGATCAGCCAGCTCCTCGCCGGTGACACCCAGTGCCTGGTCATGAACGTGCTGCCCAACGGCGACGCCGACACCCAGCCGATCGTCGAGGGCGTGGAGAACACCGACGCCTACGTCGTCACGCAGTGGAACAAGCCGGCCGACATGGACGTCGCCGAGTACGACCGCTGGATCACCCACCTGACCTACAACGGCAAGGAGTCCGGCAAGCAGATCGGCGACGCGCTGATCGAGGCGATCGGCGGCTCCGGCGGCATCATCGCCCTCCAGGGCGCGCTCGACGCCGCTGCGGCCCAGGACCGGTTCGCCGGCCTCGAGGAGTCGCTCGCCGAGAACCCCGAGGTCACCCTGCTCGACGACCAGACGGCCAACTTCGCCCGCGACCAAGCGCTCGAGGTCACCCGCACGCTGCTCACCAAGCACGGCGACGAGATCAAGGGCATCTGGACCGCCAACGACGACATGGCGCTCGGCGCGCTCGAGGCGCTCGAGCAGGCCGGCCGTGACGACGTCGCCGTCGTCGGCATCGACGCCGTGCCCGACGCGCTCGCCGCGATCGAGGACGGCAGCATGACCGCGACGGTCTCCAGCGACGGTCCGTGGCAGGGCGGCATCGGCCTGGCCATCGGCTACTGCGTCGCCACCGGTGAGCTCTCCGTCGACGACATCCCCGACGAGGACCGTGCCTGGTACGCCGAGCAGTTCCTGATCAACGCCGACAACGTCGCCGACTTCTCCAGCCCGGAGACCAGCCCGGCCGACTTCGAGTGCGACAACGTCTTCGAGCGGTCGCAGGGCCCGATCTCGTGACCGTGACATCCCCCGCCGAGGACGTCGAGGTCGTCGCGAAGCGCCCCCAGCCTCGGCGGGGGGTGTCGCTCCGGGACGCCGGTCCGCCGATCGCGCTGGTCGTCATCTTCGCCGCGTTCGCGACGTGGAGCTCGGACTTCCGCACCTTCGGCAACGTCCAGAACATCATGGACACCGCCGCCGTCCTCGCCGTCGTCACGTGCGGCATCACGTTCGTGCTCATGATGGGCTCGATCGATCTCTCGGCCCCGGGCGTGATGGGCGCGGCCTCGATCACGGTCGCGCTGCTCGTGGCCAACAACCGCAACGACAACGACCTGGGCCTGATCGGCGTGCTGATCGCGGTGCTCCTCGCCGCCGGCCTCGGCTGTCTCAGCGGGCTGGCGTTGGTGCTGCTCAAGGTGCCGTCGTTCATGACCACGCTGGGCGTCTCGGCCATCGGGCTCGGCGTGGCGACGCTGCTCTTCAACGGGGTGCAGCCCAACATCCCCGACGCCGCGCTCAAGCAGCTCGCCATCGACCGGTTCCTCGGCTTCTCCCACCTCACCTGGATCGCGGTCGGCTGCGTCCTGGTCGGCTACCTCATCCAGCGCTACTCCCGGCTGGGCCGCTACGCCTTCGCCATCGGCGGTGCGGAGGAGGTGCTGAGCCTGTCCGGGGTCCGGGTCGCGCCCTACAAGGTCGCGGTGTTCACGCTGGCCGGTGCCTTCTACGGGCTCGGCGGCGTGATGGTCACCAGCCAGCTCGGAGCCGGGCTCGTCCAGGCCGGCAAGGGCTACGACTTCGCCGCGATCACCGCGGCCGTGGTCGGGGGCACCCTGCTGACCGGCGGTCGCGGCGGTGTCCTGCACTCGGCCGTCGGCGTCCTGCTGATCACGGTGCTCACCACGGGCCTGGTCCAGGTCGGGGTCGACCCGCTCTGGCAGGGCGGGGTGCAGGGCCTCATCGTCGTCGCCGCGGTCGCCGCCGCGGTCATCCCGCAGCGCAGAAGGAACCAGGTGACCAAGTGAGCGCGGACATCCAGCACGCGGCAGAGCCCTCGGTCACCGGGCGGTCGCCCGCGCTCGAGGTCCGTGGCCTCGTCAAGCACTACCCGGGCGTCAAGGCCCTCGACGGCGTCGACCTGGTCGTGCACCAGCACGAGGTGCTCGGCCTGGCCGGCGAGAACGGCGCCGGCAAGTCCACGCTGCTCAAGGCGCTGGTCGGGCTGGTCCGTCCCGACGCGGGCGACATCTACGTCCGCGGCGAGAAGGTCAAGCTGCGCAGCGTCGTCGAGGCGGCCAACCACGGCATCGGCATGGTCTTCCAGGAGCAGTCGCTGGTGCCCAACCTGACGGCCGCCGAGAACATCGTGCTCGGCTCGGAGGGGCGGGGCGTCCGCGGCGGCATCTACCGCTGGGAGACGATGCGCACGCTGGCCCAGGAGCAGCTCGACAAGATCGGCTCCCACATCAACCCGCTCGCGCGCACCGACACCCTCACCTTCGCCGAGCGGCAGATGGTCGAGATCGCCAAGGTGCTGCGCATCGAGCAGCGCAGCCAGCACGCGCCGGTGATCATCCTCGACGAGCCCACCTCGGTGCTGGAGTCCAAGGAGATCGAGACCCTCTTCGCCCAGGTACGCCGGTTGCGCGAGTTCGCCTCGGTGGTCTTCGTCTCGCACCGCCTCGACGAGGTGCTCGACGTCTGCGACCGGGTCACCGTGCTGCGCGGTGGCCGGTCGGTGGGGGAGGTCGCGACCGCCGGCGCCGCCCCGGCCGAGCTGCACCGGATGATGATCGGCACGACCGGCTCCGACGACCACTACCACGACCACCAGTCCCGCCGCCCCGACGAGCCGCTAGAGCCGATGCTGAGCGTGAAGGGGCTGTCGGGCAAGACGTTCCGCGACGTCGACCTCGACGTCCGCACGGGCGAGATCGTCGGCATCGTCGGCGTCCACGGCTCGGGTCGCGAGGACGTCTGCCGGGCGCTCTTCGGCGCCGAGCCGACCTCGGCCGGCAAGGTGACCCTCGACGGCAAGAAGCTCGACCTGTCCACGACCCGCGCCGCGTGCGCCGCGGGCATCGGCTACGTACCGGCCGAGCGCAAGGTCGAGGGCATGGTCGGACCGATGTCGGTCGCCGAGAACATGACCCTGGCCAAGCAGGCCTCGCGCTGCAGCGGGCCCCTCGTCGCCCCCAAGAAGCAGGCGTCGCTCGTCGACGGCTGGATCGAGCGGCTGTCGATCCGGACGCCGCACCGCGGCACCGCGATCCAGCGGCTGTCGGGTGGCAACCAGCAGAAGGTCGTCCTGGCCCGCTGGCTGGTGGGCGGCGACGTCAAGCTGCTCCTCCTCGACCACCCCACGCGCGGGCTCGATGTCGGCGCGCGCTCGGAGGTCTACCGGCTGATGCGCGAGCTGGCCGGCAACGGCGTGGCCATCGTGCTGCTCGCCGACAGCCTCGAGGAGGCGATCGGGATGTCCGACCGGATCGTCGTGATGAGCGACGGGAAGGTCGCCCAGGAGGTGGCCTGCCCCTCCGGCGCCAAGCCCACCCCCCTCGACCTCGTCAAGGAGATGGTCTAGCCGTGTCCACCCCCGTCATCACCAAGCCGGTGCCCGACGCGGTCGCCAAGGCCGGTCCCACCCTCGGCCAGCGGATCACGTCGTTCATGCCGCTGATCGCGCTCGCCGCGCTGCTCGCCGCGCTGTCCATCGCCGACCCGGACTTCCTCACCCAGAGCAGCCTCACCGCCGTCGTCCGGACGTCGGCACCCCTGGTGGTGCTCGCCGTCGGTGCGACGCTGGTCGTGCTGTGCGGCGGGATCGACCTGTCGATCGCGGCGATGTGCTCGCTGTCGACGGTGTTCTTCGCGATGTGGCTGCCCGACCTCGGCGGCCTCACCGCGATCGCCGTCGTCGCCGCCGCCGCGGCGCTCGGCGCGGTCCAGGGCCTCGCCCACGTGCTGCTGCGCATCCCGTCGTTCATCGTGACGCTGGGCGGGATGAGCATCTTCTCTGCCGTCGCCCTGGTCATCTCCGACGCCGGCCCCATCCGGATCATCGACCGGGACGCCACGACCTGGCTCACGACGTACGTCGGCGGCTACGTGCCGATGTCGTTCTTCGTGGCCCTGATCGTGGTCGCGGTGATCTCGCTCGTCCTCAGGCTCACGCCCCTGCAGAGCTGGATCACCGGGACCGGCTACTCCGAGTCGGCGGCCCGGCTGGCCGGTGCCCCGGTCGACCTGGTCAAGGTCGGTGCGTTCGCCGTCTCGGGTGCCTGCGCCGGCCTGGCCGCGGTCATGCTGGTCTCGCGCAACTTCAGCGGCAGCCCGACCATGGCCGACAACCTGCTGCTGCCCGCCGTCGCCGCGATCGTCGTCGGCGGCACCGCGATCACCGGTGGCCACGGCAGCGTCTGGCGCTCGCTGGTGGGCGCCCTCGTCATCACCCTGCTCCGGGTCGGGCTGCCGATCGTCGGCGTCCCGTCGGCCTACGAGCAGATCCTCTACGGCGCGATCATCGTCGCCGCCGTCGCCCTGACCCTCGACCGCTCAAAGGTGCTGATCATCAAGTAGCGAGCGACACCGACCACCCCCGCACCCCGATCAACCGATCAACCCACGTCATCTGGAAGGCCCACCCATGACCGTCACCACTGACCGCACCGACCTCCTGCCCGCCGTCCGCGAGTTCCTCTCCTCCCCGAAGCAGCTGCTCATCGGCGGGGAGTGGGTCGACGCGGCCGACGGCAAGCGCTTCGACACCGTCAACCCCGCCACCGAGGAGGTCCTGGTCCAGGTCGCCCAGGCCTCCGCCGTCGACGCCGACCGCGCCGTCCAGGCGGCCCGCAAGGCGTTCGAGTCCCCGTCCCCGTGGTCGCGGTTCACCCCGCGCGAGCGCTCGCACCTGCTGTGGCGCATCGGCGACCTGATCGACGAGCAGTCCGAGGAGTTCGCCCAGCTCGAGTCGCTCGACAACGGCAAGAGCCTGGAGTCGGCGCGGGGCGACGTCGGGGTCGCGGCCGAGCTGTTCCGCTACTTCGCGGGGTGGGCCACCAAGATGGAGGGCACCACCATCCCGATGTCGGTGCCCGGCCGTGAGTTCCACGCCTACACCCGCCGCGAGGCGATCGGCGTCGTCGCCGGCATCGTGCCGTGGAACTTCCCGCTGACCATGGCCTGCTTCAAGATCGTCCCGTCCATCACCGCGGGCAACACCGTCGTCCTCAAGCCGGCCGAGCAGACCCCGCTGACCGCGCTGCGGCTCGGCCAGCTGCTGCTCGACGCGGGCCTGCCCGCCGGCGTCGTCAACGTGCTGCCGGGCTTCGGTGACGCCGGTGCCGCGCTGGTCGACCACGCCGACGTCGACAAGGTCGCCTTCACCGGCAGCACCGAGGTCGGCAAGAAGATCGCGGCCGGCGCCTCGCGCAACCTCAAGAAGGTCTCGCTCGAGCTCGGCGGCAAGGCGCCCAACATCATCTTCGCCGACGCCGACCTCGACGCGGCGATCGCCGGGGCCGCCCTGGCCGGCTACTTCAACGAGGGCCAGTGCTGCGTCAACGGCTCGCGCCTCTACGTCCAGCGCTCCGTCTTCGACCAGGTCGTCGAGGGCGTCGCCGCCGCGGCGCGCCAGATCACCGTCGGCAACGGGCTCGACCCGGCCACGACCATGGGCCCGCTCGTCTCGCAGGAGCAGCACGAGAAGGTCATCGGCTACGTGCGCGGCGCCATCGCCGACGGTGCGACGCTCAACGCCGGCAGCGGGGAGCCCGCGGCCGACCGCGGCTACTTCTTCGCGCCGACCCTGATCACCGGTGTCACCGAGCAGATGGCGATCCAGACCGACGAGATCTTCGGCCCGGTGGTCACGGCGATCCCGTTCGACACCGAGGACGAGGTCGTCGCGGCCGCCAACAACACCGTCTACGGCCTCGCGGCCGGCGTCTGGTCGGGCGACCTCGGCACCGCCCACCGGGTCGGTTCCAAGCTGCGCGCCGGCACGGTGTGGCTCAACACCTGGCACGCCGACGACGTCACGCTCCCGCGCGGTGGCTTCAAGCAGTCCGGGTGGGGCCGCGAGCTCGGGTCGTTCGGTCTCGACGACTACACCGAGCTCAAGACCGTCATCGCCGAGCTGCGCTGATGGTCGATGTCCTCCAGGGCCACCGGGTCGTCCCGGTGGTCGTGCTCGACGACCCCGGCAAGGCCGACGACCTGGGCGCCGCCCTGGTCGCCGGCGGTCTGCCGGTCGCCGAGGCGACGTTCCGCACGCCCGGGGCGGCCGCTGTCCTGCGGCAGCTCGCCCAGCGTCCTGACCTGCTGGTCGGCGCCGGCACGGTGATCACCGCCGACCAGGTCGACCAGGCTCACGACGCCGGGGCCCGGTTCGTCGTCTCGCCCGGACTCAGCGACGCCGTCGTGCTCCGTTGCCAGGCGCTCGGGCTGCCGGTCTTCCCGGGGGTCAGCACCGCCTCGGAGATCATCCACGCGCTCGACCTGGGACTCGACACGGTCAAGTTCTTCCCGGCGGAGGCGTGCGGGGGACTGGCCACGGTCAAGGCCCTGTCCGCGGCGTTCCCCCAGGTCCGCTTCGTCCCCACCGGTGGGATCACCGCCGAGAGCGCGCCGGCCTACCTGGCCCACCGCGCCGTCGCCGCCGTCGGCGGCAGCTGGATGGTCGCTCCCGACCTGCTCGCCTCGGGGCAGTGGGGCGAGGTGACCGCACGCTGCGCCGCCACGGTCGGCGTCGTCGAGCCCGCCCCCGTCCCGCCCGTCCCGCAAGGAGCCCCCGCATGAAGCAGGTCCGTCCCGTCGAGGAGTGCGAGCTCGACATCGTCGCGCTCGGAGAGGTCATGCTGCGGCTCGACCCGGGTGAGGGCCGGGTGCGCACCGCGCGCCGGTTCGAGGCCTGGGAGGGCGGCGGGGAGTACAACGTCGCCCGCGGCATGCGCAAGGTCTTCGGCCTGCGGGCCGGCGTGGTCACCGCGCTCGCCGACAACGAGATCGGCCGGCTGGTCGAGAACCTGATCATGCAGGGCGGTGTCGACACCTCGCTGATCCGCTGGGAGGAGTACGACGGCATCGGCCGCACCGTGCGCAACGGGCTCAACTTCACCGAGCGTGGGTTCGGCGTGCGCGGCGCCGTCGGCGTCTCCGACCGCGCCCACACCGCGATCGCCCAGATGACGCCGGGCACGATCGACTGGGACGACCTGTTCGGCCGGCGCGGCGTGCGCTGGTTGCACACCGGTGGCATCTACGCCGCCCTGTCCGAGAACGCCGCCGCCGTCGCCGAGGAGGCGATGGCCGCCGCGCAGAAGCACGGCACCGTGGTCTCCTTCGACCTCAACTACCGCCCCAGCCTGTGGGCCGGCATCGGCGGCACCGACTTCGCGCGCGACGTCAACACCCGGCTCGCCGGCCACGTCGACGTGATGATCGGCAACGAGGAGGACTTCACCGCAGCCCTCGGCTTCGACGTCGAGCACGTCGACGAGGACCTCCGGACGCTGCCGATGGACAGCTTCGCGGCCATGGTCGGCACCGTCGCCGAGAAGATGCCGTGGCTCTCGGTCATCGCCACCACCCTGCGCACCGTGCACACCGCCAGCGACAACGACTGGCAGGCCATCGCCTGGTCGCCCGAGACCGGGGTGCTGCAGTCGGCCCCGCGCGACCACCTGGCGATCTACGACCGGGTGGGCGGCGGCGACGGGTTCGCCTCGGGCCTGGTCTACGGGCTGCTGTCCGGGGCCGAGCTCCAGCACTGCCTCGAGCTCGGCGCCGCCCACGGCGCCCTCGCCATGACCACCCCCGGCGACACCTCCATGGCCTCCCGCGCCGAGGTCGTCGCCCTCGCCGGCGGCGGCAGCGCCCGCGTCCGCCGCTGACCCCCCACGCTGACCCGTCGTACATGTACGACGGGTCAGCGCGGATTTCTCGCTGACCCGTCGCAACGATGCGACGGGTCAGCGTCATTTCCGGGGTGACCCGTCGCAACGATGCGACGGGTCAGCGTCAATTCCGTGGTGACCCGTCGCAACGATGCGACGGGTCAGCGTCGGTGGGGGCCGGGACGTGCCAAGGTGTCTGGCAACGAGTGGGGCCGACGAAGGGGAGACACACGTGAGCAAGCGGTGGTGGATGGGGGTGCCGGCGGCGGCCGTCGGTGCGGTCGGTGCGATCGCGGTGCGCGACCTCACGCAGCGCAAGCACGCGATCCTGCGCAACTACCCGATCGTGGGTCACGGGAGGTTCCTGCTCGAGCGGGTCGGTCCCGAGCTGCGCCAGTACATCGTGACCTCCAACGACGAGGAGCGGCCCTTCAGCCGCGACCAGCGGCGGTGGATCTACGCCTCGTCCAAGCTCGAGAACAACTACTTCGGCTTCGGCACCGACAACGACCTCGAGCACAGCAGCGGCAACGTGATCGTGCGGCACCGCACGTTCTCCGACGCCAGCCCGACCCACGGCCGCGTCGGCCAGCAGTCGCAGCTGCCGGGCGCCAAGGTGCTCGGCGGTCCGCGCGGACGTCGTCACGCCTTCCGCCCGGCGTCGGTCGTCAACATCTCGGCGATGAGCTTCGGGTCGTTGTCCGGCAACGCGATCCAGGCGCTCAACCGCGGGGCCGCGGCCGCGGGCTGCCTGCACAACACCGGCGAGGGCGCCATCTCCGAGCACCACCGCCAGGGCGGCGACCTGACGTTCCAGATCGGGACGGCGTACTTCGGGTGCCGCGACGACAACGGCAGCTTCAGCCTGGAGCGGCTCAAGGAGACCATCGCCTCCGCGCCGGTCAAGGCGCTGGAGGTCAAGCTCAGCCAGGGCGCCAAGCCCGGGCTCGGCGGCGTCCTGCCCGGCCCCAAGGTGACCCCCGAGATCGCCCGGACCCGCGGCATCGAGCCCTGGGTCGACTGCCTGAGCCCGTCGCGGCACGCCGAGTTCGACGACGTCGACTCGATGCTCGACTTCGTCGAGATGCTCGGTGACGAGACCGGCCTCCCGGTCGGGATCAAGGCCGCGGTGGGCGACATGGAGTTCTGGGAGGACCTCGTCGAGGCGATGGCGCCGGGCGACCGCGGCGTCGACTACGTCAACATCGACGGCGGCGAGGGCGGCACGGGGGCGGCCCCGCTGGTCTTCGCCGACCACGTCGCCCTGCCGTTCCGGCTGGGCTTCAGCCGCGTCTACCGGCTCTTCGCCGAGCGTGGCCTGCACGAGCAGGTCACCTTCATCGGCGCCGGGAAGCTGGGGCTGCCCGAGAACGCCATCGTCGCGTTCGCGCTCGGTGTCGACCTGGTCAGCGTGGCCCGCGAGGCGATGCTGGCGGTCGGCTGCATCCAGGCGCAGAAGTGCCACACCGGCCACTGCCCGACCGGCGTGGCCACCCAGAACAAGTGGCTGGAGCGCGGGCTCGACCCCGACCTCAAGGGTGAGCGGGTCGCGAACTACATCCGCACGCTGCGCCGCGACCTGCTCAAGGTCTCCGAGACGTGCGGTGCCGTGCACCCCTCGCTCCTGGGACCCCGCGACGTCGAGGTCCTGGAGACCCTGACCCACGGGCGGTTGCTCGACGACATCTACGGCTACGACCCGTCGTGGACCCTGCCCTCGGCCGCCGACCGGGCCGAGATCACCCGGATCATGACCGCCATCGACGAGGACGAGCCGCACACCGAGGGTCCGCCCTCGACCGGCGAGGAGGGCCCCCCGGCCCGCTCGGCCGCCGGCGAGGCCGACGACCAGGGCTGAGCCGCCGGGGGTGGGCGCCGGTGCCTACATCTGCTCGGGCGACTCGATGCCGAGCAGGTCGAGCCCGGTGACGAGCACGCGGAGGGTCAGGGCGCACAGGGCGAGGCGGGAGGCTCGCACCTGCGGGTCGTCGGCGCCGAGCACCGGGCACTGCTCGTAGAAGACCGAGAACGCCTGGGCCACCGAGAAGAGGTGGCCGCACAGGCGGTGCGGCTCGAGGTGGCGGCCGACGTCGACCACGGTGGGTCCGAGCTCGAGCAGCCGCAGGCACAGCTCGCGCTCCTCGGGCGGTCCGACGAGGACGGGCGCCGAGGCGACCGAGGGGTCGGCGGGGTCGAGCCCGCCGGTGCGGAAGATCGAACGGACCCGGGCGGCGGCGTACTGGACGTAGGGCCCGGTGTTGCCGACCGGCGCGACCATGCGCTGGAGGTCGAAGACGTACTCGCTGTCGTGGGCGACCGACAGGTCGGCGTACTTGACCGCAGCCATGCCCACCTGGGGTGCGACGGCCGCACGGGTCGCCTCGTCGAGGGAGCCACGGTGCTCGTCGAGGACGGCGCGGGCGGCGGCGACGGCCTCGTCGAGCAGGGCGAGCAGGCGGAGCGGGGCGCCGCTGCGGGTGCGCAGGATCTTGCGGTCCTCGCCGAGGACGTTGCCGATGCGGACGTGCACCGGGGTGACGTCGGGCGGCAGCCACCCCGCGAGGCCGGCGGTGGCCCAGACCATCTCGAGGTGCAGGGCCTGCGGGGCGCCGATCACGTAGAGCATCCGGTCGGCGCGGAGGTCGCGGACGCGGCGCCGCACGGTCGCGAGGTCGGTGGTGGCGTAGCCGTAGCCGCCGTCGGACTTGCGCACGATGAGCGGCACCGGCTTGCCCTCGCGGCCGGTGTAGCCGTCGAGGAAGACGCACAGCGCCCCGTTGTCCTCCACGGCGATCCCCGCCGCGGCCAGCTCGTCGCAGACCGCCGCGAGGTCTTCGTCGTACGTCGACTCGCCGGCCAGGTCGGCGTCGGTCAGGGTGACGCCGAGCCGGCCGTAGACGGTGTTGAAGTAGTGCCGCGACAGGCCGACCAGGCGTGTCCAGGTCGCCCGGGTGGCGGGGTCGCCCGACTGCAGGGCCACGACCCGCGTCCGGGCACGTGCCGCGAACTCCTCGTCGCCGTCGAACTTCGCCCGCGCCGACTGGTAGAAGCGGCTCGGGTCGGTCTCGACCAGCCGGGCGTCGTCGGAGTCCTCCCCGACCTCGCGCAGGTGCTCGATGAGCATCCCGAACGGCGTGCCCCAGTCGCCGATGTGGTTCTGGCGGACCACGTGGTGGCCGAGGTGCTCCAGCGTGCGCGCCAGGCAGTCGCCGACCACGGTCGTGCGCAGGTGGCCGACGTGCATCTCCTTGGCCACGTTGGGCGCCGAGTAGTCGATGACCACGGTCTGCGGGTCCTCGACCGGTACGCCGAGGCGTGGGTCGGCAGCGGCGGCCGCGGCCTGGGCACCGATCCAGGCGTCGCTCAGGGTCAGGTTCACGAACCCCGGTCCGCTGATCTCGACACGGTCGCACACGCCGTCGACGTCGAGGTGCTCCACGACCTGCGCCGCGACGTCGCGCGGCGGCTGGCCGAGCCGGCGCGCGAGGGCCAGGGCGGCGTTGACCTGCACATCGGCGTACTGGCTGGGGCGCAGCACGGGGTCGGCCCCGCGGAAGGCGGCACCGAACGCTCGCTCGATCGCCGCGGAGACCAGCGGGGTCAGGACGGCTTCGGGTGACAGCACGCCACCCAGGCTAGGGAGTCGGGGCTCTGCGGCGCGCGGACCGCTCATTCCCACGGGTGATTCGCCCTCCACGAGGCCCGGGAACGCCGTGGTGTGTTGCTTTCCGGACCGATCCGTCGCAAGGTCGATGCAGACACATGCGCGACCCCTCACAGGTCTCTTCTTCATCCGTGGCATCGGTGGAGCGGTCACCCCGCCCGGCACCAGCACGACGAACGAGGAAGTCCCCGATGACCACAGCCTTCGAGCCGCAGCTCCCGCAGCTGCCGCAGCTCCCGCAGACCACACGAGACCGGTTCGTGGTGAGCGCCGCCACCGTCGAGGACCTGTCGCCCCGCGAGGTCGAGGTGCTGCGCCTGATCGCTGCCGGCCACAGCAACGAGGAGATCGCCGGCGAGCTCGCCGTCGCCATCAACACGGCGAAGAGCCACATCAAGGGCGCCTACCGCAAGATCGGCGTCACCTCGCGCTCCCAGGCGGTCCTCTGGGGCCTGCTGCACGGCTTGTTCCCCCGGAGCTGAGACCCGGCCGCACCTGGGCGTCAGAGCAGGTCGCGCAGCCGGTCGGCCAGGGAGTCCTTGACGGCCTCGGTGATCGCGGCCTCGACCTGGGCCTCGAAACCCGCCCGGTCGTCGAGGTCGGCCAGGAGCTCACGCAGGTCGAGGTCGTCGATGGCCCGGAGCAGCACGTCGTCGGTCTTCAGCGCCCCGTCGACCACCGAGTCGGGCAGGGCCCTGATCGCGGCCTCCAGGAAGCCGTTGAGGTCGGCTGAGCCCAGTGCTTCGTCGACCAGGTCGGACGCCGGCGGCAGCGACCCGTCGTCGGCCATGTCGCGGACGGCGGACCTCAGGCCCTCGCGCAGCGCGTCGATCTCGGCGTCCGTCCGGTCGTCGGTCTGGGCGAGGTCGAGCGTCAGCGCCTCGCGGCTGACGCCCAGGCGGCAGGCGGCGTCGTCGATGCCGAGCAGCACGAGACGCTCGGTCAGCCCGTCGATGCCGTCGGCGCGCGACGTCACCGTCCGCTCGGCGCACGCGTCGGCCGGCCGGAGGGGCTCGAAGGTCCCGCCACCGTTGGCGACCTGGACCCCGACCACGCTGCTGACCAGGACCACGGCGAGCACCGGCAGCCCGACCCAGCGCGGCAGGGTGCTCATGCGGCCCTCCGCCCGCGGGGCGCCACCACGGTGAGCAGCGCGAGCAGCGCGAGCCCTGCGCCGATCAGGAACGAGTCGCGGAACGCCCGGGTGGCGGCGCGCTCGAGCTGGACGTCGAGGTCGCGCTCGAGCCGCGCCGCGGCGGGCCGCGCCTCGGGGTCGAGGTCGAGCCTCGTGAAGGCGCGGTGCAGGTCGGGCACCCGGCCGCGCTGGCCGTCGAGCTCGCGGCCGAGCGACTCGGCGATCGCGATCTTGTCCTGCGGCTCCAGGGGCGCGTCGAGCACCAGGGCGGTGATGGCCTCCTGGGCCGGCACCTCGGCGTCGAGCAGGTCGGCGGTGAACACCGGGGTGAGGATCGCCAGGCCCAGGACGACGCCGACGTGGCGCGCGCCGATGGTCCAGGCGGCGTGCCGGGACCGGGGGAGGCGCAGCTCCATGGCCTGCGCGGTGAGCCGGTCGACGGTGAGCCCGAGACCGAGGCCCACCAGGGCCTGCGGCGCGATGCTCCAGGCGAGGTGGGCCGACGGCGGGATCGCCAGGCCCACCAGGCCGCCGGCGACCAGGAAGCAGCCGACCGCGGTCTCGACGTGGGCCGGTGCCCGCAGCAGCCGGGCGAGCGGTGCGGCCGCGAGGGCCGCGACCGGGACGACGGACACGGTCAGGGCGGCGGTGGCGGGGGAGTGGCGCCACCCCTCGACCAGCAGCAGGACCAGGAGGAACAGGGCCGCCGTCAGGGCGGCCGAGAGCAGGGCGAGGGTGAGGTTGGCGCGCACGGCCGGGCGGTGCCGGTCGGCGGCGGGCTGCTCGGGGGCGGCCCGGACGGCGAGCGCCGCCGGCACGGCCAGGGCGGCGAACGGCACCTGCACCACGAAGATGGCCTGCCACGAGACGGCCTGGGTGAGGAGCCCGCCCGCGACCGGGCCCGTCGCCGTACCGATGACGCCGGCGGTGACCCAGGCGCCGACGCCGCGGCGCTCGCCGTACGCCGCGACGAGCAGCTCCAGGCAGCCCACCAGCGCCAGCGCGCCGCCGAGCGCCTGCACGCACCGGGCCGCGATCAGCACCTCGATCGAGTCGGCGAGGGCGCACCACGCCGAGGCCCCGGCGAACACCGCGATGCCGGCTGCGCCGTACAACCTCGGCTGGGCCCGGGAGAACAGCGCAGCCGCCGGCACCACGGCCACGCCCAGCAGCAGGTTGAACGCGATGAGCACCCACGCGACCTGACCGACAGAGGCGTCCAGGTGGCCGATGATGTCGGGCAGCGCCAGCGTGACGACCGCGGAGTCGGCGAGCACCAGCGCCACGGTGACGGCGAGGAGGGGGGCCACGGCACGACGCACGCGGGTCATCCTCTCAGCGGGGACGGCCGGTCCGGGGCAGGCACCCTCCCGCCCGCTCAGGCTGACGTCGTCAGCCTGATCCGCGGCCGGGCAACGTCCGGTGCAGGGCCACCTCGAGCTCGACGGGGACGAACCCGAGCTCGGCGTTGATGGCGCGCATCCAGGTGTTCGCGTCGTCGCTGCTGGTCCGCACCCGGACGGCGCCCCGGGCTTGCGCGGCCAGGAGGTTGGCCACCTTGACCGCGGTGCCGAGCCGCTTCCCGCGGTGGTCCGACCGCACCAGGGTGCCCTCGACCTGCGCGGCCCGCGACCGGTCGCCGGGCACGAGCACGCAGGTCCAGGCGACCACCTCACCGGCAGGACCGAGGGCTACGGACTCGACGACCGTGCGTCCCTGGCGCTGCCAGGTCGCCAGCTCGTCGGCGTACTCCTCGGGCGACACCGGCGTCGGCTGCCAGCCCAGCTCGCCGCTCGGGGCCTCCGCGTCGACGAGACCCTTGAGCACGCCGACCTCGGATCGGAGGCGGTCGGGGACGCCGTCGACGTACGTCTCGACCGCGTACCCGTCGTACGGCGTCACCGCTGCGAGCCGGGCGTGCTCCAGGGCGAGCTCCACGACCGTCTCGGTGGTGGCGACCGTGTATCCCAGAGGTGCGGCGAAACGGCGGACGAGCCGCTCGACGGCCTCCGGCGTCGGCCGGTGCGCGTGGGCGACGGTGCGCCGCACCGCCGGGGGCGCGATCGCCTCGACGGCGGCGACCAGCGCCGAGCCCACGCCATCGCCCTGCCGTGCCGGGAGGACGGACACGTCGATCCACGCGGTGTCGGGGGTGTCGCGGGTCGTGGCGCACGACGCGACGCCGACCAGCTCGTCGGCGTCGTAGGCGCCGAGGAGGTTCCACCGCCAGCTGCCCGCCGCCCGCCACCCGGCCACCCGCGCGGCCTCGCCGAGCGGCACCCACCCGGCCCTCGCGTCCGCGTGCGCCGCGCACTCGACGGCGTACGCCGCCGCGACGGCGACGCCGTCGGACAGGTCCAGCGCCCGCACGTCCACCGCGCGAACCTAGCAACGTCGGCTGTCGGGGAAGGACCTGGAACCGCTCGCCGTTGACCCAGGGTGAGGCTCTCCCTGCTCGACCGTTCCCGCACCCGCGCCGGCCAGTCCGACGCCGCCGCGCTCGCCGCCACCGTGGCGCGCGCCGTGGACGCCGAGCAGCAGGGCTACCACCGCTTCTGGGTGGCCGAGCACCACGCGGTGCCGGGCATCGCGTCGAGCGCGCCGCCGGTGCTGCTGGCGGCGCTGGGGGCGCGGACCACGCGGATGCGGATCGGCTCCGGGGGCGTGATGCTCCCGCTGCACCAGCCGCTCGTCGTCGCGGAGCAGTTCCTGCTGCTCGAGGCGCTGTACCCCGGCCGCGTCGACCTCGGTCTCGGTCGGTCCCTCGGGTTCACCCCGCCGGTACGCCGGGCGCTGCGCCGCGAGGACCAGGACGCCGACGACTTCGACGCCGACCTCCGCGAGCTGCGCGGGTTCCTCACCGGCACCAGCGAGGTCACGGCGCGACCCGTGGTCGGCGGCGGCGTCCCGATGCACGTGCTCGCCGTCCGCCACGGGGTCGAGGTGGCGGCCCGGCTGGGGCTGCCCGTGGTGGTCGGCGGGCCCGACCTCCTCTCCGAGGAGATGTCCCGGTCCCTGTCCGACTACCGCCGCACCTTCCGGCCGTGGCAGGGGAGTGCTCCCTCGGTGACGGTGTCCCTCGACGTGACCGTGGCCGACGACGACGCGACCGCGCGCGAGCTCGCGCTGCCGGAGGCCTGGGCGATGGCCCAGTCGCGTCGGACCGGGGAGTTCCCGCCGCTGTGGGCGGTGCGCACCATCCGCGACGAGCACTGGCCGGACCAGGTGCGCAGCCGGGTGGAGGCGTCGCTCGACCGCGCCGTGGCCGGCAGTCCCCGTCGGGTACGCCGCCGCCTGGAGCAGGTCGCCGAGCGCACCGGCGCCGACGAGCTGATGGCCAGCACGTCGACGTTCGACACCGAGGCGTTGCGCGAGTCCGACCGGATGCTGCGCGACCTGGTCGCCTGACCGCACGTCGGGGGCTGCCGGGCCGCGACCACCGGGCCCCGGCAGTGGTGTGCCGGCCCCCCGGATCGGTCTGGGAGGATTAGGACGGCCCGGTTCGAGGTATGTCCCGGGTGCCACAACGGGCGCTCCGGCGCCCGCTCGCCTGTATCTCTAGGAACGGACACTCCATGCGCAAGATCCTGCGCGGCCTCGCGGTCGCCACAGCCCTCACCCTCGCCCCGCTCTCCGCGGCGATCCTCCCCACCGCGCCGGCCCAGGCCGCCGAGTCGTCCGCCACCCAGGTGGGCTCCGTCGCGTCCTCCTCGGCCCCGGTCTCGGCCTCGTTCGCGGCCAAGGCGCGGCGCACCATCAGCGTCCGGGACCTGCCGGGCCGCAACGCCCGCCTCCGGCTCGCCGTGCGGCCCGAGTACGGCAACAAGCCGCTGGTGATCCAGACCCGCAAGGCCGGCAAGTTCCGGACCACCGACCGCATCCGCACCAACGCCCGTGGCGTGGCCGTCAAGGTCTTCGCCGGCTCGCGCCGTGGCATCCGCTACCGCGTCGTCGCCCCGGGCGGTCGCGACTACGAGACCGCCGCGGTCTCGTTCACCGTCACGCGGTACTGAGCGCCCCACCGCTCGCACCACGAGCCCCGACCTCTCCGGAGGTCGGGGCTCGTGCGTCGTCCGGCACCAGGTCGGCGCGAGCACGGAGGCTCGGCGGCCCGTCGGTGGTCAGCCGCGGGCGACCCAGGGCGTGAAGCTCGCCGGGTTGCCGACCCAGTCGATGTCGCCCTGCGGGCCCGAGGCGCGGACCGCGACCCGGACCTCGTCGGGGCCGCCGATGGCGCCCTGTGCGATACGGGCGCGGACCCGGTCGCGGACGTAGTCGATGGTCACCTCGTAGCTGCCCTCCACCGGCTCGCCCCACTGGGCGACCCCGAAGCCCTCGGTCTCGTTGAGGCTGTAGTCGGTGCCCACGAACCAGCCGCCCACGAGCACGTACTCCGGTCCGCGGTCGTCCCGGTCGGTGTCGAGGTAGACCATGCCGCCCGATCCGCTGGTGTAGGAGCGGCGCAGGTCGTCGTGGGTGGTGACGACGACCAGGTTCTGCTGCCGGTTGGCGACCTTGACGGACAGGAGGTCCGAGCCGTGCGCGCTGTCGTCGGGGTCGGTGCGGGTGGTGCCGTCGGCGTACGCCGTGCCGGTCAGGGTCAGGGCCAGGGCGGCCGTCGCGAGGGTGGCCGTCAGGGTGGGGATGGTGCGCATGCGCGTGCTCTCTTCCGTGTCGTGTCCAGGTGGGTACGACGACAAGACGCAGCCCGGATCGCAAAGGTTGCAGCGCGCAGGGCCTCAGGCCTGCACCGACCCCGAGGAGGCGGCGATCGAGTCCAGCTGCGCGACGTCGTCGGCGGAGAGGGTGAGGCCCGCGCCGGCGACGTTCTCGCGCAGGTGGGTCGCTGACGACGTACCGGGGATCAGCAGGATGTTGGGCGAGCGCTGGAGGAGCCACGCGAGGGCGACCGACATCGGTGTGGCCCCGAGCCGGGTGGCCACGGCGCTCAGGACGTCGGACTGCACGGGGCTGAAGCCACCGAGCGGGAAGAACGGCACGTAGGCGATCCCGTCGGCGGCGAGGGCGTCGACGAGCCCGTCGTCGTGGCGGTTGGCGACGTTGTAGAAGTTCTGGACGCACACGACGGGGGCGATCGTCCTGGCCTCGGCCACCTGCTCGTGGGTCACGTTGCTGACGCCGAGGTGGCGGACCAGTCCCTGCTGCTGCAGGTCGGCGAGGGCGGCGAAGGGCTCGGCGAGCGAGCCCGGCTCCGTGCCCATGGGGCTGCCGACGCGGAGGTTGACGACGTCGAGGACGTCGAGCCCGAGGGTCGCCAGGTTGGCGTGGACGGCGTCGCGGATCTGCTCGGGGGAACGCGCCGGCGGCCACCCGCCCTCCTCGTCGCGCACGGAGCCGACCTTGGTCACGACGTGCAGCGAGCCGGGGTAGGGGTGCAGCGCCTCCCTGATCAGCTCGTTGGTGACGTGGGGGCCGTAGGCGTCGGCGGTGTCGATGTGGCTGATGCCCAGGTCGAGGACGTCGCGGAGGACGCGGACGGCGCCGTCGTGGTCGGCCGGCGGACCCAGGACGCCGGGCCCGGCCAGCTGCATCGCGCCGTAGCCGAACCGGGTCAGGACGAGGTCGTCGGCGAGCGTGAACGTGCCGCCGGGCAGGGTGTTCGTGGTCATGCCACCACGGTGCGCGGCGCCGCGACGCGCCGCCAGGGCCCCCGTGGTCCTGGGACCCGCAGGGACAGTCACGGGCGGACGTCCCGCCGTACCCTGGAGGGGTGGGCAGCGACGACAGGTCGGACAACAGGCTGGGGGAGTACCTCCGGGCCAGGCGCGAGCTGGTCCGCCCCGAGGACGTGGGCCTGCCCGACCTCGGACCGCGGCGCCGCGTCGCCGGACTGCGGCGCGAGGAGGTCGCGATGCTGGCGGGGATCAGCTCCGACTACTACCTGCGGCTCGAGCAGGGCCGCGACCACAACCCGTCGGTCCAGGTGCTCGGGTCGTTGGCCCGGGTGCTGCGGCTCGACGACACGGCGACGGCGTACCTGATGGGCCTCGCCGTGCCCGCGGCGCGGCCGCGCCCCCAGCGACGCCGGCGCGAGGTCGTGCCCGCCGGGGTGGGGCGGCTGGTCGACACGATCGGGCTGCCGGCGTTCGTCGAGAGCCGCCACTTCGACGTGCTGGCCGCCAACCCGCTGGCGCGCGCGGTCAACCCCAACCTCCGCGTCGGTGACAACCGGATGCGCGCGATGTTCCTCGACCCCGCCGAGCAGGCCCTGTGCCCCGACTTCGACCGGGCCATGGCCTTCATGGTCGCGAGCTTCCGGCGCTCGGTCGGCACCGACACCCACGACCCGCGGGTCGTCCAGCTCGTGGGCGAGCTGTCGGTGGCGAGCGAGGCGTTCCGCCGGCTGTGGGCCCGGCACGACGTCCACGTGCGCGAGGGTGCGCAGACCCTGATGCAGCACCCGCAGGTGGGGTCGCTGGCGCTGGACAAGGAGCGGCTCGCCGTCGAGGGCGGCGACGGTCTGGTGCTGGTGCTCTACCACGCCTCCCCAGGTGCGGAGAACGCCGAGAAGCTGGCGTTGCTGGCCTCCCTGGTCGCGCAGCCCGGGTCGACGGAGCCGGTGAGTCCCACCGAGGCGCCCGTCTGACGCCTGCTCAGAGCCAGCCCTGCCGGCGCGCGAGCAGCGCCGCCTCGGTCTTGTTGCGGGTACCGGTCTTGCCGATGGCCTCGGAGAGGTAGTTGCGCACCGTGCTCGGCGAGAGGTGGAGCAGGGCGGCGATGTCGGCCACGGTGGACCCCCTCTCGGCCGCTGCCAGCACGTCCCGCTCGCGGTGGGTGAGGGGACTGGGCGGGGTCCGCAGCGCGGCACCCGCGAGCTCGGGATCGATGACGGTGCGACCCGCGACGACCTGCCGGACCGCCTCGGCCAGCCCCTCGACCGGGCCGTCCTTGACCAGGAAGCCGACCGCGCCCGCCGCCATCGCCCGTTGCAGGTACCCGGGTCGGCCGAAGGTCGTCACGATCACCACCCGGCACTGCGGCAGCTGCGCGGCGAGGTCGGCGGCAGCCTCCAGGCCCGAGCGACCGGGTAGCTCGATGTCGAGCAGCGCGACGTCCGGCCGCAGCGCGAGCGCCGCGGGCACGATGCCGGTCCCGTCGGAGACCTGGCCCACCACCTCGATGTCGGGCTCCAGGTCGAGGAGCACGGCGATGGCGCCGCGCATCATGGCCTGGTCGTCGGCGAGCAGCACGCGGATCACGCGCGCGCCCCGGGCACGGTCGCCACGAGCTCGAACCCGTCGTCGCGGGGTACGACGGCCAGGTCGCCGCCGCCCCCGGCGAGCCGTTCGCCCAGCCCCTCGAGACCACCGCGGCGCAGCGTCGGCGGCACGGGTGCGCCCACGCCGTCGTCCACGATCCTCAGCTCCACCCGCCCCGCGGTACTGGCCAGCGAGATCCGGCAGGTCGAGGCGCCGGAGTGGCGGAGCACGTTGGTGACGCCCTCGCGCACGACCCACGCGAGCAGCTCGTCGGCGGTCTCGTCGAGCGCGACGCCCGACCGGTCCACGCTGGAGGCGATCCCGGCCGCGTCGAGGGCGCGGCAGGCGCCGTCGAGCTCCTCGGTCAGGCTCGGCGCACGCATCGCGTCGACCGCCTGCCGCACGTCGACCAGGGCCCGTCGTCCGATCTGCTCGATGTCCACCGCGTGGCCGACGGCCGCGTCCAGGTCGTCGGTGGCCAGGCGGCGTACGGCCTGTGCCTTGACGACCATCACCGACAACGTGTGGCCGAGCAGGTCGTGGAGGTCGCGCGAGAACCGGTCGCGCTCCTCGGCGACGGCGACCCGCGCCAGCTCCTGGCGGGTCTGCCGCAGCTCCGAGATCGTGTCGATCAGCGCCGCGAACGCCGAGGCGGCCAGGCCGGCGAGCAGGACCACGAACCCCAGGGTGAGCGCCCGGCTCGCCTCGTGCGGCGCGACCGCCCAGGCGGCCCACATCGCCGCCGCGGCCGTGGCCGGTACGGCGGCCACGAGCCGGCGTCCGCGGAGCGCGCACGGCAGGGCGTTGGCCAGCAGCACCCAGGTGGGCAGCCACTGCGCGCTCTCGTACGCCGCGCTCGCGGCCGTCGCCGCGACCAGCGTCGTCAGCGCGACGGGCGCCCACCGGCTGCGCCACGGCGGTCCGCCGGTCACGGCCGCGGCCACGGCCGAAGCGGCGATCACCAGGATCGTCGCGACCTGCGACGCGACCGACCCGGTCGAGCCGTGCAGGTCGAGGACCGGACCGAGCAGGAGCACGGGCGTCCAGACCAGCACCGACGCGTTGCGTCCCCACGACCCGCGGAGCCGGCTCCTCACGCGCTCACGCTACGCGGCCGTCGTGCCGGCGTCGCAGCGCCGGCGTCCCAGCCCGCCGATGACCACCGCGCCCGTGACCAGGTGCAGCGCCGCCAGGCACGCACCGCCCGACATCGTCTCCGCCGTCAGGGGCCCGGCGAGCGACAGGGCGAGCAGCGTGAGCGCGAGCCAGGTCCAGAGCACGCGCCCGCGGGCGGTACGTCGCTCCAGCGCGTGCAGGAGCCCGGCGCCGGCGACGGTGACGACGACGGCGGTGACCACCACCGACACCAGTCCGACCTCGTGCGTGCCGGAGCCCGACCGGACGGTCAGGTCGACCGGGGTCGCCCAGGTGATCACGCACCACCCGAGCGCCACGGCGCCGGCGGCAAGCGCCGCCACCGCCAGGTCCTCGCGTCGTCGACAGGGCCGCGTCCCGGCCGGCGTCGTGTCGTGCAGGGTCATCGCCCTCACCTCCGTCCTCGCCCACCGTGGGCGACGGCACGACGCTAGGCGGGCGCGAAGCCGACCGGCAGGGCCGAAGCGTGGTCGGTCGACCGGGACAGATGTCCTGGCGGCTCGACGCGGCGCGCGCGTCGTACCGGGCCGCCAGGCGTCGCCTCAGGCGGCGTGCTTGCAGGTGGCGCAGCTGCAGTCGGCACACACGCACGAGGTGCACGGCTCGCCGCCGCAGTGCGCGCAGGAGCACACGGCGTGGTTGCAGGTCGGGCACGAGCACGTGGCGCAGACGCAGGTGGCGCAGCTGTCCTGGCAGTCACCACACCGGCACCGGGTGCACTCGTCGTAGTGACCGTCGTGCTCGTGGTGGACGTGCCCGTCGTGGAGGTAGTCGACGTGGTCCTCGTGCACCACGGCGTCGTGGCCGCAGCCGGGCCCATGGGTGTGTGCGTGCTTCTCGGCCAGGGCGTGCTCAGTCATGTCGGCTCTCTTCTGTGTGGGTCCAGGCGTCGAGGAACACGTGTGCCACGTGCTCGTCGAGCAACCGGTACGTGGTCGTCCGGCCGGTCCGGGTCGAGGTCACGACCCGGGCTCCACGCAGCACCCGCAGGTGCTGCGACATCAGGGGCTGTGAGATGCCGAGCTCGTCGGCGAGCTCGGTGACGGTGCGTCCCCGTTCGGTCAGTCGGTGGACAGCTGCCGCGCGCACAGGCGACGCGAGGGCTCCGAAGAGCTCACCCACCTCGGCGTACCGCTCGACGGCTGGATCCACGTCCAGATGGTCGTATGCGCAAGTCCTTATGTCAAACGAGAACTGTTATCGATAAGTGACGTGTCGGCACGCCTGAGGGACACTGGCGACGGCGAGCCGGCGCGCACCTCGAGCGCGCCCAACCCGACGACCCTCCAGTTCCGTCTGGGTAGTGACGACGAGCCGGACGACGGGGAGGAACGAGATGGCGCGCGACCACGACGAGGAGTTCGTCGAGTTCGCCGCGGCGTCGCTGCCCGGACTCCGCCGGACCGGCTACCTCACCTGCGGCGACTGGCACCGTGCCGAGGACGCCGCCCAGGAGGCGCTGATCCGGGTCTACCGCTCCTGGCGTCGGGTGGAGAGGCGAGAGGGCCTGCTCTCCTACGCCCGGCGGACCACCGTGCGCATCCTCATCGACGAGTCGCGGCGCCCCTGGCGTCGGGAGACGCCGACCGAGGAGCAGCACGACACGCGCGTGCTCGACCCGACCACGGCGTCGGACGAGCGCGACGCGATGGTGCGGGCCCTGTCGTCGCTGTCACCCAGGCGGCGCGCCTGTGTCGTCCTGCGCTACTACCACGACCTGTCCGTCGCCGAGACGGCTCGGGTGCTGGGGTGCTCGGAGGGAACGGTCAAGAGCCAGACCTCCGACGCGCTCCGGGCCCTCCGGCCGCTCCTCGACGACGTCGCGGACACCAGGAGCCCCCGATGAACGACCTCCACGACCTCCACGACCGTCTCGACCGGGCCGCCGACGACGCGGACCGCCCGGTGGCCACCGACCCGGTCGAGCTGCTGCAGCGGGCGCGCGCCGCGCGCCGACGGCGACGGCAGGTCCGCACCGGCGGCGTGCTGGTCGGTGCGTCCGCGCTGACCGCCGCGGCCGTCCTCGCCGTCCCCCTCGTGCAGGGCGACACCGGCACGCCGGCGGAGCCGGACCGCTCGCAGCCGGCCGCGACCGCGACGGCGGCGCCGCCGCCGGCGCCGGCCCGGCTGCGCGACGCCGAGATCGTGCGGCGCTGCGAGCCCCAGCTGCAGAAGTTCTACGCCTACCCGATGTACACCCCGCAGGAGTGGGAGGTCGCGCACGACCGGCCGTACGCCGTCGGTGACCTCGTCCAGCTCGCGGACGGCAGGTTCAGCAGCAACCCGGTGCTCTGCGTCATCCCGGCGGAGGGGCAGGAGCAGCAGGACGTGCCGTTCACCCGGTTCGCCGTCGACCCCGACCGCCCCCGGGCCGTTGCCGAGCTCTGCTCCGAGAGCTCCACCTCCCTCACGCGGGGCGAGTCGTGGGTCGACCTGCGGGACGCCGAGGTGGTCGCCGTCGACGGCGACAGCGACGTCACGGTCGCCCTGCTGCGCCGCGGTGGCCAGCACTTCGCGTGCTCGCTCTCCTCGCCCACCTGGGACGCCGGCCTCACCGACGTCCACCGCACCGGGCGCGGCGAGATCTACCTCGCCGGCTCCACCACGGGCGGCAGCAACAAGTCCATCGTCGGCGGGGCGGCGTCGTACTACACGGGTGCCGGCCTCACCGATCCTCGCGCCGAGACGCTCCGGGTGACCTTCACCGACGGCACCGTGGTGGAGCGACCGGTCGGCGACGGCGGCGCGTACGCCGTGATGATCCGGGTGCCGGGCGAGGGCGGCCTGCAGGACCACACCACCGAGGTGATCGGAGCCGGCGGCGCGGTGCTCGCCGAGTACGCGCCGATGTAGGGACGCACGGAGAGTGGCTCCGTGGCCCTCAAGTGTCGCGCGTCGGGAACCGACCTAGGGTTCATGGCCCTGCCCGGTGAGTCCGCCGCCACGATCGCGCACCGTCAGCGCGAGCGCGCCAGGCGTCTGAACGCGTCCGCCGAGCGGTGGGAGCGTGGCGTCGAGGGCGAGCGACGTACGGCAGCCGCCCTGGAGGCGCTTCCTGCCGGGTGGGTGGTGCTGCACGACGTCGTGTGGCCCGGGCGGGCGCGCGCCAACATCGACCACGTCTGCGTCGGCCCGGCGGGCATCTTCGTGATCGACACCAAGAACTGGTCGGCGCCCGTGACCGTGCGCGACGGCGTGGTGCGGGTAGGAGGACGCCGTGGGGACCGGACGCTCGACGCGTCCCGGGCCATGGCTGCCGCCGTGGCGGACGTCGTGCCGGCGGAGCACCGTCACGCGGTGCGAGCAGTGCTCTGCTTCGCCGGGGACGCGGGAGTCCGCGGTGGGGACGTCGTCGAGGGGGTTGCGGTGTGCCCCGTCGACGACCTGGCGGCCCTGGTGTCGGGCGGCTCGCCGGTCCTGCACCCGCAGCGAGTCGCCCAGCTGGGCCACCGGCTCCGGGCCGCTCTTCCCGCCGCAGCCGGTCCCCGCTCCCCGAGCGGTTCGGCGCCGTCCCAGGAACACCGCCAGGCGCTGCACCTGCCCCGCCCAGGCGGCGTTCCCCGGACCTGGCCTCCGCTGCCGACTCGCCGCCGCACCCGGCGGCGCGCCGGTCGTGGCGGCGGTGACCTGGTGCGGCTCGGCGTGGCGGCCGCGGTGGCGGGGCTGCTCCTTGCCCAGCCCGGGTTGGTCCGGGAGGTGGCGGACGACCTGGCTGACCGGGTGACCGGAATCGTGATGCCGGAGGTGAAACCGGCGCCTCCGGCCGAGCCGGAGCCACGGCAGGAGCGCGGGAAGAAGCCGGGACGCGACCGCGAGCGGGAACGCCCCCGCTCCTCGCGCTGACCGCGGTGCGACGGGGTGTCACTATCCTCGCGGATAGTGGCATTGTTGCCACTGGTGGGCGTGGGTCAGGCACACGACGCTGGGGGAGAACCGCCGGTCCCGGCGCGTCGTCGCACCCAGACCCCCATGAGGAACGCCGATATGACCGAACAGATGAAGGCCGTCGTGCTCGCCAGGTTCGGAGGGCCCGATGCCTTCGAGCTGCGCGACGTCCCCGTACCGCACGTCGAACCCCGCCAGGTACGGGTGCGTGTCCACGCGACCGCCGTCAACCCGCTCGACTACCAGATCCGTCGCGGGGACTACCCGGAGCACGTGCCGCTCCCGGCGATCACCGGGCACGACATCTCCGGCGTGATCGAGGAGGTCGGATCGCACGTGACCGAGTTCCGCGCCGGCGACGAGGTCTACTACACGCCCCAGATCTTCGGCGGCCCCGGCTCCTACGCCGAGCAGCACGTCGCCGACGTCGACCTCGTGGGCCGCAAGCCGCAGAACCTCACGCACCTGGAGGCAGCGAGCCTGACCCTCGTCGGCGGGACGGTCTGGGAGGCCCTGGTGACCCGGGCCCAGCTCACCGTGGGGGAGACGATCCTGGTCCACGGAGGCACCGGCGGGGTCGGCACGATCGCGATCCAGGTCGCGAGGGCGATCGGCGCCCGGGTGATCACCACCGCCAGAGCCGGCGACCACGAGCTCGTGCGCTCCCTCGGGGCCGACGCGGTGATCGACTACACGACGACCGACCACGTCGAGGCCGTGGCCGAGCTGACGCAGGGGCAGGGCGTCGACGTCGTCCTCGACACGATCGGTGGTGACACGCTCACCCGGAGCCCGCTGGCGCTGGCCGACGCCGGACGCGTCGTCAGCATCGTCGACATCGCGCAGCCGCAGAACCTCATCGAGGCCTGGGGCAGGAACGCCGCCTACCACTTCGTCTTCACCCGGCAGAACCGCGGAAAGCTGGACGCGCTCACCACCCTGGTCGAGCGCGGTCTGGTGAAGCCGGTCATCGGCGCGACCCTCCCGCTCGCACGCGTGGGCGAGGCTCACGAGATCCTGGAGAACAGGCAGTCGTACGCACTCCACGGCAAGGTCGCCATCGACGTGGCGGGCGACACCGTCGCGCTGCCCCCTCGCCGCTCGTAGCCGGAGCGCTCCCACCGCGCGGGCGCTGATCGCGGTGGTCAGGCGCGCCCGGAGAACGTGGCGCGGTACTGCGAGGGGGAGACGTCCAGGAGCCGGCGGAAGTGCAGTCGGAGGTTCGAGCCGGTCCCCAGGCCGACCTGGTCGGCGATGCGGTCGACCGACAGCGTCGTGCTCTCCAGGAGCTCGCGGGCGGTGTCGACCCGTGCCCGGAGGATCCACTGCAGCGGGGTGGTGCCGGTCTCCTCGGCGAAGCGGCGCAGGAAGGTACGGGGCGACATCCGCGCGTGGGCGGCGAGCCCGGCGATCGTGAGCGGCTGGTCGAGCCGCGTCAGGGCCCACTCGCGTGTCGCGGAGAGGGTCTCGCCGTGGGCTGCCGAGCTGGCCCTCGGCAGGTACTGGGCCTGCCCCCCGGTCCGGTAGGGCGCGGTGACGAGTCCTCGGGCGATCTCGTTCGCCGCGCTCACCCCGAGGTCGCGCCGGACGATGTGCAGGCACAGGTCGAGACCGGCCGCGGCCCCCGCCGAGGTGAGGATGGGTCCCTCGTCGACGAAGAGCACGTTCGGCTCGACCGTGACCTGCGGGTGCAGCTGCGCGAGCTTGTCCGCCGCGTCCCAGTGCGTCGTCGCCCGCAGGCCGTCGAGCAGGCCGGCATCCGCGAGGGCGAACGCGCCGTAGCAGATCGAGGCGATGCGTGCCCCGCGGGACGCGGCGCTCCGGAGTGCCTCGCACACCTCCGCCGGTATCGGCCGGCCAGCCGGGGCGTATCCCGGGACGACGACCGTGTCCGCGTCGGCCAGTGCCTCCAGGCCGCGCGGGACCGCGTAGCCGAAGCCCCCGTGGGACGGCACCGTCCCGGCGGTGACCCCGCAGGCCGACACCTCGTAGGGGAACCCCGACTCCGGGTGGAACACCTCGGCCGGGATCCCGACGTCCAGCGGCAGCGCCCCGTCGAGCACGAGGACCACCACCTGGTGCGGTCGCTGCATCACCGCCTCCGATCCGGTCGACGCACATCGACGTGTCACCATCCTTGCACGTGGGCGCATTGTCGCCATCCGTCGAGCACGTCATGGCGGCGCCGTCCGCCGACAGGTCAGTCGTCGGGGTACAGCGCGTGGTCGATGACATCGAGGGCGATGTCGTGCTCGACGGGGGTCACACCCGCCGCGGGCATGGGGGTGTCGGTGTTCAGCGAGACCATCACGCTGCGCCTCCCGTCGGGCGTGACGCCGTTGCGGGTCATGAAGCCCTGGATGTCCCCACCGTGCTCCCAGTACCCGCCGTGGGAGGTCGGGACGTGCATCAGGCCCAGGCCGTAGCGGGCGCCGGGCCAGCCGGCGGCGAAGTCCTCGTCGACCGGCACGGTCCTCTTCATCTCCGCCAGCTGCGCCGGCTCGAGCAGGCGTCCGCTCAGCAGGGCCCGCAGGAAGGTGTTGCCGTCCTCTGCGGTGCTGATCATCTCGCCGGCGGCACCGCCCCAGGTCGAGTTGAGCTCGGTGACGTCGTACTGCTTGCCGAAGACGGGGTCCTCCAGGCTGCTGCTCTCGAGGAGGAAGTGGTTGTAGCCGCGGGCGTGCGGCTGGGGGATCCTGGGCGAGCCGTAGGGGAAGCTGGTGTGGCGCAGGCCCAGGGGCTCGACGACCTGCGTGCGCACCGCCTCCTGCCACGGCCGCCTCGTCACCTTCTCGAGGATCTGTCCGGCGAGGAGGTAGTTGGTGTTGGAGTAGCCCCAGCCGGTGCCGGGGGCGAAGGTCGCCTCCTGCGCCAGCGCCAGCTCGAGCTGCTGCCGCGGGGTCACGGTCTCGTAGCGGTGGTCGAAGAAGCTCTCGAACGCCAGCCACCGCAGCTGCTGGGTGTAGTCGGGCAGGCCGCTGGTCTGGTTGAGCAGCTGCCGGACGGTGATGTCCCGACCGTCGTTGCCGTTCCCACGGACCAGCCCGGGGAGCCACTTCTCCACGGTGTCGTCGAGGGAGAGCCGACCCTTGCCGACCAGCTTGAGCACGGTCGCGGCGACGAAGGTCTTCGTGAAGCTCGCGATCCGGACGTGGCCGTCGTGGGGCATCGGCGTCCTGGCCCGTTGGTCGCCGTACCCGCCGCGGACGTTGATGGTGCCGCGATGGGTGGAGACCTGGACCAGGACGCCCGGGGCTCCCTGCTCGACGATGCGAGCGACGTCCTTCCGGAGCGTGTGCCGGAGCGAGGCGTCCTGGTGCCGGCCGCCGTCGGAGACGGTCGCGGCGCCGGGGGCGTGCGGTCGGGTGACTGCCTCCGACGTGGTCGAGACCGCGGTCGCGGTCAGGACCGCGGTGGTCACGAGAGCGGTGATCTTCTTCGTCGTCCTGGTCGGTGTCCTCATGCAGTCGAACCTAGGGACGTGCCGACGTCGGGTCGTCCCCCCACGACGGGCACCTCGCCTACCCCGCTGGGGGTACGCCGACGGCCCACCGTGGGGGGACGCCGGGAGGACTCGCCGCGCCTACAGTGAGGATGTGCGAGAAGTCGGTGTCGTCCCTCGCTCCACGACCGGGAGGCTCATCGACACCGGTCTGGCCGTCGCGCTGACGGCGCTCGCGCTCGCGACGCTGCTCGGCCAGAGCACCGGTCGGGTCCCGTGGGGCGCGCTCGTCCTGGCGGTGCTCGCGGTGGCCCCCGTCGCGGCACGCCAGACCGCCCCGGTGGGCTCGATGTCGGTGATCGTGGCCGCGTCGGCCGCCTTCGCCCTGCTGGGGTACGGCGACTCGCCGAGCGGCTCCATCGGGCTGTTGATCGCGATGTTCAGCGTCGCCACCCTCCGCCCGCGCCCCGTGGCCGCGGCGGCGTACGCGACCACCGTGCTGGTCTCGGTGCTGATCTTCGAGACCGCCGACGGCGTGCTGTGGTCGCAGGTCGCCCAGGCCGCGGTCGTCTACCTGGCCGCCTGGGGGCTCGGGGAGAGCACCCGGCGGTGGAGTGCCCGCTCGGCCCTGGCCGCGGCCGAGTCCGTGCGAGCGGTCGCCGAGGAACGGACCCGGATCGCCCAGGAGCTCCACGACGTCGTCACCCACCACATGTCGGTGGTCTCCCTGCAGACCGGCGTCGCCGGCTACGTGATCGACACCGATCTCCCGGCCGCCCGCGAGGCACTGGCCGCGGCCGGTGGGGCCAGCCGGGACGCGCTCGGCGAGATGCGTCGCCTGCTGGAGACCATGCGCGGCGGGGCGCAGGAGGCGGCGCCCTACGCGCCGGCGCCGGGCCTGGGCGACCTCGGCGCGCTGGTCGACCGGCTCGGGGCCGCGGGCCTGGCCGTGGACGTCCGTCGCGAGGGGCCGGCGCGGTTGTTGCCGCCGGGGCTCGACCTGACGGCGTTCCGGGTGGTGCAGGAGTCGTTGACGAACGTGCTCCGGCACTCGCACGTCGCCAGTGCGCGGGTCACGATCACGCACGGCCCCCGCCTCCTGACGGTGGAGGTCCGCGACGACGGCAGCCCGGCCCACCCCGCGACCCAGGAGCGGCCACCCGGCCGCGGGATCGCGGGGATGCGCGAGCGCGTGGAGCTGTACGGCGGGGTGCTCGAGGTCGGCCGTCAGGACGACGGCGGGTTCCGCGTGCTGGCGCGGCTGCCGGTGCCCGAGCGGCTGCTGGAGGTGGCCCGGTGACCCAGCCCATGAACCAGCCCGTGCCCGACGGCCGGGACATCCGGGTGCTCGTCGTCGACGACCAGGCCCTCATCCGCGGTGGCCTCGTCGCGCTGCTCGACGCGGCACCGGGCTTCGCCGTCGCCGGCCAGGCCGCCGACGGTCTGCAGGCGGTCGCGCTGGCCGCCGAGACCGCACCGGACGTCGTGCTGATGGACATCCGGATGCCGGAGCTCGACGGCATCGAGGCGTGCCGCCGCATCCTCGAGGCCGCCCCGGACGACGGCCCCCGGGTCGTCGTGCTCACGACCCACGACCTCGACGAGTACGTCTACGCAGCGCTGCGGGCGGGCGCCGCCGGCTTCCTCCTCAAGGACACCCCGCCGGAGCGGATCCTGTCCGCGGTGCGCGCCGCGGTGGCCGGGGACATCCTGCTGTCGCCCCGGGTCACCCACCGGTTGGTGGAGACCTACGCCACCGCGCACCGTGCCGCCCGGCACGCCGACGCCGGGCTCGCACGGTTGACGCCGCGGGAGTCGGAGGTCCTCAGCCTGGTGGCCACCGGACTGTCGAACGCCGAGATCGCGGCCCGCCTGGTGCTGAGCGACGAGACCGTCAAGACCCACGTGAAGCGGGTGCTGTCGAAGCTGGGGCTCAACAGCCGAGCGCAGGCCGTCGTCGTCGCGTACGAGAACGGGCTCGTGGTGCCGGGTTCCTGACCCTCCTGCTCGAGAGGGGCCCAGGACGTCGGGGAGGGACGGGTCCCTGGCGGCGTCGTCGTAGGAGACTGCCCCGGCGGTGACCCCGCAGGAGCGGACACCTCGTGGGGGAACCCCGACCCCGGGTGGAGCACCTCCGCCGGGATCCCGACGTGCACGAGTCGGTCAGACCGGCGACGAGCTGGCCGAGACGCTGCGGGGTCCGGGCGTCGGCCAGTGTGCGTCGAGCTGCGGCCTACGCTCCGGCCGGAGCTCGGCTGCGGACTTGCCGAAGCGTGCCTTCTTGGTGTGCTCCAACGTGATCTCGATCAGGATCCGGTTGGTGCGGATCAGGTCGGAGATGACGCCGAGCATGAGGCTCATCGCCGCGACGATCAGCAGGAGGGCGCCGACCAGGAGCGACTGGACGTGCCCGCCCTCGTCACCGCGCGACAGGAGCACTGCGTAGCGGACGAACGGGATGAACCCCGCGATCCCGAACAGCATCGTCAGCCACAAGAAGATGGCGTAGGGCCGGTACATCATGAACGACCGGATGATCGCGGCGGCGGACTTGAGCACGTGCTCCGCCGTGGACCCGAAGAGACGGGACTCGCGCGTCTTGGGGTTGGTCACGATCGGCAGGCTGGCGATCTTCAGCTTCTTGTTGCCCGCTTGGATGATCGTCTCCATGCAGTAGCTGAACCGGGTGATCGTGTTGAGCACCATCAGGCTCTCGCGCGAGTAGGCGCGGAAGCCGCTCGCCGCGTCGGGCAGTCTCGTGCCGGCCGCCCGGTTGACCACCGCGCTGCCGAACCGCTGGAGCATCCGCTTGGACGTCGAGAAGTGCTCGACCAGGTGCACCTGGCGGTCGGCGATCACGAGGTCGGCCTCGCCGTCGACGATCGGACGCACCAGGTCGCCGATGCGCTCCTGGGGGTACTGGTTGTCGCCGTCGGTGTTGACGACGATGTCGGCGCCGAGCTCGAGGGCGTGCACGATCCCGTCGTGGAAGGACCTGCCCAGGCCCTGGTTGCGCACGTGGTGCACGAACTCGGTCACGCCGTGGGCCCGGGCGACCTCGACCGTGCGGTCCGTGCAGCCGTCGTCGATGACGAGGACGATGATCTCGTCGATGCCGGCGATGCTGGACGGGATCGACTCCAGGACCCCGCCGAGGGTCTCCTCCTCGTTCAGGCAGGGGATCTGCACCACTAGTCGCACGGCGTCACCGCTCCAGGACCGGCGGTGAGGGCGTACGCAGGGCCTGGGTGATCGAGTACGTCGCCGTCGCCAAGCCCGCGACCACCATCAGCAGTGCCAGGAGGGAGATCAGCCCGGCCGCCGGCACGATGCTCTCGGACAGCGACGTGCGCAGCGCGGCGACCACTGGTCCACCGTCGATGTCGTCGGTGCGCAGGACGATGCCGGCCGCATAGGTCACGACCCCCGTGGCACCGAGTGCGCCCAGGAGCGCGACGGCGTGGGGTGCCAGTCGGCCCAGGGCGAGGAGCAGCAGGGCGCCCCCGACCGCCCAGAGCCCGATCGCATCGAGCAGGTAGCGCTGGTTCGCGCCGCCGCGCTGACTCACGTGCGAGGCGAGCTTCGTCATGCTGGTCAGGAACAACACGCCCAGGAGGAGCATGGCGACGACGCCGGGCCGGTCGACGAGTCCGCGTCCGCGGTGGCGGACGGCCGCGACCGCAGCGCCGACGAGCACGACGAGCAGTGTCGTCGTCATCAGCACGTAGGGCATCTTGTCGTCGGAGATCGACGGCACGGGGGCCACCAGTTGAAGGAGCTGTGTCCACCACGTGTACGGGTGCAGCAGGTAGCCGAGTGGTCCGGACGCCGCACCGGGGGCGAGGTCACGCGACTGCACGGTCTCGATCGTGTACACCGCCGAGCCACCGGTGAGGTCGCCGTACCGGTCGAGGTTGAGGAGCATGAACCAGCCTGCGCCCACGGCGACGGTGGCCACGATCGCCAGGCCCCTCGCGGCCGCCTGCCGCACGGCAGCCCGCTCGGGATGGGCCAGGCGGAGCGTCGGCCAGAGCGTCAGCGCGACGGTGTACGCCACGGCGATGACCGCGACGGTGACGAAGGTGACCCGGGTCAGCATGCCCAACGTGCACAGCGCCGCCAGGAGCGCGACGGTGCGGGTGTCGAGGCCGGTGCGCGTCGCGCGGACCAGGACCATCGTGACGAGTGCGGCGAGGAGGATCGACAGCGCGTCGTTCTGGATGGCGCCGGAGGCGGCGAGCAGGGCAGGGTTGACGGCGACCAGCGCGCTGGCGGCGATGACCACGGCCCCACGCAGCCGGCGGGGCGCGCGAGCCGTGATCTCCGCCGCGATGCGGGCGACGACCAGGATGGTCACGAGGGTCATCGCCGCGTTGAGGAGCCGGACGGCGTACAAGCCGACAGCTGGACCTCCCAGTGCGTCGCCGAGGCGCATCAGCGGACCGGCGATCGCGTAGAAGAGCGGCGGGTGGTTCGCGACGTGCTGGACGTAGCCGGTCTGGCCCAGCTCGGGGAACTGCGGGATGAACTGCCCGCCGGCCGAGGGGAGGTGACCGTGGGCGACCTGCCAGGCGTAGTCGACGTGCGCGCGCTCGTCAGCGGGACCGAACAGCGGCACGCAGAAGACCCAGATGAGGGCGAGCCCGAGGTAGAGCACGAGCACGCCACCCATCCCGCGACGGAACGAGCGCGAGCTCACCAGCTCGCTCCAGTGGTCCTGGCGAGCAGGGGGCGCGGACACCGACGACACGACAACTCCTCCCCGGACGTGGACGCTTCAGGCGGATACCTGGGGCGGACAGTAACCGGATCCGGTGTCGATCTCGTGTCGATCGTCCGGCCCGGTCGGCGGTCCGCCGCGGGGGTTCGGCGGTGTTCACCCAGGGGTCCCTCGGCTGTTCTCCGGGCGTTCGCGTCGTGTTTCCCGGGTCCGTGAAAGTCTCGGCGTCGCCGCCGTCCGGAGAGGCGATCGATGGAAGGTGGTGACGTCCTGGCCTCGCGTCTGAGCCATCGCGCCGACTCACCGGTCACCGAGTCCCTGGCACCGAGGACCGATCGTCGCCAGAGCGCGGCGGCGCCCCGGCTGTCGTCGCTGGTGTCGTGGGTGAGTGGCGCGGTCGTCGTCGCGGGCGTGGTCATGGGTGTGCTCGGGGCGCTGCGGACCGGCATCTCGTGGGACGAGCCGTACCACGTGATGCGGCTGCGCAACTACCTCGACGAGGGCTGGTTCGCGCTCGACTGGTCGAACGAGATCAGTGGCTCGAGCACGAGCGAGAACAACACGCTGGTCTACGGCCCGGTCGCGATGCTGCTCCTCCACGGTCTGGCGGTGGTGGTCGGGGTGGATCAGTGGGGCTCCGTCGCGACGACGCCGGCGGCCTACGACGTGCGACACCTCGGGGTGCTGCTGATCGGTCTCCTCGGGACGGCGGCCGCCGCCGGCACGACCAAGATCCTGCTCGGATCCTGGCGCTGGGGCCTCTTCACGGCCGCCGCGCTCCTGGCGCTGCCGATGTGGACCGGTCACCTCATGTTCAACATCAAGGACGTCCCGGTCGCGACCGGTTGCACGGTGATGACGTGGGCCCTGGTCTCGATGCTCTCCCCGCCCGAGGGCCACCGGCTGCTCCGCGTCCTCGCCCTCGCCGTCGGCATCACGCTGATGGTGGGCACCCGGCCGGCCATGGCGTCGGCCGTGCTGGCGGCCCTGGTCGTCCTCGTGATCGGGGTGGTCGTCGCGCGCCCCGCCGGCAGACCACGCACCGTGGCGACCGAGGTCGCGGCGGGGGTGGCCACGGCGTGCGCGGTCCTGCTGGCGTCCTACCCGAACCTCTTCTTCCGGCCCGGCCTGCTGCTGCAGTCGAGCGAGCAGTCCGCCAGCTTCCGGGACGGTCGCGACGCCGAGTACCTCTACGTCCCCTTCACCTACACCGCACAGGTACCGCTGCTGCTCCAGGCGCTCTTCGCGATCGGCCTCGTCTCGGCGGTCGGGTTCGTCGTCCGCCGGTGGCACGACGACCCGACGCACGCGACCCGCTTGGCCCTGGTCGGGGTGCAGGTGCTCGCCGTGCCGCTGGTAGCGATCGCGAGGAACTCCGACCTGTACAACGGGCTCCGCCAGCTGCTGTTCGCCTTCCCGATGTGGGCGGTGCTGGTCACGCTCGGACTGGCGAGGGCGCTGGCCTGGGGCCACGCGCACGGCCGCACCCGCCTCGTGGGCGGGCTGGCCGCAGTGGCGCTCGTGGCGCCCACGGTCGACCAGGCGCTGGCCTTCCCCTACCAGTACACCTACCACAACGTCGCGCTCGACGCGACGGGCGTGCACGTCGCCTCCGACTACTGGCGCACCAGCGTCCCCGAGCTGTTGCCGACCATCCCGAGGGACGGCCCGATCGTCTGCGGGCCGACCCGCTCGACCCCGAACGGGGCCCTGGCCGGCAGCGCCGAGGCCGCAGGAGTCGCGGCGGAGTCGATGGTGGCCGGCCGCTACACGATCGACAGCAGCGTCGACTGCCGTGTCGACCCGCTCGGTCCGCTGTCGTCGGCGTGGACGGCGCAGGACCTCCCCCACGAGTCCGCGCTGGCGCGCGAGGAGTTCTACGTGATCATCGACCGCGACCACGCAGTGCCGCGCAACTGCAGCCGTCTCTCCGCCGTGACCCGCGACCGGCACACCAGGGAGATCGCGATGACCTACGTCGCGCTGTGTCGGCTCGAGCCGTCGCGGCTGTCGGCGTCGGTCACCTTTGCGCGAACGGACGGCGCGAACATGACGCCGCCGCAGTGGTCCTACGCACCGGTGGGATGGGTGACGCGCTCCTCGATGGACGCGATCGACGCCACGGGCGAGTCCGCGAGCCTCTACTTCGAGGTCCCGTCGGAGTGTGCCCGCGTCGCCTGCTCGCTGCAGCTCGACGCTGACGCCCCAGCCGATCTCACCGCCGTCGTCGATGACCGCCCGACCGACGTGGGAACGACCACCGGGTCGGTCTCGATCCCGCTGCCCTCCGGGGTGTCCCACCCCTGGGTCACCTTCGAGCGCACCTCCGGAGAGCCACTCGGCCTCCGGGTCCGCAGCATCCGCGTGGTCCCTGCCGGGACCGCCCCACTGGGAGACCAATGATGACAACCGTGATCTGGGTGGTGGTGCCCGCTCTCAACGAGGCCGACAACTTGGTCGTCGTGGTGCCGAGGATCCTGTCGGAGCTCGCCCTGCTCGAGGAGGACGGGCACGTGCTCGTCGTCGACGACGGGTCGACGGACAAGACCCGGGAGGTCATGACCGACCTCGTGGACCGCCACTCCGGGGTCGACCTCATCTCGCTCGGTCGCAACCTCGGCAAGGCCTCGGCCCTTCGGCGTGGCTTCGAGCGGGCGCTGTCCGCGGGGGCCGACGTCGTCGTGATGATGGACGCCGACGGCCAGGACGACCCCGCCGAGCTGCCGCTGCTGCTGGAGCGGCTCAAGGACGGGGCGGACCTGGTCACCGGGGCACGGACCGTCCGCAACGACCGGTCGGTCAAGCGGACGACGTCCAAGCTCTACAACGCCGTCACGGCCCGGATCTCCGGCGTCTCCGGCAAGGACTTCAACTCCGGCTTCAAGGTGATGCGGGCCGACGTCGCGCGCGGTGTGTCCCCGATGCTCTACGGCGAGCTGCACCGCTACCTCACCGTCATCGCCCACTGGCTCGGGTTCCGGGTGGCCGAGGTCACCGTCCAGCACCACGAGCGTCTGCACGGAGCCACCAAGTACGGACTGGCCCGGTTCTGGCACGGCTTCGTCGACCTCGTCACCGTCCGGTTCCTGATGACCTACGAGAGTCGGCCCTCGCACCTGTTCAGTGGCATCGGCCTGACGAGCCTGGCCGGCGGTGGACTCGCGCTCACCTACCTGTTCATCGAGAAGCTCGCCGGTGAGGCGGTCGGTGGGCGGCCGCTGCTGATCGCCGGGGTCGTCCTCGTCCTGGGCGGACTCCAGCTCGTGCTGTTCGGCCTGCTCGCCGAGCTCGTCGTGTACTCGCGGCAACGAGATCGCGTGTGAGGCAGGCCCCGCAGCTCCGCCGACCCGTCCTGGGCGGTCCGCCACCGCGGATCCTGGTGACGACCAGCGTGATCGTGCTGGCCGTGACCACGGTGCTCGCCGTCCTCGGCGCCACCCGGACCGGCATCACGACCGACGAGCCGATCCACGTGATGCGGCTGCAGAACTACTTCGAGACCGGGTGGTACGCGCTCGACTGGGACTACCGCGGCGAGGGACCGGGCAGCGACGGCACCAACACGTTCGTCTACGCGCCGGTCGCCATGATGCTGCTGCACGCCTGGTCGGTCCTCTGGGGCGTCGAGGGATGGGGCGAGGTCGCGACCAGCCCGCACGCCTACGACGTCCGCCACCTCGGGATCGTCGTCCTCGCCCTGGTCGGGGTGGTCGCGGTGGCCGCCATCGGCCGGGTGCTGTTGCGCCACTGGGGCTGGGGTTGTGTCGCGGCGTCGGTCCTCGCGGCGACGCCGATGTGGACCGGGCACGCCATGGTCAACGTCAAGGACGTGCCGGTCGCGACAGGTCACACGCTCGCGACCCTGGGGGTCCTGCTGTACGTGCGGTCCGAGCCACCCGGCGTGCGGCTCCGGCTCGCACGCGCGGGCTGTCTCGTCGCCGGACTGGTCCTGGCCATCGGTACGCGCCCCGGGATGTGGGCCGGTCTCCTGGTGCTGCTCGGGGTCGGCGCCGCCGGTGTGCTGTGGTGCGCGACCACGCGCCGTGGGCGCATCCTCGCCCTCGTCGAGGCATCGGCGACGTGCGCCGTCGCCGCTGCCCTGCTCGTCGCTGCCTACCCGCGACTCTTCGCCTCGCCGCTGCGCGCCCTGCCCCGCACGAGTGAGGCGTCCTCGAGCTTCCTGGCGAGCGACCGGTCGGACCGGCTGTACGTGCCGCGGCACCTCGCGCAGGAGCTGCCGACCCTCCTGCTGGCCTTTGCGGTGACCGGGACGGTCATCGCCGTGGTGCTGCTTCTCCAGCGCCGGCAGCACGACCGGGTGCGCGCCGCACGGGTCGCGGTCGTCGGCGTGCAGGCCTTCGCGGTGCCCGTGGTCGCGATCGTGCTCGGCTCCGACCTGTACCACGGGTTGCGGCAGCTGCTCTTCGCGCTCCCCGCGCTCGCGGTCCTGGCGGCGTGCGGGATGGCGTGGTGGCTCGGGCAGCCGCGACCACCGCTCAGGCGGGCTCTCGTCCTGGCCGCGGCCGCGGCCCTGGCGATGCCGACCATCGACCAGGTGACGCTGCAGCCCTACCAGACGTCGTACGTCAACATCGCCACCGACGTCCTGAGCGGCCGCGACGTGCCCCCGGAGGCGCGGCTGGGCGGCGACTACTGGCGGGCGAGCGTCACCGAGCTGGTCGAGGCTGCGCCCTTGGACCTCCAGCTCGTCTGCAAGGCCACGACCGGTCGGGAGTCGGGCATCGCGTACCCCTTCGTCAATGCGGGATCGACCTACTCCACGAGCCGGAGCCTGGACTGCCGAGAAGAGGCCAACGGCCCGCTCGCCCCGATGGGACTCCCCGTCGTCCGGCCGCGAGCAGCGGTCGACGCGTTCGACGCGGTCTTCATCGGCACCCTGCCGACCAACTGCACCGCGCTCGACGAGGTGACCCGGTCGCGGCACGGCTTCGAGGTCGTCCTGAGCACCCTGGGTCGCTGCACGGTCGACCCCGCGAGGCTGACCCTGGACGGCGTCCGGGCAGACGACCCCGCCCTGGGGACCACGCTCAGGGGCGACCTGTGGCGCTACGCCACCCACGGGTGGCAGCAGTGGCCCGGCCGACCCGAGCTGACGTCCCCGGTGTCGGTGGCCGACCTCGCCTTCCGGCCGGCCAAGGCCTGCGCCCGGCGCGGGTGCACGCTCGTCATCGCGGGCGAGGCCCCGGCGGACGTCGTCGTCACGCTCGACGGCGAGCAGGTGACCGCGGTACGTGGCCCCCGTGGCAGCCTGAGGGTGCCGATCTCGGCCCGGCGGGCCGCTCACGACGTGTGGCTCTCCCTGGCCCGGCCTCTCGGGCAGGCCCTGGGGATGCGCATGACCGGGTTGTCGCTGGCGATCCGGTCGCCGAGGACCATGACGAGAGGACCCAGATGAAGGCGGCGTACATCGCAGGGATTCGAGCACTGCGTCGGGTGCTGGGAGCGCTCGGGCTGTTGCGGCTGCTCGACCGTTGGGCCACCCGGTCGCGCACCGGGCTGTGGGTCCGGTCGCTCCTGTCGACCTACGACCTGGAGGAGCTGCTGCGCTACGACGTGCCGTGGTGGACCTTCGAGGCGGCCGACCAGGTGGATGCGTTCCTGGCCACCCGGCCCGACGCCCGGGTCCTCGAGTGGGGCTCGGGGGCCTCCACGGTGTGGTTGTCCCGTCGAGCGGGCTCGGTCACCTCGGTCGAGCACGACGCGACCTGGGCCGAGCGCGTCCGGCCGGTCCTGCCCGACCATGCGGTGGTGCACGTCGTCGAGCCGGAGCCGGCGACCGGTCGCTCCGAGCAGGAGCTCTCCGAGAAGCCGGGTTTCGAGGGGCTCGACTTCCAGCGCTACGTGGCGACCGTGGATGGGATCGAGGGCCGCTTCGACCTCGTCGTCGTCGACGGACGAGCACGCAACGCGTGCTACCGCCGGGCGATCACGAGGCTGACACCCGGCGGCGTCCTCGTCTTCGACAACGTGGACAGGAAGCGCTATCGAGACGCGATCGCGAGCTCCCCGGTCGCCGTCGAGGTGGAGTGGACCCGCGGGTTGACCCCGGCGCTCCCGTACCCCACACGCTCGGCCCTGGTGCGATTGCGTGACTGACGGCTCCAGGTCGAGCTGGGACCGGTTCCAACCGGCGCTCCGGCTCGTCTTCCTCGTCGCGGTGCTGACCTTCGCCTGGCTCGGGCTGCGCGGCCGGTTCGACGAGCTCGGCGACGCGTTGCGGGACACCTCCCTCGTGGGAGCGCTGGGTGCGGTGGTGCCGGTGCTCGTCGGCCTGGGCGCGACGGGGTTGATCTGGCTGCGGATGATGGCCTGCCTCGGTGCGCGGGTGCCGGTGGTCGACGGCTTGGCGGTCTTCTTCGTCGGCCAGCTCGGGAAGTACATCCCTGGGTCCGTCTGGTCGATCGGGGCGCAGGCACATCTCGCGAGCCGGCGCGCGGTCCCCGGTCGGACCACCGTGGCCGTCGGACTCCTGTTCCTGGGCTACCACGTGGCCACGGCGGTCGTGCTCGGCACGCTGACGGTGCTCCTCGGCGCGCTCGAGGCGCCGTGGCCGCGCTGGGTGTCGGTCCTGGCGCTCGGCGTCTCGGTCGTCGGCCTGCTGCCGCCCGTGGTACGCCGGGCGGGCGAGCGCGTGGCGGGCCGTCCGGTGCCGATCGGCTGGATGGACACTGCGGCGGTCGTCGCGCTGATGGCCCTGGCCTGGGCCGGCTACGCGCTGTCCCTGGTGCTGCTCTCCTCGGACCTGCCCTGGGACGACGCGATCGCCCTCGGCGGGGCGTTCGCGCTGGCCTACGCCGTGGGCGTGGTCGTGGTGCTCGCGCCGGCTGGTGTGGGCGCCCGGGAGGCGACCTTCGTGGTGCTGCTGACGCCGCTCACCGGGGTGGCCGCGGCCACTGCCCTGGCCCTGCTCGCGCGGGTGGTGCACTCCGTCGCAGACGCGGTGATGGCAGCCGGGTGGTGGCTTGCCGCCCGTTCCCGCGACGAGGTCGGCTGGGGGAGCGAGGGCCAGCGCTGACCCTCTGCGCGGCGCCCGCAGGCCGGGCACCGTGCAGGCCGGGACAGGCAGCGAGTCGGATCGCCACGACCAACCTCCACCAGCACGTCATGGGGGCCGGCGCCGCCCCGGCTGGAGTCGACCCCAGTCCCACCTAGGTGGCCCGGCCCGGCCCGGCCCGGTCGGCGCGGTGCGCGCGCGCCGCAAGATGGTTGCGCAAGCGAGTAATGTCGTGTCGTGCCTCGACGCCAGAGCGACCAGCTGACTCCGGCCGAGAACGTGCTCGTCCACTCCCTGACCGAGACGGCGGTCGCCATGTTTGCGGTGTGGGAAGCGGACCTGATGCAGCGGCACGGGTTGTCGCGAGTCGAGTTCACGGTGCTGCAGCTGCTCGCAGATGCGCCGGATCGCTCGGCACAGCTGTCGCCCCTGGCGGCCTCAGCGCAGCAGTCCCTCAGCGCGATGAGCCGTACCGTCGGGCGACTGGAGGGCCGCGGCTTTGTGGAGCGGCATCGGTGTGACGCCGACGGCCGCGCCGCTCGGGCCGTGCTGACGAAGGACGGCCTGGCCAAGTTCCGTCAGGCGCGACGCGATCACTTCGCCGTGGTACGCCGTACCCTCCTCGACCACCTGTCCGACGCGGACATGGCCGCCGTCGCGGAGCGGGTCAGCTGTGTGCAGGAAGCGCTCGCCGCGCACGGGACCAGCTGACGAGACGCGTTCGACGCGCGCCGTCGAGGCACCGCCCACCGACCGGGCGGGGGCACAGCTGCCACGCGTGCTCTCACGCCCGGTCGTCACCTCGAGTAGTCCCTGCGCCTGCACGCAACCCTGATCCCCAGCTGCTTCCCCGGTCCAGTCGACCTCGCGCCGGCTGGCGCGCGCCCTCCTGCTGAAGGCTTGCCGGCACTGGTGCGCTGCTCACCACGCAGGCGCGGGAGCCATGGGCTTTCCCGGGCCCCTGGGCGTTGCCGGCCGGCCGTCGCAGCGTTCGTGGCTCGCCCGTCTCGGCCTGGCTCGAATAATTTGCGTGCGCAAGCAACTATCGCTACCGTCGTCGACGTACACCGATGCGTGTACCTGCGTTGAGGGTGCACTCATGCGTCCCGCGACATCGACCAGCTCCGTTGCCTATGAAAGGGCTGCATGACATGACCACGACAACGTCGTCCGCTGAGAAGGCGGACTCACTCCGGTACTGGGCGCTCGGCGTCATCCTGCTGGCACAGCTGATGGTCGTGCTCGATGCCTCGATCGTGACGGTCGCCGTTCCGTCGGCCCAGGCCGGCCTCGACATCTCCGTGGCTGACCGGCAGTGGATCTTCACCGCCTACACGCTCGCCTTCGGCAGCCTCCTGCTCCTGGGCGGCCGCATCGCCGACTACATGGGCCGAAAGCGGATCTTCGAGGTCGGGCTGGTGGGCTTCGCCGTTGCCTCGATCCTGGGCGGGATCGCTCAGAACCCCGAGACGCTCTTCGGCGCCCGCGCCCTCCAGGGCGCGTTCGCCGCACTGCTGGCCCCGGCGGCCCTCTCGCTGATCCAGGTGACGTTCACCGACACCAAGGAACGCGCCAAGGCCCTCGGCCTGTACGGCGCCATCGCCGGCGGCGCGATGTCGATCGGCCTGATCGCCGGCGGCATGCTGACCGAGTGGGCGTCGTGGCGATGGACCATGCTGGTGAACGTCCCCATCGCCGTCGTCGCACTCATCGGATCCCGCGTCGTCGTCCGCGAGAGCAAGGCAGAAGGCGACGCCCACTACGACGTCGCCGGCACCATCGCTGTCACGGCCGGACTCGTCTCCCTCGTCTACGGCTTCACGAAGGCCGAGTCGAACGGATGGGACTCCGGCACGACGCTGTCGTTCCTGGCCGTCGGCGCCGTCCTGCTGCTGGTGTTCATCGTCATCGAAGCCCGGAGCACGTTCCCCCTGCTGCCGCTTCGACTCCTCACCGATCGCACCCGAGGCGGCACGCTGCTGGCCATGCTGCTGACGATCGCAGCCCTGTTCAGCACGTTCCTCCTGCTCACCTTCTACCTGCAGGGCACCCTCGGCTACTCGGCGCTCAAGACCGGTCTCGCGTACCTTCCCTACTCCGTCGGCACCTTCGTCGGCGCCAGCATCGCAGGCACCCTCGTGTCGCGGATCGGACCGATGCCGCTCATGGTCACGGGCATGCTGCTCGGCGCCGCGGGTCTCGTGCTCTTCGCGCAGGTCGACGTCGACACGAGCTTCGTGGGCCTCATCCTGCCTGCCGAGATCGTCACCAGCCTCGGGCTCGGCTTGTCCCTGGTCGCGCTCACCTCGACCGCGCTCGCCGGGGTCGACCCCGCCGACGCCGGGGTAGCCGGCGCTCTCGTCAACACCACGCAGCAGATCGGGAGCTCTCTCGGCATCGCGGTCATGAACACGATCGCTGCCACGGCGACCGTCACCTACATCAAGGACCACGGTGGGGGCATGCAGGCCGAGGGAGTGGTGCACGGCTTCACCGTCGCGTTCCTGGTGGCGGCCGCCATCCTCGTGGCGAGCGCCCTCGTCGCGCTCACCTTCGTCCGTGTACGGCGCAAGGACGTCATCGACCACACGGACGAGGCCCTGGTCGACCTCTCCGAGGTCATCTGACACCCGCCCGCCACTACCGGACGTACTGCAGGCGCGGTACCGGGGATTGCTCCTCCAGCACGATGACGGCGGGCGGGGGTGCGGCCGATGGTGGTGACGTCGGGTCTCGCGCCGCGGACCTACGTCGTCGAGGGAGTGCCATGTCCACGTTGTCGTCCAGGGCCGGGCCATCCGGTCCCGGCCACCGAGGGGTCGTGGCGGTCACCCGGGCCGTGCCGACCGGGGTGTTCGTGCTCCTCCCTGCGAGATCAGCTGCGACGGTCCACGAGCACGTCGAGCGCGCTCCCGCACCAGGTGGGCCCGTCTCGTGAGCAGCCTGGTCCACGTCCTCCTCGGGGCGGTCATCGCGTTCGCCGAGGCCCTCCCCGGGGTCGGACTCGTCCTGCCCGGCGAGGTGGCCATCACTGGGCTGGCGGCCAGCCTCACGCCGGGGCAGAGCTGGGTCCTCATCGTCGCGGTCGCCCTGGGGGCCAGCCTCGGCGACCACCTCAACTACCTGCTCGGGCGCCGGTACGGCGCGCGGCTCGGACGGTCCCGGATCGTCCGGAGGTTGGGCCGGCACCACTGGGACCGCGCCCTGGACACCGTCCGCCGCCGCGGTGCATGGGCGTTGATCAGCACCCGTCTGGTCCCCGTGGTCCGAACGCTGATGTCTGGCGTGGCCGGAGCCTCCCAGATGCCCTACCGCCGGTTCGCGGTGGCGTCCTTGGTCGGATCGCTCCTGTGGTCCGCCGCATGGGTGGGCGCCGGAGCCGTGGTGAGCAGCGCTCTGGTCAACCCGCCGCTGTTGATCGCACTCCTGGCAGCGGTCCTCGGCCTGCTCGTCGTGAGAGCACGCCGCCGCCGACTGCTGGTGGCGCCGGCACGACGTAGCCCGTCGGCGCCGTGACGACGAGCCAGGCCTGCCTCCCTGCTCGTCGACGGTGCTCCTCCGACGCCTGAGCCCGGTACGGGTGACGCCCGACCGCATCCTGCACGTACCGCGGGAGGAGTAGACGCGGGACTGCGAAGCGACGACGACGCGACCCGCACCCGACGGGACGGTGTGGACAACCACCGTCACCAGCGTCCGAGGGGTCCCACATGATCGAGCTGTACGAGCCCACCAGGAGGCACGGCCACCGGGTCGGGGGAGCGCCGGGTTCCGCCGCCGAGCAGACGGCGCCCGGCACGGCGTGCCTGGGGTCCACCACCCGGCGACCCGGACGACGCGTGGTGCACGCCGCGGTCCTCGTCGTCGCGAGCCTCCTCCTGCTGACGGCGGCCGTGGCGAACGGCTGGACCACGGGACTCGACCAGTCCGGCCGACACCTCACCGGATGGGCTGGTGCGCAGGGCGTGGGGCCCGTCCTCCACCTCGTCGAGAGGACCTTCGACGGCTCCGCGACGCGACGCTGCGCAGCGGTGCTGGCCGCGGTCCTGCTGCTGTGTCGGGCCCCCCGGCTCGCGGTGCTGGCCCTGGCTGCGACCTGGGGGACGACGTACGCCACGACCGGCCTGAAGCGCCTGGTCGCCCGCGACCGGCCGGCCTGGCAGGTGGGCGAAGGCACCTTGGACAGCTTCGCGTTCCCCTCGGGGCACGCGTCCTCGGTCACCGCGCTGGTCGGGGTCCTGGTGGTGGTGGCGTGGACGTGTGCCGCCGGGAGCCCCGTCCGGCGGGCGATCACCGCTGCCGTCGGTGCGAGCGGCTCGGCTCTGGTCGCCCTCGTGGCCGCCGACCGTGTCCTCATGGGTCGCCACTACCCGGCCGACGTCCTGGGCGGCGTGCTGATCGGCAGCGGCGTCGTGCTCGCCCTGACGATGGTGCTGGGGCTGGCCGGCTCGTCACCGCCGTCGGCGAGCACCGCACGGCCGTCGCGCTGACGGGTCGAGCACGAACCGCCGACTCCGGGTGAGCCGCGCTCGCGGACGCGGTGTGGGACGGGTCGGGTCGCCCGCGTCGTGGACGCGACCGTCGGCCCGCCGTACTCCACGGTCCGCGGGACCTACCGCGACCGCGGTACCCGGGTTACTGCACCGGCACGAGGACGGAACGCCGCGGCGAAACCAGAGTGCTGACAACGGGGTTCGCGCCGCGGACTCACATCGTGAAGGAGCAACACCATGTCCAAGTTCTTGTCCCGAGTGGGGGCGTTCAGCGCCGGCCACCGCGGGGTGGTCGCAGTCGCCTGGGTCCTGCTCACCGGCGTCTTCGTGGTCCTGACCCTCAGCGGAGCCAAGTTCTCCGACTCGGCGTTCTCCATCGCGGGCGCAGAGTCGACGACAGCGCTCGCGACGATGCAGGACGAGTTCCCCGAGCGGGCGGACCCCGACGAGGGGGAGCTGCTGATCGTCGTCGAGGCGGCCGAGGGATCCTCGGTCACCACGCCGGAGTCGGTGGCGATGGTCGACGACCTCGTCGAGCGGGCGAAGGACGTGCCGGCAGTGGTGGACGCCGCCAGCCCCTTCGACGAACAACAGCCGTTCGTCTCGGAGGACGGCGCCGTGGCCGTCTCGACCCTGTCCGTGGCGTTGGAGGTCGACGGGGCCGAGGTCGACCAGGTCGAGGTCGAGAAGGACCTGCGTGCCGCCGCCGCTGACCTCACCGGGGCCGGGTTCACCATCGAGGTCGGAGGGGCCCTCGACGACGGGCCGCCCCAGATCCTCAGCATCACCGAGGCCATCGGGGCGCTCATCGCGTTCGTCGTCCTCCTCATCACCTTCGGGTCCCTGGTCGCAGCCGGCGCCAACATGCTCATGGCACTCGTCGGCGTCGCCGTCGGTGTGCTGGGCGTCCTCGGGTTCTCCTCGATCGGCAGCGGCATCCAGTCGACCACCCTGGTCCTGGCGGTCATGCTCGGACTGGCGGTCGGGATCGACTACACGCTCTTCATCCTGTCCAGGTTCCGCGACGAGCTGAGAGCAGGGGTCGACATCAAGACGGCGGTGGCTCGCGCGACCGGGACCGCCGGTTCGTCGGTCGTGGTGGCCGGCACCACCGTGGTCATCGCACTGGCCGGGCTCGCGGTGGTCCGGATCCCGTTCATCACCGAGATGGGACTCGGTGCCGCCTTCGGTGTCGTCGTGGCCGTGCTGATCTCCCTGACGGCGGTGCCCGCGATGCTGATGACGATGGGTCGCAAGGCCCTGCCGAAGAAGGAGCGCGACGGCACCGTCGACGTCGCCGTCGAGGCCGCCCCCCGCACGGAGGGCCGGACCGCGGCGGTGCTGTCGCGGTGGGTCAACCTGACCGTGCGCCGACCCGTCTCGGCCGTGCTCCTCGGCACCGCCTTCATCGCCGTCCTCGCCGCACCGGCCCTGTCCATGACGACCGAGCTGGACCCGCCGGGTGGGCCCGACCCGAAGAGCTCGCAGCGCGCGGCGTACGAGACCGTCAGCGCCAAGTTCGGTGCCGGTGAGCAGGACCCGCTGATCGTCCTCTTCGAGGGTGCCGACCCGGTCGGTGCCGCGGAGGCCGCCTCAGGCACGATCACCGCGGTCGACGACGTCGCGGACATCAGCCCGGTGCAGGTCTCCGAGAGCGGAACCACCGCGTTCGTCGCCGTCAGCTCGGCGTACGGCCCCACGGACGAGCGCACCAGTGCTCTCGTCGAGGATCTCCGCACGGAGCTGAAGGACGTCGCAGGCGCCACGGCTTCGGTGACCGGCCAGACCGCGGTCGACGTCGACGTCAACAAGCAGCTGTCCTCGGGCCTGGTCCTGTACCTCGCGCTCGTGATGGTGCTCTCGCTCATCCTGCTCGCCATGGTGTTCAGGTCGGTGGCGGTCCCCGTGCTGGCGACCGTCGGGTTCCTGATGTCGCTCGCTGCCGGACTGGGAGTCGCGACGGCGGTCTTCCAAGAGGGCTGGGGCGGTTCGCTGCTCGGCCTGGACGAGTCGAGGCCCATCGCCTCGCTGGTGCCGATCATCGTGGTCGGCGTGCTCTTCGGTCTCGCGATGGACTACCAGGTGTTCCTGGTCTCCCGCATCCACGAGGCCCACCGGCGCGGCCTCAGCACCCGGCAGGCAGTGATCCAGGGCTTCAAGTCCGCGTCGCCGGTCGTCATCGCCGCCGCGACGATCATGGCCGCGGTGTTCGCGGGGTTCGCCTTCAGCCACGACTCGATGGTGGCCTCGATCGGCCTCGCCCTGGCCGTGGGTGTCCTGGTCGACGCGCTGGTGGTCCGGATGATCCTGGTCCCCGCCGTTCTCGAGCTCATGGGCGAGGCGTCCTGGTGGATCCCCCGCTGGATGAACCGGGTCCTCCCGAACCTCGACGTGGAGGGCAGCAGCCTCGACGACGCCCCGGTGGCGGAGGAGCCCCAGCCGGTCGGCTGAGGGCCGAGCACGAAGGGTCGACGTCATCCCGCCCGGCTGGCGGTGAGTCCCGAGAGGGCTCGCCGCCGGTCGGCGTACATTCGATCCCACGACAACCAGGAAGGCCTCGGTCTACCGATGCAGCCATCGTCCGAGCCATCGGCGGCCCCACGGTCCCAGGCGTCACGGATCTCGGACCTGCGCAGCACCGACCCCTGGGTCGCCGCCCCCACGACGCTCGTCACCATCGCCCTCGTCGCCGGTCTCGTCGATTCCGGGTTGAGCGAGACCGAGAACCGGGTCTACCTCGGCGGGGTGCTCGTCCTCGGCATCCTCGGTCTGGTGTGGGCGCTCCGGCGCAGCTGGCTCGCCGTGGCCGTCGCCGCGCTGCTGGTCGCCCTCGAGGTCCGAGACCCGGCTCCCGGCGGGACCTGGGCCGTGGCCGGCGGGCTGCTCTTCCTCTTCGCGCTGCAGCGCCAGCGCCTGGACGCCGTGCTGGCCGGGCTCGCCTTCGCCGGGATCGGTGTCCTCGTGGACATGCCGTGGTCCAACGACGGAGTGAGCGGGGGCGTGTGGGGGATCCTGACCCTCGCGGCCGCCATGGTCGGCATCGGGCAGTGGGTCCAGGCCCAACGCCGCTACGTCGTCGCGGAGGTCGGCCGGCGACGCGAGGAGACCGAACGGCGCCGGGTCGAGATAGCACGTCACGTCGCCGAGGAGAGGTTGCGGATCGCTCGCGACCTGCACGACAGCGTCGCGCACCACATCGCGGTCGTGAACGTCCAGACGAACCTGGCCCGGGCGAGCCTGTCACGCTCGCCCGACGCTGCAGACCTGGCCCTGCAGAGCGTCCAGACCGCAGCGCGCGACGTCCTGTCCGAGCTGCAGATGGTGCTGGGGGTGCTGCGCGGTGACCCGGACACGGCCGACCTGCCCCACGAGGTGGAGCCCGAGCGGCTCCACGACCTCGCCGCGAGCTACCAGGAGATCGGGCTCGACATCGACGCGACGGGGCTCGACCTCTTCCCGAGGTTGGCGAACCAGACTCGCGCGGTGGTCTACCGCGTCCTCCAGGAAGCGCTCACGAACGCGCACCGCTACGGCGACGGACGCGTGACGCTGAGTCTCGGGGCAACCGCCGACGAGGGGCACCTCTCGGTGGCGGTGAGCAACACCTTCAAGCCCTCCGCCGTCGCCCTCGCGACCGGGGGAGGTCACGGGCTGCTGGGGATGGGTGAGAGGGTCCGTGACGTCGGCGGCTCGTTCCGCGCCGGCGTCGAGGGGCACGAGTTCGTGGTCCGCGCTCAGGTCCCCTGGACACCCAGCCCGGCGCCGAACCAGGTACAGGACACCCACCATGGCTGACATCAACGTGCTCCTCGTCGACGACCAGGCCATGATCCGTTCGGGCATCAGGGGCCTGCTCGAGCTCACCGACGGGATCGTCGTCGTGGGGGAGGCGAGCGACGGGCGCCACGCGCTGACCATGAACCGAGCGCTCAGCCCGGACCTCATCCTGCTCGACCTGCAGATGCCGGAGATGGACGGCATCCAGACGATTCGCGCCCTGCGGGCAGAGGGATCGACCGTGGCGATCCTGGTGCTGACGACGTTCGACAAGGACGACAACGTGCTGACGGCGCTGCACGCCGGTGCCAACGGGTTCCTCGGGAAGTCGGCCGACCGCGACGAGCTCGTCGAGTCCGTGCGATCGGTGGCCTCGGGGCGAGCCTTCCTGTCCGCCGTCGCGACCGACGCAGTGGTCCATCACCTGACGCGGGCCGGTGAGCGGGCGAGCACGCGGGTCGCCCGCTCCGACGAGGAGGCACGTCGGCTGGCGGAGCTGACCTCTCGCGAGCGGGAGATCGTCGTGCTGGTCGTACGTGGACTGTCCAACTCCGAGATCGCCGAGCACCTCTTCATCTCCTCCCTGACGGTCAAGACCCACGTCAACCGGGCGATGCGCAAGCTCCAGGTCTCCGACCGTGCGCAGCTCGTCGTCGCAGGCATGCGCGTCGGCCTGGGTGAGGCCGACTGACCACCGGAGGAGGTCAACGCCCTACCGGAGTGGCGACCGAACGGCGGGACACCGCAAGCCGGTCGTCCTCCTGCTTCGCGCGAGGTGCTCGGCTGGCGCGTCGCAAGACCCGAGTCCGCCCCACAGGCACCGTTCGGAGCGCGGGGATGACCCGGTCCGGGTCCTCGGGGTCATGGATCTCGGTCGCCCTCGGCGAAGGCGGTGACGCCCTCACCGACCTTGCCGAGGTCTCTCCAGGCCCCGGTGTGGACGTCTCGGCGTGCTCGCGTAGCCACTGGGGATCCGTTGACACCTCTGTTCTCGACACCTATGGTCCTATAACCGTTGAAAACGGTTTCAACAGTTACGCCGTGATGCCCGCCTCGACCTCGACCACCCCGCGCCACCTTCCTGGCTCGAATCCACTGCGGACCAGTGAGCGCTGGCCGCACGCCTCAGGTCGCCCGTGCCACGCGCCCGTCAACGACCAGCCAGGAGATTGCGATGGACTCGACGGCCCAAGCGGCTCGAACCCTGCAACAGCTGACCCAGCGTCGGAGTGAGAAGTGGGACCTCGTCGAACCCGGGGTCGTGGCCTCCACCGTCGCCGAGATGGACTTCCCCGTAGCACCCGCCATCACCGAAGCGCTGGGACGAGCTCTGGCTCGCCACGACCTGGGGTACGCCCACACCGCAACGAACGAGCTGCGTTCCTCGTTCACCGGGTTCGCCAAGCGGCGGTTGGACTGGGACGTGGATCCCGGACAGCTGACCCTCGTCCCGGACGTGATGGTCGGAATCATCGAGGTCGCCCGCCTGCTCGCCTCGACCCGCGCTCCCGTCTCCTTCGCGTCGCCCTGCTACCCGCCCTTCAGCCGCGAGCTGCCAGACGCGGGCATCCGTACTCGACGGGCGCCGCTGAGCACCACCGGTGTCGTGGATCTCGACGAGGTGGAACGCCACTTCAGAGCGGGCACGAGGGTCTTCCTCCTGGCCAACCCTCACAACCCCACCGGGCGCGTTGCTGACCGCGACGAGCTCGCCGCCCTGGCGGACCTCGTCGCTCGCTACGACGGTTGGGTCATCGCCGACGAGATCCACGCGCCCCTCGTTCTCCCCGGGAGCACCCACACGCCGTGGCTCGAGGTGTCCGACCACGCACGCGAACACGGGGTGGCCGTCACGTCAGCCTCCAAGGCCTTCAACATCGCTGGCCTCAAGGCCGCGCTGATCGTCACCGCGTCGGAGCGCGCCGGCAGGCGGATGAAGGACCTCCCCTACATGGGCGAGCGCAGCGGGCTGCTGGGCGTGCTTGCCGCTGAGGTCGCTTTCGCGGACTGCGACGACTGGCTCGACGGCACCTTGGACACACTCGCCCGGAACCGGGACCTGCTGGTCCGTCAGCTGCACGACCGGCTGCCCGCCGTCACCTGGACGCCACCCCAGGCGAGCTACCTCGCGTGGCTGGACTGCTCGGGGCTCGGACTCCCGCAAGAACCCGCCGACTTCTTCCTCGAGAACGCGCGCGTGGCACTGGGTCGGGGCACGGACTACGGGCCGGAGAGCCGTGACTTCGCCAGGCTGAACTTCGGCACCCACACCGAGATCGTCGTCGAGATGATCGACCGTCTCGCGACCAGCCTGGACGACCGACGCCACGGCGAACCTCCCGACCCGGAGACCGCCGCGACTCCGGCCGAAGGGTGAAGCGAACGATCCGCGTCCCGCGCATGCGCGTCCGAAGGTCCCTTCGCTCCATGTACCGTCAGAGCGTGGGATCGATCGACGGCGGACCGGTCCCATCGGACGCACTCGCCGACCTGCCTCGCGTGGGCGGTTTGCTCAGCCTCGACTTCGCCAACACCATCGACCCGCGTCACGGACCAGTCCGCACCGAGTACCTCCACTCCTACGACGCACTCGTGAACTGGGCCGGCTGGGTCGGCGTGCTTCAACCCCAGCGGGCGGAACAGCTGCTCCGCGAGGTGGGCGCTCGGCCTCGAACGACGCAACGAGTGTGGCGGGAGGCGCTCGAGCTCCGCGGCCATGTCCATCAGCTCCTGCGTCCCAGCGGACCTGACGACGCCGTCGCTTCCGCCGAGTACCTCGATCACTGCTACCGAGCAGCCTCCCAGCATCGAAGGCTCACCCACCGCGATGGCACGTTCGCGCTCGAGTGGGACTCGTCAGCATGTCCGGACGCGCCGCTGTGGCCGGTCGTCATGGACGCTGTCGAGACGGTCGCCGACCAGCGCCGTCGCTCCCGCATCCGAGAATGCGACGGCCACAACTGCGGCTGGTTGTTCCTGGACACCAGCAAGAGCGGGCGCCGACGGTGGTGCAGCATGGAGATCTGCGGAAACCGAGCGAAGGCGGAGAGATACCGGCGCCGCCAGCCCGCCCCGTCCTGACGACCCCGCGAGCCCCTGAGGACCACCAGCTCGGGAACCTCGACTCCCGAACGTGCCGACCAGGTAGGGGGAGTGAGGGCCCGGCGCGCCCGGGGGCGAGCGGGGGGTGGTGGAGCTGGACGACGCCGGCGTGATCCCGAGTGCGGATCCGCCCTGGAATGACGAAACCGCAGGTCGGGGGCGACCTGCGGTCCGGTGGATCGGGGTGGAGCTGAGGGGATTCGAATTCCTGACCTTCTCATTGCGAATGGGACGCAGATAGGCTGATTGACTCGGTGACCTCGCACAACACCAGGTCAGACCCAAGATGTCGGTAGTGCCACCTACGCTGCACATGGGTTTCACGATGGGTTCATAGGCACGAAGGGGACGGCCGTGGCACAGGCCAAGAAGGCTCGCCGCCAGTACGGCACCGGCGGCATCAGCAAGCGGAGCGACGGCCGCTGGGTCGGACGCATCGAGGCCGGCTACCTCGCCAAGTTGGTCAGACCTTCTGGATCAGCGCGGCCGGCAGCCAGTCCTGGACGGTGAGGCAGTCGCCGTCGACCCAGCGGCGGTAGATGCCGTCGACCCTCCCGGTGAGCGTCCTATTCAGAGCAGTAAAGGACGGAATCTACGAGGAAGTCCGGGGAATCGAGGAATGTGAGAAGGGCAACGGCGGTCCCATCCGGGCGCAATACGAAAGCGCCTTGCTTGCCGGGTTGCACCGCGTAGTCACTTCCCGCATAGGGGCTGCGCTCGAGCCACGACTCGACAGCGAGTTCCGGCGTCGCGAAGCCGTCCGGGACGACGGCCCTGTAGCCGCCGGGTGCTTCGAGCATCTCGTTGGAGGGGCAGGTCAGCGAGGTGGGGGTCACGCCTGCCGCGGTCGGGCTATCAGCTGCGACCGGTGCACGCGCTGAGCCATCCCGGGCTGCGTCGACTAGGACCGGCGTCAGGATGACGCCGCTGAGCGCCACCACCCCAGTGAGACCGATTCCGATCCGGCGGCGCCGCTGGCGCCTACAACTGAGAGTCACGACTTTCTCCGACATGGTGGAGAGGTCGGGGGGCTCAGGAATTCCTCGTTCGAGGAGTTCGGGCAAGTCGTGTGTCATAGGGACTCCTGTGGGTTCAAGCCAGCGTCGAGAAGGCCGGTACGTCGGAGCCCGACCAGCGCCCGGTGGTGATGGGTTTTCACGGACCCGACCGAGCAGCGAAGAAGATCGGCTGTTTCCCGCTCGGTCAGATCCTCGAAGTACCTCAGGGTGATCACGGCCCGTTGGCGGGGCGTGAGGGTGCCGAGGGCTCGACGCAAGTCGAGCGAGAGGTCGATATCGATAGCCGACTGGGGTTGGTCAGGAACCTGGTCCGCCACCTCACCAGTCCAACGCCGTCCACGCCAGGAGAGGTACGTCGTGAACAGGGCCCGCCTCACGTAGGCCTCGAACGACCCGCCTGCCGAGACTCGTTGGAAGTGGGGCCACGCCTTGACCAGCGCTGTTTGGACGAGGTCCTCGGCTGTTGCGCCGTCGCCAGTCAACAACCAAGCGCTGCGCCAAAGCGCCGGGCCGCGTGACGCGACGAACTCGCTGAACCCGTCAACGGTCACCACCCACCTCCCTCCCGGGGTCTCAACCTGTCTAACTCGGTGAGCGGCACGTTCGGTTGACGACCAGCGGTAAGCTTCGAGGCCGCTCGATACTGGACCACATTCAGTTAGCACAGAGCCATCGAAGGTGCTGCAGGCCGACACCCAGGGCAGCGGCCGCCTCACGCGCCGGCACCCATGCCGCCGGGGGAGGGTCTGCGATGGCGCTCGCGGAGCTCACCCGGCACCTCGCAGTCGACGCTGACGAGGCCGAGGCGGGCCGTGTCATCGGCTACCTTGCCGCGGTCGCCAACGAGACCGACTCTGAGCAGCAGGTGCCGGGCGCGCCGGAGGACGACGGCTAGTTGTCGGTACCGCGTGGCAAGGTCCGGGTTCTGGTAGCGGCGACCTACATGGGGTGGCGCCGGCCAGCGGAGAAGACCGAGAGCCACGGGCAATGTCGCGGCGTTGAGGCAGGAAAGGCTGAAGCACCATTCCAGCACCGCGCCGACCTGGGCATCGACGCCGTGTGGGACTCGCTCCCCGGCGACCGCCACGGTGACCACCACCTCGACGGGGACCGGATGGTCCTTGACCACCGCCTGACCCGTCGCCAGACCATCTCCTGACTCGCGCACGAGCTCGGCCACCAGGCGTTCGGCGATCGCTGCTCCACGCGGCCGGTCGAGGAGCGCGCATGGGAGTACGCCGCGGCGTTCCTGATCGACCCGGCCGACTACCGCGCCGCCGAGGACATGGTCGGCCACCACGCCGCGGCGCTGGCCTCAGAGCTCGAGGTGACACCCAAGGTGATCACGGCCTGGCGCCAATGGTGGTCCAAGCGGGGTCGGTTCCTGGGCGACGATCGCCTCGAGGGCGACGCGTAGGCGAACGCGACTGGGGTTTCACCTTGGGTCTCAAACCCGCTGAGACGGGTCCGGCAACAAGAAGCCCCTGACCGCATCACTGCTGGTCAGGGGCTGTGCGGTTCCGGTGGAGCTGAGGGGATTCGAACCCCTGACCTTCTCATTGCGAACGAGACGCGCTACCAACTGCGCCACAGCCCCGGAGCGTCCCACGAGGTCGTACGACGCGAGGCGCAACGGTAGCACCCGGACCGGCGCCGTCCGAACTCGGCGACCGGCGGTGCCGCGGCCGGCCCGGGTCGGGTCAGCGCGGCTCGACCGGGATGCCGACGTCGCCGACGAAGGCGGCGAGGTCGGCCGGGGTGGAGCTCTCGGGCACCCGGTCGAAGGTCCACCAGGCGGTGACGCCGTCGTCGCGGACGAAGGCGGCCGACACGAAGCCGTCCGGCTGACGGAGGACGACGACGCCGTCGTCGACCGGCACCTCCTCGCAGGACTCGTCGTCGGTGGTGCACGTGCCCAGGCCGAGGGCCTCGTCCAGGTCTTCCTCGGCCTCGCGGGAGAAGGCGAGGGTGAGCCGGGCCTCGGCGTCGCCGGCCCCGGGGATCGGCAGCTGCACCGTGCCGCCGGTCCACGGCTGACGGGTGGGGGCGAAGACGCCGTTCAGGAACACCGACGACGGGCCGAGCCCGAGATCGGCCGACCACCCGGCCGCGAGGGTGCGCAGCCGGACCAGGTCGGCGCGCATCGTGGCGTCGGGCCCGGGCGCGACGTCGTGGCGCGGCCACGGCTGGTCGAGGTCGGTGGCCTGCACCCGCAGCGCCTCGCCCGAGGCGAGGGCCTCGGCCGGCTCGGACCGGTAGAGCACGGGCAGGGTGCCGACGACCCGGACCGTCACGTCGTCGAGGTCGACCTGCGCCGTGCCCACCATCTCCGACCCCTGTGGCCCTTCCTTGCCGGTGCTGACCGTCCGACCGGTGTCGGAGGTGGTGCGCGGGTCGAGGCAGTCGGCCCACCCGAAGCACGACGCGAAGTCGTTGAGGTAGGGCGAGCGGGTCCACCACGACTCGAGGTGGAGGTAGCCCCGCCCGGCGACCTCGAAGCGCAGCGACGCCTGCGGGCTGACCTCGGTCGGTGCCCGCCAGTCGCTGTAGTCCTCGCCGGGGATCGGGTCGGTCGGGCCCTGCGGCGCGTCCCGCGGCCACACCCGCTCCCACGTGACGTCGCGGCCGGGGTAGAGCTCCTCGAGCCGTCGGGTCATCTCCCCGGCGATCCGCCGCTCGCCGGCGTCGGTGAGGTGCAGGTCGGGGACCGGGAAGCCGGTGGGCGCTGTCGTCGACGGCGCGACCGGCTGCTCGTCGGTGCCGGCGGACCCGAGGAGTCCGGGGCCGGCGATCGCGAGGGTCGCGGCGATCCCGGCGACGGCAGCAGCCGCCGCGCCCACCGTCGTACGACGCCGTCGCACCCGGCGCCGACCGGCGGCCTCGAGGGCGGCCGTCGAGGCCCCGTCGACCCAGTCGACACCGTGGTGCGGGCCGGTGGCGACGAGCCGCTCGAAGACCGCTCGGACGTCGTCGTACGTGTCGTGGGTGTCGTGACCGGTCACGGTCGCTCCTCCAGCATCTCGGCGGCGGCCATCCGCTCGCGCATCGCGCGGACGCCGTGGTGGGTGAGGCTCTTGACGGTCCCCTCGGAGCAGCCGAGGGCGCGGGCGGTGTCGTGCACGCTGAGGTCCTCCCAGAACCGCAGCACCAGGCAGGCCCGCTGCCGCGGCGCCAGCGTCGCGAGCACCGCCAGGAGGTGCTCGCGCTCGCTGCCGGGCTCCTCGGCCAGGGCTCGCTCCGGTACGTCGGCCACGAGCAGCACCGGGCGCCGTCGCCGACGGCGCAGCTCGTCGAGCCACAGCCGGGTGATCGTGGTGGCCACCCACGCCCGCACCGAGCCGTCGCGCTCGAGCCGCCCCCAGGCGCCGTACAGCCGGACCATCGCCTGCTGGGCGAGGTCGTCGGCCTCGGTCCAGTCGCCGCACATCAGGTACGCCGCGCGCCGCGCCCGCGGCAGCTCGGTCGCCACGCAGTCGCTGAACCCGTCGGGTCCGGTCCTGGTCATCGAGACCTCCTCGACCCTTCTACACGCCGCCGGGCGCCGAGAGGTTGCCGTCGTCGGGCACGAGATCGAGTGAGGCTACCCTTACCCGGTGAGGGGGACGGGTCCGGGCGCAGTCGTGCGCCTGGGGTTCCGCCGCTCCCGCGGTGGCCTCGCGGCGTGCACCGCGATGATCTGCGTGCACCAGGTCTGCGAGGCCACGACCCCGGTGATCGTGGGGCTGGCGATCGACAACGCGATCGTCCCGGGCTCGGTGTCCAAGGTGCTGGTCTGGGTCGCCGTCCTCGCCGGGGTGTACGTCGTCCTCTCGGCGTGCGGAAACGGCGCGGGACCCGTCGGGGCCCGGGCCGCGACCCGCGCCGAGCACGACCTGCGGCAGCGCATCGTGGCCCGGCTGCTCGACCCGCGCGGCACGACGAGGCCGCAGTCGACCGGGTCGGCGCTGAGCATCGCCGGCTCCGACGCCGAGAAGGTGGGCCAGACGGTCGAGGTGGCGGCGGTCGGCGTCAGCGGCCTCGTGGCGCTGCTGGTCGCCTCGGCCGCACTGCTCTGGACCTCGGTGACGCTGGGGCTGGTGGCGCTGGGCTGCGTCGCGGTCGCGGTGTTCGTCGTGCCGCTGCTCTCACGGCCGATCCAGGAGCGCAGCGCCGCCCAGCAGCAGGCCGCCGCCGACAGCTCCGGCCTCGCCGTCGACCTCGTCGAGGGCCTGCGGGTGCTGCACGGGCTGGGCGCCCAGCGGCACGCCGCCGACCGCTTCCGCGCCTCGAGCCAGGCCGCGCGGCACGCCCGCACCCGGGCCGGCACCGCCCAGGCCGCCCTCGACGGGGTGACCCTGGTGATCGCCGGGTTCCTGCTCGTCGCGGTCGCCGGCGTCGGCGCCCACCTCACGGTGGAGGGGCAGATCACCGCCGGCGAGCTCGTCGCCGGCGTCGGCCTCGCGCAGTTCCTGGTCGGGCCCGTGACGCGGCTGTCCTGGGCCGCCTCCGGATTCGCCACCGTGCGTGCCTCGGCGCAGCGCATCGCCGACCTGCTCGACGCGCCGTACGCCGTCGACGACGCCGCCGCCGCGCGCAGCGGGACCGCCCCGACCGGCGGCGGGTTGCGGGTCACCGGCCTCACCGGTGACCACCTCGCCGGCCTCGACCTCGATCTCGCCCCCGGCGAGCTGGTCGGCCTGGTGTGCGACGACCTCTCGGCCCGCCGCGAGCTGCTCGACGCGCTCGCCCGGCGCCACGACCCCGTGTCGGGGACCGTCCTGGTCGGCGGCGTGCCCACCCACGACCTCGCGCTGGACGACCTGCACCGCGCGGTCGTCGTCGTGCCCCACGAGGCCGCGCTCTTCACCGAGGCGCTGGCCGACGTCGTCGGCGACGTGCCCGGCCCGGCGCTGGCCGCCGCGCGGGCCGACGACGTCGCCGCCGCCCTGGTCGACGGCGGGTCGCGCCACCACGGCACCACCCTGTCCGGCGGCCAGCGCCAGCGGCTCTCCCTGGCCCGCGCCCTCGCCGCCGACCCGCCCGTGCTCGTGCTCGACGACCCCACCACCGCGCTCGACGCCGTCACCGAGGCCGAGGTGGCCGCGGGCCTGCACGCGCTCCGCGCCGGACGGCGTACGACGCTCGTGGTGACCTCGAGCCCCGCCGTCCTCGCCGTCGCCGACCGGGTGGCGCTCGTCGCCGACGGCCGCGTCGTCGCCACCGGCACGCACGCCGGGCTCGCCGACGACGAGCGGTACGCCGCCGCGGTGCTGGCGTGAGCACGATCGAGACCCAGGCGCTGCCCGTCGCCACGGCCGCCCAGGCCCGGCGGCAGCTCGCGGTCGCCGTCCGTCCCGACCGCCGCGGTGCGGTCGTCGCGGTGGCGCTGCTGCTGGCGACCACCGTCGCCGGCCTGGTGATCCCGCCGGCGCTCGGTCGCCTGGTCGACATCGCCCAGGCCGGCGGCCCCAGCAGCGAGCTCACCGGGCCGCTGGTCGTGCTCGGGCTGGCGGTGGTGGCACAGGGCGTGCTGGCGGCGTTCGGCCGCGCGATGCTCAGCCGGGTCGGCGAGGCCGCGCTCGCCCGGCTGCGCGAGACGGTGCTCGACCGCGCGCTCGGGCTGCGCCAGGAACGCCTCGAGCAGGGCGGCACCGGCGACCTGGTCAGCCGCGTCGGCGACGACGTCGACCGGGTCAGCGATGCGTTGCGCCAGGGCTTCCCCGAGTTCCTCTTCTCCGCCCTCACCGTGGCGCTCACGGTGGTCGGTCTCGCGGTGATCGACTGGCGCTTCGCCCTGGCCGGACTGGCGGCGCTGCCGTTCCAGGCGCTGGCCGGCCGGCTCTACCTGCGGGTCAGCCCGCCGCTGTACGCCGCCGCCCGCCGCGCCGAGGGCGTCCGCTCCCAGCAGCTCGTCGAGACCCTCGGCGGGCTGCGCACGGTGCAGGCGCTGCTGCTCGGCCCGCGGCACCTCGACCGGGTCGCCGTCCGCTCCGAGGCCGCGCGGCGCGCCCACCTCGACGCCGTCGACAAGAGCGCCTGGTTCTTCTGCCGCATCCACGTGGGCGAGCTCGTCGGCACGGCCACGGTCCTGGTGGTCGGCGCGGTGCTCGTCGGCGACGGGTCGGCGACCGTCGGCGAGGCGACCGCCGCGGCGCTGTACTTCCTGCGGCTCTTCGACCCGATCAGCCTGCTCCTGGTGCTCCTCGACGAGGTGCAGAGCGCCACCGCGTCGCTGGCGCGGCTCGCCGGCGTGGCCATGATCGACGACCCCGAGCCCGAGGGCGCGCCACCGCCGGCGGCGCCGGTGCTGCGGGTGCGCGGCGTCCGGTTCGCCTACGCCGGCGGCGACGACGTGCTGCACGGCGTCGACCTCGACGTCGCCGCCGGCGAGCACGTCGCCGTCGTCGGGTCGAGCGGGGCCGGCAAGACGACCCTGGCGGCGCTGGTCGCCGGCATCCACGAGCCGCGCGCCGGCACCATCGAGATCGGTGGGTCCTCGGTGGCCGCGCTCGGCCGCGCGGAGCTCGCCGAGCACGTGACGCTGGTCAGCCAGGAGGTGCACGTCTTCGCCGGGTCGGTCGCCGACGACCTGCGCCTGGCGCGGCCCGACGCCACCGACGACGACCTGGTCGCCGCCCTCGACCTGGTCGGGGCGCTCGGCTGGGTGCGCGCCCTGCCCGAGGGGCCGGCCACCCGGGTCGGCAGCGGCGGGCTCGCCCTCAGCCCGGTCCAGGCCCAGCAGCTCGCGCTGGCCCGCCTGGTGCTCCGCGACGCCGACGTCGCGGTGCTCGACGAGGCCACCGCCGAGGCCGGCAGCTCCGGCGCCCGGGTGCTCGAGGCCGGCATGCGCCGGGCCCTGCGCGGCCGCACCGCCCTCCTCGTCGCCCACCGCCTCACCACCGCCGCCGAGGCCGACCGCGTCGTCGTCCTCGAGCACGGCCGGGTCGTCGAGGACGGCCCGCCCGCCGAGCTCGCCGCCGGCGACGGCCCCTACGCCCGGCTCTGGGCCGCCTGGTCGGCCCATCGCTAGCGTCCCCACCAGTCCCCGACAGATCGGACACCCCATGTACGGCGAGGTCATCACGACCGAGGTCCTGACCCCCCAGCTCGTCCGCGTCGTCCTCGGCGGCGCCGGGCTCGACGGGTTCGCGGCCCCCACCGACAGCGACTCCTACGTCAACGCACAGTTCCTCCCCGACGACGCGCCGTACGACGTGCCGTTCGACGACGACGCCGTGCGCGACCTGCCGCGCGAGCAGCGGCCCTACCCGCGCCGCTACACCGTGCGTCGCTGGGACGTCGAGCGGCGGCAGCTCACCCTCGACTTCGTGGTGCACGGCGACGTCGGCCGCGCCGGCCGCTGGGCCCAGCGCGCCGTGCCCGGCGACCGGCTGCAGCTGCGTGGCCCCGCCGGTGGCTGGACCCCGCACCCCGACGCCGACACCTACCTCCTGGTCGGCGACGAGAGCGCCCTGCCCGCGATCGCGGCGTCGGCCGAGGCGGTGCCGGCCGGTCGGCCGGTGGTCGCGGTGGTCGAGGTGGAGGACCCCGCGGGCGAGGTCCCGCTGACCTCGCCCGGCGATCTCACGGTGGTGTGGGTGCACCGCGCCGGCGCCGACCGCCCGCTCGAGGACCTGCTCCCGGCCGCCGTCGCCGACCTCGCGCTCGAGGGCGTCGTGAGCGCCTTCGTGCACGGCGAGGCCGTGGCCACCCGCGCCGTACGCCGACAGCTGCTGGAGCGCGGCGTCGTGGACCGGCAGCACCTCTCGTGCTCGCCGTACTGGCGCCGCGGCATGGACGACGAGGAGTGGCGCGCGGTCAAGGGTGCCTGGACGCGCGAGGTGGAGACCGACGTCCCGTAGCCGGGCGGGCCGGGGGAGCGGTGAGGTGAGGACCGAAGTGCCCGGGTGAACGGTCCCAGGGTCACCGCCCTCACCGCGACCCACCGCGTCCCCGAAATCCCGGACGCCGCCCGGATGCCGTGACAGCATCGGGGCCGCGCTACGCTGGCCCCACGCCGGGGTCAGACCGGCGTCTCGCCACACCGGTCACCAGCCGCGTGGCAGCACCCCCGTCGGCGACCACCGCCCCGGGCCCGCATCGCGTCCACCACCCGCGACACCGGCCCGCCGCCCGGTCCCGGCGTAGACCGCGGTACCCGCCCAGCTCGACCGATCCAGGGTGCCGCTGCTCCGGAGGAGGAGTCCTTGGCTCGAGGAGGGCAGCGCCAGAACGGCGGCACCCGCACCCAGCGACGTGGCCGCCAGCTCGACAACGAGGGGATCATCCCGATCCTCGCCCGCGCCGTGCGCGAGGTGGAGGGCGCCGCGCAGCGGGGCAAGGTGAAGCCGTCGAGCCGCACCAAGTTCCAGGTGGTCGCGCTGCTCGCCCGCGAGGAGCGCACCCGGGTCAAGGTCGACAGCACGATCACCGAGGGCCAGCGCGCCGACATGCTCAAGCGCCTCGACGGCATCGGCACCATCCTCGCCAAGACCACCGCCCGCGACACCTCGCTGCTCCAGCTGCTCGCCGAGGACGCCGCCGTCTCCGACGCCGCCCGCGAGCTCAAGCGCGAGATGCTGGTGGCCGCGGGTGTCGAGGTGCCCGAGGACGAGGTGCAGAGCGAGCCGGTCGCCCACGTCACCTACGACCCCGACCGCCAGGTCGTGCCACGGTCGGTGCTGTCCTTCCAGCTCGCCAACCCGTTCCTGGTCCCCGACTTCTCCGGCGTCGCCCGCCCCTACCAGGCGCGCCACCTCTCCGGCTGGGAGCTCATCGAGCCGCTGCTGGAGTCCTTCGAGCGGGCCGCGGGCGGGGCGTCGTCGTGCATGGCGCTGCCCGAGGACTCCTCGGTCAAGGCCCCGGCCGGTCTGGAGCTGATGCACCACCAGGCGCAGGTCGTCGCGGCCGCCGCCGCGGGCCACCGCACCTTCCTGCTCGCCGACGAGCCGGGCCTCGGCAAGACCGCGCAGGCGCTGCTCGCCGCGCAGGCCGCCGACGCCTTCCCGCTGCTGGTGGTCGTCCCGAGCGTCGTCAAGACCAACTGGGCGCGCGAGGCTGGGCTCTGGACGCCGCACCGCCACGCCACCGTCGTCAACGGCAACGGGCACGACGTCGACGGCTACGCCGACATCGTCATCGTCAACTACGAGATCCTCGACCGCCACGTCGGCTGGATGCGCAACCACGGGTTCCGCGGGATGGTCGTCGACGAGGCCCACTTCATCAAGAACAAGTCCTCGCAGCGCTCCCAGCACGTGCTGCAGCTCGCCGACTCGATCCGGGCCCGGACGCCGCGTCCGTTGATGACCGCGCTCACCGGCACCCCGCTGATCAACGACATCGATGACTTCCGCGCCATCTGGCAGCTGCTCGGCTGGATCGACGAGAAGAAGCCGCTCACCGACCTGATGGAGCGGCTCGAGGACACCGGGCTCACGCCGATCGACCCGCCGTTCTACCCCGCCGCCCGCCAGGCCGTGATCGACCTCGGCATCGTCCGCCGCCGCAAGGTCGACGTCGCCTCCGACATCCCGGCACGTCGGATCGCCGACCTGCCCGTCGAGCTCGAGGGCGAGGTCGGCCGCTCGATCCGCGAGGCCGAGCGCGAGCTCGCCCGACGCCTGGTCGAGCGCTACGACATGGCGCTGGCCACCCGGCGTACCGGCGTGACCACCGAGGGCATCGACCACGACCTGGTCCGCCGCGTCGCGACGTGGGAGCGCGAGGACACCACCTCGACCGGCACGTCCAACGGCGACAACGTCTTCACGATGATGCGCCGCATCGGCCAGGCCAAGGCCGGCCTCGCCGCCGACTACGCCGCCCAGCTGGCGCGCAACGTCGGCAAGGTCGTCTTCTTCGCCAAGCACGTCGACGTGATGGACCAGGCCGAGGCGCTGTTCGCCAAGCGCGGCATCAAGTCGGCCTCGGTGCGCGGCGACCAGACGCCCAAGACCCGCCAGGCCAACATCGACGCCTTCGTCAACGACCCCGAGGTCGCGGTCGCGGTGTGCTCGTTGACCGCCGCCGGCGTCGGCCTCAACCTGCAGGTCGCCTCCAACGTCGTCCTCGCCGAGCTGTCCTGGACCGACGCCGAGCAGACCCAGGCGATCGACCGCGTCCACCGGATCGGCCAGGACCAGCCGGTCACCGCGTGGCGGATCATCGCCGCCCAGACCGTCGACACCAAGGTCGCCGAGCTCATCGACAGCAAGGCCGGCCTCGCCGCCCGCGCGCTCGACGGGTCCGACGAGGAGGTCGGCTCCTCCGCCGACATCCAGACCGAGGCCCTGGTCGCCCTGCTCACCGACGCCCTCGAGGCGCGCGGCGCCTGAGCCGGAGCGCCCTAGGGCACCAGCACGACCTTGCCCTGCACGCCGGTGGTGAGCTCGGCGTGCGCGTCGGCGGCCTTGGCGAGGTCGAAGACGGCCGACACGTGGGGCACGAGCAGGCCCTGCTCGACCAGCCCGACCAGGGCGCTCAGCGCCGCGGGATCCGGGCGGACGTCGATGCGCTCCACCCGGACGCCGCGGGCGTCGGCGGCCGCCTGTGTCGCGTCGTCGACGCCGAGGAGCACGGCCAGCACCCCGCCGTCGCGCACGGCGGCCAGCGTGGCGGCCCCTCGCTCACCCCCGAACGGGTCGATGGCCACGTCGACCGGCTCGACCCCGGTGAGGTCGCTGGTCGTGTAGTCCACGACCTCGTCGGCGCCGAGCGAGCGGACGAACTCGGTCTTGCGCGGGCTGGCGGTCGCGACCACGCCGGCGCCGAGCGCCTTGGCGATCTGGACGGCCAGGTGGCCGACGCCGCCGCCGGCTGCCGGCACGAGCACCCGGCTGCCGGGCCCGATCGGCCCGGCGCCGAGGAGGGCCCGGTGGGCGGTGAGGCCGGCCAGCGGGAGGGCGGCAGCGTGCTCGTCGTCGAGGGCATCGGGCGTGCGAGCCAGGTCGGCGACGGGCGCGACGACCTGCTCGGCGTACGTCGCGGCCTGGGCCGGGTAGCGGGGCATGCCGAAGACCCGGTCGCCCACGGCGAACGCCGTGACGCCGTCGCCGAGCTCCTCGACGACGCCGGCGACGTCCCAGCCGACGGTGAAGGGTGCGTCGCCGAGGAGGGGGAACGCCCCGGCGCGGACGGCGGCGTCCACGGGGTTGACGCCGATCGCGCGGGTGGCGATGCGGACCTCCCCGGGACCGGGGGTGGGGGTCGCGGTCTCGGTCACCTCGAGGACCTCGGGTCCGCCGACGGTGAGCTGGGTGATGGTGCGCATGGTTCCTCCTGGTTGACGCGGCTGGATGGGTGTGACCACTATTGGTTCCCTAGGAACCACAAGTAAGTAGGCACCTGGAAGTGCCTACGGATCGGGGAGGACCCCATGGCGACGATGACCGCGGCCCAGCGCCGCGACGAGGCGAGGCTCGCCTTCGACGCCTACCTCGCCGAGTGCCCGTCACGGCACCTCTTCGACCTGATCGGCAACAAGTGGGTGGGGCTGGTCATCACCGCCCTGCACGACGGTCCGCTGCGCCACGGCGAGCTGCGCACCCAGATCGCGGGGGTCAGCCAGAAGATGCTCACCCAGTCCCTGCGCGAGCTCGAGCGGGACGGCCTGGTCACCCGCACCGTCACCGCATCCGTCCCGCCCCGGGTCGACTACGAGCTGACCGACCTCGGCCAGGACCTCCACACCGTCATCCAGCCGCTCAAGCACTGGGCCGAGACCCACATGGGCGAGATCCTCGACCGCCGGGCCCAGGCCGGCACGTCGGGCGGGGGTTCCTGACGGCGGCGCCTCGGCCGGGATGCGCGGCGCGGGTGTGAGGCCGTGGAGCCCGCCGCGCGGAGCGCGGCACGTCGGGTCGCGGCGGGGTTCCTGACGGCGGCGCCCTGGCCAGGGTGCTCGCGGCGCGTGGCGTCGACGGCGTGGTGCTCGGGCCCCCGGGTGACCGGGCCCAGGTGACGGTCGGGCGCCGTACGACGGCCGTCGGCGCCACGCGCAGCGCCCCGGCCGGGGCGCCGCCGTCAGCCCGCCGTGACCCGACAAATCCAGCACGGCGAGACGACAACTTCAACACTGTCGGTCCCCCCGCCTAGGATCCTGCACGTTCGGACGGCCGCTCCCACCTGCGAACTGGAGGACCCCTTGCGCGCCAGGCTGCTCGCTCGCGTCCCCCTGGTCGGACGCGTCGCCCTCGTTGCCGTGCTCACGGCGCTGCTGGTCGCTGTCACCAGCGGCGCGAGCGGCGAGCGGGCCGGTGGGATCGTGCGCAGCGAGCTCGGGGGCCAGGCGGTCCAGGTCACGCTGCCCACCGGCGACGCGGAGCCGCGCGGGCTGGCCCTCTACTTCCACGGCCAGGGCGGCGGCGTCGACGACCGCCTTGACGGTCCGTGGCTGGGGGCGCTGCTCCGCTCCGGGTGGGCGGTGGCGTCCTCGGCGTTCCACGACGAGTCGTGGGGCAACCCCGCCTCCACCGCCGACACCGAGGCGCTCATCACCTGGGCGGAGGAGGAGGCCGGGGTGCCGGTCAGCCTGTGGGTCTCCGGCTCGATGGGCGGCGCGGTCTCGCTCAACGCCCTGCTGCACGGCGCCGAGCAGCCCTCGTGCTGGTACGGCGTGAAGCCGGCGATCTCGCTCACCGAGATGGACCGGGTCAACGGTGCCAACCGGTTCATCGCCGAGGCCTACGGCGGACCGGTCCCGCGCGACCGCAACCCGGTCCGCAACCTCGCCCGGCTGCCCGACGACGTCCGCTACCGCGTCGTCGCCTCGCCGGACGACGAGCTGGTCGACCTCGGCCAGAACGGCGGAGCACTGATCTCCGAGCTCACGCAGCGCGGCGACGACATCACCTACCACCTGGTGGTCGGTCCGCACGAGGACCCGTCGCACTTCAGCCCCGAGGACCTCGTCCAGTTCGGCGACTACTGCCTCGGCGACGGCGACTCCCCGCCGTCCGACACCCCGCCCTCAGGCTGAGCCGACGAACCTCGACACCGTGATCCTGATCGCCACCCGCTCCGGGTTGGGCTGCGGGGTGCGGTAGCGGGCGGCGTACCGCTCGCAGGCGCGGGCCACCGACGCCGGGTCGTGGACGACGACCCCGGTGCCCTCGAGCGTCGACCACCGGCCGCCGTCGACGGCGCACGCCGCCAGCGGACCGCCCTCGGGCCCGGCCGCCAGCAGGTTGCGGACCTTGCGCGACCCACCGCGCGTGATCACCCACGCGCACTCCTGCTCGAGGTCGAGCGCCACCCCGACCGGTACGACGTGCAGCCGCCCGTCGGGGCGCAGCGTCGTGAGGCTGCACAGGTGTCGCTCGGTCCAGAACTCCAGCAGCGACGGCGGGAAGGCATCCCAGCCGGGGGTCCACGACGTCATGCGGTCACGCTAGTGCCCTCGTGGTCGGGGTCAGGGGAGGTGCTTGCCCAGCGGTGGTTTCGAGACGGTTGCTAGCGCAACCTCCTCAACCACCGTCGGGGAATCGGCCGTCGTACGAGGCCGCGACCCACGCTGGTCGAGCCGGGCGAGCGCCAGCGAGCCCGAGTCGAGACCCCAGCGAGGTGCTCGCCGACGGTTCGGATCGAGGTCACGACCGAGGCCCGGGGGTTCCGACGCGCTCGCGCGGGTTCGCAGGCTCACCCGCGTCGCTTGCTCAACCTGCGCACGCCACGGCCCTCCGCTCGTTCCTCGCGGAGCGCCTGCGGGCTTCAGATCCAGCGGGAGAACCACATCCGGTCCAGCCAGTCCGACTTCGGGATCGTCTCGTAGGACAGCACGGGGTAGAAGTAGGCGAAGTTGAGCACGACGAGCACGAGGAACGATCCCGCCACGACCACCCCGGTCGTACGCCGGGTCGAGGGGTCGCGGGACGGGCCGATGAGGCGGCCGAGGACGAGGGTGATCGCCAGCACCAGGAACGGCAGGCACGCGATCGCGTAGAAGAAGAAGATCGGTCGGTCGTCGTACATCAGCCAGGGCAGCCAGGTCGACAGGGTGCCGACGACGGCGACCCCGAAGCGCCAGTCGCGGGCGCCGAGCCACAGGAGCCCGGCCGCCACCAGGGCGATGACGCCGCCCCACCACAGGATCGGCGTCCCGATCAGCAGCACCTGGCGGTAGCACTCGCTGCCCTCGGGGGCGTCGCACCCGGCGGCGTCGGGCGGGATGTCGAGCTGGGTGGCGGCGCCGACGGGGCGGTTGATGAGCAGCCAGCCCGACGGCTGCGACTGGTAGGTGTGGCTGCTGCAGTTGAGGTAGTGGGTGTGGAACGTGTAGACGTCCTGGTGGTAGTACCAGAGCGACCGCAGCGACTGCACGACCTCGGCCGGCCCGCTCGCGTCCGGCTCCTTCGCCGTCGGCCAGGTGGCGCCGTCGCGGCTGAGGTTGTCGTAGGTGAGCTTGCCGTCCTCGCCCTCGATGCAGTCACGCTCCTCGTAGAAGCCGGTGTACTGCGTCGACGACAGCGACTCCTCGAACTCGTCGGCGTGCACCAGCCAACCGGTCCACGACGCGACGTAGACGACGAACGCGACCAGGACCAGCTGCACGAACGCCGGGACGCCGTCGACCAGCACCGCGCGCAGCGTCGCCCACGACACCCCGAACGACCGCCGGGCGCCACCGCTCCACAACCAGACGAGCAGGCCGAACGCGGCCAGCGGGTAGAGCGCGGTCCACTTGGTGCCGATGGCCAGGCCGAAGCAGACGCCGGCGGTGACCAGCCACGGCCGGAACAGCAGGCCCCGGACGGGGCCCCAGCCCCCCGGCTCGACCGGCCCGTCGCCGACCAGCCGGGCGAGCCTGGCGCGGTGCCAGTCGCGGTCGTTGACGATGGCCGCGACGCCGCAGAGCAGGAAGAACGCGAGGAAGATGTCGAGCAGCGCGAGCCGGGACAGCACGAAGTGGAGGCCGTCGAACGCCAGCAGCAGCCCGGCCAGGCAGCCGAGCAGCGTCGACCCGGTGAGGCGGCGCGCCAGCCGGCACATCACCAGCACCATCAGGGCCCCGACCACGGCCGCGGAGAACCGCCAGCCGAACGGGTCCATGCCGAATGCCTTCTCGCCGAGGGCGATCACCCACTTGCCGACCTCGGGGTGCACCTCCATCGACGGGCCGTCGTCCCAGATGCCCTGGGTGCGGCCGTCGAGGATGGCGTCGTTGATCTCCTGGCCGCCGGGCTGGTCCTGGTAGTCGCGCACGAAGCCCTGGTTGAGCAGGCCCCAGGCGTCCTTGGCGTAGTAGGTCTCGTCGAAGGCGAACCGGTCGGGCCGGCCGAGCTGCCACAGCCGCATGCCGAGGGCGAGTGCAAAGATGCCGAGCGCCGTCGACCAGGCGAGCAACCGGCCCTCGAGCCGCGCGTCGGCGGCCGTGAACCGCCCGCGGGCCCGCTGCCACGCCGTCGGCACCGGTCGACCGCCCGCCGTCTCGGACAGCCCGGTCCCGGGCGGCTCCTGCAGGGCGGTCACGAGGCGGAAGCCTACGTGCGCGACCCCCTGCGATGATCGACGGCGTGAGCGCGACGGAGCCCGGGGTCCTGGTCCTGGCGGCGACCCCGATCGGCCGGGTCGCCGACGCGCCGCCGCGGCTGGCCACCGAGCTCGCCGACGCCGACGTCGTCGCCGCCGAGGACACCCGGCGGCTGCGCCGGCTGACCACCGACCTCGGCGTCACGGTCTCGGGGCGGGTCGTGTCCTACTTCGAGGGCAACGAGCAGCAGCGCACCCCGTCGCTGCTCGAGGCACTGCTGGCCGGCGAGCGGGTGCTCCTGGTCACCGACGCCGGCATGCCCAGCGTCTCCGACCCCGGCTACCGGCTGGTCGTGGCCGCGGTGGCCGCCGGCGTCCACGTCACCGCGGTGCCCGGCCCGAGCGCGGTGCTCACCGCCCTGGCGGTCAGCGGGCTGCCGGTCGACCGCTTCTGCTTCGAGGGGTTCCTGCCCCGCAAGGCGGGGGAGCGCGCACGCCGGCTGGCCGAGCTCGGCGACGAGCGGCGCACGATGGTGTTCTTCGAGGCGCCGCACCGCACCGCCGCCACCCTGGCCGCGATGGCGCAGGCGTGGGGCGACGACCGGCCGGCCGCGGTGTGCCGCGAGCTGACCAAGACCCACGAGGAGGTACGCCGCGGCGGGCTCGCCGAGCTCGCGGCCTGGGCGGCCGACGGCGTCCGCGGCGAGGTGACGCTGGTGGTGGCCGGGGGTGACGACGTGCCGGCCGTCTCGTCCGACGAGGCCTCGCTGCGGGCCGCGGTGGTCGAGCGGGAGGATCGGGGCATGAACCGCAAGGACGCGATCGTCGAGGTGGCGCGACTGGCCGGGGTGCCCAAGCGCGAGGTCTACAACCTGGTCCACGGGGGCGCGCGATGACCGCGGCCGGGCGGGTCACGGAGTACGACCACGACGGGCTGACGTTCGACGTGCTCGACGCCGGACCGGTCGACGGCGACCCGGTGGTGCTGCTGCACGGCTTCCCCGAGCGGGCGACCTGCTGGCGCGACGTCGCGCCGCTGCTGCACGCCGAGGGCCTGCGCACCTACGCGCCCGACCAGCGCGGCTACTCCCCGCGCGCCCGGCCGGGGCGCCGCCGCGACTACGTCATCGACCGCCTGGTCGAGGACGTCGTCGCGCTGGTCGACCGGATCGGCCGGCCGGTCCACCTCGTCGGCCACGACTGGGGTGCGGCGTGCGGGTGGATGGTCGCGGCCAAGCGGCCCGACCTGGTGCGGTCGTGGACGGCGGTCTCGGTGCCGCACCCGCGAGCCTTCGTGCGCTCCTTCCTCACCTCCACGCAGGGGCTGCGCTCCTACTACATGGCGCTGTTCAACGTGCCGGTGCTGCCCGAGCTGCTGGTCGACCGGGCGCCGCGGCAGTTCGAGCGGGTCCTGCGCGGCTCGGGGATGACGCGCGCCGACGTCGAGCGCTTCCGCCGCGAGATCGTCGCCGACGGCGCGTTCCCCGGCGGGCTCGCCTGGTACCGCGCGCTGGTCGTCCCCGACCCCTCGCTGCGGCTGCCCCGGGTGACGGTGCCGACGACGATGGTCTGGAGCGACGGCGACGTCGCCCTGGGCCGCAAGGGCGTCGACCTGACCCGGCAGTGGGTCGACGCGCCGTACGAGCTGGTCGTGCTGGAGGGGGTCAGCCACTGGATCCCGACCCACGCGCCCGAGGCCCTCGCCGAGGCCGTCCTGGCCCGGGTCGGGTCGGTGTGAGCGAGCGGGACGCCCGCCCGCCGGCTCCCGAGCCGCTGCCGCACCCGGTCGTCGACAACCACTGCCACCTCGACATCGCCCGCGACGGCGGGACCGTCGACGTGCCGGCGGCCCTCGCCGCCGCGGCGGCGGTCGGCGTGCCGCGGATCGTGCAGATCGGCTGCGACCTGCCGGGCGCGCGCTGGGCGGTCGAGGCCGCGGCGACGTACGACGCGCTGGTCGCGGGCGTCGCCCTGCACCCCAACGAGGCGCCCCTGCTGGCGGCGCAGGGGCGGCTCGACGAGGCGCTCGCCGAGATCGAGGCGCTCGCCCGCAGCTCCGACCGGGTGCGCGCGGTGGGGGAGACCGGCCTCGACCACTTCCGGACCGGGGACGACGGGCGGGCCGCGCAGGTCGCGTCGTTCCGGGCCCACGTCGACCTGGCCAAGCGCCTCGACAAGACGCTGGTCATCCACGACCGCGATGCCCACGACGACGTCCTGCGGGTGATCGACGAGGAGGGCGCGCCCGAGCGCTGGGTGATGCACTGCTTCTCCGGCGACGCCGCGTTCGCGCGCCGCTGCCTCGACCGCGGCGCCCACCTCTCCTTCGCCGGCACCGTGACGTTCAAGAACGCCCAGCCCCTGCGCGACGCGCTGGCCGTCACGCCGCTCGACCGGGTGCTCGTCGAGACCGACGCGCCGTTCCTCACCCCGACGCCCCACCGCGGCCGCCCCAACGCCTCCTACCTCGTGCCGTTGACGGTCCGCGCCATGGCCGAGGTCCGCGGCGACGACCTCGAGACCCTCTGCCGCGCGATCGACGCCAACACCGAGACCGCCTTCGGGGGCCCCTGGTAGGCCGACCCGTCGTACATGTACGACGGGTCAGCGACGGGTGAGGCCGGTGTGACTGGTGTGACCTCGAAGGGGTGACTTCGGCCACCAGGTGGTCCACAGGGGCGTGTCGGGGTTTGCATTCGCGGCGGGGGCGCTGCTGTTCTAGACGGGTTGGCCGGGATCGGGAAGACCCGTCCGGCGCGCGTCGGGTCCGTCCCGACACCCGCAGACGAGCGGTCCCGACCAGGGCCTTCACGTGCGCGGGGTGCCGGCACCCGAGGCCCGGGGAGCACGACGTACGGAACCAGATGCCAGTTCACGACCAGTCCACCCCGTCCGCAGACCCGCAGCCGGAGCAGACCCGCGGCCGATTCCGCCGCGCTCTCCACAGCCGTGCCGTCCTCCTCGCCCTGGTGGCCGCCGTCGTGCTGGCCGTGGCCGGTACGACGGTCGGGTACGCATCGCTGTCGAAGTCGCTGACGGTGACCGTCGACGGCGAGGCCCGCGAGGTCAGCACGCGGAGCGACACGGTCGGTGAGGTGCTCGAGGCGGAGGGCATCGAGGTCGGCGAGCACGACTCCGTCGCGCCCGCCCTCGACGAGTCCGTCGAGGACGGCACGCTGATCAACGTCCGCTACGGCCGACCGGTCGAGCTGACGGTCGACGGCGAGACCACGACGCACTGGGTCACCGCGACCGACGTCGCCACGGCACTGGGGCAGATCGGCACCACCTACAGCAACGCGCGCCTCGACACGAGCCGCGGCCTCGAGATCGGCCGCGACGGCCTCGAGCTCGAGGTCGTCACCTCCAAGCGCGTCACCTTCCGCCTTGCCGGCAAGAAGCCGGTCACCCGCTGGGTGACCGCGCTGACCGTCAAGGAGGCCCTGCGCCAGCTCGGCGTCCGCCTCGACGCGCAGGACACCACCACGCCCGCGCCGGCGGCCGAGCTCGAGACCGGCGACCGGATCGTCTTCACCGACAAGCGGTTCATGCGCAAGGTCGTCGAGGGCGAGCCGATCGACTTCTCCACCGTCGAGGAGGAGGACGACTCGATGACCGAGGGCACCACCGAGGTCGTCCGCGAGGGCCGCGCCGGCCTGCGCGACGTCGTCTACCGGCTCATCATGGTCAACGGCGAGATCACCGAGCGCCGGGTGCTGGAGTCCACGGTCGTGCGCGAGCCGGTCTCCGAGCTCGTCGCGATCGGCACCGCCGAGCCCCCCGCCCCCGAGCCGGAGGTCGACTACTCCGGCGGCGGCACGGTCTGGGACTCCCTGGCGCAGTGCGAGTCCGGCGGCAACTGGGCCATCAACACCGGCAACGGCTACTACGGCGGCCTCCAGTTCAACCTCGGCACCTGGCAGGCCTACGGCGGCTCCGGGCTGCCCAGCGACAACTCCCGCGAGGCGCAGATCGCCGTCGCCGAGCGGCTCCGCGACGCCACCGGCGGCTACGGCTCGTGGCCCGGCTGCGCCGCCAAGCTGGGCCTGCCCCGCTGACGATGAGCCCCGCTCGCTAACCTCGCACGCATGACGCCGGCCGCTCCGAGACTCCTCGGGGCGGCCGACGTACGTCGGCTGGCCGACCAGCTCGACCTGCGCCCGACGAAGCAGCGCGGGCAGAACTTCGTCATCGACGGCAACACCGTGCGGCGCATCGTGACGACCTCCGGCATCACCGGCGACGACGTCGTCGTCGAGGTCGGGCCCGGGCTGGGGTCCCTCACGCTGGCGCTGCTCGAGGTCGCCCGGCGGGTGGTGGCGATCGAGGTCGACGACAAGCTCGCCTCGCTGCTGCCGCAGACCGTGGCCGAGCACGCGCCCGAGCAGGTCGCGGCGTTCGAGCTCGTCCACGCCGACGCCCTGCGGGTGACCGGGCTGCCCGGGCCGCCGCCCACCGCACTGGTCGCCAACCTGCCCTACAACATCTCGGTGCCGGTGCTGCTGCACCTGCTCGCCCTGCTGCCCAGCCTCGAGCGGGGCCTGGTGATGGTGCAGTCCGAGGTCGCCGACCGGCTGGCAGCCAAGCCCGGCAGCAAGACCTACGGCGTCCCGTCGGTCAAGGCCGCCTGGTACGCCGACGTGCGCCGCGCCGGCGCCATCGGCCGCTCGGTCTTCTGGCCGGCGCCCAACGTCGACTCGGGCCTGGTCGCCTGGACCCACCGCGAGCCGCCCGCCACCACCGCCACCCGCGAGCAGGTCTTCGCCGTCGTCGACGCGGCGTTCGCCCACCGGCGCAAGGCGCTGCGCGGCGCCCTCCGCTCGCTGGCCGACGGCGAGGTCGTCGACCGGGCGCTGGCGCAGACCGGCATCGACCCCCTCGCGCGCGGCGAGATGCTGGGCGTGGAGCAGTTCTCCGCCCTCGCCGAGCACCTGGGCGGGGCCGCCGCATGATCTCGACGTCCCACGCGGTCACCGTGCGCGCCGCCGCCAAGATCAACCTGCACCTCGGCGTGGGTGCGCCCCGCGACGACGGCTACCACCCGCTGACCACCGTCTACCAGGCCGTCGGGCTGTGCGACGACGTCACCGCCCACCCCGCCGACGACCTCTCGGTCGAGCTGAGCGCCACCGACTGGATCGACACCGCCGTGATCCCGCTCGACGCCGACAACCTCGCCCACCGCGCCGCCGTCCTGCTCGGCGTCCACCACCACCGCACCCTCACCGGCCGACTCCTCGTCGAGAAGGCCATCCCGGTGGCCGGCGGGCTCGCGGGCGGCTCGGCCGACGCCGCGGCGACGCTGGTGGCCCTCGACCGGCTGCACGACCTGCGCACCAGCGACGACGACCTGCTCCACATCGCCGCCGAGCTCGGCAGCGACGTCCCCTTCGCCCTGGTCGGCGGTACGGCGCTCGGCACCGGCCGCGGTGAGCTCGTCGAGCCGGTGGCCGACGTCGGCACCTGGTGGTGGGTGATCGTGCCGAGCGTGGAGGGGATGTCGACGCCCGCCGTCTACCGCCACTTCGACAAGCTCTTCCCCGACGCCGACCCCACCCCGCCCGACGCCGACCTGCTGCTCGGCGCGCTGCGCACCGGGCAGCCGCTCAGCCTGGCGCGTGCACTGCACAACGACCTGCAGGAGCCGGCCATCGACCTGCGTCCCGAGCTCGGGACGCTGGTCGAGCAGGGTGAGTCAGAAGGTGCGCTGCGCGGGCTGGTCTCCGGCTCCGGCCCGACCGTGGTGTTCCTGTGCGAGTCGGCCGACCACGCCCGCGACCTCGCCGGCGCGATGATGCGCTCGGGCCACCCCGTCGTCCTGGTCGCCAACGGCGCCGTCGCCGGATCCCACGTGGTGCCGGCCCATGTCTAACCTCCTCAACCTCGAGTCCGTCTCGAAGTCCTACGGCGTCCGCCCACTGCTCAGCGACGTCTCCCTCGGCATCGGCGCCGGCGACCGGATCGGGATCGTCGGCCGCAACGGTGACGGCAAGACGACCCTGCTCGAGGTGATGACCGGGCTCGAGGAGCCCGACGGCGGCCGGGTCTCGCGCAGCCGCGGCCTGCTCGTCGGCTACCTGCACCAGGGCGACGAGCTCGACGACACCCACACCGTCCGCGAGGCGGTGCTCCGGGGCCTGCAGGACCACGAGTGGGCGGCCGACGCGACCCTGCGCGGCATCGTCACCGAGCTCCTCGCCGGCGTCGAGCTCGACCGGGCCGTCCACGGTCTCTCCGGTGGCGAGCGTCGCCGCTGCGCCCTGGCCGCCCTGCTGCTCGGCGACCACGAGCTGATCGTCCTCGACGAGCCCACCAACCACCTCGACGTGGAGGCCGTCGCCTGGCTGGCCGGCCACCTGCGCCGTCGTACGTCGGCACTCGTCGTGGTCACCCACGACCGCTGGTTCCTCGACGAGGTCTGCCAGTTCACCTGGGAGGTCCACGACGGCGCCGTCGACGTCTACGAGGGCGGCTACGCGGCGTTCGTGCTGGCCAAGGCCGAGCGCTCGCGGCAGGCCGAGGCCAGCGAGACCCGCCGGCAGAACCTCGCGCGCAAGGAGCTCGCCTGGCTGCGTCGCGGACCGCCGGCGCGGACGTCGAAGCCGCAGTTCCGCATCGACGCCGCCAACCGCCTCATCGAGGACGTGCCGCCGCCGCGCGACCGCCTCGAGCTGCAGCGGTTCGCCACCCAGCGCCTCGGCAAGGACGTCGTCGACCTCGAGGACGTCGACCTCGTCCGCGGGGAGCGGCGCCTGCTGACCGGGGCGACCTGGCGGCTGGGTCCCGGCGACCGCGTGGGCATCGTCGGTGTCAACGGCGCCGGCAAGTCCTCGGTGCTCAACCTGCTCTCCGGCGGGCTGGCGCCGAGCGCCGGCAAGGTCAAGGTGGGACGCACCGTCGCCCTGCAGCACCTCACGCAGGACGTCACCGCCGAGGACCCCGAGGCCCGGGTGCTCGCGACGATCGAGGGCCAGCGGCAGGTGGCGAGGACCGCCGACGGCGAGATCACCGCGACCTCGCTGCTAGAGCGGTTCGGCTTCACCGGCGACCGCCTCACCGCCCGGCTCGGCGACCTGTCCGGTGGCGAGCGGCGCCGGTTCCAGCTGCTGCGGCTGCTGCTCACCGAGCCCAACGTGCTGCTGCTCGACGAGCCCACCAACGACCTCGACATCGAGACCCTCACCGTGCTCGAGGACTTCCTCGACGGCTGGCCCGGCACCCTCGTGGTCGTCTCGCACGACCGCTACTTCCTCGAGCGTGTCACCGACTCGGTCTGGGCGCTGCTCGGCGACGGCCAGGTCTCGATGCTCCCGCGCGGCGTCGACGAGTACCTCGAGCGCCGCGCGGCCACCGCCACCGCCCCCGTCGTGCTCGGCGGTTCGGGGTCCGGCTCGTCGTCGTCGGCGTCCGCGTCGTCCACGTCGTCGGCCAAGGTCAAGAGCGGCTCTGCCGAGGAGCGCACCGCCCGCAAGAACCTCGCCCGCCTCGACAAGACCCTCGCGCGCCTCACCCGCCGCGAGGTCGAGCTCAACGAGGCCGTCGTCGCCGCCGGCTCCGACTACGCCCGCCTCGCCGAGGCCTCCGCCGAGCTCCAGCAGGTCCTCGCCGACAAGGAGTCCGTCGAGCTCGAGTGGCTCGAGGCGGCCGAGCTCCTCGAGTGACCCCGGCGGGGTGGTCCCGGACGAGATGGCCCCAGAAGACCGGCCTCAGGGGCCATCTGGTCCGGGACTATCCCGACGCCCTCTCCCCGAACGGCACCAGCAGCTCGCGCAGGAGCGCGGCGAGCCGGGCCTGCTCGGGGGCGGGGAGGCCGGCGAGGAGGTGGCGCTCGGCGTCGAGGAGGGCCTCGAAGGCGCCGTCGACCGCGGCCTTGCCCTCGGCCGTGAGCCGCACGATCACGCCGCGGCGGTCGGCGGGGTCGGGGTAGCGCTCCACCAGGCCGCGGGCGGCCAGCCGGTCGACCCGGTTGGTCATCGTCCCGCTGGTCACCAGGGTCTCGCGGAGCAGCCGCCCCGGCGAGAGCTCGTACGGCGTCCCGGCGCGGCGCAACGCGGCCAGCACGTCGAACTCCCACGGCTCGATGCCGTGGGCGCTGAACGCCGCGCGGCGGGCCAGGTCGACGTGCCGCGAGAGCCGGGAGATCCGGGAGAAGACCGCGACCGGGTCGAGGTCGAGGTCGGCGCGCTCACGGGCCCAGGCGTCGACGAGCTCGTCCACCTCGTCGCGCACCCGGTCCGTCACGACCCCCACTCTAGCCAAACGTCGAGAATCTTGATATCAAGATACACATGGTCAAGACATCTCACTCCTGGGACCCGGCCCGCTACCTGACCTACGCCGACGAGCGCGGCCGCCCGTTCGTCGACCTGCTCGCCCGCGTGCCGGCCCCCACGCCCGCCGCCGTGGTCGACCTCGGGTGCGGCCCCGGCAACCTGACCCGGCTGCTCGCCGAGCGCTGGCCCGGCGCCACCGTCACCGGCGTCGACAGCAGCCCCGAGATGGTCGACCGCGCCCGGCGCGACGTGCCCGGCATTGCCTTCGAGGTCGGCGACCTGCGCGACTGGCGCGGCCGCGCCGACGTCGTCGTCTCCAACGCCACGCTCCAGTGGTTGCCGGACCACCTCGACCTGCTGCCGTCGCTCGTCTCCGCCGTGACGCCCGGCGGCTGGCTCGCCTTCCAGGTGCCCGGGAACTTCGACGAGCCGAGCCACACGCTGCGCACCGCGCTCGCCGCCGAGCCGGCGTACGCCGAGCACACCCACGGCGTCGCGGTCCCCTCGAGCCACGACCCCGTGACCTACCTCGACGCGCTGACCGGCCTCGGGTGCCGCGTCGATGCCTGGGAGACGACCTACCTGCACGTCCTGACCGGCGACGACCCCGTCTTCACCTGGGTCAGCGGCACCGGGGCCCGGCCGACGCTGCAGGCCCTGCCCGACGACCTCCGGCCGCGGTTCGAGGTGGAGTTCCGCGCTCGGCTCGCGGCGGCGTACCCCACTCGCGACGACGGCACCGTCGTGCTGCCGTTCCGCCGGGTCTTCGTCGTCGCCCAGGCGCCGGGAGGCCAGCGATGAGGCTCCACCACGTGCAGGTCGCCTGCCCGCCCGGCGGCGAGGACGCCGCCCGCGCCTTCTACGCCGGCGCGCTCGGCCTCACCGAGGTCGCCAAGCCCGAGCCGCTGGCCGGCCGGGGCGGCGTCTGGTTCCGGGCCCACGACGACGCCGGCACCGTCGTCGCCGAGCTCCACGTCGGCGTGGAGGACCCGTTCGTGCCGGCAGCCAAGGCCCACCCGGCCTTCGAGCTCGCCGACGAGGAGGCGCTCGACGCCGCGGCCGCACGGATCGAGGCCGCGGGGTGCCCGGTCGACCACGCCGAGCGGACGACGTTCCCCGGCTACCTCCGGGTCCACGCGCGCGACCCGCACGGCAACCGGGTCGAGCTCGTCACACCGACCCGGGGACCGGCTGTCCCGTAACCCGGTCGGGCGTGCGCCGTTGTGCCTGACGATCCGACGTCCGCTGGGGGGCGTCGACGCCGGGAGGCGGTGGGCGACGAGGGACGACGAGGGACGACGAGGCGACATGGCAAGTGAGACCGACCGCGCCGCGGTCGTCAACCGGGTCAAGCGGGCCCAGGGACAGCTCGCCGGCGTGCTGCGGATGATCGAGGAGGAGCGCGACCTCTCCTCGGTGCTCCACCAGATCAAGGCCGTCTCCAGCGCCCTCGACCGCGCCGGGTTCGCGATGGTCGCCGCCGAGTGGCGCACCAGCCTCGGCGACGAGGCCGACCTCCCGCGCGAGCGGCTCGAGGAGCTGGAGCGGCTGTTCCTGTCGCTGAGCTAAGTTACCGTGCGGTAACGATCTGCCCTAGAGTGGCGGCATGAGCCAGGTCCTCTCCGTGTGGCGCACCGCCAGCGGCCTCCCCGTGGTCGGCAGCACGCTCGGCAAGCGCGTGTTCTCGGTGCTGTTCAGCCAGAAGGCGCCGTACTTCGCGAGCGTGCGGCCGCGCTTCGTCGAGATCCGGCCCGACTACGCCGAGCTCGTCGTCCCCAAGCGGCGTGGCGTGCACAACCACCTCGGCACCGTGCACGCGATCGCGCTCTGCAACGGCCTCGAGGCCGCGATGGGCGCCCTCGCCGAGGCCACGATCCCCGCCGACAAGCGGTGGATCCCCCAGGGCATGGAGGTCACCTACACCGCCAAGGCCACGAGCGACATCACCTGCACCGCCGAGACCGACCCCGAGCAGTGGACCGGCGACGACCCCCACGTGCCCGTGCGGGTCACGGGCGTGCGCGACGACGGGACGACCGTGATCGAGGGCGTCATCAGGCTCTGGGTGACCCCGAAGCCGGCGAGGTAGCCGGGAACCTTTCCCCGCGCCCCGGCATCCTGACTGTGATGGACCGGGACGACGACTTCTCCGCCTATGCCGCGGCGCGCTGGCTCACGCTGGTGCGTGCCGCGGTCTCCCTCGGGTGCACGCTGCACGAGGCCGAGGACGTCGCCCAGGCGACGTTGGTCAAGTGCTACGTCGCCTGGGGGAAGGTCAGCCGGGCCGACCACCGCGACGCCTACGTCTCGAAGGTGCTGCTCAACGCCCACCGCGAGTCAGTACGCCGCCACCGCCGACGCCCGGAGACACCGGTCGAGCTGCTCCCGGAGGTCGTCGAGCCCGACGAGGCCGACCGCGTCGACTCCGCCGACGCGCTGCGCCGGGCCGTCGCCGGACTCACCCAGGGTCAGCGCGAGGTGGTCGCGCTGCGCTACTACGTCCGCCTCACCGTGCCGCAGATCGCCCAGGTGCTGGGCATCGCGCCCGGCACGGTCAAGAGTCGGCTGTCCCGCGCCCTCGCCACCCTCGCCGCCGACAGCGGCCTCGCAGAGCTCCGCGACGGAGGACCCGCATGACCGACCACCCGACCGACCACCCGACCGACCACCCGACCGACCACCCGACCGGCGTCGAGGACCACCTCCACCACCTCGGCCACGACATCGCTCCGCCACTGCCGCCGGGCCTGCTCGCGACGGCGAGAGCCGCGCGCCGACGTCGAGCGCACGGGCGGCTGGCCGTGCTCGGCGGGGCGGCCGTGGCCGTGGTCGCCGTGGTCGCCGTGGCTGCCCTGGCGCTGCCCGCCGACCCGGGGAGGACGGTCGATCCCGAGCCGCCGGTCGCCACGCCACCGGACGCCGCCACGCCACCCACGGCGCCGCCCTCCGCCGACCCCACCCGCGCGCCGGTCGCACCCCCGGGCCGTACGGTCACCGACCGCGGCGACGTGGTGGGGGACTGGGAGGTCGTGGAGGTCCGCGGCGGACCGGTGCCCCCGGGCGCCGAGCGCGACTTGTGGATCCGCCGATCGGGCGCGCGGGGTATGGCCCTGGGCTGGAGCGACGGGCTCAACAGCCTCCAGGTGACCCGCCGACTCGGTCCGGACGGCGCCCTGACCGGAGGCAGCCTCGCGTCCACCCTCGTCGGGTGCATTCCGGCCACGCAGTGCGCTCGGCCCAGCGGGTTCGGCGTCCCGGGCGCAGCTCGGCTGCTCCTCACGCCCGGCGGCGACCTCGTCCTCGTCAGCCGCGCGGGGCGCGCGCTCGCGGTCTACGCACGGGTCGGCTGAGTCATCCCTGCCAGGTGCGGCTCAGGTGGCAGGGACGACGGCCTCGGCAGCCGCCGGGTCGGCGCTCCCCGCCTTGGAGCGGCTGAGCCGCCGCTCGACCAGCACCGCGAGCCGCGAGAGCGTGTAGTTGACGAGGATGAAGAGCAGCCCGATGACGAAGAGGACCTGGATCGGGTTGTCGAGGGTCTGGTAGAGCCGCTGGCCGGTGTCGAGCAGCTCGGCGTACAAGGCCACCAGCGCCGCCAGCGAGGTGTCCTTGAGGATGACGACGAACTGGCTGATCAGCGCCGGCAGCATCACCCGGAACGCCTGCGGCAGCAGCACGCTGCGCATCACCTGGCGCTCGGACATCCCGACCGCCAGCCCCGCCTCCCGCTGCCCCGACGGCAGGGACAGCACCCCGGCGCGCAGGATCTCGGCGATGATCACCGAGTTGTAGAGGGTCAGGCCGATGACGAGGTACCACAGGCCGTCCTTGCCCGGCAGGAACCCGATGTCGATCTTGAGCTGCTCGAAGGCGCGCCAGACGAAGACGATGGTGATGATCACCGGCAGGCCGCGGAACAGCTCGATGAAGCCCACGAGCGGGATGCGCGTGACGCGCCCCGTCAGCAGTCGTGCCGCCCCGAGGAGGGTGCCCACGATGATCGAGGAGGTGATCGCGAGGCCGGCCGCGACCAGGGTCGCCCTAGCGCCCTCGCCGATGAGCGACCAGACCCGCGGGAACTCCTCGGCGGAGGGGTCGATCAGCGGTGCCCACAGCTCGCGCTCGAACTGTCCCCGGTCGGCCAGCCGCATGACGACGACCGCGACCAGCGCGGCGATCAGCAGCAGACCCAGCACCGTGGCGATCAGGGCGCGACGCCGCGCCCGGGGGCCCGGCTCGTCGTAGAGCACCGAGGTCATCGGACGATCGCCACCTTCCGCTCGAGGACCCCGAGCAGTGCTCCCGCGGTCAGGGTGATCGCCAGGTAGCCGACGGCCACCCCGGTGAGCACCGGGATGTAGTCGTACCCCTGGGCACTGGTGAGGTTGCGGCCGACGCTGTAGAGGTCGCGTCCGACGCCGAACGCGCCGAGGACGGCGCTGTTCTTGAACATCGCGATCAGCACGCTGCCCACCGGCGGCACGGAGGTGCGCAGCGCCTGGGGGAGGATGACGCTGCCGAGGTTCTGGGTGAAGGTGAGGCCGATCGCTCGGGCGGCCTCGGCCTGGCCGGCCGGTACGGCGTTGATGCCGGCGCGCACCGCCTCGCACACGAACGCCGAGGTGTAGATCACCAGCCCGAGCACCCCGAAGAAGTAGAACGAGCTGTTGATCCCGATCTCGGGCAGGCCGAAGGCCATGCCGAACAGCACGACCGTCAGTGGGCAGTTGCGGATCAGCGTCACCCAGGCGGTGCCGAAGGCTCGTAGCGAGGCGACGGGCGAGACCCGGAACGCCGCGATCAGCGTGCCCAGCAGCAGCGAGCCGACCAGGCCCCACAGGCAGATGCCGAGGGAGCGGAGGAAGCCCGACCAGTACAGGTCGAGGTTCTCGGTCACCGCGTCCACGGGACTCCTTCAGGGTCGGGACCGGTGGGGGACGCCGCGACGTCCCCCACCGGGCAGCAGGGCGTCAGGCGCAGGTGTCGGGCTCGGGGAGCTCGGGGGTCTCGGTGCCCTCGACCTGCCCGGCGGTCTCCTCCCAGGCCGTGACGTAGGCGTCCTCGTTGTCCTGCAACGTCTTGTTGATGAACTCGCAGAACGCGACGTCGCCCTTGGCGATGCCGATGCCGTAGGGCTCCTCGGTGAACTGCTCGCCGACCAGCTTGAACTCGTCGTCGGACTCGCTGACGAACCCGGCAAGGATGACGTTGTCGGTGGTGACCACGTCGACCTGGCCGTTGCTCAGCGCGTCGGCGCACTTGTCGTAGATGTCGAAGAGCACCAGCTGGTCGTCGCTGGCGAGGTACTCCTTGATCTGCTCCGACGGCGTCGACCCGGTGACCGAGCAGACCTTGCTGTCGGGGTTACCCGCGAGGTCCTCGGGACCGGCGATGTCCTCGTTGTCGGCGGCCACCATCAGCATCTGGCCGGCGGTGTAGTACGGCCCGGCGAAGGTGATCCGCTGCTTGCGCTCGTCGTTGATCGTGTACGTCGCCACGACCATGTCGACGGCGCCGTCCTCGATCACCTGCTCGCGGATGTCGGAGGGTGTCTCCTCCCACGTGATGTCGTCCTCGGCGATGCCCATCGCCCCGGCGATGATCTTGGCGACCTCGACGTCGAAGCCCTCCGGGTCGTCCTCGAGTCCCTGCAGGCCGAAGCCCGGCTGGTCGAACTTGGTGCCGATCGTCATCGTGCCGCGCTCGGAGATCTCGGCCATGGTGGTGCCGGCCTCGAACTCGGCGTCCGTCACGACCTCCGTGTCGCTGCCGCCCTCGTCGTCGCCTCCGCAGGCGGCCAGGGTGCTGGCGACCAGGACGACCGCGGCGGCGGCCTTGAACCTCGTGGGGATGCGCATCCGTTGCTCCTTCAGTGTTTGAGGATCTTGCCGAGGAAGTCCTTGGCTCGATCGCTCTGGGGGTTGGTGAAGAACGACTCGGGCGTGCCCTCCTCGGCGATGGCGCCATCGGACATGAACACGACGCGGTCGGCCGCCGTCCGGGCGAAGCCCATCTCGTGGGTCACCACGATCATGGTCATCCCGCGCTCGGCGAGGTCGATCATGACGTCGAGGACCTCCTTGATCATCTCGGGGTCGAGCGCGGAGGTCGGCTCGTCGAAGAGCATCACCTTCGGCTCCATCGCCAGCGCCCGCGCGATCGCGACACGCTGCTGCTGACCCCCGGAGAGCTGCGCGGGGTACTTCTCCGCCTGGTGCCCGACCCCGACCCGGTCGAGCAGCTCGCGCGCCCGCTTCTCGGCATCGGCCTTGGGCAGCTTGCGCACCTTGATCGGCCCCAGCGTGACGTTCTCGAGAATCGTCTTGTGCGCGAACAGGTTGAAGCTCTGGAAGACCATCCCGACCTCGGCCCGCAGCCCGGCCAGGGCCTTGCCCTCCTGGGGGAGGGGCTGGCCGTCGAGCGTGATCCGGCCCCGGTCGATCGTCTCGAGCCGGTTGATCGTGCGGCACAGCGTCGACTTGCCCGACCCCGACGGGCCGATCACGACCACGACCTCGCGCCGCTTCACGGACAGGTTGATGTCCTTGAGCACGTGGAGGTCGCCGTACCACTTGTCGACGCCCTCGAGCACGACCAGCGGATCGCCCTTGGCGCCACCGGCACCGGGTTGGGAATCCTTGTCCAGCACCGTCATGCGACCGGACCCTAGTCCCCCCTGGCCCGATCGGGCCATCACCACGCGCACCGGCGGGCTCGGGTTCCCCGCCCTAGGGTGGGCGGGTGAGCGACCCCGACCGCGAGTCCTGGCTGCGCCGGATCCCGGTGCTGGGCTTCGTGGGGGTGGCGTTCATGGTCCTGGGGCTGGTCGTGCACGACCGGTGGGCCTTCTACGTCGGCGGCGCGCTGCTGGTGATCGCCTCCCTGCAGTGGGGTCGCCCGACGTCCTGATGCCCCGTCGGGGCCGTGCTCGATTCCGGTCGACCCGCGCCACCGCCGTAGGCTTGGCGACTGTCATGCGCACCTACGAGGTCCGCACCTACGGGTGCCAGATGAACGTCCACGACTCCGAGCGGCTCAGCGGTCTGCTCGAGGACGCGGGCTACGCCGCCGCACCTGCCGGCGCGCAGGCCGACGTCGTCGTGTTCAACACCTGCGCGGTGCGCGAGAACGCCGACAACAAGCTCTACGGCAACCTGTCGCACCTCGCGCCGGTCAAGGCCAAGAACCCGGCCATGCAGATCGCGGTCGGGGGCTGCCTGGCGCAGAAGGACCGGGCCACCATCACTGAGCGGGCGCCGTACGTCGACGTCGTCTTCGGGACCCATAACATTGGCTCGCTGCCGGCGCTCCTCGAGCGGGCGCGGGTGCAGGAGGAGGCGCAGGTCGAGATCCTCGAGTCGCTCGAGGTGTTCCCCTCGACCCTGCCCACCAAGCGCGACAGCGCCTACGCCGCCTGGGTCTCGGTCTCGGTCGGGTGCAACAACACCTGCACGTTCTGCATCGTCCCCGCCCTGCGCGGCAAGGAGAAGGACCGCCGCCCGGGCGACGTGCTCGCCGAGGTACGGGCGCTGGTGGCCGAGGGCGTCTCCGAGGTCACCCTGCTCGGCCAGAACGTCAACGCCTACGGCGTGGAGTTCGGCGACCGGCAGGCGTTCTCCAAGCTGCTGCGCGCCTGCGGAGCGATCGAGGGGCTGGAGCGGGTGCGCTTCACCAGCCCGCACCCGGCCGAGTTCACCGACGACGTCATCGAGGCGATGGCCGAGACGCCCACCGTGATGCCCCAGCTGCACATGCCGCTGCAGTCGGGCTCCGACCGGCTGCTGCGCGCCATGCGCCGCTCCTACCGCCGCGAGAAGTACCTCGGCATCATCGAGCGGGTGCGCGCGGCCATCCCCGACGCCGCGATCACCACCGACATCATCGTCGGCTTCCCCGGTGAGACCGAGGAGGACCACCAGGCCACGATGGACGTCGTGCGCGAGGCGCGGTTCGCCGGGGCGTTCACCTTCCAGTACTCCAAGCGGCCCGGCACGCCGGCCGCGACGATGGCCGACCAGGTGCCGGCCGACGTGCTGCGCGACCGCTACGACCGCCTGGTCACCGTGGTCAACGACGTCGCCTGGGCCGAGAACAAGGCGCTCGTCGGCCGCACCGTCGAGCTGATGGTCTCCGAGGGCGAGGGCCGCAAGGACGCCGCCACGCTCCGGCTCTCCGGCCGCGGGCCCGACAACCGGCTGGTCCACTTCGCCGCGCCGTCCGGCGACCTGCCGCCGGTGCGCCCCGGTGACGTGGCGACGGTCGAGATCACCTACGCCGCCCCGCACCACCTGGTGGCCGACCGGGTCGTCGCGACGCGGCGTACCCGCTCGGGCGACGCGTGGGAGGCCCGGACGCTGGCTCCTGTGCCCGCGTCCGTCGGGGTGGGGCTGGGCATGCCGGCGGTCGGCGTACCCGCGCCGCTGCCGCCCGCGCCGGCCTGCGGCTAGGACGTGCCGAGGCCGTGCCCTAGGTTGGCGCGGTGCCCTCGGACACCCCGACGATCCTGGCCACCTCGGGTGGCGTCACCTACGGCACCCGGACCCGGTGGTCCGCCGGTGCCCTGACCCGCCACGCGGTCGATCTCGCCGGCGTCGAGGGACGGGCGCCCCGCGTCTGCTACCTCGGCACCGCGTCGGGCGACTCGACCGAGGGCATCCGCAACTTCTACGACGTGGCGATCGAGGAGCGGTGGCACGGCTCGCACCTGCAGCTGTTCACGATGCCCAACGTGCCCGACGTGACCGAGCACCTGCTCGAGCAGGACGTGGTGTGGGTCTTCGGCGGCAGCGTCGCCGGCCTGCTCGCGATGTGGGAGCTGCACGGCGTCGGCGAGGCGATGCGGACGGCGTGGCAGGCCGGGGTCGTCCTCACCGGTGTCAGCGCGGGTTCGCTCTGCTGGCACGTCGGGGGCACCACCGACTCCTTCGGCCCGGACCTGCGACCGATCACCAACGGGCTGGGGTTCCTCCCGTTCTCCAACGGCGTCCACTACGACTCCGAGGAGCAGCGCCGGCCGGTCTACCACTCCCTGGTCGCCGACGGCACCCTGCCGGCCGGCTACGCCACCGACGACGGCGCCGGCCTGCTCTACCGCGGCACCGAGATGGTCGAGGCGCTCGCCGAGACTCCCGGCGCCGGGGCCTACTTCGTGGAGCGCGGGCCCGACGGCGCCGCGGTGGAGACGGCCCTGGAGACGCGGCTGCTGGGGTGAGGCCCGGTGTCGGGCCGCGCCGGACTCAGCCGTCCTCGGGACGCCGGTCGACCTCGCGCTTGCCGGCCGCCGACGTCGGCTCGTCGCCGTCGGCGCGCGGGTCGGTATCGGAGTAGCCGGCCTTGGGTGGCAGGCCCTGCGGGTTGGCCTCGTGACCGCCGGCCGACTGCTCCGGCGGTACGTCGGCGGCGGGGTCGCGGTCGGCCGGGCCGACGTCGCGGACGCCGGTCGTGCCGTGCTGGCCCGGACCGGTCGGCCCCTCCCGCTCGGAGCTGACGCCCATGCCGCCGGCGGTGTCGATGTCGGAGTCGGTCAGGTCGTAGGTGTCCGCGTCGCCGGGCGTCTCGGTGCTGGCGTGCGCGGTCATCTCCTCGTGCGCGTCGTCGGGCTGGCCGTTCACTCGGTCTCCACCTCGCTCTGCTCGGTGCCCTCGTAGCTGTCGCCCTCGCCGCCCTCCGCGGGTCGCCTCGGTGGAGGTGTCCTCGCCCTGCTTGATATCCAGCGGGATCTCGCCGGTCTCGGGGTTGTCGTCGGGGTCGAGGTCGCGCGGCGTCGGGTCGGCCTCGGCGTCCTCGCCGTCGACCCCGTCGGCGTGGGGGACGGAGTCGACGCCGCCCGGGGCGGGCTCGCCGGGCTCGATCTCGGCGTCGGGCTTGGGGCCCAGGTCGGGGTCCGGCATGAAGTCCTCCGTGCTTGTGAGCGTGCTGGTGGCGGTCAGAATCCGAAGGTGCTGCAGGGCTCGATGCTTCCGTTGCGCAGACCCTCCAGCACCACCCGTTCGTGCGGCACGACGGGGTCGGGCAGGTCGTCGAGGGCGAACCACCGCAGGTCGGCGCACTTGGTCGGCTCGATGATGCGCGGCTCGCCCGACCAGGAGCGGGCGGTGAAGAAGAAGTCGATGCGCTCGTCGATCGCCCGGTCGCGCCGGGTGCGCTGCATGGCGGTCACGAACTCCAGGTCGAGCCCCGAGACGCCGACCTCCTCCAGCGCCTCTCGGTGCGCCGCGTCGTACGCCGTCTCGCCGCGCTCGACGTGCCCCGCCGCCGCGGCCGCCCAGTGGTCGTCCATGTAGCCGGTGCCCCGGCGCAGCTGGAGCAGCACCTCGCGCCGTCCGTCCGCACCGGCACGGAGCAGGAACACGTATGCCGCCGGCACCACGACGAAGCGGCCGTGCTCGGCGGCGTACGACTCGGTGTAGCCCTCGGTCGTGGGGCCGGTGTCGGCGTCGGCCACTAGGAGTCGATCGACGGCTGGTCGAGCGTGGTCCCGGCGTTCTCCTCCTGCAGCCGCTCCTCGTCGGAGTGTCCGTCGGCCGGGCCGGGCGCCTCGCTCACGTGCTCGCCGGGCGGGGCCTCGTCGACGTCGTAGGCCTCGTTGTTCTCCTCGGGAACGGGCTGCGTCATCGGGTCCTCCTCGGTGTCGATGGTGGGACGTCGTCACACTACTGACATGGCGCAGCCCCCGATCGTCGCGGTCGTCGGACCCACCGCGGCGGGCAAGACCGGGCTCTCCCTCGATGTCGCCGAGCGGCTCGGCGGCGAGGTGGTCAACACCGACGCGATGCAGGTCTACCGCGGCATGGACGTCGGTACCGCCAAGCTCCCACCCGCCGAGCGGCGTGGCATCCCGCACCACCTGCTCGACCTGCTGTCGGTGCGCGAGCCCGCGACCGTCGCCCAGTTCCAGGGCTGGGCGCGCGCGGTGGTCGCCGACCTGCGGGCGCGGCGTACGACGCCCGTGCTGGTGGGCGGTTCGGCGCTCTACACCCGGGCGATCCTCGACCGGTTCGAGTTCCCCGGCACCGACGACGTCGTGCGGGCCCGCTGGGAGGCCGAGCTCGCCGAGGTGGGTCCGGCGGCGCTGCACCGCCGGCTGGTCGAGGTCGACCCGGAGGCGGCCGCGCGGATCCTGCCCGACAACGGCCGCCGGGTGGTGCGGGCGCTGGAGGTCGTCGAGATCACCGGCCGCGCCTACTCGGCGTCGCTGCCGCAGCTGACCTACGCCGACCCGCGCACGGTGCAGGTGGGCGTCGAGATCGACCGGCCCACCCTCGACGCGCGGATCGCCGACCGCGTCGCCCACATGTACGACGCCGGGCTGGTCGCCGAGGTCGAGCGACTGCTCGGCCAGGGGCTGGCCGAGGGGCGCACGGCCTCCCGCGCGATCGGCTACCAGCAGGTCGTCGCCCACCTCGCCGGCGAGCTGTCCCTCGACGAGGCGCGCGAGCGGACCGTCGCGGCGACCCGGAGGTTCGCCCGGCGGCAGATGGGGTGGTGGAGCAAGGACCCGCGCATCGTCTGGGTGCCGTACGACGCCGACGACCGGGTGGAGCGGGCCCTGGCCGCGGTGTCAGCCGTCGACGTCGGCTAGCACCGACCGCACCCGGCCGACCCCGCCGCCGCGCTGGTCGAGCACCCGCGCGGCGATGCCCCGTCCCTCGCGCACCATGCCGCGCAGGAGGTCGGCCGGGGTGACGAGGTCGTGTCCGAGCTCGGTGGCCGCCGCCGCGGCCAGGTCGACGGTCTTGCGGCAGCGGGCGGTGAGCAGCGGGGGGCGGGTGACCTCGACCTCGCCGCGGCCCACCATCGCCAGCGCCGTCTCGAGTGCGTCGTCGGCGGCGACCCCCAGCGCCTCGGCCAGGGGCGCGCTGGTGCGCAGCACCCCGACCAGGACGTGCTCGGTGCCGACGTAGTGGTGCCACTGCGCCATCGCCTCCGTGCGCGCGCGCTCCAGGGCTCCGCGGGCGTCGTCGTCGAGTCCGGCGAGGTCATCGATGTCGTAGGAGCGGCCGGCCTCGCGCTGCTGGGCGCGCTGCTGGGCGGCCTGCTTGGTCACCCCGAGCGCCGAGCCGATGTCGGCCCACGACGCCCCGCCCTCCCGAGCCCGGGCGACGTAGTGGCCGACCAGGTCGTCGGCCGTGGCGGTCAGCTCCTCCGACCCCAGCGCGGCGAGCGACAGCCGCCGCAACGCGTCCTCACCCGGCGTCGCGGTGTCGATCTGCTGGACGAGCTGCTCGAGCGAGAGGTGGACCATGCGTCAACGGTGCCTTGACGGGGGCATGTCCGTCAAGGGTCGGTTGACGCCGGCCGCGGGATAGTTCGTGACGTCATCAACGTCCTGGCGCCCGTACGACGTCGATGACGTCACGGAGTATCCCCGCCGGGTGCAGCAAGAACGGTCGGGCACACCCACGCCGTACGACGGCACGATGGACGTCATGACCACCCCGGGCCGCGACCGCCTGCGTGAGCTCCTCGACGCCGTGCTCGACGAGGACAGCACCGACCTCGAGGCGATGGCGGGCCGCGCCTACGCCTCGCCGTTCCACTTCAGCCGCCAGCTGCGGCGGGGGGCGGGGGAGCCGCCGGTGGCGATGCGGCGGCGGGTGATGCTGGAGCGGGCGGCGTGGCAGCTGCAGCGGGGGAGCAGCGTCACCGACGCGGCCTTCGCCGCCGGCTACGAGTCGGTCGAGGGGTTCGCCCGGGCCTTCGCCCGCGCCTACGGCCACCCGCCGAGCGAGACGGCGGCGACGCAGCGCCGCGACACCTGGCTCCCGGCGCCCAACGGCATCCACTTCCACCCGCCCACCTCGCTGTGGGTGCACACCACGGAGCAACCGATGAACCCGGTCACCGAGCTGATGGTCGCCCACGACCTCGACGACACCCGCGCCCTGCTCGACGAGGCGAAGTCCCTGTCCGAGGAGGCCTACCGCCGCGAGCGGCTGCCCGCCCACCAGGTGCTCGCCTGGGACGGCGAGGAGGGGTCGGTGGCGGCGGTCCTCGACCACCTGGTGTGGAGCAAGGAGGTCTGGCTGGCCGCCATCGACGGCGACGACCTCCCCGGTCGCGGCGGTGACGACCTCGCCGCCCTCGTGGCCCGCCACGACGACGTCGCCCCGCGGTGGCGGGCGGCCTGGCGCGACGTCGACCGCCGCGGTGCCTGGGACGACGTCCTCGTCGACGCGCTGTGCGACCCGCCGGAGAGCTTCGTGCTCAGCAGCGTGCTCGCCCACGTGCTGACCTACTCGGCCCACCGTCGTCAGCTGGTGCGGCTGATGCTGCGCGCCGGCGGCCACCCCGCCGACGACGGCGACCCCATCACCTGGCTCCGCAGCCGCACCGACCCGCAGGAGGACCCCGTCCCGTGACCCGCTACCGCTACTACACCGCCACCAGCCTCGACGGCTTCCTCGCCGACGAGCACGACTCCCTTGCCTGGCTCTTCGTCCAGGACCTCGACGACGCCCCCGACGCGCCGGGCAGCATGGACGCGTTCATGCCGGGCATCGGCGCCATGGTGATGGGCGCGACGACGTACACCTGGATCGGCGACCACATGGCCGCCGAGGGCGAGCCGTGGGCCTACGACATCCCGTGCTTCGTCTTCACCCACCGCACGCTGGAGCCCCTGGGCGACGGCATCCGGTTCGTCTCCGGCACGCCTGCCGAGCACCGTGCCGCGATCGAGGAGGCCGCGGGCGACAAGGACGTGTGGATGGTCGGCGGCGGCGCGCTCGCGGCCGACTTCGCCGAGGCCGGCATGCTCGACGACGCGGTCGTCTCGATCGCCCCGGTCACCCTGGGCGCCGGCCGGCCGATCTTCCCGCGCCGCTTCGACCTGAGGCTGCGCGAGAGCGGTCGCAACGGCGCGTTCCTGGTGGCGACGTACGACGTCGTCGGCCCGGGGAGCTGGGAATAGCCGACCCCCGCGCACGGTTGGTGGCGGTCGCGCGACCACCCGCCCCACGAAAACCACGTGCCGATGAGTCCGCCACCCTGAAAGGGTCTGACCCACCATGACGACGCCGCCCGACGCCTCCAAGCCGGTGGCGCCCACGACGACCACCGCCGCCGACTACGGCGTGCTGCGCTGGCTCGTGGCCGCCACCTTCATCGTGATCCTCAACGAGACGATCATGATCAACGCCATCCCGCGCCTGACCGTCGAGCTCGAGGTCAGCAAGTCCACGGCCCAGTGGCTGACGAGCGCGTTCATGCTGACGATGGCGGTGGTCATCCCGATCACCGGCTGGTTCCTGCAGCGGGTGACCACCCGCCAGGCCTTCGGCTCCGCGATGGCGGTCTTCGCCACCGGCACCCTGCTCGCCGGGCTCGCCCCGACGTTCGAGGTGCTGCTCGCGGCTCGGATCGTCCAGGCCTCCGGCACCGCGATCATGATGCCGCTGCTGATGACCACCCTGATGTCGGTCGTGGCCGAGCAGGACCGCGGCCGGGTGATGGGCAACGTCACCCTGGCCATGTCGGTCGCCCCCGCGCTCGGTCCCACCGTCTCGGGCGTGATCCTCGAGGTCGCGTCGTGGCGCTGGATGTTCCTGCTGGTGCTGCCGGTCTCGGTCGCGATCGCGGTGGTCGGGCTGCGCCGGCTGACCGACGTCGGCGAGACCCGTCCCGGGACCGTCGACTGGCTCAGCGTCGCACTCTCCGCGCTCGGCTTCGGCCCGCTGGTCTACGGCCTCTCCGAGCTCGGCGGCGAGGACGGCGCCACGGCGACCGCGTGGCTCACCCTCGCCGTGGGCGTCGCCGCGATCGCGGCGTTCGTGCTGCGCCAGCTCTCGCTGCAGCGCACCGGCACCCCCCTGCTCGACCTGCGCACCCTGCGGCACCGCACCTTCACCATCGGGCTGCTGCTGATGTCGGTGGCGTTCATGGCGATGCTCGGCTCGATGATCCTGCTGCCCTTCTACCTCCAGGACGTGCACGGCCTCGACGAGCTCGAGTCGGGCCTGATGATGATGCCGGGCGGCCTGGCCATGGGCCTGCTCGGCCCGCGGGTGGGGCGCATCTACGACAAGGTCGGCGGCCGCCCGCTGCTGGTGCCCGGCTCGATCGGCATCCTGGTGGCGCTGGTGCTGTTCACCCAGGTCTCGGTCGAGCAGTCGGTGTGGCTGGTGCTGCCGGTGCACGTCCTGCTGATGGTCTCGCTGGCGCTGGTCTTCACGCCGGTGTTCACCCTCAGCCTCGGCGCACTGCCGCCGCACCTGTACTCCCACGGCAGCTCCACCCTCGGGGCCCTGCAGCAGGTGGCGGCCGCCGCCGGCACGGCGATCGTGATCGCGGTGCTCACCGCGCGCTCGACCGCGCAGGCCGAGGGCGGCGCCGACCCGCTGCACGCCCTGGTGGGCGGCATGCGCTGGGGCTTCGGGGTCGGTGCGGCCCTCGGCGTCGTGGTGCTGGCGCTGGCGTTCGTGATGCCGGGCCGACTGCCGGCGTCCGAGAGCGCCGCCGACGAGCAGACGGCGCCCGCCTCCCACTGATCGGGGAGGCGGACGCCGTCCGGGCGTCGCTGCGGTTCGGTGGCCCGAGGGGTCAGCGCACCGCGTCGTGGTGGTGGTGCTCCTGCTCCACCAGCCGCTTGGCCGCCGGGCGTCCGCTCGGCACGTCGATGGTGCGGGTGCTGCGACCCAGGCTCATCGTCAGGTGCGCGATCGCGTTGGAGAAGATGTCGACCGAGCGGCGGCTGACGTTGTCCAGGTCGTCGCGCGGCGTGTGGTAGTTCGGGTCGTACTGGATCCCGGCCGTGCCGCCGAAGAGCTCGACCTCGCGCTCGGTCTTGATGCCGTCGGCGCCGCTGAACAGCCCGCCCGAGGCCACGCCGTTGACGATGAACGCCTGGTAGTCGGAGCGTCCGGAGAACGCCGTGTCGACGACCGGCTGCCGGATCGCCCGGAAGTAGCGCCGGATCGCGCGCTCGGTCTCGATCGACCCGGCCGGCACCGGGGCGCTGGCCGCCTCGCCCGACTCGTCGGCGTCGTAGACCCCGACCCGGTAGTTGGGCGAGCCGACCATGTCGAAGTTGAGGTAGACGGCGATGTCGTCGAGCGCGGCGGGACGGTTGGTCACCAGGTCGTTGACGTACGCCGTGGAGCCGACGAGCCCCACCTCCTCCGCGCCCCACCAGGCGAAGCGGACCCGGTTGTTGAGCCGCTTCTCCTGCTTCTTCAGCTGCACGGCGATCTCGAGGAGCGTCGCGCTGCCGGAGCCGTTGTCGTTGATGCCGGCCCCGTCCTGGACGCCGTCGAGGTGGCCGCCGAGCATGACGACGTTGTCGGCGCGGCCGCGGCGGGTCTCGGTGATCACGTTCCAGGTGCGGCGCTGCTCGACCAGCACGCGCAGGTCGACGGTCGCGGTGACCGGGCCCTCGGCGAGCTCGGCCACCAGCGCCTGGCCGTCGGCCTGGTCGATACCGGTGGTCGGGACGACGCCGGTGAGGTCCTCACCCAGGGTGCCTCCGGTGAACGGCGACGCGGCGTTGTTCCACAGCACCATCGCGACCGCGCCCGCGGCGCCGGCGGCCTTGGACTTCTCCGCGAACGTGCAGGAGCCGCGGTTGACGAGGGCGATCTTGCCGGTGGCGTCGATGCCCGCCCAGTCGGCGGCGGCGCAGCCGAGGCCGGCGGGTGCGACCAGCTCAGCGGTGACCCCGCCCTCGGGGGTGCTCGGCGACCCGGTCAGCACGACGTTGCGGATCTCGTCGCCGTCGACGGTGACGGTGTTGGCCAGCACGCGGGTGTAGGTGAACGGGAAGTACTGGCGGCGTGGCTGGTAGCCGGCCTCGCGCAGCACGTGCTCGACGTACCGCGACGAGGCGGCGTAGCCCTCCTGGCCGGCCGCGCGGTCGCCGTAGCGGTCGGCGACGACCTGGAGCTGGCGCAGGTGGGACATGATCGCCGGCGTCCGGACGGCGCGCTGCAGCTTGGTGCTGTCGTTGCCGAGGGGCGGCTTCGGCGGCACGGCCGAGGTGGCGCGGTCGCCCGTCGGGGGGGCTGAGGTGGCGGTGGTGCTGGCCGTGAGGGTGGCCGCGGCGCTGGCTGCGATGACGGTGGCGACGGCGATGGCCGCGCGACCTCGTGATGCTCGCACGAGTGTTCCTCCGAGAGTTCCGAGAGCCCGAGAAGGCCCGATGGGCACCGGGCGGGTAGCCCGGTGTCCACACCTTGTCCTGCCGGGGCGCGTTGGTCCAGGGGTCACCCGGTCGTCATGTCCCGGCACCCTCCCCGCTGCCCGTCCGTCACTCGCGCGTGCTCGCGGCTGTCGGTCCCTCGTGGCAGGCTGCACGGAGCGTCCGATCTCGGGAGGATCCATGCGTCGTCGCCCCACCGTCCTGTCCACCCTCGTCCTGGCCCCGGTCGTGGCCCTGACCGCCGCCGGCACGACCGCCGTCGACGCGGCCGGCCCCGGCGGGTCGCCCGGGTCGCCCGGGTCGCCGCCGGCAGCGGCGTCCGCTGCCGTGAGCGCCGAGCGCGTCCCGCCGCCGGCCAAGCGCGCGGTCGCGGTCGGCCGCGGTGGCGGGGTCACCTCGGTCGACGCCGACGCGTCGCGCATCGGCCTGCAGGTCCTGCGCCGCGGCGGCAACGCCGTCGACGCGGCCGTCGCCACCGCGGCCGCGCTCGGCGTCACCGAGCCCTACAGCGCCGGCGTCGGCGGGGGCGGCTACTTCGTCCTCTACCAGGCCCGCACCGGACGCGTCCGCACCGTCGACGGTCGCGAGACCGCGCCCCGGGCGATCCCGCGCGACGCGTTCCTCGACCCGGCCACCGGCGAGCCCTACCCCTTCACCCCCGACCTCGTCACGAGCGGCGTGTCGGTCGGGGTGCCCGGCACGCCCGCCACCTGGCGCGCCGCGCTGCGCCGCTGGGGCACCCGCTCGCTGGCGCAGGTGCTCGAGCCCAGCGCGCGCCTGGCCGAGCGCGGCTTCGTCGTCGACAAGACGTTCCGCTCCCAGACCGACGACAACCGCGAGCGGTTCGCGGCGTTCACCAGCACCAAGCGGCTGTTCCTGCGTGGCGGCCTGCCGCGCGTCGGCACCCGCTTCCGCAACCCCGACCTCGCCCGCACCTACCGCGCCCTCGGCCGCAACCCACGGCTGTTCGCCGAGGGCGCGCTCCCGCGCCAGATCTCCGCGACCGTCCGCCGCCCACCCACCGTGCGCGGCACCGACCTGCCGGTGCCGCGCGGCTACCTCCGCCCCGACGACTTCCGCCGCTACCGGGTCTCGGTGCAGGCCCCCACCCGCACCCGCTACCGGGGCCTCGAGGTGGTCGGCATGCGCCCGTCGTCCAGCGGGGGCACGACCGTGGGTGAGGCGCTCAACATCCTCGAGCGCCGCGACCTGCGCTCGATGTCCGCCGGCAACTTCCTCCACCACTACCTCGAGGCCAGTGCCCTGGCCTTCGCCGACCGGGGTGCCTACGTCGGCGACGCCCGCTACGTCGACGTGCCGGTCCGCGAGCTGCTCGACCAGCGGTTCGCCGACGAGCGCGGCTGCGGCATCGACCCCGAGACCGCCGCCACCAAGCCGCTGCCGGCCGGCGACGTCGACGACTACGACGGCGTCTGCGGGGGCTCGACCCGCCCGACGTCGCCGGAGGACCACGAGAACGTCTCGACGACCCACCTCACGACCGCCGACCGCTGGGGCAACGTGGTCTCCTACACGCTGACCATCGAGCAGACCGGCGGGTCCGGCATCGTGGTGCCCCGCCGCGGTTTCCTGCTCAACAACGAGCTGACCGACTTCAGCCTCGTCCACGACGCCGACGACCCCAACCGGCTGCAGCCCGGCAAGCGTCCGCGCAGCTCGATGTCTCCGACGATCGTGCTGCGCGACGGCAAGCCGTTCCTCGCGGTCGGCTCGCCCGGCGGGTCCACCATCATCACCACGGTGCTCCAGGTGCTCCTGCAGCGGCTCGACCGCGGGCTGCCGCTCGCCCGCGCCGTCGCTGCGCCGCGGGCCGCCCAGCGCAACACCCCCACCGTCACCTCCGAGCCGGCGTTCCTCGAGCGCTACGAGGCGGTGCTCGAGGCCTACGGCCACGACCTCGTGCCCGCCGGCGACGCGTTCACCAGCGCGGCCGAGATCGGCGCGGTCACGGCGATCGAGATCTCGCCGGGCGGCAGGCTCACCGTGGTCGCCGAGCCGACGCGTCGCGGGGGAGGGTCGGCGCGGGTGGTCAGGCCCACCGGCTGAGGCCGGTCGGCGTACCGTGGACGGGTGACCGAGACCCTCGCCACCGACCGCTCCGCCTGGACCGAGGTCGCCGACGCCGCCGCGCTCGTCGCGCTGCTCGGTGAGCCGAACCAGCGTGCCCGGGACAAGGGCCGTCCCGCGCTGCTCGAGGTCGACCGGCAGTGGCTGGCCGCCTCGCCGTTCTGCGTGATGGCGACGGCCGGTGCCGACGGCAGCTGCGACGCCTCGCCGAAGGGCGACCCGGCCGGCACGCTGGTGCACGTCCTCGACGACACGACGATCGCGATCGCCGAGCGGCCGGGCAACCGTCGCGCCGACGGCTACCGCAACATCCTGGCCAACCCGCACGTCGGGCTGACGTTCGTGATCCCGGGCCGGGGCGACACCCTGCGCGTCAACGGCCGGGCACGGCTGGTCAGCGACGCGCCGTTCTTCGACGAGATGGTGGTCAAGGGCCACCGGCCGGTGCTGGCAGCGGTGGTCGACATCGACGACGTGTTCTTCCACTGCGCCAAGGCGTTCCTGCGCTCGGGGCTCTGGGAGCCCGAGACCTGGGACCCCACCGGCGTCGTCCCGCGCCGCGCCGTCATCGCCGCGGCGGTCGAGCCCACCGGGCAGACGGTCGAGCAGCTCGACGACTACTACCGGCCCGAGAACTACGCGAGGGGGCTCTACGGATGAGCTACCCGTTCCTCAAGGGCCACGGCACCCGCAACGACTTCGTGCTGCTCCCCGACCTCGACGGCACGGTCCACGGAGACCTCGCCGCCGAGCGGGTGCGCGCGCTGTGCGACCGCCGCGGCGGCATCGGTGCCGACGGCGTGCTCCGGGTCGTCCGCGACCAGGGCCGCTGGTTCATGGACTACCGCAACGCCGACGGGTCGGTCGCCGAGATGTGCGGCAACGGCATCCGGGTCTTCGCCCGCTACCTCGCCGAGGAGGGGCTCGTCGACGACCACTCGCCGCTCGAGGTCGACACCCGCGACGGCGTCAAGACGATCACCTTCGACGGCGACCAGGTCACCGTCGACATGGGCGTCCCGCGGGTGCTGGGCGAGAGCAAGGTCGCGGTCGGCGACCGGACCTGGGTCGCGACCCACGTCGACGTCGGCAACCCGCACGCGGTGGCGTTCGTCGACGACCTCGCCGAGGCCGGCAGCCTGCTGGAGGCGCCGGCGTACGACGCGGGGGTCTACCCCGACGGCGTCAACGTCGAGTTCGTCGTACGCCGCGGCGACGCGCACCTCGCGATGCGGGTGCACGAGCGCGGGTCGGGCGAGACGCAGGCGTGCGGCACCGGCGCCTGCGCCGTGGCGGTCGCTGCGATGCCGGCGGCCGGGGAGGCGTCGTACCGGGTCGACCAGCCGGGCGGCACCGTCACCATCTCCCGCACGAGCGAGGGCCGGGTGCTGATGAGCGGGCCGGCCGTCATCGTGGCGCGGGGCACCACCGACCTCTGAGGCGGGCCCACCGGTCGTGACAGCGACGGTGTCACGGTGATTATGCTCCGGGTCATGGACCTCACCGGATCTTCTGCCCTCGTCACCGGCGGCGCCTCGGGCATCGGCGCCGCGAGCGCCCGCCGCCTCGCCGCCCTCGGCTGCACCGTCGTGGTCGCCGACCTCCAGGCCGACAAGGGCGAGGCCCTGGCCGAGGAGATCGGCGGCGTCTTCGCCCGGGTCGACGTCACCAAGACCGAGCAGATCACCGGCGCGGTCACCGCCGCCGCCGACATCGCACCGCTGCGCGCGGTGGTCAGCTCCGCCGGCATCGGCTGGGCCCAGCGCACGATCGGCCGCGACGGCCAGATCGAGTCGGCCCACGACCTGGAGGCCTTCACCCGGGTCATCCACATCAACCTGATCGGCACCTTCGACGTCGTCCGCCAGGCGGCCACCGTGATGAGCCGCAACGAGCCCGACGTCGACGGCTGCCGCGGCGCGATCGTCAACCTCGCCTCGGTCGCGGCCTTCGACGGCCAGATCGGCCAGGCGTCGTACTCCGCCTCGAAGGGCGGTGTCGTCGGGATGACCCTCCCGGTGGCGCGCGACCTGTCGGCGTCCGGCATCCGGCTCAACACCGTCGCCCCGGGCCTCATCGACACCCCGATCTACGGCGAGGGCGAGGCGGCTGAGGAGTTCAAGGCCAACCTCGGCAAGAACGTGCTCTTCCCCAAGCGCCTCGGCACCGGCGACGAGCTGGCCTCCATGGTCGTCGAGTGCCTCACCAACTCCTACATGAACGGCGAGACCGTCCGCCTCGACGGCGGCATCCGGATGCCCCCCAAGTGACCCCCCGACGCTGACCCGTCGCATCGTTGCGACGGGTCAGCGCCAGATCAACGGTGACCCGTCGCATTGATGCGACGGGTCACCGTCATTCGGGGGTCAGTCGGCGAGGTCGGCGCGCTCCTCGGCGGTGTACGCCGGCATCGGCGCGGCGGCGTCGGACATCCGGGCAGCGCGCATCTGGCGGATCTTCTCGCTCTTCTTCGACATCGCCTCGCGGCTCTTGCCGCGGCCGTAGGTCATCGACTGGGCGGCCGGGACGCCGAGGGCGGTGCCGACCTCGACGGCGTCCTGGTCGGCGCCCATGTACATGAACTGCCAGCCCCACTGCTGGGTCTGCTGCTCGACGAGGGCCTTGACGGCGGGGCCGGTCCACTCCTTGCTGGCGTTCTCGAGCCCGTCGGTCATGATCGCGACGATCACGGTGCCGGGGCGTCGCTCCTCCGGCAGCGCGGCCAGCTCGGCGCCGGCGTCGGTGACGAGCCGGCCGATCGCGTCGTGCAGCGCGGTCCGGCTGCGCGGCTGGAGCACCAGCGGCGGGACGTCGGCGACGTCGCGGCCGGCGTAGACCACGTCGTACTGGTCGTCGAACTGCGCCAGCGTGACCCGGCACGAGCCGGGGGTGCCGCGCTGCTCGTCGACGAACGCCGCGAAGCCGCCCTCGATGTCGGACTTGATGGACTGCATCGACCCGCTGCGGTCGAGCAGGAAGTAGAGGTGGGTGAGGGTCTGGTCGGTCATGTGCTGCTGCCTCTCGTCGGGCGGCGCGCCTTGAAGCGCATCGGTGCGGGTGTGGTCGGCCTGGGTGCCGGGGGAGGGGCGCCGGTCTCGGCGTCGTAGCGGGCGCGCTCGACGCCGGCCGCGGTGACCCGGCCGTCGTCGTTGGCGTAGGCGCCCAGGGTGGAGGTGCGGGCGAGCCGGGGGCCGACGGCGTTCTCCGAGAGCCCGGCCTTCTGCCCGGCGGCACGGATCGACGCCCGCTGGTGGACCACGGCCTCGGCCAGCGACTCGTCGATCAGCCCGGCGAGCCGCTCTGCGGCCTCCCGCAGGTGCGGGAGTGCCTCGTCGGGCTCGAGACCGGCGGCGGTGTCGAGGGCCTGCCGGACGTCGGCGTAGGCACGGGGGTCGGGACTCATGACGGGAACTATGCCGCACAAACTGCGGATACGCAAGTGATGCGGATCCGCGGTTGCTGCGTATGGGCTGCTGGGATCGGGATGGTCCCGGACCTCCTGGCCCCTCAAGACGCGTCTCAGGGGCCATTCGGTCCGGGACTATCCCGCCGGCAGGTCCGTCAGGTCGATGACGAGGTCGGCCCGGGCCGCCGCGGCCTCGACGAGGCGGGCGTGGGGGTCGTCGACGCGGGCGACCCAGGCCCGGGCCTCGTCGAGGGTCTTGCCGAACTCGACGTGGCGGGCGAGGAGGCGCTCGCGGCGCAGGTCGTCGTCGGTGCGCAGGTGCCAGACGACGTCGAGCTGCTCCCGTACGGCGTGCCAGCGCGGCTCGTCGAGCAGCAGGTAGTTGCCCTCGGTGACGATGGTCCCGGTGGCCGGCACGGGCAGTGCGCCCGCCAGCGGCTGCTCCAGCACCCGGTCGAACGCCGGTGCCACCACGTCGGCCTCGCGCGCGGCCACCCGGCGGAGGAGGGCGGCGTACCCCTCGGCGTCGAAGGTCTCCGGTGCGCCCTTGCGGTCGAGCAGGCCGCGCCGGACCAGCTCGACGTCGGCGTAGTGGAAGCCGTCCATCGGCACCACCGGCAGGCCCAGCGCCGCGGCGTACGTCGTCTTGCCGACGCCGGGCGCGCCGGTGAGGCCCAGGAGCCGGACGGCGGGGGGTGTCGGCGGCGTCATGTAGGAAGCATGGATGAGCTCGACCAGCCGTGCGCGGATGAAAGCCGCTCGTCAGAGTGTTGCCCCGGAACTAACCTGGAGGCATATGACTCACCAAGCGCACGACTTCACCCTCGACGCCGAGCTCGAGGAGACCGACGACTGGGCCGAGGACGACGACTTCGTCTCGGGCTACGACGGCGAGCCCGACCCCGAGGTCGTCGACCCGACGACCGGCGCGATGGACCTGGCCGAGCGCCACCAGCTCCGCCGGGTCGCCGGGCTGCGCACCGAGCTCGAGGACATCACCGAGGTCGAGTACCGCCAGCTCCGGCTCGAGCGCGTCGTGCTCGTCGGGGTCTGGACCGACGGCAGCGTGCAGGACGCCGAGAACTCGATGGCCGAGCTCGCGCTGCTCGCCGAGACGGCCGGCTCGGAGGTGCTCGAGGCGATCTACCAGCGCCGGCAGACGCCCGACCCCGCGACGTACATCGGTCGCGGCAAGGTGGAGGGCCTCGCCGAGATCGTGCAGGCCACCGGTGCCGACACCGTGATCTGCGACGGCGACCTCGCGCCGAGCCAGCTGCGCAACCTCGAGGACCGCACCGGGGTCAAGGTCGTCGACCGCACCGCGCTGATCCTCGACATCTTCGCCCAGCACGCCAAGTCGCGCGAGGGCCAGGCACAGGTCGAGCTGGCGCAGCTGCAGTACATGAAGCAGCGGCTCCGCGGCTGGGGTGGCAACCTGTCGCGCCAGGCCGGTGGCCGCGTCGGCGCCGACGGCGGCGGCATCGGTGGTCGTGGTCCCGGTGAGACCAAGATCGAGACCGACCGGCGTCGGATCAACGACAAGATCGCCAAGCTGCGCCGCGAGCTCAAGCACATGAAGGGCACCCGCGACACCAAGCGGGCCGACCGCAGGCGCCACCAGATCCCCTCGGTCGCCATCGCCGGCTACACCAACGCCGGCAAGTCCTCGCTGCTCAACCGGCTCACCGACGCCGGCGTGCTGGTGGAGGACTCGCTGTTCGCGACCCTCGACCCGACGACGCGCCGCACCACGACGTCCGACGGCCGGGTCTACACGATGAGCGACACGGTCGGCTTCGTCCGGCACCTGCCGCACCAGCTGATCGAGGCGTTCCGCTCGACGCTGGAGGAGGTCGCCGACGCCGACCTGATCCTGCACGTCGTCGACGGCTCGCACCCCGACCCGGAGGGCCAGATCTCGGCCGTGCGCGCGGTGCTCGCCGACGTCGACGCCGCCGAGGTGCCCGAGCTGATCGTGATCAACAAGGCCGACGCCGCCGACCCGATGGTGATCGCCCGGCTGCGCCAGCACGAGCAGCGCTCGGTCGTGGTCAGCGCCAAGACCGGCGAGGGCATCGCCGAGGCGCTCGCGACCGTCGAGCGCGAGCTGCCGCGTCCCGGCGTGGAGTTCAGCGCGCTGCTGCCCTACGAGCGCGGCGACCTGGTCAACAAGCTGCACCAGCACGGCGAGATCGACTCGATGGAGCACACGGGCGACGGCACGCTCGTGCGGGGGCGGGCCAACGCCGACCTCGCCGGCGAGCTCGAGGCCTACGCCGTGGTCGGCTGACCCGTCCGGCGGTGCGTCGGTCTGCTCGGGCCCGCCACCGCTCCGCGCGTCGCCACCGCCCCGCCGTCGCCGCGGCGGGGCTGCTGCTCGCCGCGGCGCTGCCCGCCTTCACCCTCGGGGCCGGCGACGGGGGCGACCGCGCCGGCGACCCCGGCCTGGTCTCGGGCTGCACGCGTGCCCACGTGGTCGCCGCGGCCCGGCGCGCCCACGACACGGGCCGCGGGCCCGACGTCGTGGTGATCGGCGACTCCTACGCCGTGGGCGCCGGCGCCGACCCGCGCCACGCGTGGCCCCGGCGCCTGCCGGGACGGGTGCACGTCGAGGGCTTCTCGGGTTCGGGGTTCAGCGCCGGGGCGAGCCCCTGCGGGGCCGTCTCGTACGCCGACCGCGCGGCGCGGGCGGTGGCCGGCCAACCCGGCGCGCTCGTGGTGGTGCAGGGCGGGCTCAACGACCACCAGCAGGACGACGGCGCGATCGCCCTCGGGCTCGCGCGGCTGCTGGACGTGCTCGCCGGACACCCGGTGCTCGTCGTCGGCCCGCCCCCCGCACCCGACCGCGTCGAGGAGGTGCCGCGGGTCGACGCCGTCCTCGCGCGGGTCTCGGCCGAGCTCGGCGCGACGTACCTCTCGATGGTCGACGCCGACCTCGACTACGCACCCGGCGGCCTGCACCCCTCGCGGCGCGGGCACCGCCAGCTCGGCGACGACGTCGCGGCCGAGGTGGCCCGGATGCTCCCCGCTCAGCCCTCCAGCCGCAGCGCCAGCCGCGGGCAGGCCCGCACGGCCTCGGCCGCGTCCGACCGCAGCGCGTCGGGCACCTCGCCGCGGACCAGCGGGTAGCCCCACTCGTCGAGGTCGACCACCTCGGGCAGCAGCTCGTGGCACAGGCCGCGGGCCCGGCAGTGCGGCCAGTCGACGCGCAGCCGGGTGCTCATGCCGCCACCACCGGACGGCGCAGGCACGCGCCGGCCGCGTGCGCCCGCACCTCGCCACCGAGCGTGCTGAGCAGCGACCGCACCAGCCGGATCGTGCCGTCGGGGTGGGCGCAGGCACCCCGACGCTCGACCAGGTGGGTCAGCGCAGCCACCCGCGCGGCGGTCCCACCACCGTCGAGCACGTGGTGCAGGGCCGACGCCAGCGCCGGCAGCCCGTTGAAGCACGGCCCGCACCGGCGGGCGCTCTGCCCGGCCAGGTGGTCGACGATCCGCACGGTGAGGGCCAGGGGGCACGCGTCCCGACCGGGTACGACGAGCACCCCGGCGCCCAGCGGCACCCCGACCGCCCGCAGCCGCGAGGCCGAGACGCGCGCGCTGGCGAGCGTCGGCCAGGTCGCCCACGCGCCGTGGAACCCGCCGACCAGCGTCGGCGCGCCGACCGCGGCGGCCGGCAGCACGTCGCGCAGCCGGGATCCGTGCTCGACCTCGACCACCTCCGGCGGCCGGCCGGGACGGGTGAGCTCGTTGACGGTGAGCAGCGTCGTCCCGGGCTCGTCGGCGGTCCCCAGCCGGCGGTAGGCGACGGCCCCGCGGAGCGCGAGCAGCCCCACGTGGGCCCAGGTCTCGGCGTTGGACAGCAGCGTCGGCCGGCCGTCGAGCCCGTCGAGGGCCTCCGGCTTCCACGCCGTGACGGGCAGGCCGGGTCGGCCGCCGATCAGCTCGAGCACGGCGCGGGCCTGCCCGGCCACGAACCGCGGCTCCGCCACGTGCGTGGTGATCCGGAGCCGGTCGGGACGCTCGCGCACGGCCTCGCTCATCGCGGCCGCCACCTGGGCGCGCTCGCCGGGCAGGACGACGTGCACCTCGCGGGTGCCGAGCGCCCGGGCCGCCGCGGCGGCACCGTCGAGCACGAGGTGCGGGCGGTGCTGGGCCAGGGCGCCGTCCTTGGCGGAGGCCGGCTCGCCCTCGCTGAGGTTGACGACCACGACCGGTCGCCGACCCGGCCCGACCCGGCGTGAGCGCGAGCGGACGGCGTCCAGCTTGGTCGCGAACGGGAACCCGGCGCCGCCGCGTCCGCGCACCCGCGCGTGCTCGGTCAGGGCGTGCAGGGCGGCGCCGTCGAGCGGCGGCAGGTCGCCGTACCGGTCGCGGTGCGCGGCGAGCGACGGGCCGTCGTCGAGCCAGGCAAGCAGGGCCGGCCCCGGGCGCACGGTGACGGTGGTCGGGTAGGGGACCGGCGACGGGGAGCTCACGACCCGCTCCGGATCAGCGCCGACGCCGGCTCGACGTCGTCCTCGGCGCTGCGGGTCAGCCGCACGATCGCGGCGGCGACGACCGCGAGCACGCACACGCCGGTGGTCCAGGTGGCCCAGGTCTCGCCGGCCCGGACGTCGGTGCCGATCCCGATGCCGTGGACGACGCCGAGCAGCCAGCACAGCCAGGCGCCCTGGTGGACGACCCGCCAGGTGCGGTGCGGGAGCCGGGTGCGCAGCAGGCTGGTCGCCACCATCACGAGCAGGACGTCGAGCGACAGCGCGCCCAGCCACAGCCACAGCGGCTCGTACGACGCCCCCACCGGCACGAACGCGTGCCACCAGCGGATGTCGACGAACGTGTCGACCACCGCCGTCACCACGTGCACGACGAGCGCGACCACGGCCAGCAGTGCGAGGTTGCGGTGCAGGTGCTGGGTGACGAACCTCGGCAGCCGCCCGGCCGGCCGGCCACCGACCGACAGCACCCCGAGCACGACGGTCGCGGTGAGCAGCACCAGCAGCGTCAGGCCGGTGGCGCGGTTCAGGTACCAGAGCAGCGGTCCCTCGGTCATGCTGCGCTTCTCTCGGCGGGCCAGCCGCCGGTGACGTGGACGTGGCCGGTGCGGTCGACCAGCCGGGCGGGCGCTGGCAGCAGGGCGGGGTCGACCAGCACCGCGGTCGACGCGGTGTTGGCGGCGACGCAGGTGGCGGCCGCGACGGTCGCGGTGCGCCAGCGGCCCTCGGCCGGCAACCCGGTCCGCGGGTCGAGCAGGTGGTGCCGCACGACGCCGCCGGAGGTCCAGCGGCGCACCCGCGTCGTCGACGTGGCCAGGCCCCCGCTCGCCACCAGCACGGTGGTCGCCGGACCGCCGGGGTGCTCGGAGACGGCGACCGGCCACGGGTCGCCGTCGGGTGCGGCGACCCGCAGGTCGCCGCCGACGCTCACCAGCGCCGAGCCGCCCAGCCGGTCCTCGTACGCCGTCGCCACCAGGTCGGCGGCGAAGGCCTTGCCGGTGGCGCCGAGGTCGAGGGCCGTGCCGTCGGGCACCCGCACGGCACCGTCAGAGATGCGCAGGTCACGCCAGGCGCCCGGCCGGGACGGCACGGGATCAGCGGCGGGCCCGGGTGCGCGCACGACCTCGCCCAGGTCGCGGTCGTAGCCGAGCGCGACCAGTGCGCGGCCGAGCAGGGGGTCGACCAGGCCATCGGTGGCCCGGGCCGCGCCGAGGGCGACGTCGACGGCCGCGACCAGCACGGGGTCGACCTCGACCCACGTGCCGGGGTGCCGGTTGGCGCGGCTGAGGTCGGAGTCGGGCCGGAACCGGCTGCAGGTCTCGTCGACGTCGGTGAGCACCTCGCGGGCGACCCGCTCCGCGCGCTCGAGGTCGGCGGGGCGGCGTACGGCCACGAAGACGGTGGTGCCGAGCGCGGCGAACGTCGTGTGGGTGCGCACGTCAGGATCCCGACGACGGGGCCGGCGGCGGAGCGGGCGCCGGGGCCGGCTCGGGCGCGGGGGCAGGAGCGGGCGCCGGTGCGGGGGCTGGGCCGGGCGCCGGTGCCGGTGCCGGCTGCGTCGAGCCGCCGGCGGAGTCCTGGTCGACCACCCCGCCCTCGGCCGAGACGTAGCGCGTGGTGACCCGCACCCGCGTCGGGCGCTCGCGCAGCCGTGGCTGGCGGGGCTGCGGCCGAGCAGCGGGACGCTGCTGGGCGGCCGGCTGCTGGGCGGGCTCCGCCTCGGCCGCGGCGGGTTGCTGGGCCAGCCGGCCGGCGAGGAAGCCGGTCACGGTCAGGGAGGCGACGGTGGCCACCCCGGTGGTCGCCGCCACGGCGAGCCGGTGGCGGTCGCGGGTGCGGGCGTCGTAGGTCATGGCGGCAGCCTCGCCGCGCCCGTGCTGAGCGCGCCCCAACCCGACGTCAACTCCGGCCCCCGGTCGGGTTGAGGTGGAGTTGACGTCGCCGCGAGGCGCCCCTGACGTCGTCCGCGGCACCGTGGCCCGCATGAACATCGCCTCCACCGGAGTCCTCGTCTCCGCCCTCGCGATCGGCCTGGCCGGTGCGCTCGTCGGCTACGACGCCGGCCGCGGGGACGACGCCGCACCCGCGCCGGCCGCGGCGTCCGGCGCGACGCCCGCGGCCGACCCGGCTCCCCGGCACGCGGGGCCCCGCTTCGCGCCCTGTGACGTCCCGGCCGTGCTGGAGCGGGGCGTGTGCGTCACCGACCGCACGCGCACCGTCGTGCTCCCGGCTCCGGCCTCGGCCGCCGCGCCGGCCCCGGCCCCGGCACCCGCACCGGCGCCCGTCGCGCCGGTCCGGGAGGACCAGCCGGCGCGCGACGACGACACCCCCGAGCTCACCGAGGTGGCCGACGACGACCACGACGACGACCACGACGACGACCACGACGACACGCGCACCCGGTCCCGCGACACCCGGTCCCGCGACACCCGGACGAGCACCCGCACCCGTGGCGACTGACGGCTCATCCCAGCCGGGGCAGCCGGACGACGACCTCGGCCCCGCCGCCGGACGTCGTACCGGTGCTGAGCGCGCCGCCCACCGACCGCGCCGTGCGCCCCGCGAGGTCGAGGCCGAGACCGGTGGTGCCCACCCGGTCGGGGTCGCGCCGCTGCCCGAACCCCGGCCCGTCGTCGCCGACCCGGAGCACCACCTCGCTGCCGGCCTCGAGCGAGACCTCCAGCGCGGTGCCCTCGGGCGTGTGGGCGATGACGTTGTCGACCAGGACGTCGACCAGGTCGACGAGGTCGTCGTCGGCGAGCCCCACCCGGGCCGGTCCGGGCGCGACGTCCACCGTCAGGGGCCGATCCTGGTCGGCGGCCAGCGGCGCCCAGAAGTCCAGGCGGCGGCGTACGACGTCGGCGGCGTCGCCGACCGCGGCGAGGTCGGTGCGCACCGGCCGGCGCGCCTCGATGACGATCGCGTCGATGGTGCGCTGCAGCACCACGATGTGGTCCTGCAGCCGCCCGGCCTGCTCGGGGTCGGCGACGGCCTCGGCGTCCAGGCGCAGGGCGGTGACCGGCGTCCGCAACCGGTGGGAGAGGTCGGCGACGGCGGCGCGCTCGGTGGCCAGCAGCTCGGTGGTGCGCTCGGCCAGCGCGTTGAGGGCCTGGGCGAGCTCCTGGGTCTCGCCGGTGCCGGTGACCTCGGCGCGGGCGGCCAGGTCGCCGGCCCGCAGCCGGTGGGCGGTGTCGGCCACGTGCAGCAGCGGCTCGCTGACCCTCCGCCCCAGTCCGGCGGCGACGGCGAGTGCGGCGAGGAGCAGCACCGCGCCCAGCCCGATGATCCCGAGCCACGCCTCGGTGACGCCGTCGTGCAGCTCGTCGCCGGTGACCCGGGCGCGGACGACGGCCGTCCCGTCGGGGCCGGCCACCGGCAGCACCACGCGTCCGCCGTCGTCGTCGACCACCGAGAACGCCTCGCCCCCCGCCGCGCGCGCCACCTCTGCGTCGCCGGCCATCGCCGGGCCGGTGCCGAGCTCGGTGCCCGACGCCGTCAGCACCTGGGTCGCCGGGGCGCCCGGGTCGGTGGTCACGACGTCGGCCAGCTGGTCGGCCGGCAGTGACGCCACCAGCAGCGCGATGGTGCGCGCCTCCTGGTCGGCCTCGGCCATCGCGCGGTCCTCGGCGAGGGTGCGCACCAGCAGGCACAGCGGCACCACGAACGAGACGACGACCGCCGAGGTCGTCGCCACCACCAGCCACGAGATGCGCCGGCGCATGTCAGTGCGGGTCGGTGGGACCGTCGGGCGCCGCCAGCTTGACGCCGACCCCGCGCACGCTGTGCAGGTAGCGCGGCTCGGCCGCCGACTCGCCGAGCTTGCGCCGCAGCAGCGAGAGGTGGACGTCGACGGTGCGGTCGCTGCCGCCGTACGGCTGCTGCCAGACCTCGGTCAGCAGCTCGCGCTTGGTGACGACCTCGCCGGCGCGGACGGCGAGCAGGTGCAGCAGGTCGAACTCCTTGCGCGCCAGGTCGAGCGGCTCGCCGGCCAGGGTGGCCGTGCGCGAGCGCTCGTGGACGACGAGCTCGCCGACGGAGACGGGTGGGGTGCGGGTCGTGTCGCGCCCGGCGCGGCGCAGCACCGCCCGGATCCGGGCGTCGACCTGGTCGGTGCCGAACGGCTTGACGACGTAGTCGTCGGCGCCGCCGTCGAGCGCCCGGACCATGGTCGGGTCGTCGTCCTGGGCGGTGATCACGATGATCGGGACGTCGCTCGCGGCGCGCACCATCCCGATCAGGGTCAGGCCCGGCACGTCGGGCAGGCCCAGGTCGAGCAGCACGACCTCGGGGTGCTCGGAGAGCACCGCCTCCACCGCGGCGACGCCGGTGCCGACCGAGGTGACCGCGTGGCCGCGTTGCTGCAGCCCGCGGTGGAGACCGCGGCGGATCGCCTCGTCGTCCTCCACCACCAGGATCGCGGCCATGGCGGGAACCGTAACGCCTGCCCCGTCGCCCCACCTCGCCTGGCAGCATGAGGACGGTGACTCGCGTGCGGACCCCGCTGACCTGGGCGGTCGTCTGGGTCGTGGTCGTCGCCGTCGTCGCCAGCACCGTGTGGGTGGTGATCTCGCGCGCGGGCCAGGGTGTGTCGTCGTCGGAGACCCGCGTCGGGTCGGGTCCGGGCCCCTCGCCGTCGCGCACGATGACGCCGAGCACGTCGACGCCGACCAGTTCCGCCACCGCCCCGCCCACCGGTCCCGCTCCCGACGCCCGACCCGTCGTCCGCACCACCTCCGGCAGCCGCGGCACCCTCACCGTCGCCTGCACGGGACCGGCCGCCGAGCTGCGCGGGGCGATCCCGCGGTCGGGGTCGGCGTACGAGGTCGAGGACGGCGGGCCCGGCCGGGTGCGCGTCGACTTCGAGGACGACGACGGCCGCACGCGCATCGAGGCCTCCTGCGCCGACGGCAGCCCGACGTTCTCGGTCGACGACGACTGATCGGGGCCGGACGTGTCGTTCCCGCGCGATCGCGCGGCAATGGCAGATCTCGGGCCGGCGGATGTGTCGTTCCCGCGCGATCGCGCGGCAACGGCAGTTCTCGGACCGCCGGATGTGTCGTTCCCGCGCGATCGAACGGTAACGGCAGATCTCGGGCCGCCGGATGTGTCGTTCCCGCGCGATCGCGCGGCAACGGCAACCCCCGACACCAACCGGCCGCACCGGCGGTGAGCCTCCGTCCACAACCGACCGAGTCGTCCGCACGGCCGTCCGTGGCCGTCGTTAGGGTGCACCAGTGCCCGACCGTCCCGCCGTCAGAGAGGTGCTCGAGCGCGCCGTGACCGCCCTCGGCGGCAGCGAGCGCGAAGGCCAGGTCGAGATGGCCGAGGCCGTCAGCGAGGCCCTCGCCTCCGAGCGGCACCTGCTGGTCCAGGCCGGCACCGGCACCGGCAAGTCGCTGGCCTACCTGGTGCCCGCCCTCGTGCACGACCAGCGGGTCGTGGTCGCCACCGCCACCCTCGCCCTGCAGCACCAGCTGGTCGAGCGCGACCTGCCCCGGCTCGTCGAGGCCGTCAAGGACGTCGCGGGTGTCGACACCTCCTACGCCGTGCTCAAGGGGCGCTCCAACTACGCCTGCCTGCACCGGATCCGCGAGGGGGTGCCCGACGACCAGGGCGTGCTGGTCGACGTACCCCAGGGCTCGATGGCCGGCAAGGTGCTCGAGCTGCGCGCGTGGGCCGAGCGGGAGGCCACCGACGACGGTTCGGGCGAGCGCGACAACGCGCCGCGCCACACCGACCGCGAGTGGCGCCAGGTCAGCGTCGGGCACCGCGACTGCCTCGGCGCGTCGAAGTGCCCCTTCGGCCAGGAGTGCTTCGTCGAGCAGGCCCGCGAGAAGGCGCACCGCTCCCACCTGGTGATCACCAACCACTCGCTGCTGGCGATCGACGCGATCGAGGGGGTGCCGATGATCCCCGACTACGACGTCGCGGTCGTCGACGAGGCCCACGAGCTCGTCGCGCGGGTCACCCAGGCGGCCACCGACGAGCTCAGCCCCGCCGACGTCGAGCGCGCGGCCCGGCGCTCCCAGCGGCACGTCGAGGGCATGGAGGCCGACGACCTCGCCGACTCCGCCGACGCGCTGCGCGACGCGATGGCCGAGGCCCGCCCCGGCCGCTTCGACTCGGTGCCGCAGCAGCTCGCCGACGCGCTGGTGCTGGTCCGCGACGCTGCCCGCGCGTGCCTGTCGGCCTACCCCAAGGGCGCCGACAAGGACGGCGAGGGCGATGCCGGGCTCACCCAGGCCAAGGGGTCGGTGCAGGAGATCTTCGTCAACGCCGAGCGCATGGCGGCCGGCTCCCAGGCCGACGTCCTGTGGCTCTCCGAGGGCGGCGACCGGGTCCCGCCGCGGCTCCACGTCGCGCCGCTGCAGGTGTGGGGGCCGATGCGCGACAAGCTGCTCACCGACAAGACGGTGGTGATGACCTCGGCCACCCTGATGCTCGGCGGCGACTTCGACGCCGTGGCCACCAGCGTCGGGCTCAAGCCCACCGAGCGCGGCGACGGCGAGCGCAGCGAGACGGTGCTGCCGTGGAGCGGTCTCGACGTCGGGTCGCCGTTCGACTACGGCAAGCAGGCCATCCTCTACGTCGCCCGCCACCTGCCGCCGCCGGGGCGCGACGGCCTGGTCAAGGCGGTGCTCGACGAGATCGTCGAGCTGGTCGACGCCGCCGAGGGCCGCACGCTCGGGCTGTTCTCGAGCCGCCGGGCCGCCGAGGCCGCGGCCGCGGAGGTCCGGGAGCGGCTGCCCCACCTGACCACCCTCGCCCAGGGCGAGGCCCAGCTGTCCGAGCTCGCCGCCCAGTTCGTCGGCGACCCGCACACCTGCCTCTTCGGCACGCTCAGCCTCTGGCAGGGCCTCGACGTGCCCGGCGACACCTGCCAGCTCGTCCTCATCGACCGGATCCCGTTCCCGCGGCCCGACGACCCGCTGATGAGCGCCCGGCAGAAGGCCGCCGACCAGGCCGGCGGCAACGGCTTCATGCAGGTCGCCGCCACCCACGCCGCGCTCCTGCTCGCCCAGGGCACGGGCCGGCTGATCCGCACCACCGCTGACCGCGGGGTCGTCGCCGTCCTCGACCCACGGCTCGCCACCGCCCGCTACGGCAGCTTCCTCAAGTCCAGCCTGCCGCCGATGTGGTCCACCACCGACCCGGCGGTGGTGCGCAAGGCGCTGGCCCGCCTCGCCGCGGGCTGACCCGAGACACGGTGGTCGAGCCGCGGGCGCGCACCGCGCCGGGTCTCGACTCGGGCTCGCGGGCGCTCGCCCGGCTCGACCAGCGTGGAGTGGTCTCGAGACGACCGTGATCGGCCTCCTCGACCAGCGTGGGTCACCGACCGACGGTGGTTGAGGAGGTTGCGCTAGCAACCGTCTCGAAACCACCACAGCGTGCGCACCTGGCCGGGTGTCGACCCGGGCTCACTGGTGCAGCGTCAGCGCACCGCCGTGGCGGTGAGTGCCATCGGCAGCCGGTTGTCGAGGGGCGTGCCCTGGCAGGAGTAGGCGCCGCGGGTGAAGCACCGGAACCGGCCGCTGCCGTTGACCAGGGTGACCTCGACCCAGGCGATCCGGCGCGAGCTGAACGGCACCCGCTTGACGGCGTTGCCCTGCTTGTCGAGCGCGACCCGGGTGGTGGTGACGCGGCCGCCCTTCGCGGCGCTCGTGACCAGGGCCGAGGACCCGCGGAACCGGGGGGCGAGGTCGAGGGCCAGCCGCAGCCGCCACCCGGCGGCGCCGAGCCGAGCCGGCGTCAGCCGGGCGGTCGCGGTGGTGAGGTGGTCGAGCCGGACGTCGACCCGCACCCGCTTGCCCGGCGTGAGGGTCGCGCGGCGCGCGAGCGGCGCCTGGGGGTAGCGGTTGGCGCGGCCCTCGTCGTAGGAGCTCGCCGGTCGGCGGTTGGCCACGGCGTAGGCGCCGAGCATCTTGGCCGCGGAGGTGCGCTTGGTCTTGAGCACGGTGTCGACGGCGCGCCAGGAGTACTGGTCCGGGCCGCCACGGGCGCCGTCGGCCTTGCGGAACACGTCGAGCACCAGCCGTGGCAACCGCCCCTGGCGCTGGCGGAACTTCTCGGTCAGGAAGCGGAAGAACGACCACGTCCCGTAGTGGAAGCCGGTGCGGTTGTTGAACGTGTCGAGCGGGACCCGCGGCTGCCGGAGCTGGCTGGCGGCGAGGTACTGCCGGTTGTCGTCGACCCCGTCGTACATCTCGTCCTCGACCCACGCGGCGGTGGCCTCGAGGAGCCAGGCGTCCTCGTAGCGGTCGTAGGCGTACTGGGTGGCGTGGAAGTACTCGTGGGCCGCGGTGACCTGCAGGTTCTGCAGCGGCGTGTTCGACGGGAACTCGGCGAAGTCGTTGTCGAGGGTGCAGTAGGCCCACCGGTCGAAGGTGCTGGGCGTGGGGTCGGGCTCCGGCTGGTCGGAGGTGCAGTAGCCGTAGATGCCCTGTCGGCCGGTGTCGCCGAGGTAGACGTCGATCCGGTTGTCGCCGCCGCGGCCGTTGTCGGCGCGGGGCTCGCGGTAGCCGGCGGCGAGGTAGGCATCGTGGATGCGGGTCAGGGTCGCCAGCGTCTTCTGGACGAACGCCGGGGTGGCGGCGTCCCGCGTCGTCGCGACGGAGTGGACGCAGATGTCGGCGGAGCACCTGGGCCTGCGCTCCCCGACCTGGTAGTCGAGGCTGACGTCGTCGCCGCCCGGGTCGGTGGGCCGGCGCAGCAGCGCCTCGGCCTCGGTGCGCTCCTCGCCGGTGAGGGCCGCGCGGGTGTTGGCGACCTCGCGCAGCGCCATGGTGAGGTCGCCGGTCACCTCGCCGTCGGCGATCTCCGCGGCGCGGTGGACCGCGGCGTCGGCGGACCGCTCGGCGCGGACGCCGGCCGCCGGCCGCTTGTCGGGGCCGTCGGCACCGGTGGACGTCGCGTCGGGCGTCGCTCCGGCCGGGCCGGCGTACGCCGTGAGCAGCGAGGCCAGGAGGGCGGCGACCGCGCTCAGCGCGAGGGCGGACGTGGGACGGCGGGACGGCATCGGGGCTCCGGGACGGGTGGGGGGCTGGTGAGCCCGCCCACGGTAACCGGGACGGGCCCGATGGCTCAGATCCGCGCGCGTCCGTCGTAGCCGCCGCGCGGGCCGCTGACGCCGAAGAACTTCGCGACGGTGGGGGCGACGTCGACCGTCTGCGCCACCAGTGGCGAGGCCGAGCGCCTCGGCACGGCCGGGTGGCCGCCGCTGAGGAAGAACGGGATCGGCACCGTGGCGGGGTGGCCGTGGTTGCCCGGGATCGGGTTGCTGGTCGGGCTGGGGTCGCTGAAGCGCCACCCCGCGCGGCAGAACACGACGACGTCGCCGGCCTCGGGTCCGAGCCGCAGCGACCGCTTGCGACGGTCGTGCGCGGCGAGCACACCCGGCTGGGCCCCGGCGATCCGGAGCATCCGGCGGACGGCCTCCTCCTTCCGGCTGCCCGGACCGGTCCAGTAGAGGAGGTCGGCCCCGCCGTTGTCGGCGATCTGGACCCGGCCGCGCAGCAGCGGGTCCTCGTCGAGCGGCCCGGCGAGGCTGATGTAGCGGTTGAGCGTCGACCAGTCCATCGAGTGGTCGGCCAGCACGATCACCATCGAGTGGCGCCACTTGCCCTCGGCCTTGAGCAGGTCGACGAACCGGCCGACGTAGGCGTCGGTCTTGAGCAGCGCCAGCCGGCGCAGGGCCTTGACCCCGAGCGTCGAGCCGGTGAAGTCGGTGTGGCCGTAGCGGTCGATGTCGCCGAGGTTGACGAACATCAGGTGCGGGTCGAGGTCGGTGACCATCGACATCGCCGCGTTGATGGTGAACTCGTCGGGCGCGTGGCCCGAGACCGGGATGATCGGCGCCGGCTCCCACCGCGCGGTGGCGCGGGTGCCGAAGATCCCGTAGAGGTACTCCTTGCTCAGCACCGTGCCGGTGCGCAGGCCGCGCCGGTTGAGCGCGGAGATGACGGTCGGCGCCTTGAGGTCGCGGGGCCGGTCGAGGTCGCGGACCACCCGGGCCCCGCGGTCGTAGATCGAGTTGGCCGGGACGCCGGAACGGTCGGGCCGCACCCCGGTCATCATCATCACGTGGTTGGGGATCGTCTCCATGATCGGCAGGGAGCGCGCGCGGGCGTGCCGCCGCCCCGCCAGCATCAGGTCGAAGAGGTTCGGCGTCTGGCCGCCGCTGATCTCCTCCGGCATGCAGCCGTCGACGACGAGCACGTAGACCCGCTTGCGGACCCGGGCCGCCTCGGCGCTGGCCTGACCGGCCGCCAGCGCGGCGGTCGAGAACGCGACGCCGCCCCCGGCCTTGAGCAGGGTGCGCCGTCCGGTCGCGAGCTCGCCCCGCCCCACGTCGTACGGCGTGGGCTCACCGGGCGCGTGCCGGTCACCGCAGCCGCACATCAGGCACGCCCCTGGCGGTGCAGCGGGACGTCGATCTCCTTGACCCGGTTGGAGGCGGCGATCGAGATGAACGACCGGCTCCAGCGGATCGGGGTGTTCCGGTCGGCGCGGTCACCGATGACGAACCAGTCCATCTGGGCCCGCTTGGCGGTCAGGTCGAGCACGGAGAACCCGTGGTCGTCGAAGTTGAGGTACTTGATGTGCCGGTTGTTGGCCAGGATGGTCGCCTCGACCGCCCTGCTCGTGGTGTGGGGCGGGGTCCCGGTGATGTCCTTGAGGTTGTTCGAGGTCACCGAGCTGCACACGAACTCGATCGCGCCGCTGCCGGTGAGTGGGTAGCTACCGGCGTCGAACGGCACCTCGGCGGCCCACCCGGAGTGGATGTCGCCGGTGACGAACAGCGCGTTCTGGACGTGGTGGTCCTTGATGAAGCGCAGCACCTCGCGCCGGTCGGCGGTGTAGCCGTCCCACTGGTCGACGTTGTAGGGCAGCCCGTCCGACGGCAGCAGCCCGGTGACGTCGTTGATCGGGTCGATCAGGTCGCCGGGCAGCTGGGCGAAGGTGACCGGCGTGATCATCACCGGGTTGCCGACCACCTTCCAGAACGGGTCGCGACGCCCGAGCGACTGCTTGAGCCAGCGCATCTGCGCGTCGCCGGTGATGGTGCGGTCGGGGTCGCTGACGCCGGGCGACGGGGCCGGCACCGGGCTCGGCACGGGGGTCTCGACCTGCTTGGACCGGTAGGTCCGCAGGTCGAGCATGCTGATCTCGGCGAGCCGGCCGAAGGTGAGCCGGCGGTAGAGGCGGGTGCCGTCGCCGAGCGACGCCGTCCCGTCCATGCGCACCGGCATCCACTCGTCGTACGCGCGGTGCGCCCGGGCGCGGCGCCGCCGGTAGTCGCCCTCGCCGGGCTGGTGGTTCTCGGCGCCGCCGGCGTACTGGTCGTTGGTGACCTCGTGGTCGTCCCACGTGATGACCCAGGGGTACTTCGCGTGCGCGTCCTGCAGGTCGGGGTCGGTCTTGTACTGCGCGTGCCGCTGCCGGTAGTCGGCGAGCGAGACCATCTCGCGGGCCGGCACGTGCTTGCGGACGTCGACGTCGCCCTGGCCCATGCCGTACTTGCCGGGCGCGTACTCGTAGAGGTAGTCGCCCAGGTGCAGGACGGCGTGCAGGTCGTCGCGCGCGGCGATGCCGCGGTAGGCGGCGAAGAACCCGGCCTGCCAGTTGGCGCAGGACACGACCCCGAAACGGAGGTTGCGCGGCGTCGCCGTCGGGGCCGGCGCGGTGCGCATCCGACCGGTGCGGCTGCGGGTTCCGCCGAAGCCGAAGCGGTAGTAGTACCAGGTGGCGGGCTTGAGGCCGCCGACGTCGAGCTTGACCGTGTGGTCGCGGTGCGGTCCGGTGGCGAACGTGCCGCGCCGCAGCACCGTGCGGAAGTCCTTGCGGGTCGAGACCTCCCAGGTCACCTTCACCTTGGGCCCCTTGCCCGACCCCGGCCTGCTGGCCGCGGTCGGGGTGACCCGGGTCCAGATCAGCACCTTGCTCGGCAGCGGGTCGCCCGAGGCGACCCCGTGCCGGAAGTAGCGCCCGCCGGCGGGAGCGGCCTCGGCGGCGTCGGGAGCGAGGGTGGTCAGGGCGGCGCCGGCGGAGCCGGTCGCCAGGACGGTACGTCGCCGTACTCCTGCGGGTGTCGTCACAGAACTACCCAACGACCCCGACGCCCCCGGGTCATGGCAATCGACGCATCGTGACCGTCTGTTCACCTGACGTACCCCGACCGACGGCGGCTGAGGTGCGAGCGCAGCGAGCCTCGAAGCCCCCGTCGCCCAGGACGGTGGTTGAGGAGGTTGCGCTAGCAACCGTCTCGAAACCACGACTCGCTTCGGCCCACCGTGGGTCGGTCCCGGCGTCGTGCCTCAGACCTTGCGCAGCACCGCGGTGACGACGCCGAGGATCGAGGCGTGGGTGCCGTCGATCGGGTCGAAGGCGGGGTTGTGGGGGAGCAGCCAGACCTGGCCGTCCTTGCGCTGCAGCGTCTTGACCGTGGCCTCGCCGTCGATCATCGCGGCGACGATCTCCCCGTTGTTCGCCGTCTGCTCCTGCCGGACCACGACGTAGTCGCCGTCGCAGATCGCCGCCTCGATCATCGACTCGCCCGAGACCTGCAGCAGGAACAGCTGCCCGTCGCCGACGAGCTGCTGGGGGAGCGGGAAGACCGACTCGAGGTTCTCCTCGGCCAGGATCGGGCCACCGGCGGCGATCCGGCCGAGCAGGGGCACGTTGACCGGCGGGACGGCGACGTCGCCGATGCCGGTCTCGTCGTACGTCGTCTCCTCGGCGCTGCCGAGCGAGCGGCGGGCCGCCATCACCTCGGGCAGGAACACCTCGAGGGCGCGCGGCCGGTTGGGGTCGCGCTTGAGGTAGCCCTTCTGCTCCAGCACCCGCAGCTGGTGGGCCACGCTGGAGGTGCTGGTCAGGCCGACGGCCTGGCCGATCTCGCGCATGCTCGGCGGGTAGCCCCGGTGCTCGATGCTGTCCTTGATGTGCGCCAGCACGCGCTGCTGGCGCGGGGTGAGCCCGGTGGCGTCGGCGGGGCCGTCGGGCAGCTCGGAGACCTTGGCGCGGGCGGTGTCACGGGTCGTGTCGCGAGGGCTGGGCATGGCGTCAGGTTCCCATCGATCCCCGACGATTTCAAACAGGTGTTCGAACGGCGTGTCGCGCCCGGTTCCTGGGAGGATCCACCCATGAGGACCTCCCAGCGCACCTCCGCCGTCGTCACCGGCGCGGCCCGCGGCATCGGCCGCGCGGTCGCCGAGCAGCTCGTCGCCGCCGGCCACGACGTCGTGGTCACCGACGTCGACGCCGACGGCGTGGCCGCCACCGCCGCCGAGATCGGCGCCACCGGGATCCCGCAGGACGTGCGCGACCCCGCCTCCCACCGCCGGGTGGCCGAGGTCGCCCAGGCCCGCGCCCCGCTCGGGGTCTGGGTCAACAACGCCGGCGTCGCCCACGAGGGCGACCTCGTGACCCTCACCGACGACCAGGTGCAGCGCACGGTGGAGGTCAACGTGCTCGGCGTGCTGTGGGGGATGCGCGCCGCCCTCGACGCGTTCGGCCCCCGCGGGACGGGCGACGTCGTCAACGTGGCGTCGCTGTCGGGCCTCGGCCCGGTGCCCGGGCTGTCGGCGTACGCCGCCACCAAGGCCGCGGTCGTCTCGATCACCGGCTCGGTCGCCATCGAGGCGCCGGCCGGGGTGCGCGTCCACGCGGTGCTCCCCGATGGCGTCACCACCGCGATGGTCGAGGAGATGGCCGACGGCACCGGCAAGCGGCTGGTCGCCTCGGGCGGTCGGATGCTGACCACCGACGAGATCGCGACGGCGGTCGCGGGCCTGGTGGGTTCGCGGCGGGTGCTGCGCACGGTGCCGGGCTGGCGGGGTGCGGTGATGCGCGCCGGCGGCCTCGCGCCGTCGGTGGCCGCACCGGCGATGGCGGCGTTCGAGTGGCAGGGAAAGCGCCGCCTGCGGCGTTAGAACAAATGTTCGCTCCGGGGTTGCGCGCGTTCGAACAGGTGATCTAGTCTCGCTCAGGTGTTCGAACGGCACTGACTGTCGGTGGTCACCACTAGACATCAGGGCAGAGCGCACCACTTCCCCAGGAGGCACCTGATGAGCACCGCCACCCACCCCGTCCGCGGGACCCACGTCCCCGACTACCGGCTCACCCGCCGAGGACGTCTCGTGGTGTTCGTGCTCGCCCTCCTGCTCCTGGCCGCCGCCGCCGTCGCACTGGCCGGTGGCTCCATGGCCACCGCCGAGCCCGAGGCCACCGAGACGGTCGTCGTCGCCCCCGGCGACACTCTGTGGGACATCGCCGCCGACGTCTCCGAGGGTCGCGACGTGCGCGACACCATGGACCACCTCGTCGACCTCAACGACCTCGACTCCAAGGTCCTCGCCGCCGGTCAGCAGCTGGTCGTCCCCGCCTGACCCACCCCGACTTCGTCCGCCGCCTCGACCCCGGCGGGCGAACCCCCAATGAGACCGCCGGGTGCGGAGCCGAGGGAAGACGGCTCCTGTGCCCGGCGGTCTTGGCGTGCAGCGCTGGTCGAGGACGGCCGCGTAGCGGTCGCCACCCACGCTGGTCGAGGAAGGACGCGGCCGCGGCCGTCACCCACGCTGGTCGAGGAAGGCCGCGTAGCGGCCTGTCTCGAGACCACACCACCGGTCCGACCTACGACAGCATCGACCCGATCTCGCCGAGGTCGACGACGTCCCGCGGCTCGCCGCCGGCGGCGGTGACGGCGACGACGGCGATGGCGACCAGCACGGCCGCCACGGTCAGCACGACCGCGAGCATCACGACGTAGTCCCGCCACGGCGTCCGTCCGGTCTGCAGCTGCACGTGCGCGCCGTGCCGGGCCCGCGCCACCCGCGCGGCGCCGTCGGGCGACCCGGCGCGGACGGTGTTGGTCCACCCGCACGCGCAGGCGGCGTACCGGACCCAGCGGCCGTCGCGCTGCGTCGCGCTGCTCACCGAGCGCGGGTGCCGGTAGCGCGCGGCGGCGCGCGGACGGAAGAACCCGGACGGCGCCTGCCGCGGGTGCGCCGCCAGCAGGTGCTCGACCCGCTCGCGCGCGGCCTCGGCGAGGGCGTGCGGCTCGCGGTCGCCGTGCGCGGTGCCCTGCCAGCCGCAGCTGCAGGTGCAGACGGTGTGGAATCCGTCCTCGGCGACGGTCGCCTCCGTCACGCGGACGTCGTACTTGGTGGCCACGGGTCCTACCTCGGGTCGTGCGTGCAGCCAGGGTAAGGACAATCGGCCTCGGGGGAGGTGCTTTGGCCAGATCGTCTCGCGGATCTCAGCGCGCGGCGCGCCGTCCGCCGGGTGGGCGCGGGGGAGCGGCGGGCTCGGCGCTGGGGCTGCGCGGCGCCGCCGGTCGGGTGATCCCGAGGGCCCGGCTGATGCGCGCCACCAGGACCAGGGCCAGGAACAGGCAGACGACGGCGCCGGTCGCGGCGAGCGCCAGGAACCACCAGGCGGCGGAGTCGCCCCCGCGGGCCGTGGTGCCGAAGTCGATGGCCGCGAGCACCAGGTAGCCCCAGGCCACGACCGAGGCGGTCACCCCCAGCGCGAGGGCCAGCAGCTCGGGCCGGAAGCGGCGCTGGGAGCGCGCTCCGACTCGTCTGCCCTGGGTCACGCGCCCATCATCCCTGATCACCCGTCCCGGTTCGTCAGGTCGGTGCCCCGTGCCGCGAGCCACCTGGTGGGGTGGAGGTCGCGCAGGGGGCTCGGGACAGGCTGGGGAGGTGCAGCTGCTGCCCGACATCGTCGCGCCCGAGCCGCGGGTCGTCTTCTGCGGGGTGGCCGGCGCCGCTAGCACGAAGGAGCGCGACCATTACTACGAGACGCCCGGCAACAGCTTCTGGGAGTCGCTGCACCTCTCCGGGCTCTCGCCGCGGCGGCTGAGGCCCGAGGAGGACCACCTGGTCGTCGACCTCGGGCTCGGACTGACCGACCTGGCCCGGCACTGGGACCCGCACTGGGTGGAGGTCGACGTGCTCGTGGCCAAGGTCGAGGCCTGGCGACCGGACTGGCTGGCGTTCACCAGCAAGGACGCCGCGCAGGAGGCGGCGCGCGCGCTGGGGCGTCGGCCGCCGCGCACCCTCGGTGCCGCGGACTGGTACGTCGGGGGGTCCCAGGTCTTCGTGCTGCCCGGCACGAGCGGCGCCAACCGGCGCAAGGACTACGACGGCCGCCCCACCCGCCTCGCCTGGTGGCGCGAGCTGGCCGCGCTGGCCTGACCGGACCCCGCGGCGACGCTCCGACGCGCCGGTCCAGACCGACGCGCACCCGTCCTGACCTGCGGGTTCGCGTGGTGGACCCGGCGTTGTGGACCAATGTCGCCCCACGGGTTGCGCACCTGGTGCCAGCCGCGTACGGTTCACACCACATCTAGTAGTTACAACGGTGTAGTTATCCACATCTAGTTCACAGCCAGGTGCGGAAGACCCACATCGCAACGGTTGTTCTCCCCAGGTAGAGCACCGTTGTCCACAGGCCCGGACGGGTCTGTCCGAGCGCGCCCGAGAGGAGGACCCATCGTGCACTGCCCCTACTGCCGCGGCACCGACACCCGGGTCCTCGACTCGCGGGTCGCCGACGACGGTGCCTCGATCCGTCGCCGCCGCACCTGCTCGTCCTGCGAGCGCCGCTTCACCACCGTCGAGCTCATGCAGCTCACCGTGCTCAAGCGCTCCGGCGCCACCGAGCCGTTCACCCGCGACAAGGCGGTCGCCGGCGTCCGCAAGGCCTGCAAGGGCCGACCCGTGACCGACGCGCAGCTCGCCTGCCTCGGCCAGGAGGTCGAGGACGCGCTGCGCCTCACCGGTGCCGCCGAGGTGCCGGCCCACGACGTCGGGCTGGCCATCCTCGGCCCGCTCCGCGCCCTCGACGAGGTCGCCTACCTGCGCTTCGCCAGCGTCTACCACGCCTTCGAGTCGGCCGACGACTTCATCAAGGAGATCGCCGACATGCACGCCGACGCCACCCCCGCGGTGGTCGAGGAGGTCGCCCTGCGACCGTCTCGAGACCCCGCCCCAGCCCCCACGGGCTGACCACAGACCGCCCGGCAGGCAGTGGGGAAGCTGCCTGCCGGGCGCACCACCTCCATCCCCCCACGGCCACCCCGACGTCCCCCCGGACTGTCGGTGGCCTCCGCTTCACTGGACACCGTCACCACCACCCCCGCCCCGGGAACCCCAAGGAGACAGCAGATGACCGAGACCGTCAGTGCCGCCAGCAAGTCCGACAGCACCCCTGGCCAGGGCCTGACCCTCGAGCGTGTCTTCAGCACCGCCGGCGTCCACCCCTACGACGAGCTCACCTGGGAGCGTCGCGACGTCGTCCAGACCAACTGGAAGACCGGCGACACCGTCTTCGAGCAGCGCGGCGTGGAGTACCCCGACTCCTGGTCGGTCAACGCCTCCACCATCGTGACCACCAAGTACTTCCGCGGCGCCGTCGGCACCGACGCCCGCGAGCGGAGCCTGAAGCAGCTCATCGACCGGATCGTCACGACCTACACCAAGGCCGGGCTCGACCACGGCTACTTCGCCGCGCCCGCCGACGCCGAGGTCTTCGAGCACGAGCTGACCTGGCTGCTGGTCAACCAGTACTTCTCCTTCAACAGCCCCGTCTGGTTCAACGTCGGCACCCAGTCGCCGCAGCAGGTCTCCGCCTGCTTCATCCTCTCCGTCGACGACTCGATGGACTCGATCCTCAACTGGTACAAGGAGGAGGGGTTCATCTTCAAGGGCGGCTCCGGCGCCGGCCTCAACCTCTCCCGCATCCGCTCCTCCAAGGAGCTGCTGTCCTCCGGCGGCACCGCCTCCGGCCCGGTCTCCTTCATGCGCGGTGCCGACGCCTCCGCCGGCACCATCAAGTCCGGCGGCGCCACGCGCCGCGCGGCCAAGATGGTCGTCCTCGACGTCGACCACCCCGACATCGTCGAGTTCGTCGAGACCAAGGCCAAGGAGGAGGACAAGATCCGCGCCCTGCGCGACGCCGGCTTCGACATGGACCTCGGCGGCGCCGACATCACCTCCGTGCAGTACCAGAACGCCAACAACTCGGTCCGCGTCTCCGACGAGTTCATGCGCGCCGTCGAGGACGGCACCGACTTCGCGCTCCGCGGCCGCAAGAACGGCGAGGAGATCGAGCGCGTCGACGCCCGCGACCTGTTCCGCAAGATCAGCGAGGCCGCCTGGGCCTGCGCCGACCCGGGCCTGCAGTACGACGACACGATCAACGACTGGCACACCAACCCCGAGACCGGCCGGATCACCGCGTCCAACCCCTGCTCGGAGTACATGTCGCTCGACAACTCCTCGTGCAACCTCGCCTCGCTCAACCTGCTGAAGTTCCTCAAGGACGACGACACCTTCGACGCGCCGCTGTTCGCCAAGGCCGTCGAGTTCATCATCACCGCGATGGACATCTCGATCTGCTTCGCCGACTTCCCGACCGAGTCGATCGGCCAGACCACCCGCGACTACCGCCAGCTCGGCATCGGCTACGCCAACCTCGGCGCGCTGCTGATGGCGATGGGCCTGGGCTACGACTCCGACGGCGGCCGCGCGATGGCCGCGACCATCACCTCGCTGATGACCGGCACCTCCTACAAGCGCTCCGCCGAGCTCGCCGCGATCGTCGGCCCCTACGCCGGCTACGCCCGCAACGCCGAGGCCCACCAGCGCGTGATGCGCAAGCACCAGGCGGCCAACGACACCGTGCGCACGATGTCGATCGCCGACAGCCAGGTGCACAAGGTCGCCACCCAGGCTTGGGCCGACGTCGTCGAGCTCGGCAAGAAGAACGGCTTCCGCAACGCCCAGGCCTCGGTGCTCGCCCCCACCGGCACCATCGGCTTCATGATGGACTGCGACACCACCGGCATCGAGCCCGACTTCTCCCTGGTGAAGTTCAAGAAGCTCGTCGGCGGCGGCTCGATGCAGATCGTCAACCAGACCATCCCGCGCGCGCTGCGCAAGATGGGCTACCAGCCCGAGCAGGTCGAGGCGATCGTCGCCTACATCGCCGAGCACGGCCACGTCATCGACGCTCCCGGCCTGCGCACCGAGCACTACGAGGTCTTCGACACCGCGATGGGCGCCCGCTCGCTCAAGCCGATGGGCCACGTCCGGATGATGGCGGCCTGCCAGCCGTTCCTCTCCGGTGCGATCTCCAAGACGGTCAACCTGCCCGAGAACGCCACGGTCGAGGAGATCGAGGACGTCTACCTGCAGTCGTGGAAGCTCGGCCTCAAGGCCACCGCCGTCTACCGCGACAACTGCAAGGTCGGCCAGCCGCTGTCCGGCGGCAAGGGCGACAACAAGGGCACCGACTCCAACGCCACCGTCGAGGCCACCCCGGTCGAGACCAAGGTCGTCGAGAAGGTCGTCTACGCCCCCACCCGCAAGCGCCTCCCCAAGTCCCGCGCCTCGCGCACCACGTCGTTCACCGTCGGCGGTGCCGAGGGCTACATGACCTCCGGCGCCCATGACGACGGCGAGCTCGGCGAGGTCTTCCTCAAGCTCGGCAAGCAGGGCTCCACCCTTGCCGGCGTGATGGACGCCTTCTCCATCGCCGTCTCGATCGGCCTGCAGTACGGCGTCCCGCTCGAGACCTACGTCTCGAAGTTCACCAACCTCCGCTTCGAGCCCGCCGGCCTCACCGACGACCCCGACGTCCGGATGGCCCAGTCCCTGATGGACTACGTCTTCCGCCGGCTCGCCCTCGACTACCTCGACTTCGACGCCCGCTCGATGCTCGGCATCTACTCCGCCGACGAGCGCCAGCGCCACCTCGAGACCGGCTCCTACGAGCTGCCCCCCGAGGAGACCGGCAACGCCTCCGAGCTCATCGAGTCCGGCGTCGAGCTCTCCTCCGCGGCGGCTGAGGTGCGAGGAACGAGCCTCGAAGCCCCGGAGGCCACCGACACCGTCGAGACCAAGGACACCCACGGCGCCGAGCAGCGCCAGGTGCCCGCCGAGGTCACCCAGGGCAAGGCCCACACCAGCGCCGAGCTCCTCGAGCAGCTCACCGGCACCGCCGTCGACTCCCCGCTCTGCATGACCTGCGGCACCAAGATGCGCCCCGCCGGCTCCTGCTACGTCTGCGAGGGCTGCGGCAGCACCAGCGGCTGCAGCTGACCAGCTCGTGAGGCTGCGAGCCCCACCCGGGGCCCGCTGCCGTCGCGACACACCCGACGACCATCACTTCCCCCAGATCGAGAGTCGGTAGGCTTCGAACATGAGCTCGACCGAGGGCTTCTCCTTCTCCGACCTCTTCGCCGGCATCGGCGGTTTCCACGCCGCGCTGCACGCTGCGGGCGGTAGGTGGGTCTTCGCCAGCGAGATCGACCGCGACGCGGCGCGCGTCTACGACCACAACTGGTTGCGCCCGCTCCGCGAGTCCGGTGCTCCGCTGCCTTCTGGCGTCGACCGGTTCGAGGTCAGCGACGACATCGTCCCGTTGACCGACCCAAAGGTGCTGGTCCCGCACGCCGACGTGCTCGCGGCGGGGTTTCCCTGCCAGCCCTTCTCCAAGTCCGGCTTCCAGCGAGGCATGGCCGAGACGCGGGGCACGCTGTTCTGGAACATCGCCCGGATCCTCGAGGACGAGCGGACCCGCCCGTCGGTGGTCCTCCTCGAGAACGTGCGGAACCTCGCCGGGCCTCGTCACCGGGACACCACGTTCAGGACCATCGTCACCACGTTGCGGCAGCTGGGCTACCGCACGGCTGACGAACCCGCGATCTTCTCCCCGCACCTGATCCCGCGCGAGCTCGGCGGTCGTCCCCAGGCCCGGGAGCGGGTCTTCATCCTGGCTCACTACGTCGGACCCGAGGCCGCCCAGCGTCCGGAGGCGCACGACGCGCCGATCGTCACGCCGAAGGCGCTGGAGGGCGAGTGGCGCAAGGACCAGTGGGACCTGGCTCGTGACCTCCCGCTCGAGCCCGACGAGAGCGTCTCCGAGCGCTACGTGCTCGAGAGCTCGGAGCTGAAGTGGGTCGACACGTGGGACGAGCTGCTCACCAAGGTCGCCAGCATGCTGGAGCCCGGCGAGCGGCTGCCCGGCTTCCCCATCTGGCTGCAGCACTACGCCGACTTCCAGACGCTCGACGGCGCTAGGGAGTACGTCGAGGCCCAGTCCGCCCGCCACGGGACGGTGCCCGCGTGGAAGGTGTCGCACCTCCTCAACAACGGCCGGTGGTTCGAGCGGTTCTCCGGCATCATCGAGGACTACTGGCCGATCATCTCGTCCTTCCCGCCCTCGCGGCAGAAGTTCGAGTGGCAGGCCGGTGAGCACCGCCCCCTGGCGGAGACGATCATGCACTTCCGCCCCTCCGGCATCCGCTGCAAGCGGCCCGACTACGTGCCGGCGCTGGTCGCGATCACGCAGACGTCGATCCTCGGGGACCGCCGGCGCCTGACCCCTCGCGAGGCAGCGCGGCTCCAAGGCCTGCCGGAGCACTTCGAGTTCAAGCACCCGGCTGCCGGTGGCGCCGGGGCCGTGGCGCAACGGGACGCGGCGTCGTACAAGCAGATGGGCAACGGGGTCAACGTCGGAGCTGCCTACTACGTCTTCCGGGAGTACGTCCAGCGTCACGCCGCGGAGATCCGTCACGTTTCGCCTGGGCTCGTCGCCTCGGTGCTGGCGTCGCCTGACGATCCCGACGAAGCAATGGTGCGGTCGACCTGACCAAGTCGCAGCGCCGGGCGCCGATCACTGGTGTAGTACCCCGGTGCGCGTGTCCGACCACGACCGACAGCTGTTCCTCCCTGCGCAGACCCCCGGGGAGGCGATCGCCCGCATCTTCTCGCTGACCGGGGCGCCGCACCGGTCACGGGGCGAGAAGCGCGCCCTCGTCGCCCTGCGCGACGCAGTGGGGCTCGACGTCGATGTCGTACGGACGAATGCCGTGATGGGGCAGCACCTCGCCCACGCGCTTGACGTCGCTTGGGAACCGGCCGCGTACACCGTGCGCCACAAGGTCAACCTCGCCGGGCTGAACGCCCTCCTCGAGGGCGCGACGGAGGCCTTCCATGCCGGCGCGTTGGAGAGGTTGCGTGGTGACGTCCCCGTCGGGCTCCAGGGGCCCGGGTGGTCGGCGTTCGAGCCGGCGGTGTCGAAGATCGAGGCGGTCACCCGGATCGCCCGCCTGACGGACTCGCCCGACGAGTGGCTCGGACCCGGCAGCAAGGAGCACAAGTCGGTGCTCGTCAACCTGGCTGATCGGCTCCTACCGGGGGCTGACGTCGATCGCTCCAGCAAGACACGGCTCGGACGGGATATCGCCTCTCGTCTCGACGTCGTGTGGACGGACACCTGCTACTCGACGGGCGAGACCATCTCCCTCGAAGGCCTCAACACCATCCTGGCCGGGGCTGAGCGGCGTCTCGGCCGCCTCGGGACGACGGCGGCCGACCTCCTGGCGACACCTCGGGACGAGGGCGCTGCGCTGGCGGCCGCGCTGAACGACGGCCTGTCCGCCGAGGTGTGGGAGGGCCGCCGGTGCGTCGAGTGGCTACGCGTCAGCGGAGTGCGCGGTGCCAACGAGAACGAGTGGCAGGGCTGGTACTACGAGGCGCGCGGCCGTGAGGTGCTGGGATCGAGCTTCACACCGAACGCCACACCGGTACGTACCCGCTACGGGAACACCACGTTCGACTACGCGCTCAACCACGTCTGGGACCTCAAGGCCCACACCGAGCGGAGGGTGCTCCCCATCAGCGGTGGGGTCAGCAAGGGGGGCGGGACCATGATCCTCAACGACGGAGTCGCGATGCGCGCCTGCATCGAGGAGCAGGGCCTCGGATTCCTCGTCCTGGGTGGTGAGGCCGTGATGGACGAGGACGGGTCCTTCGTCGATTGGCACCGGGACTTCAAGGCGGCCCAGGGCAAGTCGGTCGCGCCTTCCAACAGCGGGGTCTCCCGCCAGCGCAAGGCGGCCTTCCGACCACTCCACGTAGAGGCGTTCTGGGTAGGCAACACCGTCGAGCTCGATGCCGCGGTCGCGGCCGGCCAGCTGCTCCTCGCGGCTGTGGGTCGCCAGCCGCCGTCAGCGCCAGGTGTCCCCGGCGCAGCGCGTGGCCACAAGTACCAGCTCAACGTGGCGAAGGCGCGGACGGACTTGCGTCTGGCCCGTCGGGAGTGGAAGTAGCGGAGACCCCGCTTGCGTCGAGCTCTGTGCCGCCGATCAGCTCTCGGTAGCGGCGCGCCACCTGAGCGGCGGCACTGGTGGGGTTCTCGTGCTCCCAGAACCGGAGCACCGCCCACCCCGCCTCGGCCAGCTCTCGATCGGTGTCACGGTCGCGTCGGCGGTTGTTGCCGATCTTCCACTCCCACCACTCTGCGTTCGCTCGCGGGTGGTTGTAGTGATCGGGACAGCCGTGCCAGAAGCACCCGTCGACGTACACCGCCAACCTGGCGCGGGTGAACGCGATGTCGATGGTGCGTCGTCGGTTGCCCGGCACCTTGAGCTGAACCCGGAACCTCATCCCGAGGCGGTGCAGCTCGCGGCGAAGTTGCACCTCCGGCTTGGTCCCGTGCCGTGCCAGCGTCGACATCTTCGCGGACAGCGCGGCCGGGG